>NZ_LR881183.1:674176-1348352 GCF_904067545.1 Thermococcus camini | reverse complement strand
AGGTGTCAGTATGAGAGGGTTCTGGGGAAGGATTCCCCCATCGACGAGGGCCCTCACCGTGGAGCCGAAGACTACCATCAGGGTGACCGCGATGAAGAGCGTCCTGTCGATTTTAATCTTGAGGGGTTTCAGTATATACCTATATGTATATATGGCTCCAAACCCAAGCATGAGTGCATAAACGAGCGTGTTAATCGGGTTGTAGCCGCTCCTCGTGAACATCGGCTCCCAGAAGTACCTGTAGATGAAACCCCAGGCCTCGCTCCACAGTGATTCCAGCATTTCTTTCCCCCTGCCTGAGTCGCCCTCCTGCTTTAAAGGTCTTTTGGAGCGAAAACGGGAACTTTAATAAATCGTGCCCAAATGATGGTTGGAGGTGGGAGGATGGCACACGGACCCGGGATAATCTTTGGTATGGGCGCCGTAGCTATACTGGGCTTCCTGCTGGCGCTCTTCATAGCGGCCCTGTTCCTGTGGATGGCCGCGAAGCTAATAGGAATTAAAAATGCTTCCTTGGGAAAGGCGATGGTCGCGATACTCGGTGGAGGAATATTGGCCGCCATCGTTGGCTCTCTGGTCGGGGCGGTTCTGGGACCCCTTGGCCCCATAGCAGCGTTCCTCACTAACCTATGGGTCATCAAGGCAGTTTTTGACACCGACTGGCTCAGGGCATTCCTCGTATGGGTACTCTCGGCCGTGATAGCCGGCATCGTAATGGGAATCCTTGCGCTCCTGGGGCTCTTCACAATCGGTGCCCTCGCGGCGCTCTGAGTTTCTCTTTTTGGGTAAGGTATAAATATCCCCAGCGCACTAAGCTATGTGATGCCTATGTTCTTCAAACCGGCCGAGCTCCAATCCAGGGAGGTGAAGCCCTTCGAGGGGTTCCCCTTCGGTCTCATCGAGGGGAGCCTAGCGGGGGTAATCTCAACCGACGAGCTGGCCGAGACGGCTTTTCTGTACCACCTAGTTGCAAACGCCCTTGAGGACGGCCCCGTCTACCATATAGGTCCCGGAGCATCGTTTTCAGTCAAGGTTCTGAAGCGCCTCGCTGAGGACGTTTCCAATCTCTATGCTGGCAACGTCTACTCCGTTGAGGAACTCCTACAAGCACTTAACGTCGTTGATGATGGCTCCCTCGTGGTGGTCTCGCTCTTCCCGGCGCTTCTCAACCGCTCCGCCGAGGGGGTAGTCAAGGTTAGGAAGCTGGTTGACAGAAAGGGCCTCATCCTGGTTCTGGGCCACACCACCATAGAGCTCAACGAGCTCGATCTTCCGGGGGAATTCAGGCGTCTCTACGACCTGCCGGAGATATTCGAAGCTTTAGCAGTTCTGAGAACCAGCTCCTACCGCGGCCACTACAGGCTCAACATGACCGTTCTCAAGGCACCGCCAGACTACGTTTCAGCTGTTGGTGACCACTCGATACCCATAGACCCCTTGATAAAACCCCTTCTCTAGCCGTATATACTAACGTGCCCGAGCCCCAGGCCGTAGCGAACGTAGAGCGCCGCTCCGAAGAGAATCAGAATGACCACAGTGGCCGCGTAATCCCTGCCCTTCATCTCGATATCGTAGAGAAACGTCCTCTTCTTGGTGGCGCCGAGGGCGCGGCTCTCAAGTGCTATGCTCAGCTCGTGGGCGGTCTTTAGGGAGGCAACGAGCAGGGGGATGAGAACGGCGGTCATCTTTTTTGCCCTCACCAGGAAATTCCCCTTCTCAACTTCCCAGCCGCGGCTCCTCTGGGCATCGGTTATGTTTCTGGACAACACATAGAGTGTCGGAATGTAGCGGAGGGCTATCGAAATCGTCAGACCAAACTCGTATGGCATGCCGAGCCTGACGAAGCCGAGGATGAGGTCGCGCTGGGGTGTCGTCATCAACAGGAGAAACGTTATCAGTGCAAACGTGAGCAGCCTCATGGCGAAAGAAACACCGAAGAGCAGTCCCCTGAGCCTCGGCTCGTAGATGATTGGCCACACAACAAGGGTTATGATGACTATCGGCAGGAGGGGTTTGAGGAGCTTTATCTGCTCCCGTATCTCGACCCCGCCGAGAAGCCTTCCGACGAGCAGGAAAGCGAAGAACAGGGGTATCAGGATTTTGGGGTCGTTGTACAGCATAATCGCCGCTATCCCGGCGATGGTTCCGATTATCTTGACCCTGGGGTCGAGGGAGTGCAGTGGGGAGCTCTTCTCCGTGTAGAATGGATATATCATACCGCACCACCCGCCAGGGCATCGACCAGCTCACGAACGCTTCTCACGAAGCCCACTCCAGCACCCTCGCTTATCCTGAGAAGTTCGGGCTTCTCAAGCCCAAAATCGTGAAGCTCAAGCGAGAAGAACTCCTCCACGGGGCCATCGAAGACCTTTCTGCCGTCGTGCAGCAGGAGGACCCTCTCGGCCAGCTCCAGAACCAGGTCCATATCGTGGGTTATGAGCAGTATCCCGTGCCCCTCGGAGCGGAGCTTCCTCACGGCATCGATGACACTGGAGGAACTCCTCGCGTCCAGTCCGGTTGTTGGTTCGTCCAGGATAAGGTACTTCGGTTTCATCGCCAGAACACAGGCTATAGCTAATCTCTGCTTCTCGCCGCCGCTCATTGAGTACGGTGTCCTCTCCCAGTACCCCTCCAGATTGGCCGCCCTCAGCGCCCACCGGACGCGCTCTTCAATCTCCTCCTCGCTCAGTCCGAGGTTCCTTGGCCCGAAGGCAACCTCGCGGAACACGTTCTCCTCGAAGAACATGTGCTCGGGGTTCTGAAAGACGTAGCCCACCTTCGTGCTCAGCTCGGCGACGGTGTGTTCGCGCGTGTCCATCCCATCCACCGTCACCCTGCCCCGCGTGGGCTTCAGGAGGCCGTTGAGGTGCTTCGCGAGGGTGGTTTTTCCACTCCCGTTAGGGCCAACTAACGCGACTATCTCCTCCCCCATCTCGAAGCTTACTCCTTTCAGAGCTTCCCTGCCGGTCTCATAGACGTGCCAGACGTTCTCCACCCTCAGCATCGCTTTCCACTTCCGTCCCGGGATTTAAAAAAGTTCCCAGTGAGCTCATGAGTTCGCCGAACAGAACCCTCGAAACCTCCAGGAGGGACGGTGCGTCCCCGAGTATCTCTGCAACTGAGACCGCGCCCGCTGGCACGGGATTGGAGACGTTGATACCCACCCCAATGACGGCGTACCTCACCATATCCAGCTCACCCGCGGCCTCCACCAGCACGCCGGCCGTTTTTCTCCCCTCTGCATAGACCCCGCATTCCCTCATCTCCGCCTCGATTCCATAGCGGGACAGTGTCCGAACAATCGCGTCGAGCGTCGGGGGCACCAGCCCAGACACATCCGCCAGCCTCATATCCGGTCGGAGGATAACGGAGAAGTACAGTCCTCCCCTCCGGGATTCCCAGCGGCTCCCCCTGCGTCCCCTGCCTGATGTCTGCTCCCTGGCTATGACAAACGTCCATCCGGGCTCCCCCTCCTCTGCGAGCTTCCCTGCAACGTCCATGGTAGATGGCGTTCTCAGAACATAGTAGCTCCTCACGTTTAGCTCCCACGGGTAAGGCTCCCCTGGCTCAGAGAGGAGCATATAACCCTTCCTGGAGGGATCTATGGTGTAGCCGAGGGCGGTCAGCTCCCGCACATGCTTCCATACGGCGACCCTGGACACCCCCAGCTCCGCGGCCATGGCCTCGCCGGATACCCTCTTATCCCTCCGGAGTATGCCAAGGATGCCCCTCTTAACACTGCTGTCCCTGATGAGTCCCCTCATGGCCACCGAGTTTCGTTAACTAAAACATTTTAAAGATTAACGTCCGCCTGCGGGTGATGGAAAGGAGGTGATAGAATGAAAAGTCGAGACGTGGCGTTTGCAGCTCTCTTCGCCGCTCTGACGGCGATTGGTGCCCAAATAAGCATCCCCATAGGCCCGGTTCCAATAACGCTTCAGGTTCTGTTCGTTCTCCTCGGGGGGCTCGTTCTTGGTGCCAGGCTCGGCTTTTTAAGTCAGCTCGTTTACGTGGCCATGGGTGCGATGGGGATTCCCGTGTTTGCGGGCCTTCAGGGTGGCTTCGCCGTTCTCTACGGGCCGACTGGGGGCTACATAGCCGCATTTCCAATAGCGGCTTTTATAGCAGGATACCTGACGGAAAAGACGGAGAAAAAAGCGGGGATGTTCGCAGGCTCCCTGGGCGGCATCACGGTCATATATCTCCTGGGCTGGCTCAGGCTCGCTTTCTTCATGAACGGGGACTTTGAGAGTGCTTTCAGGCTTGGGTTACTGCCCTTCGTGCCGTTTGATGTCCTAAAGGCTACCGTGGCTGTGAGTGTGGCCTGGGCAGTCAGAAAAATGGTGGAAACGGTGTGAAGGCAGATCACGGCTCTGCCATCGCATCTTTCAGGGTTTTTACTGCCTGCTTCTGGTGAAGCGTCGCCTTTCTCAGATCTATGAAGATGTATATCCTTGGGAAGTTCGCAACAACCGGCCCGTACTGGCTTGCGTTGGCGTAGTACTCCGAAGCGGTTGAGTTCTGGATCTGGGCTATCCCCAGTGTCTCG
The DNA here is from genome assembly GCF_904067545.1 of Thermococcus camini. Taxonomy (NCBI): domain Archaea; kingdom Methanobacteriati; phylum Methanobacteriota; class Thermococci; order Thermococcales; family Thermococcaceae; genus Thermococcus; species Thermococcus camini. The sequence goes on along the minus strand of NZ_LR881183.1, from coordinate 1,343,803 downwards.
TTGTCCATTCCACCTTCCACGGCCTCAGTATAGAGCACGTTGTATTCATCGAGAGCCCTGTGGTACTGGATGTAGTAGTAGAAGTTGAATAGCATCACGTTTATTCCCTTTTGAACCGGCACCTTGGGGGTGGGCGCCATCGATGAGTAGCCGAGGTTGTTTATGATGACTTCCTTGTAGAAGGCTTTCCATTCGGGCCCCTTTCTTGCGACGCTGTACTCAATGGTCAGTCCAGTAACAAAGACATTACCGTTTCCAAAGGCGTATACCGCGGTGCTTGGCTTTCCGTAGTCCGGGCTTCCCCCTGGAGCCTGGACGGTGATTATCTCGGCGTTTGCCGGGAGGCCAATGAGATAGCCGTGGCTGGCGTAGCTGCTTATCAGTGTGGTGTTGTTGGCGATCACATAATCTCTGCCCGAGTAGCTCTGCGTTATCGTGACGTTTCCCGGGAGGGGTGTGGTCCACAATCCGCCGTTCCATCCCCAGTTGGCGGCGTGAATCTCAAGAACATTCCCCGCCTTCACGTACTCCTCCAGTTTGCCCATCTGGGGCCCTATCTCGTTGTAAAACTGCTGTCCCTGGTCGCTGACTATGATGATCATGTCATACGCACCTATGAGATCCCGGGCCGTTTTGTTCTGGAGCTCAGTGCTCGTCATGACGTCGTACGGTACTCCCATGCCCGTGAGGACATCCTCAACAGCAGGCGTACCCCAGGCATCAGAATTTTTCAAAATCAGTACGTTGTAATCCGTCAGCGGTTTGGCCGAGACGGATGATGGGCCAATCATGGCCATTAAACTAAACAACACAAGCAGCGATAACGCTGCGCTTAAAACTTTTTTCATACAAATCTCTCCTTTGGTCCGAACCGAGCAGAAGAACTTTTAGGGACTCCTACCCTTAATCTATTGTAGCCTTTACACTATTTAAGTCTTCTTACACAATTTTAAAAAATTTCCAATCAAATTTACCTTCAAATTTACCTTTACAGCTTTCTGAGGGTCTCGGCCGCAAATCTAACGTCGAAGGAGTTCCTTACCCTGAAGAAGCTCAGCGCCACCTTTGGGTTTCTCTTCGCCAGCTCTTCAATGGACAGCGGTTCGTAGTCAAGGAACTCCGTTATCCTGCTCAGACCCCGGTAGCCCTCGGCCAGGGCCGCGTTTATCGCGTCTTCCAGGGCGTTGGGTTCGTAAACTGCATGCGTGGTCTCTGCCGTTCCGTCCCTCCAGACAGGTATTAAAGCCTCGGGCTCGTTTTCGTAGAAGAGCCCGGTCATGTAGTTCACGAGGAAGGGCATTATCAGGGGCATGTTGCCCTCGGCCAGAAAGAACGGCTCCCCAGGGAGGACTTTCAGAAGGGCCTCCATCTTGTTCCTCGCGACAACGGGAAGGGGATTTGAGACATGGAGGGAATAAGTCCTGAGCCTGTCCTTTCTGACTACCGTGATGACATCTTCTATCCTCTTGCTCATTAAAAGCCTTCTCTCGGTGAGCTTAACAACCGGCTCGTCCGCAACGGGAACCGTGTAGTTCTCCCACCGCTTCTCCGGAAACGCCAAGATGCACGCCCTCATGGGCGGAACTAGGGCGGGTCGTTTAAAAACCTTTTTCCGACTTCCCGTCATTTGTACAAATTTTTTCCCGAAAATCTTAAATTATGCCGGTTCTTTGCCATTTTGGTGGAATAAATGATACCAAGAACGATGAGTACTCAGCATCCTGACAACGTATTCATTCCCTTTTTCGCGGGCAGTCCGACTATGGGCGGTGAGGACGAGGTTATAGAGGCTTTCTACGCCTTCAGCGTCCTGGGGATAGACGAGCAGATGTGGGACTTCGAGGGTAAGGAGGTTGACGAGTTCGTCGTCAAGAAGCTATTCGAGCGCTACGGCTATTTCTTCAAGCGCAAAAAGCTCGGAAAAGAACTCAGACTGACGCCGCGCGTCCCCAACCCCAGCGTCGAGAGGGCGGAGGCAAAGCTCCTCCTCGAGACCTTAGAGACCATACCCCGGTCGGCGGACTACGCGAGGCTGTTCTACGGGGAAGAGCTTCCGCCGATATTCGAGGTCATCCTTCCGATGACAACCTCCTCTCGGGAACTGAACAGGGTCTACGAGCTATACCGACACTACATAACCGGGAAGCAGTACAAGCGGGTCCACGACATCAAGCTCCACGAGTGGATAGGGGAGTTTTATCCCTCAGAGATAGCCGTCATCCCGCTCTTCGAGAGCAGGGAGGCGATACTGGGTGCGGCGGACATCGTGAGGGAGTACCTCCGCGGGAAGGAGGTAGAATATCAGCGCATTTTCCTCGCGAGGAGCGATCCGGCCATGAACTACGGTCTCATAAGTGCGGTGCTCTACGACAAGCTGGCGCTCTTTGAACTTCAGGAGCTTGAGGAGGAAACGGGCATCTCAATCTACCCGATAATCGGCGTTGGCGGTGCACCGTTCAGGGGACACTTTGCACCGGAGAACGTCGATGGGGTTCTGGCAGAATACCCGAGCGTCCAGACCTTCACGATTCAGAGCTCGTTCAAATACGATAGAACGCCGAAGGACGTCATAAGGGCCATTGAGTGGATCGGGGAATCGAAAAGGAGGGAAGCCCAGCCCGTTCCGGGAGAGGTGTTTGAAATCCTCGGGAAGTACGAAGCCAGATACTCGGAGGAACTCAGGGCTCTCGCCCCCTTCATCCGGGAGGTAGCGAGGTTCGTCCCATCGCGGAGAAGGAGGAAGCTTCACATCGGTCTCTTCGGCTACTCCCGCGAGGTGAACGGTTCGGCGCTTCCAAGGGCGATAAAGTTCACTGCTTCGCTTTACTCCCTTGGAGTCCCGCCCGAGCTCCTCGGCCTGAGCGCATTGAGCGAAAAGGAGCTCGAATTCATCAGCGAGTACTACCTCGGCCTTTACCGGGACATCGAGTTCGCCTTCCGCTATTTCAACCCGGGGGCGGCGGAGAAGTTCAAGTTCCTAAAGCCTTTAGTGAGGATGGCCAGGGAATACGAGAGAGACGAAAGGCACGCCGAGATAACGTCAAGGATCCTTGGAGGGGAACTGAGCAGCGAGTTGATAGTCGAGGCAGCGGGGATTAGGGGGTTTTTGGGATAGGGCTGTAGAAAAACGGGAAGTTTCATTATACGCTCTGGAGCTTCAGCTCCTTGAATTGGTTCATTGCAACGGCGGCAACGATGGCATCAACGGCTGGAACAGGTGCTCCCCTCTTCACCATTGCCTGCGATATCTTGATTGCCAGCAGGTAGTCTTCGAGGCTCGGCGTTATCACGTCAAGCCAATATCAAAGACCCAAAAACTCAACAACTTGGGATCATGTTAAGTTCCGTAAACCAAAGATGTTCAAAAAGTGACCGTTAAAATTATAGTGGTTGGGCACTATTTATAATAATCTGTTCTGCTATGAATCTTAGAAGGGGAATTTCTCTTTGAAGATCCTTATCATGCTTGAATGGAGTATATTTCGGCAGTTCTTTAATTTCACCTCTCATAGTTGCCTTATATGAATTTTTGCTATGAACAATAGCATTTCTTGTTTTATATATTCTCTCAGCTATTTTGCTATATATCTTCTCCGGCTCACCATCCCAAGGTATTCTATTGCCTCGGGAAAATGAAACCTCATTGTCCATATAATACTGAGACAATAGGGGATCATACGTATCTAAGATGTTTTTCAAGTCCACTAAATCTACAAACTTCTTTAACGTTAATTTCAAAGCGTCTAATTCACTTTTACCACTAGTTTCGGCATCTATTTTTCGCTTGAGTTTTGCGTATAATTTCCTTAAATCCTCTATTCTTCTGTATGAGAAATCTGGCTTTGTTATTTCTTTCTGTATTAAGGACACGATTTCGTCTTGGTATACTTCCTCAAAAAAGTGCTCTATTATATGATAAAATGATAGAAATTGTAATATTGGGTTATCCGAAGCTATTGCAAGCTGATAATGATAAAGCAAATCAGGAATGTATCTTCTCCTAGGAGGCTCAATGTTTTGAATGTCCCCTCTTGTCAATAATTTGAACTTCTGAACTTGATATATATCCTCAAATGTTCTGACCTTTATTAGTGGTATGTCTAGGTTGTAACTTACTGTAAATAAAAAGTATTCACTGAGCTTTTCAAATTGTGATAAAGATTTTGTTCTTTGAGAATGAACTCTTACAGTATATTTAACCGGTAGTATTTTCCAAATCACATAGAAGAAATCATTATTTTGATATCGTGTAAGATGTCTTCTAATAACGATTGAATTTAAAAATTTCTGTGAAATTCCCTTTTCGTAAAATACCTTTAGCATATAAAGAATATATGGATCAGATGGTTTCCCCAATTCATAAGTAACACTATTTAAATTGTCTTCAACTTTAAGAGGATCTCTTTCTATTTGCCACAAGTCACTAAATAATAGGGAATTTTTAGAGGGTATCTGGACTATTGTTTCATAGAAATTATCATGATACAAAACTGTCTCGGACTCTTGAGGGATATTCATCCTCTCTAGTTCATGAAAGTATTCTTGAATCTTCTCTTTACTGATTTCCCATTCTATCTGCTTCTCTCTTTTAGGATAAGGAGGAATTTTTTGTGTTTTTATTAGAATACTATCATCAATGTCTTCTATGACAATGTAATTTCCGAGGATATATCGGATAACATCCTTAAACTGATCTACCCACTTATCCTCTCCATTAGAAGCTTCCATTGATCTCACCAAGTATTCTTATTAATTAATAACTTAAAAAGTTTAAGGAACTTTAATATGTTAAATTATCCCTTCAGCCACCTCTCCATCCACCCTGATATCAGCTCAAGCCTCTTAACCCTGTGCTTCGGCTTTCCGCCCCTGCTTAAGTCGTGGTTCTCGCCCGGGAAGAGGGCAAGCTCAACGGTCTTGCCGAGGTATTTAAGGGCCGTGTAGAACTGCAACGCCTCCGGAAGCCAGCAGCGGTAGTCCTCCATCGAGTGGATTATGAGCAGGGGTGTCTTGACGTTTGGAGCATACTTCAGCGGGCTCTTCTCCCAGTAAGTTTGAGTGTTGCTCCATGGGTCGCCGCCTACCTGGTCCGGGGCGAAGAAGTAGCCTATATCCGTTGTGCCAAAGAAGCTCACCCAGTTCGAGATGGAGCGTTGCGTAACGGCCGCCTTAAATCTGTTTGTGTGCCCGACAATCCAGTTGGTCATAAAGCCGCCGTAGGAACCGCCGGTGACACCGATTCTTTCGGGGTCTATGAAGTCAAAGCGCTTAACGGCTTCGTCAACGACCTCCATCAGGTCCTTATAATCGCGCTCGCCGTAGTGCTCCCTGATGTCGGCGAAGTCCTCGCCGTAGCCGTCGCTTCCCCTTGGATTTGAGAAGATTACCACGAAGCCTTTCGCTGTTAAAACGTGGAACTCGTGCATGAAGGAGTAGCCGTAGGCCGTCTTCGGCCCGCCGTGGATCTCAAGCACGGCCGGATACTTTTTGCCCGGCTCAAAGTCAACGGGCTTCATAATCCACGCGTCTATCTCAACGCCGTCGCTCGCCTTGACCTTGAAGTGCTCCGGTTTGGAGAGTTTGTAGTCCCTAATCCAGCCGTTGAAGTCGGTGAGCTTTTTCTCCTTCCCGTCACGGAGAACGTAGAGCTCCGTTGGAGTGACCGAGTCCTGGGCGGTGAAGGCTATGTAGTCCCCAATGGCAAAGCTCTCGACGCTCCTGTCGCCGCCTATAACCCTCTCAATCTTCCCCTCAAGGTTAACCCTGAAGAGGTTCGCCCTCGGGCCATCCGTTGCCACGTAATAAACCCAGCCGTCCCTGAAAACCAGCTCCGCCCTCTGGCTTCCGCGGACGTCGCAGTTGAGGGAGTTGTAGGCCGAGCGGTCGAGTTCAGCGGTGAGCTTCCTCAGCTGAGCCGTCTCAGGGTTGTAGTGGTAGATGTGGGTGTTTGTGGGGATACCGCGCTCCCTCGTGTTTGCCTTGAGGATGAACGTGCCGTCGTCGAGGGGAATGAAGTCCTGAACGCTCCACTCTCCTGGCGTTAGCCTCTTCGCCTTCCTTCCCTCAAGGACGTAGAGGTCGCTCACCATCGGCTTCCTCTCGCGGTCTTCCTGGGCAATGAAGTAGAGTTTTCCATTGTGGAAGCGAATCTGCGAGACGTCGAGGTTCTTGGGGGTTAAGCCCCTTTTTCTGCCCGTCTCGATGTCCACCAGATAGACGACGCTCCTCTTTCCGTAGACCCAGCCGACACCGTTGAACCAGAAGGGAATCTCCTTGATGATGTGTACATCGTCTTTCCGCCTCTCAACGTCTATCGGTGTAACCACCGCTATGCTCTTCCCGTCCTCGGTGAATCGGAGGTTCTTAATCCCATACTTGAACTTCGCTAAAAGCCTTGCCTCGCCGCCGTCGGTTGGAATAACGTACAGTTCGGCCTCCTTGCTCTCCCTGTCTCGCTTTGATGTGAAGGCTATCAGCTTCCCGTCCGGGGAGAATCTCGGATTGGAGTCCTTCTTTCCTGAGGTGAAGGGTCTAACCTTCCTGCCGTCGTAGAGATAGAGCCTTGAGAAGTAGTCGTTTTCTTGGAGATTTATTTCCGTTACCTGGAAGACGAGCCTTTTCCTGAAAGCATCAACGTTCCCAACGAGCCTGAACTTCCCGAGGTCTTTAATATCCAATCCCTTAGCCATAGACGCCACCGAACTAACATCGGCCTTTTCGTATAAAAGCTTAGCGTTTCGATGATTGTCTCCTTGACATGTTTGCAACTTCGAAAGGTATTTAAGGGCATTAACCATGGTTGTGATGATGAAACTCTCCAGGAGAAAACATCTCGCGGCGCTCGCAATAGCGGGCATAGTCCTCTTAACCGTCGTCCAGTGGTGGAGCTATCGCCAGGTGGGTGAGATTCTAGAGGGCTACCCCGATAGCCAGGTCGTTGCCTGCTACCGCGAAAACGTCAGCCCGATTTTGCCGGCTCTCTACGTCCGCTCTCTTGGGGATTCCCTGCTTGGCTATTCTTACCTGCCATCTACCGGCGAGTACGCCCTCCTGGTCAGAGGGCAAAAGGGAAAACCCGACAAGTACTACTGGCTGGAACTAACCGGGCTTGAGAATTCCTACATGGATTACCTCAACATCACCGCCGAATACATCGCGCGCTGGTATGAAACTGGGAACGAATCGGCCTTTATCTACGCTGTGAGCCTGCTCAGGAGAACCTTCGAGGCCAGGAATGAACTGGAGAAACTCAAACGCGGTGAAAACGTGACGGAGGTCCTGATGAAGCCACCCTATCCATACAGGCTTTTCCACGGCGGGAACCCTGTTCCGGGGGAGATTGTGATTTCGCTTCTCCTGCTGGCGGGCACGATTCTCCTACTTTCCAAGATTGACGTCCTTATTGAGACGTTCTCGGATTTCAGGAATCTAGCACTCCTCCTTGCCCTTGTCATCGGGGTCTCCCTCATATCCTACGGTCTCCTTCAGGAACACGACCCACTCCTCGGTGTCGGGTCAAAATGGGAGCATAAGCTCAATTTCTGCGGCGAGAGGGTCTACTACGTCCATCGCAACGCCCGGGTGGATTCCCTCCTGCTCGACGCCGTGGGTTCAGCGGAGTACGTCCGTGTCGGGAGGTGGAACGGGAGGGTTCTCTCGATAACGCTGGCACTTCGCCCGGAGATGGCGGAAGAGCTGCTCAACAACCTATCCGACGAAACCACTGTGCTCTACGTCTATTCCCTCCCTCCGTGGCCCAGAAAGCTGGAAATCGATGACTCCTTGGTATCGCTGGTCAGGGGAGACCTGCTTGTGACGGGAGGATTGGACGAGGGTGCCGTTGATGCTGTGATGTCTGCTTCCCTCGAGGGGCTGGAGCGGTCGAGAACGGAGTTCGGGTTCTGTGCGAACGTTACCATATTGGAGTTCACCTTCGGAGGAATCGGGTGATGAAGAAGTCGTCGAAGGTGATATTTGCCCTGGTGTTTCTCCTGGTGGCAATTCCCTTCGTGGACTACGGAATAGCGGAGTTCCTCCTCCGGGACGTGCCGGAGGTTCCGGTGATTGTGGGCACGCCCGTGACGTACGGTATCTACTTCCCCAAGACTTATGCGGTACTGGAGGCCGAGAGGAACGGGGAGATAATCTGGAGGGTCGGCGATACGCTCTACGTCAGAACGGCGGGTAACCTGAGCCTGCCGGTCATGTACGACAACAGGCCCGAGATTGGGGAGCTGATTGAGAACCGTTCCGTAGAAATTGAACGGATCCTTGAGGAAGTGAGGGGGAAGAAGGGCAGCTGGAACGGAAGCGGGCTTTACCTTCAGCTCTCCAATGTTGTCTGGCTCAACGAGAGCATAGCCAAGTCAAGAGAGGGCTTTGACGAGGCGAGCGTTGAGCTGTTCCCCGCGGGAAGTCCTGGTTTGATTCTCCTTCAGGTGTTCGTGATAACCCTCGCGGGCATAGCTTTTGCCTTCGAGATAAGGGACTTCGCCGACAGGGAGCCTGCAAAGGCCCTGGCGGTGGCGGTGATCTTTTCCACCATGCTCATGGTTGGTTACGCCTTCGTTTTCGGGGGTTACCCGTTCCATAGCGGTTACGAGCCTGTTCCGGAAGGATTCCTCGCTGGAATCGAGCCGGTGGAGAGAAACGCCACCATCAGCCCTCCTTGCTTGGAAGACTGGTTCGTCAGGGCGACGCCCGATGTGGAGAGAATCTTCAGGGAGCACCTCCGTAGCAATCCGCCGGTCTATGCAGACGATCCCGAGTACTCCGTTCACTACCTCGAGCTGTGGCTCAACGAGAGCGAGAGGGACGCGCTCCTCTCGGAACTGGAAAACCTTTCAGTTGTGTGGGTTGAAGGGGGTGAGTGCTGGGACGAGATGCGCCTGAGGTACCTGGAGGAGACTGAGACCCTGGGGAAGGAGCTCCTTGAGAGAGGCTACATCGATGAGGAAGATTACATGAGGCTGAGGGTGGAGATAAAAACCAGAAGGGAACGGCTGCTTGAGATGGATTTTCCAGCTAAATACCGAGTATGGGTGTACTTTAGAGGGTAGTCAGCTTTGGAAAAGGGGCGTGGCGCATGAAACAGGTTCCAAAACCCGTATCAGCGGTGCTTTTGATGGCGCTCGCTTCACTTGCCCTAGCCTCGACCATTCAGTGGACGGCCTTTGAGAATGCCCGCGAAAGGGCCCTCTTGCTCCCCTGCAACCTCTCCCCTGCGCCGTACAGGCTCGAGGTCGAGTCCTTCCTCCCGCCGGGGGAACTCCTTGATGAAGCAATCGGCCACCGCTACGGTTTCTCCGGTGAGCTTGAGATGGTAGTCCCCGAAAAACTCGGGAAGCCAAATCCGGAGTACGAAGACCTCTACTGGCACCTTTCCCGAGAGCTGAACGACTCGGTAACCTATCTCCGAAACTTCCTAGCGAACGGGAGCGACGAGGAGGTTGAGATGGCGTTTCAGGTGGTGGAGAGGAGCTACTTCATGTTCTGGCTCCAAGAAAGGCTCTGCCGGAAGAACCTGACGGCCGTGACTTTCAAACCGGCCCCTCCCCTGAAGTGGGTCCTTTCATTGAGGTCTGCCCTGGAAAATCTCAGCAAGAACGAAAACTTTAGGGCTATGCTCTTTGGAACCGTTCTTGCATTTCTCATCGTTGGTATTTTCTGGCTCTGGCTCTTCCTCGTTGCAAGGGTACCATTTAAAGGGCCGCTTAAAATGGCAACATCGTTCCTCCTGATGGTTATCCTCTTCGGCTCCGTCATTCCGGTGCTGAAGCTTACCCATCCAAACGGAGAAAACGACCACCCGACGCCGGCCCGCCCCGGGTGTGACGTTGTCCACCTGGAGGACTGCCACTCCATGCTCTTCCACGCGGCCCTCGACTACATGGGTGACGAGAAAGCCACCTGCGAGACCCTCGCGTATCTGGAGAAACGCCTGAGAAAAGATGAAATGGAAAGACTGGCTGAAGTGCTGGAACCGGACTGCACCTGACGCCACCTTTTTAAATCCCCCTTCTCCCCTTTATCCGGGGATGAGAGATGACCGTCAAGGTCCGCTTTGACAGGGAAGTGAGAGAATACGCCAAAGGCGAGAAGGTTAAGGACGATGTTCTCAGGCTCACCGAGACTGCCCTGGCGCAGGCGCTTGAGAAGTTCCACAGAAGGATGATTCTGATAGAGGGCGATACGCCGCGAAAGGCGGAGCTGGCCGGAATTCTGGCAGGGGCTTCAGCGCGCGTTTTGAGCGATATCCTTGAGGGACTGAAGAAAAAGCGCCTCCGCGACGAGAGTGAGGATGGGATACAGGTTCTCTACGCGACGGACGCCCTGGGGGAGGACACCTTCGGGCGGAAGCGCTACGAGGCATTTAGAAAGCACTTTGACGTTCTCGCGGGTTCAAACGCCGATGTGAAGGCTGTAACATTCAAGCACACCCGCGATATCCTTGGCAGAACGTACGACCTGCTCGTTCTGGACATGAGCTACGACTACTCCCCCAACGACCTCGGAAGGATTATTGAGACCGTCCGCGGCGGCGGTTTGATATTCATTCTCGCCCACCCCTTTGAGAAGTGGAAGAAGATGTGGACGGGCTTTCACAAGAGCCTCGTCACGCCGCCCTACACAATAGACGACGTGAAGAAGCGCTTCAACAGGCGCATCATCCGTAAGTTCACCGAATACGACGGTATCTACATAATCACCGAGAACGGCAAGCTCAGGAAGAAGCCGAAGAGGAACAAAACCCAGGCAAAAATTAGGGCCAGAAAGGGCGTACCGATACCTGAGAATACCCTTTTCCCGCGCGAGCTCTACGAGATGGCGCTCACCGAGGGCCAGGTCGAGGTTCTGAGGGCCTTCGAGGAGCTGGTCGAAGGGGAGGGCATGCTCGTCCTCACGGCGGACAGGGGGCGTGGAAAGAGTGTCTCGGTCGGAATAGCTGCGATAGGGCTTGCCCTCGCCCTTAACAAGCGCACCCGCATCGTTGTAACCGCCCCCGAGCCGGAGAACGTTCAAAGTTTATTCCGCTTCGCAAAGCGCGCTCTCGAGAGGCTGGGCTTTAAGCCCCACGTCGTGGAGGAGAGGGGCCTGATAAAGGAGCTCTACGCGAGGAAGATTGGACTGAGATATTACCCGCCGGCCGAGGGCTACCGCAAGAGCGCCGACCTCTACATCCTGGACGAGGCCGCCGGAATCCACGTTCCCATACTCCACAAGTACCTCAACAAGCCCCGCGTCGTTTACTCCTCCACGATTCACGGCTACGAGGGCGCGGGCAGGGGATTCTCGGTCAAGTTCCTGAAGAAGGCAAGGGAGAAGCGCTCCTTTAAAGAGCTCCACATGGACGAGCCGATACGCTATGCTGAAGGCGACCCCATCGAGAAGTGGCTCTTCGACGTTCTCCTGCTAGATGCGGAGCCGGTTGAGCTCACGGAGGAGGATTACAGGCTGATAAAGAACGGCGAGGTGTACTTTGAGAAGCCCGACCTCGATGACTGGTTTGAAAAGGACCGGGAAGACCTCAGGAATTTCGTCGGCATCTACATTCTCGCCCACTACCGGAACAGGCCGAGCGATGTGGCCCTTTTGGCTGACGCTCCCCACCACGAGGCGAGGGTTTTGAGGCTTAAGAACGGCAAGATAGTGACGGCGATTCAGATAGCCGAGGAGGGCAACATACCCAAGAAGGTCATCGAGAAGATGGCGAAGGGCTACAAGCCGCGCGGCAATATAATCCCTGACATGATGGTCAAGCACCACATGCTCAAGGAGTTCGCCAAACTGAAGGGCTACCGCATCGTCCGCATAGCCACGCATCCCGATGCAATGGACATGGGACTGGGCAGCAAGGCCCTTGAGCTCCTTGAAAAGGAAGCGCGTGAGAAGGGCCTCGACTGGATAGGCTCGGGCTTCGGTGCGAGTGAAGAGCTTGCCCGCTTCTGGGTCAGGAACGGCTTCGCGGTGGTGCACCTCAGCCCCGCCAGGAACCCGGTCAGCGGTGAGTTCACAGCCATAGTCCTCAAGCCGATAAGCGAGAAAACCAAAAAGCTCATTCGCCAGGCCAGCGATGAGTTCAGGATCAGACTCACGGAGTGGCTGGGCGACACCCACAGGGAGCTTGAGCCTGAAATAGCGCGCTGGCTTTTCGAGACGCCCTTCGGTGAGGCCGTGGATTATCCGGTTCACCTCACTGACGTCCAGAAGAAGAGGCTCGACGCTTTCACGGGCAAGGTTCTGACGTACGACACCGTGCTCGACGCGGTCAAGCCGATAGTGAAGCTCTACTTCCTCGACGGCTGGATGAAGCCCTACCTCGATGAGAGACAGATAAAGCTCCTGATCTACCGCGTGCTCCAGGCCCACAGCTGGGAGGAGACCGCGAAGCTCATAGACAGAACCGAAACCTTCACAATGATAGAGGTGCGCGACATTATACGGGGCCTCTGGTACTACTACAAGCGGCTCCTTTAAGTCCCTCTTTTTTTGTATGGCTTGTATCATGCACTCGATAACGATATACGGTTTCCGGGAATCAACCTTTTTATAGGATTGTCCCGTAGGTAGGGTGTATCACTCTGATCGCGTGATTGGTTGGACAATTTCAACGGTGACTCCCTATGGCGGGCAGCAACTGGGAGCGGATAATATCGATGACGAAGGACGGGATGAGGAGCATCGGAATGATGCGGAGAAAGATGAGCCGGGGGAAGAGGATAGCCCTTCTAATTGATGGCCCGAATATCCTCCGCAAGGAGTTCGGGATAAAGCTCGAGGACATAGTCGAGGCCCTTGAGGGACTCGGCGACCTGCGCGTTGCCAAGGTTGTTCTCAACCAGTACGCCCCCCAGGGACTCATCGAGGCCGTCTCGAACCAGGGGTTTGACACCATGGTCGTCTCCGGCGAGACAGGGGTGAAGCTCGCGGTGGAGGCGATGCGCGAGATATACAACCCGAACATCGATGCCATAGCTATAGCAACCCGAAACGCGGAGTTCCTCCCCGTCATCCTCAAGGCCAAGGAGAAGGGTAAGGAGACGATAGTACTCGGCATAGAGCCGGGCTTTTCCGCGGCCCTCAAGCACGCGGCGGACTACACTATAATCCTGAACCCGAAGGGTGGTGAGGAATGAAGGAGACCCTCTTTAAGGTGCTCCGCAGGGGCGAGAAGGAGGTCGAGGCCGAGCCCCCCAAGCACGTGAAGGGCAAGAGCATCGGCCTGATAATCGACGGTCCGAATATCCTCCGCAAGGAGTTCGGGATAAAGCTCGAGGACATAGTGGAAGCGCTTGAGAGGATCGGAAAGATACGCGTTGCCAAGGTTGTCCTCAACCAGTACGCCCCACAGGGATTGATAGAGGCCGTTGTGAACCAGGGGCTTGAGCCAATTATAGTCGCCGGCGACACGGACGTCAGGATAGCGATAGAGGCGATGGAGCTCATCTACAACTCGGACGTCGAGGTCATCGCCCTGGCCACCCGCGATGCGGACTTCCTCCCCCTCATCAACGAGGCCAAACGTAAGGGCAAGGAGACCATAGCCATAGGCGTTGAGCCTGGCTTTTCCGTGGCCCTTCAGAACGCGGCCGACTACGTGATAAGAATGGAGGGGAAGGGGGAGGAGCGGGCAAATAACTTTTAAGTCCCTTTCCTATTCTGCCCTGGTGGGGAACGTGATAGTTGAAATAATCCTCTTCGCCGTTGGTCTGGTTCTTCTCATCAAGGGGAGCGATTACTTCGTGGAGGCCGCTTCGCGCGTCGCCAAGGGGTTCGGCGTCAGTGAGTTCCTCATAGCGCTCGTCCTCGCGAGCATCGCCACCACACTGCCGGAGGTAACGGTCTCTGCCATATCCTCCTATCAGGGAAACCCTGACATCGCCCTGGGAAACGCCATAGGGAGCGCCCTAGCCAACATAGCCCTCATCCTCGGAGTCTCGGCCCTGATAATGCCCCTCAGCGTTGAGAGAACCGCCTGGAAAAATGCCCTCTTCATGGTGGCCGTCACCGCCTATGCTGGCTTGCTCATGCACGACGGGACTATAAGCCGGCTCGATGGTGCCAGCCTCATACTCATCTACTTCGGCTTCCTCTACTACCTCTACCGGAAGCACATGACGCTCGAGGAACTTCCCGAGGGCGGACGTGGTAATCCGAGGAGGGATGCCCTGATAATGCTCGGAAGCGGACTGATTGTAGTCATCGGCGCCAAACTGGTCGTGGACAGCGCCGTAACGATAGCCAGGGCCTACGGTGTCCCGGAGATAGTGCTCGGCCTGACGATGGTGTCCATAGGAACCTCCCTGCCGGAGCTCACGAACTCCCTCATGGCTACCCTCAAGAGGCTGCCCAACATAAGCGTCGGCAACATAATCGGCGCCAACATACTCGACGTGCTAATGGTCATAGGAATAGCGTCCCTGATAAACCCCATAAAGGTGGATGCGACGGTTTACACCTTCACCCTGCCGCTGACCCTCCTCGTCATGGGGCTTCTCACGGCAGTCCTGAGACTCACGGGAAGGATAGACCGGGTTACCGCGGGTGTTTTTCTGGCCGTCTATGCGTACTTCCTGTACGCCTACACCACCGGCGCCGTGAGGCTCTAACCTCCTTCTCAACTCTTTCCGACTTCCCGAAAATGGGAAGCAAAGCTTTATTAATCCGGTTATTACCCCATTATTGGGAATCAAAACCGAGTATTTGGGGGTGTTGCCATGAGGAAGCTTGGCGCGTTCCTCGCCGTGCTGCTCCTGGGGCTCCTGGTCCCAAAACCTGTCGCGGCTGAAGAGACGCTGACGGTTTACTCATACGACAGCATCGAGTGGTGGATGAAGGAGATAGTTCCGATTTTCGAACAGAAATATGGTGTCAAGGTGAACCTCGTCCTCATCGGTGACGCCGGCGAGGTTCTAAACAGGCTCATCCTTGAGAAGGACAATCCCCAGGCTGACGTTGTGGTCGGCATAGACAACAGCTACCTGGCAAAGGCCATAGACGCGGGTGTGCTGGAGCCGTACAAGCCGGCCAACGCCGATGTGATTCCGGACTGGATCGTTGAGAAGTTCGACCCGACCTACCACCTCACGCCCTACGACTACGGCTTCGTAGCAATCAACTACCGCAAGGACATGGTCCAGAACCCACCGGCAAGTCTCGAAGACCTCACCAAGCCGGAGTGGAAGGGCAAGCTCATCATAGAGGATCCGCGCACGAGCTCGCCGGGAATGGCCTTCCTCCTCTGGACGATAGCGGTCTACGGCGACGACTGGCTCTACTACTGGGAGAAGCTGAAGGAGAACGACGTTCAGATAGTCAAGGGCTGGAGCGAGGCGTGGGGGGCGTTCAGCGAGGGTGAGTACCCGCTCGTCCTCAGCTACGCCACCTCCCCCGCCGCCACGGTTTACTACGACAACAACACCAACGTCGGAGCCGTCGCCTTCAGGGAGGGCAACTACCTCCAGATAGAGGGTGCGGGAATAGTCAAAGGCGCCAGGAACAAGGAGCTGGCCAAGAAGTTCATCGAGTTCCTCATCAGTGCCGAGGCTCAGGAAAAGCTCCCCCTCAACCAGTGGATGTACCCTGTTAACGGAGACGTTGAACTCCCGGAGGTCTTTAGCTATGCCGCCAAGGTAGACAAGCCCGTCGCAATAGACTCCAGGGAGATCGAGAAGAGCTACGACCTCTGGCTCAAGCAGTGGACCCAGCTAATGGTCGAGGGCAAGAGCCCGGATGAGATACTCGGGAAGACAACCACCGAAACCGGCGGAGAATCCAGCAACTCCAGCATCTGTGGGCCGGCCCTGATAGTCGGCCTTGCCATGGTGCCGCTCATCTTCAGGAGGAGGCGGTGAGTTTCTTCCTTTTCTTCCCACCGCAACTTTTATAAGAGCGCTCCAAAAGCATAGGAGCGAGGGCCCGTAGCCTAGCAGGATAGGGCGCCGGCCTTCTAAGCCGGAGGTCGCGGGTTCGAATCCCGCCGGGCCCGCCATTCTCGAAATAATCGCTTCCATGCGCCTCACCTTCTCTAAATGCTCTTTAAGAAGCTTGTTTGTGAGGGCCGAGATGTTAAAACCCTCTTCCTTGAGACCGCCGACCACTTCCTTATCGAGGTACAAATGAACACGTGTCTTTCGCCTTTTCTGAGGCTTTCGAGCCGTTGAGAGCCCTGCTTAAACGACCCACTACCAAAACTTTTTAATCAAGCCTAGGTAATACTTCCGTAAGGAATACAAGGGGTGGCGTGGGGTGGATATTCAGACAATTTTGAGTATTATTGTGGTTATCGGAGTAATATTACTTTTTGGACTGCTCCAGAGTGGGAATGAGACCTCTTCATCGTCCCAATCTAAACAGAGAGAACTTTCAAAGGAAGATTGGATTTATTATGAAATCCAGCAAAAGCAGAGAGAAATAGAAGAGGCTATCGTTAGGGAAGAGCACAAGACAAAAGTCAGCATTCTCATGAAGCTCAAGATGAATCACTTAAAGACTATATGTGCCGCTGAGAGTCTGGATTGCCCAAGAACCCGTAGAAAAGATGAACTGGCAAACTATCTCGCTGAGCGTCTTGACTTGGACGAGGTTAAGAATTGGGCCTGGAGGTACAAGACGGCATCGAAGGACGAGATTAAGGCATTTAGGGAGGTAGAAAAAGCTCTGTGGAAGGAATTCGAGGAATTCAAAGCGGAGAAACTGAAAGAACTTAACATCAACGTTGAAGACAGCGAAGATGACTATAGCTTTGACTATGGCGAACTTGAAGAACAGTCCTATGGAGAAGATGAGGTTCCAGGTGAGCCAGACATATTGGACATTCTTGAAGATTTCCATCCTGAAACAGTGAGGGACGAAGAAGATCTCGAAAAACAGCTTTACCAATTCCTTCGGGCAAGGCTCGGTAGTAATGTTAGAAGGCAGTACCAAGTAGGAGACCAAAAAATTGACATTGCAGTTGGAGACTCTGTAGGCATTGAGATAAAGATTGCAGAAAATCGGAGCAAGCTTCAGAGGCTCGTTGGGCAGGTTCTGGATTATGTGGAGCATTTCGATGAAGTCATCGCAGTGATTCTTGACGTTGGGGCCAACGTTGACATTGATAATTACATCAAGAAGCTCCGTCAGCTTGGGACTGAGGTTGTAGTGTTGGAAGGGAACATTAAACGGAAAGGCCGTTCAAGGGAGATCATCATCAAGGATGCTCGGAGGAAGATCATCATAAGATGAGTTTCTTCTTTATTCTGTCTTTGCTAAGGGTCGATGATTTTAGCATCTTAGCTCATTAACTCACCTCTTGTAGGCGGTTTCTCTCGGCTTTAGGTCCGTTACGACGATAACTTTCTCGTTCCAGTAAACAGTGTAGAATACTCTGTAATCCCCAATTCTAAAACGGTAGGTGTTGGTTTTCTCTGTTTTCTCGCCTTTGACGGGTTTCAGGTCGTAGGGGGGCTTTGGGTAGGGGTTTGTTTTGAGAGTATCAATGAATTCGGCCAGTTTCTTGCGTTGGGCTGGCTTGAGGTGTTTTTTGGCTTTTTTGACGATGTTTTTGTCCACGATGACTCTGTACACTTCCCCCATCTTAACTCAAGAGTTCTTGGATCGCCTCGTCTGCGCTCAGTCCTTCCGAGGGGTTGTTCTTTAAGTGCTCGGCTTTTTTCATGAGGTCCCGGTATTCTTCCTCGGGGATTATTTCGGCTTCTTCTTTCTCGACCTGGAGTTTCAGGAGCTCTAGCTTGAGCTCTTCGAGTTCTTTCTCGATTTTTTCAATGCGGTGAATGATGACTTGGACGCTCTCACTCATAACTTCACCCCTATTTTCCATGCGATTAAGTGCTTAAAAGGTTTGAGAAACTCCGACAACATTAACCGGCTGAATTGAATCTTGTTTTCTTAAGTGAACAAGCTCAAAACGCGAGCCGTGTAGTAATAAAAGTTGGGAGGGGAAACCTTCACGGATACAGCCTGCTCGGCGTCCTCGGGAAGAGGGTGGCCCAGCGGACGTGGTCGAGCTTCAGCACCCATGCGACGAGCCTCTCAAGGCCCAGTCCGAAGCCGCTGTGCGGAACTGAACCGTACTTCCTGAGGTCGAGGTACCACTCGTAGTCCTCCGGCTTCATGCCCTCCTCTAGGATGCGCTGCACGAGCTTGTCATAGCTGTCCTCACGCTGGGAACCGCCGATGACCTCGCCGTATCCTTCCGGCGCGAGCATGTCCGCCGCGAGAACCTTGCGCGGGTCCTCCGGGTCCTCCTTCATGTAGAATGCCTTAATGCCCTTTGGATAGCCGTAGACAAAGAACGGGGCCTCGAACTCCTGGGTCAAGATGCGCTCCTCGTCGGCGCCCATGTCCTCCCCCCACTCTATTTCGACGCCCTTGCTCTGGAGGATGTCTATGGCCTCGTCGTAGCTCACCCTCGGGAAGGGCGGAACCGCGTTCTTGAGCGTCGTTAAGTCCTTCCTGAAGGTCTCAATCTCGCTCCTCCTGAGCTCCAGCGTGCGCTGAACCATGTAGCTCACAAGCTCCTCCTCGACCTTCATGATGTCCCAGAGGTCCATCCAGGCGGCCTCGAGCTCAAGGTGCCAGAACTCGGTGAGGTGCCTCCTGGTTCTGCTCTTCTCCGCCCTAAAGCTCGGCGTGAGCGACCAGACCTTCTCGAGGCCGAAGATTGCCGCCTCAAGGTAGAGCTGGGCGGACTGGCTGAGGTAGGCGGTTCTGTCGAAGTACTTGAGCTTGAAGAGCGTCGCTCCTCCCTCGACGGCACCGGTAACGAGTATCGGGGGAAAGACCTCATACCAGCCGTCCTGAAGGAGCCACTCGCGAGCGGCCTGCATCATGGTTGCCTTGACCTTCATTATGCTCGCGACCTTGGGTGAGTGCAGGTGAAGGTGCCTGACGTCGAGGAGGAACTCCTCGCTCGCGTCCTTTGTTATCGGGAAGAAGTCCACGTTCTGGACGACCTCTATCTTATCGGCCTGAATCTCGACGCCGGTGGGAGCGCGGGGGTCGGCCTTAACGGTGCCCTCCACGATGATGCTGGACTCTATCCCGACCTTTTTCGCTTCGGCGTAGGCTTCTTCGCTTAGCTCCTTTTTGAATATCGTCTGAACGATTCCGCTTGAGTCACGGAGGACTATGAACACCTTCTTTCCAACTTCTCTCTTTCTGTAAACCCATCCTGCGAGCTTGACGCGTTTACCTTCCATATCGGGCTGAACATCGGCACAGTAAATCTTATCAATCATCCTTACCACCTCCAGAGGCTTTGAGGGGGACTTTATAACGGTAGCGATTTGGAGCAACGGCTCCCAGAAGAGCGTCAATTCGGCCACAGGGTGACTGCCCCAATCCCGAGTCTGACGATTATTAGTAGTGGCATGGGGGATTTTCGGAATATTTTCCATTTAAACCCTTTGCCCGTTTGGATGTCAATATGTTAATATTTGGTGGATTTTTTGTAAATCTGTCATGTGGTGCTGCGGGGTGGTTTTGGGCATAATTGGAAATTATCCAAAATGTGGGCAGATTCTGTGTTATGTGGGTTATTACTTAACATCTGGATATATCTTACGTCTCTAATGACTCTTCATAGATGTTAGTGGTACCTTGATTTGACACATCGTAATGTTTATATATGTTGTTTCCCAAGATACCCCGCCTCCTGTTGAAATGTCTCCAATACAATCACGTATTGATGGGGGATGCTCCAATGTTCATTGACCCCTTTGTAATAAGGTCCATCAATCGAAGTGAACTCCGCAAGAGGATTCTGATGTATCTTGACGAAATCTACCCATCCCCCACGTACCTCTCTGAAATCGCGAGGGTGGTTAAATCAGACCCCTCGAACGTTAAGGGTGCCCTCGTCGGACTGGGGAACCGTTACAACGGACACAGCTCCCTCGTGAGCCTTGGTCTGGTGGAGGTCGTGACCGAGGGAGGCTTCAAGTACTACCGGCTCACGGAGTACGGGAAACAGGTTGTGGGCTTGCTGAGGTCGTATCACTCGTACTACTCGAAGTACACATGAGGTGGGAGCATGGACCCGCTGGTGGAGGTCCTTGACCGGAATATGGAAGCGATGGCCGATGTGGCGGTGGGTTATTTAATTCAGATTGGGCTCAAGTACGACGTCTTCAAGGAGCTGGTTCAGGGGGTGAGCAGGGAAAAACTAATCGCCTCGGTTCCCCTGCCGAACAAGGAGCGCCTTGGGCGACTCATTGATACATACCTCCAGCTGGGGATAGTGGAGGAGTCTGGTGGGTCCCTGAGGATGGCAGAGTTTTCTTATGAACTCCCTCTGGCACAGGAACGGCTTGAAAAGCTCCTGCCGGATTGGATCCCGATTCTCGAGGAAATGTACAAGATGGCCGACTACGCTTTTATTTCACGGGAGCATCCCAAGGTGCTTATGGATTTCGATAAGGGGGCTGACTTCTGGGACATGCGTCTCCTCCTGGGCATTAACAAGGTCTACCGGCAGCTGGCTTCCCACCTCCTTGGCCTTGAGGACGGCATGCGTATTATAGACCTTGGATGCGGTTCGGTCTCGCCGGTTGAGCTGGGGAGTGTCGTCGGACCAAACGGAAAATACGTGGGTATTGACTTCTCTCCGGGACTGCTCAGCATCGCAATGAGCCGTGTAAGGAACGAGGGGCTGGATTGGGTCGCCCTCCGGGAGATGGACGTGAGGAGACTGGTTGTAAGAAACACATACGATGGAGTTGTGATGAGTTTTCTGCTTGGGTACCTGGAGAACCCTGGAGCGGTCGTCAGGAAAGCTCTCGAGATGCTTGGCCCGGGGGGGAGGCTGGTTATACTGGACTCCTTTAGGGACCTCAATCCAAGGGTTGCCGCGCTGGAATTTTTTGAAAGTCTAACAAAGGAGTTTGTGAGGTTTCCAAGGGCAGGGGAAATCCTGGCTGCGGTGGATGAGAGCCCCTACGATGCCGAGGCATCCGTGATCGGAAACTCCACCATCGTGGTGACCCGCGTGTTGTGATTTTTTGATTGCATCCTCTACAATCTTTCTTGAAGATTCTTCCTAATCAAAATTACTTTTTGAAATAATATCAACCTACATATGTAGTTACACCGGTTTCTACATAATTACAAACAAAAAATTGATTTATATGCAAACATACTTAGAGTATATTGCAGACTCTCCAAAGGGGGTGTCAGGAAATGAAGTTCGGGAGGAAGAAGAGGGGTGCTGTTGGTATTGGCACCCTGATTGTGTTTATTGCTATGGTGTTGGTGGCTGCAGTGGCTGCTGCGGTGCTCATCAACACGAGCGGCTACCTCCAGCAGAGGGCTGAGGCCACGGGCAGGCAGACTACTCAGCAGGTTGCTACGGGTATCAGCATAGAGAAAGTCCTTGGACATGTGGACTCCACTGGTAGCAGCATGGATAAGATGGCCGTCTACATAAGCCTCAGGCCAGGATCACAGCCAATTGATCTCAACCAGACCGTTCTCATTCTTGAGGACGGAAATACCGTTGCCACTCTTAGGTACAAGTGGGGAGACGCTACCTCAGCTGCGTTTAGTTCCGCGATCCCGAGTGATCTCTTTGACAGCACGAGCAACAACGCTTGGAGCAACGCAGATGGTACTCACTTTGGTATCATAGTCATTCAGGACGCCGATGGATCCCTCAGCGCTAGCAACCCGACCATCAACGCCGGTGACATAGTCATTCTCACCATTGACACCAGTCAGGTCTTCACTAACGTTCCGCCGAGGACTGGAATCTCGATAGAGCTCAAGCCGGAAGTTGGTGCTCCCGGCTACACCAAGGTCACCACTCCGTCCAGCTACAGCCAGCAGACTATCCTTGACCTCAAGTGATGTCTTAAGCTCCATCGTTTCTCCCTTTTTCCACAGCTCTCTCGCGGGTGATCGGGATGTCATTTTCGTACCTCAAAAATAAATTCAAAAAGAAAAACGGGGGGGATTCGGCGGATCCCGGGGATAACAGGGAAATAATAACGCTGGATGAGCTTCAGGGGGAGGTCCTTGAAGAACCTGCCGCCGGGAAAAACGAGGAAGAGGAGCTCCTGACCCAGGTCATGGCCCGTGTGAATGAGATTGAAAACGATATCCCGAGGATAAAGGTGAGTATCGACACCCTCAAGTCCCAGATTAATGAGCTCCGGGAAGAGATAGAGCGCCTTGACCGCGTCATAAAGGATGTCATGGTTCTCTACGAGGTTGTATCACAGCAGATCAACCCGTTTAAGGATGTTGACTCTGCTAACCCGCTGCTGAGCGAGATCCAGGAACTGAGTGAGGAGGTTGAGAATCTGAAGACTGAGATTGCTCACATAAAGGCTGACATGAAGCTTCTCGTGGTTGATGGTGTGGATCTCGATGACCTCATATATGATGTCCTTTCGGAGGGAGGCCTATGATCACCGAGATCGAGATTGACGAAAAACTGAAGCGCCTGAGGGGAAAGGTGCCGAACTTCCTGGTTGATGACCTGAAGGAGAGGCTCATGAAGAAGAGGGACATACTCACTCCGGAGCAGGTCGATAAAATAGTCGACAGGGTGCTCCAGACCTACGCGGGCCAGCTGGAGAGGATATCAAAGCTCGACAGCCGTGTTGATGAGATCGGTCGCTACCTCGAGGAGATACGCAACCATCTGGCGGGCCTTTCGAGTAACCCCGGTAATCAGCGGACGTTTGGGGAAGTATCACAGGGGTCAGGCGAAGCCTTCGAGACGAATGGTGCGGGTATTGCCACAAAAATCAGCGAGGAGTCTCCCATCCGTGAGTCTGCGGGCGATGTTTCCATGTCCCTGAATACCGCTACCCCCGGAACTGTGGAGGTCATGCCTATGGAGAGGGGATTTGAGATACCTCCGGATATTAGGGATGTTCTGATAAGCGCCCCCAGCACCCCTGCCCGGCTTGAGAGGATACCAAACGACATGGTCTCTACCATGATGGCCCTGAAGTGGCTCGGCTTTCTAATTGACCGCGTGGGAATGCAGAACCTCGAGAACGTGCTGGAGTTCTATTATTCGATAGGCTGGATATCGGAGGGGGTGCTCAACACCCTGCTCAGGTACGCGGCGGGTATAAGGCCGCACCACAGGGAACCCGACTGGAGGCCGGACGAGAGGCTCACCATCCAGGACCACCTGGTGTCCCTGCTCTTCATTGAAAGGCTGAGAGGGGTCAGAATAACCAGGGAGGTACTAGACGCGGTGGAGAGGGAGATGAGACTAATCGGAAAGGTGCTGGACGATATGTACGGGGTTTAGGGGATCCCCATGGGACTCAGCGTTCCTGCGGCCTTTGCGGTAATAGTCACGGCAGCGCTGGTTTCCTTTGGGCTGCTCTACACCTCGGGGGAGAGTGCTTACTCCATGATCCACGAGGCCGGCGAGGACTACAACCAGATGGTGCTCCGTGCGAAGACTGCCGAGCTGGCTCTGTCATCGTACAACTACACGACGGATGGCACCGTGCTAGTTTATGACATGACGTTCAACCTGACCAACGAGGGGACCACCCTCTCCCCGGCCAGATGGGCCTTCATCTACGACGGCCGGCTCGACGACTCGGCGATCCTGATATCAGGGGATGAGTACCTCCTTCCAGGGGACTCCATGACTGTGACGGTGCAGAACATTCCCAAAGTCGAGCTGGAGGTTCATTCACTCGTTATCAGCACGGAAGTGGGATGCGCCCTCAAGGTCAAATGGGAGTGGGTCGGCAACCGAACCAACGGTTCACCAAGGGTGGTCGGCAGTGCCTGGTACTGCCCCGTGGAGGGATGATGATGGCAGGCTCCGTGGCTTCGGAACTGGTACTTTTCATAACCTCACTGCTGGTGGCGGGAATGGTGGCGGGGGGACTCTATCTGGTTACTCAGGATATCTCCGACGGCATCGCGGTGAAGGGCAGTTCTGTGGCCACGGCCCTGCGAACGAACTTCGAGATAATAAACGATCCTGAGAACATACCCAGTTCGGGCGGTTTGTACGTGTTCTACGTGAGGAACATCGGGAAATCCCCAATCACGTTCACCCCAAATTCGGTTGTCGTCATGATAGACGGCGTGGTAATCCCCCCCTCAAACCTGACCTTCACACCTTCGGGCATTCTGGCCCCCTACGATGTCGGTGAGATACACGTGCCCATGTCCTTCCTGTCATCGGGATACCACAGGATAACGGTCGTTACCGAGAGCGGAAACCGGCGGTCACTTATATTTAGGATAGGGTGAGGCCAATGAAGTCGCTCCTTGAAATACGGGTACCCAATGACGAGCTTCACAGGCGTCTTGGTGGGGGAATACCCCCCGGTAGCATAGTCCTGGTTGAGGGGGACAGGGGGACTGGCAAGTCCATATTCTCTCAGAGGCTGCTCTACGGCTTCCTCAAAAACGGCCACAGCGCTACCTACGTCTCAAGCCAGTACACCACACCGGAGTTCATAAACCAGATGGAATCCCTGGGATACGGGATAGTTCCCGAGCTGATAAAAAGACGCCTCCTCTTTGTGTCACTCTATCCCCTCCTAGTTGGGCTCTCTGATAGAAAGAAATTCCTGAACCGGTTCGTTGGAGAGCCGAGGCTCTGGAAAACCGACGTGATCATAATTGACTCCGTGTCGGCCCTCCTATCGTCCGATATCGGTGAAGATGAAGCGCGCGAGTTCTCACTCCATCTCAAGAGAGTCAGTGCCCTGGGAAAGGCAATAATCCTGACGGTGAATCCATCCGACATCGGATCTGACGCGCTGAGGGTGTTTGAAGAGGCCTCCACCATGCTGATACGACTCAGCGTGAAGGTCTTCGGAGGCGACCTGAAGAACTCGGCAACCATCGTGAAATACAACAATGCCCCGGGGATCTTTCAGAAGATAATCCCGTTCAGAGTGGAGCCCAGGGTGGGGTTCATTGTCGAGATAGCTGCGGTGGTATGAGATGCCGGTTAAGAAGGACGTCAGCGACACTCTGGACATGGCCGTTGCCCGAAACCCTCATTTAAAGGCGTATATAGAGGGCTTTATGAAGAGAACGGGTAAGCTCCCCGATTTCCATCCGCAAATAACCCGGGACATGGGGGACATCAAGTACCCCAACATAATATACCCTGTGGGCGATCCGATATTCATTCACATTTACGGGGATATGCATACCGAGAGGCGGTATCTGGTCGTGGAACCCAGAATATCCGGCCCTGCGGAGGAGGCGAAATACGAGATTCTCAGGGACAAAATTCTCGAGCTTGCCCCTCAAAGGAAGATACCGGAGGACAGCGAGGAGTTCGAGCGCTTCCTGGATGAGCTGATTGATGATGCGGTTTCAAAACTCTCCAGGGGCCTTCCCTTCAGGAAAAAGACCTCGTTTGCCCCTCAGGAGATAATGAAGTTCCGCTATCTCCTTAAGAGGGACATCGTTGGCATCGGTCCCCTCGAGCCCCTCATGCGCGACCCCTACATCGAGGATATCCACATCATCGGCGCCAACTACGTCTCCCTTATCCACAAGATATTCGACGCGATGGAGACCAACATAACCTTCGGCGACAACCTCCGCCTGGCGGACTACTTTAAGAACCTCAGCGAGAGGATGGGAAGGCCGGTCAGCGACAAGAACCCCATAGTTGACGGAACTCTTCCAGATGGCTCCCGTATCAACATCATCTACTCACCTGACGTCAGCATCCAGGGTCCGAGCGCAACTATCCGTAAGTTCTCGGCGACTCCGCTGAGCGTCGTCCAGCTCGTCAAGTGGAACACATTCTCGGCGGAGGTGGCTGCCTACCTCTGGCTGGCCCTTGAGTACGGCATGAGCATCTTCGTCTGCGGTGAGACGGCGAGCGGAAAGACCACAACGCTCAATTCAATTATCCCGTTCATCAAACCAGACGCTAAAATCTACACCGCGGAGGACACGCCGGAGGTTGTCGTTCCGCACAAGAACTGGCAGAGGCTCACCACAAGGGAGCGCGGCCCTGAGGAGAGTAGGGTTACGCTCTTCGACCTCCTGAAAGCGGCGCTACGTTCGAGACCGAACTACATCATAGTGGGCGAGATTCGTGGAGCCGAGGGTGCCATAGCATTTCAGGCCATGCAGACCGGCCATCCGGTCATGGCGACGTTCCACGCGGGCGACGTCAGGAAGATGATACAGCGCTTCACCGGCTCGCCAATAAACATCCCCGTGACGTTCATAGACAACCTCAACATAGCCCTCTTCCAGCAGGCGGTCTACGTCCGCGGCAGGTTCCTGAGGAGGGTTCTGAGCGTCGTTGAAATAGAGGGCTACTATGAGGAGCTCGGTGGCGTCGCGACGAGGAACGTCTTCGAGTGGGACTCGGTGACGGACAGGCACATCTTCAGGGGAATGAACAACTCGTACATCCTCGAGAGGAAGATAGCCGAGGTTGCGGGATACGAAGACCCCAAGGAAATCTACAACGAGCTCTTCCTCAGGGCCAGGATCATAAAGCGGATGGCCGAGCTGGGGATAACCGGCTACTATGACGTTCACCGCGAGATAAGGGCGTTCTATGAGAAGGGAATAGAGGGGCTGAGCTTCAGGCTGTGAGGTGACTGGGATGGTGGGGGAAAAGGCGGGAATCCTGGTGCAGTCGGGCGTCACCATGCGCGAGTACCTACGAAAGGTGCTTCTCCCCAGTCTTGTGGGGGCGGTGGTACTCTTTGTGGCGGTCTCGGCCCTCCGGAATTTCGCGTCCCTGTCGAGGACGGTTCTCTTCGCCATCTACTCCATCCCCCTCCTCCCACTCCTCTATGCCATAGGATATCCCTACGCCAAGGTCAGCGGCAGGAAAGTCCAGATAAACTCGAAGATACCGTATTTTGCAACGTATTTTGCGGTACTCTCGACGAGTGACGTTAGCAGGAGCGAGCTCATCTGGAATCTGGCCACCGAGAAGATTCTGGAGCCGATAGCGAGCGACATGAAGAAGGTTTACTACCTGATAGCCAGGCTCCACAGGGGAATGCCAGATGCCCTGAGGTTCCTTGCCAGGAGGACGCCCAGCAAGGTCTTCGCGGACTTCCTTGACAGGCTGGCTTACTCCCTGGACAGCGGTGTTGACCTTAAGGAGTACCTCCTTCAGGAGCAGAAGACCGTCATGGATGACTACGAGACCTTCTACGAGGGTGCCCTCTACGACCTCGACGTCTTCAAGGAGGTGTACTCATCCCTCATCATATCCGTCGTTTTCATGGTCACGTTCATCATCATCGGACCGATACTAACCGGACAGGATATAGTCAGCCTGAGCGCTTTCATGTTCGTCCTCGTCCTGGCAACGGAGATCGGTATAATGCTGGTTATAAAATACAAGATGCCCGAGGACAGGATATGGGCGGAATACGCTATGACGCCCGAACGGAGGGGCAGGTTCCTGAAGGCCGCTATGGTGTCCTTTGGGGGGAGCATGGTGGTTTCCATCGCGGTGGTGCTCCTCCTGCGGCCGCGCTTTGATGTCCCGCTTCTCGTCCAGATCGCCGTGGGTCTGACCCCTATGATGTACGTGGGTAAGGTTCTGGATAGGGAGGAGAAAAGCATCCTTCTGAAGGATGAGAACTTTCCCGCCTTCATGAGAAGCCTGAGCTCTTCCCTTGCGGCTAGTGGGGCAGCCCTTCCGCTCGTCCTCAAGTATCTGAGCGCCCACGACTTCGGCGTCCTCACACGGGACATAAGAAACCTCTACCGCAGGGTGTCGATGAGGATAAGTAACGACAGGTCGTGGCGCTACTTCACGATTGACACCGGAAGCTGGCTGATAGGTATGTTTTCGGAGATATTCAACAAGAGTATAAAGCTGGGCGCCGAGCCGGACTACGTTGGAATGGTCATCTCACGGAATTTTGAACGGCTCATCAGGCTCAGACGGAAGCGTGCACAGACCGTGGCCAGCTTTAGAGGTGTTATCTACGGTGTGACGGGCGCATTTGCCTTCTCCGTGGCCTCCGCATTCCAGGTCGCCGTTTACATGAATCAGCTGTTCTCCAATCTGTCCATTCAGAGCGATCTCCTTCAGAGCATAATCTTCGTGCCGTCGAAGGCGGGACTGGAGCTGACGGAGTACATTTTGATACTTATCCTCCTCGTCCATTCCCTCATCTCGGCCCTTTCGATAAAGTTTGCAGATGGGGGGCATGTGGGAATCACCGTTTACTACTTCGTCGTGCTGGTATGGCTCTCCGCCATCGGCCAGTACCTTGGTACTGTGGTCATGGGCAAGATGATGACCTTCTCCTCCTTGGTCGGGGTCCTGACCGGATCTCTGGGGGTGATGCTGTGAAAAAGCTCATTATCCTGGTCTTCGTTGTGCTTCTTCTTCCCCGCGTATCGGCGGATTCCTCAATAACCGGCTGGTTCAGCTATCCATTCACCATAGATCCCGGGACCGGGGAAGTGCGGGTTGGTGACGTATCGTTGGATGACGGTTCGGTGTTGGTGTACCCGGGGGGCTATTCCACCGGTATGAGTGTCCTTCATGTTGGGGAGAGTCTCGCGTGGAATGACCGCGAGTTTGACTTTCGTGGGGGCATCTACTCAGGGGACTCCATGTATCTCAACGTCTCTTACCGCTTCCCGTACCTCCTGGAAGGAGAAGAGTTGCTTTTTGGGCGCTACAGGATGGTTTTAGAGTCTGTTAATGAGAAGACGGTCACTCTGAATGTTTCTCTCGGGGACAGGTCAGCCGAACTCGCCCTTACAGGGGGCAAAGACGCGTCCATCGGGAACCTCCGGATATCCGCCACCCCGATGCCGGTTCTCTTTGACGGCTATCTCAGGAGGGGCAGGGCCCTTCGGGTGGGAGGATGGTTCGTGGAATTCGGCAACTACACCGTGACCTCGCGGGGAGGTGAGCTTGAGGAGATCGTTGAGGTTTTTGTAAACAAGAAGAGGTATCTGGCAGAACCAGGGGACACGATAGAAGTGGATGGATTGGTAATAAACGTGGGCGACCTCGTGGGCTCCGAGTATTTGAAGGTGCACTTAAGGCTCAGGGGCGCTTATCTCGATGTGGACGTCCTTCCGTCCTTTGAGGGCTGGCTCAGTGAGGGCAAGACGGAAAAGCTCGGTCCGTACATCATCCGCGTGGAGAAAGTGCTCGATGACGGTGGATACGTCTCGATAAGAAACCCCTGCGGCAGGGTTCTGCGCTCAGGCTTCGTTTACGCAGGCAACGTTTCGTCCGGGATATACTATGGCGGCCTCCTTCTGGGCGCAACGGGCACCAAACCGAGCGGGGGCACGCGGGAGCTCCGCATCGTTGCCTTCCTCAACGACGCAGATGTTCCTGAGCCCGGCGATGCGGCCATGCTTAACGTCTCCCTCGACGCGCCCGACAATGCAACACAGCTGCAACCCTTCGAGGCGAGGGTCGTGATAACGAACACCGGCCCCGGGGAGGTAAGGTACATTGAGGTGATCCCGAACTTCACGTCGGGCTTTAGAATCCTCGGTGACTATCCGGAATACATCCCGACCATCCCGAAAGGGGGCAGGGTTGAGTTTTCCATGACCATCGTTCCGGTGAAGGCGGGCAACCTCACCCTTGGCGACGTGGCCATCGTCGGGCACGCACCCTACGACCTCTCCTGTTACGGGATGGTAGATATGACGTTCACCTCGGAGAGGAGGGTTGTGCACGTAGGGAATGCTGAGGTTAAATACGCGGTCGCGGTGAAGGCGCTAAACGGAACCGTCGGGACTGGTATCCCTTTGAACATCACCGTGACGAACACGGGCAACACGGGTCTGCCCTTCAACATCACAGTTGCCCTGCCCGAAGACTTCGCCGCCATCGCCAGGAACTTCACGATTAACGGGAAGTGGTTGGGGGGAAGCGACAGTCTTGGCGCCGGGGAAAGCAGGACGTACTCAATGGAGATAGTCCCCCTGGCCCCGGGGGAGTACACGATAACCGCCGGCGTTGAGAGTGCTGGTCATGTGTTCTACAACTCGACCCGAATAGTCGTGGGGCCGCAGCCCACCTCCAGTGCCGATACTGCGGAGGATGTCCCCACACCCCCTGCCCCAGGGAACGCAACGACGTTCGGAAACGGCACCAACACGACCTGTGAGCCGGAGGTGGTTACCAAAGTGGTAACTGTTCAGGTTGCCTCAAACACCACCTGTGGGGATGATGCAAAAACCGGGATATCCCAGGGGAGGAAGCTCCCATACGCGGCCGGTTCCTTTGTCGCCGGAATGGTTTTTATACTCCTCCTTGCGTGGATAGCGGCCAGACTGGAGGAGAGCTGACTCCTCCTTGCCTGAAGGGCGAGGCTTTCAAAAAGAAAGATGTAACGTGAAACCTTATAATTTCCGTGAATCAACTTCCCCCGGTGAGCCTATGAGAGCATTGGTTGGAACCGCCGTTGACTGCGGATCGGCCAGAGAGAACGTCGCGGTCATAGTGGAAAACGGGTTCATCCGGGACGTCGTCCCCCGGGAAAGGGTCGGTGAATACGCCGTCGATGAAGTTTACGGGGGAGACGGCTACATAATTCTGCCAGGCCTGGTCAATACCCACACCCACGTGGCAATGGCCCGCTTTAGGGGACTCGGCGAAGATTTTCCCATCGAGCGGTGGCTTAACGATGTTATCTGGCCCGCGGAGCTGGAGTGGACGAGGGAAGAGATACGCCGCTGGGCACTCCTCGGAATGGCCGAGGCCCTGGCAAACGGTTCGACGGCGATAAACGACCACTACTTCTTCGCCGGCGAGATAGCGGAGGTGGCTAAGGAGCTTGGAATCAGGGCCTTTATCGGCCAGACCGTTATGGACACGATTGACTTCCCTATAGCCGAGCCGGAGGAGGGCTTCAGGTTCTTCAAGAAATGGGCAGGAAAGGATGAGCTCGTAACTCCTGTCCTTGCTCCACACGCAACCAACACCGTTTCCCTTGAGCTGATGGGGGAAATCGGCGAATTCGCCAGGGAAAGAAACGCGCTCATCCACGTCCACATCTCCCAGAGCAGGGGCGAAGTGCTGGAGGTCAAGCGGCGCTACGGTCTCTCTCCCGTTGAATACCTCGAAAGGGCCGGCGTGCTTGGGGACGACCTTGTCGGCGTCCACGGCATCTACCTGAGCGATTCCGAGGTTTCCCTCTACGCGAAAAGCGGTGCGACGCTCGTCCATTGCTCTCTGAGCATGGCGAAGCTTGAGGCGAGGATAGCACCAATAATCGAGCTGGCTGAAAGGGGTGCCAACATAGCCCTCGGCAACGACTCCCCGAACCCTGTTGGAATGATGGACCCCTTTGAGGAGATGCGCTTCGCGGCGGTTCTGAATAAGGTCTGGAGGAAGAGGACTGACGTTGCTCCAGCTAAGGAAGTCTTCCGCTGGGCGAGCCTCGGCGGTGCCAGAGCTCTGAAGCTGAAGGCGGGCCTGATAAAACCTGGCTATCTTGCTGACCTCGTGCTGATAAACGCAAGAAAGCCCCGGTTCCTGCCGGGTGAGAACCCTTACTCACACATCGTTTACTCCACAAGAGGCAGTGACGTCGAGCTGGTGATGGTGAACGGAGAGGTAGTTTACAAAAACGGGATGCTGCTGAGGCTGGGAAAAACACTGGAGGAACTGTGGGAAGAGCTCAGGCCTTCCGGACGATGAGCTTGACTCCGTCAACGTCAACGACTTCGACAGTTTCGCCTATTTTCAGCTTTTCGTCCCCCTCGGCCAGGGCTATCCATCTGTCCCCCTCAAGCTCGACTATGTAGTGCTCTCTGCCTATCTCGACGATCCTTCCGCGCTTGCCCTTCAGGTCGAAGGTGTACTTGCCCTTTCCGGCATCCCGGACGTCCCTCTTTATGTACCTGCCAACGAGGATGTAAGCCACAACTGCAGCTACGAGGGCCAGGACAAAGCTCTCGGTGAATCCGACGCCGAATCCGAGCAGAACCCCCATGACGACCATGGCTGTTCCAATGGGTGTTATGAACGCGGCCACCATCATGTCGAGGACTATCACGAGCAGTCCAAGAATCAAAAGGGAAATTGGAAGGATATCCATCCTCACCACCGGTCTAAATCACTCCATCAGGTTCTTAAGCTTTTTCAGCTCGTCTTCTGAGGGATTGGTCGATACGCCCTCATTCCCCGGGTTGTCTCCCTTCGGGGGCTTCGGTGGCTCTGGTATCGGAACGTCCTTCACCTTCTGGAGTATCCTCAGCAGGCCGATGAGAGCTTCCGTGTCGTAGGGCACTATTAGGTTGCCGTACTTTGCAAGCTCGGGCATCTTCTCGATGTACTGGAGCGTGAGGTACTTCTCGTCTGCCTGGCTCAGAGCTTCGAGAACCTTCCTTATCGCCTCGGCCTGGCCCTCCGCCACGAGTATCTGCCTCTGCTTCTCACCCTCCGCCTTGAGTATGGCAGCTTGCTTCTGTCCCTCCGCTTCCTTAATGGCGGCCTCCTTCTTACCTTCGGCTATAAGTATCATGGCCCTCTTTTCACGCTCGGCCGTCATCTGCTTGGCCATCGCGTCCTGAATGTCCTTGGGCGGGTCTATGCGCTGTATCTCGACGCGCGTAATCTTGACGCCCCAGCGGTCGGTTATCTTGTCGAGCTCTTCCCTCAGTTTGGCGTTGATTATGTCCCTTCCGCTCAGCGTCTCGTCGAGCTCCATCTCACCTATGATGGCACGGAGGTTGGTCTGGGCGAGCTTGATTATGGCCATCAGGAAGTTGCTGACGTTGTAGATGACCTTTACGGGGTCGAGGATCTGGTAGTAAACAACGGCATCGACGGTGACGACGACGTTGTCCTTACAGATGACCTCCTGCGGCGGCACATCGACGACGTGCTCGCGCATGTCCACGACCTTGACGCGCTCCATGAAGGGGATTATGAAGTGTATCCCTGGCTCTAAAATCCTGTTGAACTTTCCGAGCCTTTCAAC
Source organism: Thermococcus camini (assembly GCF_904067545.1). Taxonomy (NCBI): domain Archaea; kingdom Methanobacteriati; phylum Methanobacteriota; class Thermococci; order Thermococcales; family Thermococcaceae; genus Thermococcus; species Thermococcus camini. Next base: position 1,310,894 of record NZ_LR881183.1, on the reverse strand, counting down.
GAGTCCTTTCTGGTACGGGCGGATAACCTTTACGCTCAGCAGGAGCATTACCAAAAGAAAAACTCCCAGTATTATCAACGCGGCACCGGCAAAGGCTGCCATTACCATCGCCTCCAGTGATTTTTCAAACTTAAGTGGATTGAAGTTCTTATAAGGGTTTCTATTATGTCAACGGGACAAAGAGATAATCTGTGACAGGTTCACCCGGCAGGGTAAGAAAGCTCTCGGATCGTACAATCGAGCGATGATGTCTAGTCTAACCTTCCCCTGCCGTGAACGGCAAGGCTTTCAAAAGAAAAATGTCATGTTGGTCCTCCCTACCGGTCGACAGCAGGGGTTTATAAACCATTGTCGATTCGTATTCGGCACGTCTTTATAAACCCTTGCCGAACGGCGTTCCGCAAGACCGACCAATCGCCTTTATAAACCCCCGTTCCCTTCTAAGCGCGGTGGGAGAAAATGGGAAGGCCGGTCTTCCTCGGTAAGGCTTACATAAACTGGTGCGAGAAGTGCAACGTCCCGCTCATCGGTGACAGCTGTGCCGTTCACGGGGAGGAGAGCGTGTTTAAGCTCAACATCACGCCTCCCGGCGATTTGAGATTCGCCTTTGAGAAGGACATCGAGTTCATACGCTCGGTCTTCAGGGAGCACTACGGCGTTGACATTGGTAAACTCTTTGATGGTAAAATCGTCCTCCTCAACAAGACGCCCGGAGAGGACGACTCCTACGAGATAATCCTCGACGGCTACGTCTTCGGCTGGATACGCTTCGACCCGCTGGAGCTTCGCTGGAAGCCCGGCTTAAAGGTCGAGGGAGCTATGGCTCTCTGGAAGCGCTTTGGAAAGTCAATGAGGAAGTGGATAATCGTCGATGAGGGAGCCATAGAGCCAATACTCAACGGCTCCAACCTCCTGCCGGTCGGCATAATCGAAGCCGAGGGGAGCATAAGGAGAAACGACGGTGTAATCCTCGTCTCCGAGAGCGGTGAGGTTATCGCTACCGGCATAGCGAAGAAGGACTACGAAGCCTTAGCCAGCAAGGAGCGCGGGACCGGTGTCAAGGTGAGACGACAGAAGACCATCAACTACCGCGAGGGAAGGAAAGCCACGATGGAAGATGTGCTGAGGGCCAACTCCATCGAGCTTGAGAGGAAGGTGATGGAAGCGAGGCGCTTCATGAGGAAGGTTGCCGTTAAGTACTCCGACCTTCCGGTTGCGGTGGCCTTCTCCGGCGGCAAGGACAGCCTGGCCGTCCTTGGTCTCGCTCTTGAGGAGTTCGACGAGGGCTTCACCGTCTTCTTCAACAACACCGGCATAGAGTTTCCTGAAACTCTCGAATACGTCGAGGAGCTGAGGAGGGAGCTTGAGCCGAAGGGCATAAAGTTCATCGTTGCCGACGCCGGCGATGCGTTCTGGCGCGCCCTTCACGTCTTTTCCCCACCTGGTAGAGACTACCGCTGGTGCTGTAAGGTGACGAAGCTCGGCCCGATAACGATGGCAATAAAGGAAAACTACCCCGAAGGAGTGCTCATGTTCGTCGGTCAGAGGAAGTACGAGAGCATAAAACGCTTCAAGCAGCCTAGGATATGGAAGAACCCCTGGGTGCCGAACGAGAGGGGGGCATCGCCGATATTCCACTGGCGCGCGCTGGAGGTCTGGCTCTACATCTTCAGCAGGAAGCTGAAATACAACCCGCTTTACGAGGACAGGCTTGACAGGATAGGCTGCTTCCTCTGTCCGAGCGCCTCCCTGGCGGAAATCTACACTCTCAAGGAGGAGAAGCCCGAACTGTGGGCTAGGTGGGAGAACGAGCTCAAGGTCTGGGGGAAGCGCTTTGGAATGCCCGACGAGTGGATAACCTACGGCTTCTGGCGGTGGAAGAAGCTTAGCAGGGGCGAGAAGGCGATAGCAAGGGAGTTGGGCATTGAAGTTCCTGAGGAGCGTTCCTGGGAGCCGGTGAAGTATTCGATTGTGAAGAACGAGGACGGCTTTGCTGTTCGCTTCAACACCGTCGTGAACCTGAAAAGAATCAGAGAGGTCGCTCCAATCCTAGGAGAGGTCGAGGAAGGCGAAAACTACATAAGGGCGGGGAAAGTTACATTCAGACCAGATGGCGCCTACACGAGCGACTTCAACGAGGGAGTGCAGGCCTATTACCTCGTCAAGAGGGCCTACGAGTGCGTCGGCTGCGGCGTCTGCGTCGGCAAGTGCCCCGAGAATGCCCTCAGCATAGACCCTAGGAGCAAGAAAATCCTCGTGAACCCCGAGCTCTGCACCCACTGCAGGGAGTGTATGGACGTATGCCCGCTGTTAAAAATCAAAAACCCCGAGGAAGGAAGTCAGCTCTAATCGGGCTAGTCCTTTCTCTTCTCGTCCTCCTTTTTCTTCCGATTGTGGGTGCGGGGGAGTACGACTACGAGATAAACGCCTACGCGGTCTATTTCGACGTGGTTACCCCCAGCCAGGTGGAAGAGACGATTGAGATCGATTTAACTTCCCACACAAACCTCAGCGGGTACGTTATCTACACAGACTACCCCGTGGAGGATCCGCGGGCCGTTCTGGATCTTCCGAGCGGCGTGAAACCGGTAAACGTGACGGTCCGGGAGGTCCTGGGGGGAACGAACGCAATCTACATGTATTTCCAAACCCTTGGTCCGGGCGAGAGCGCGAGGATACGGCTGACTTTCACGACCAGGGGCATGATAACCGAGGACGAAGGGAAGAACCAGTTCACCTATTACATACGCTTCAGCCAGCCGGTGGGTCTCTTCCACATGCAGCTGATCGTCCCCAGGGGCTACGCGGTACTCTCTCCGATAATCCCGTCACCGGACAGGGTCGAGAGCTCCACAAGCCGGCTTCTGCTTGAGTGGACGCGCCGCGACCTCCGCGCTGGCGATGAGTTCTACTTCATAGTCGGCTTTTCGGGCGAGATAACCGTTCCAAGGCCGCCCTCACCGTGGATCTACGTCGGTGTTTTCATCATCGGCCTCCTCATCGGAGGGGGGAGCGTTTACGGCTACGCCCTCTACCGTGAGAGGAAGCGCGAGGAGGAAAAGGTGCACCTGCGGAGCGACGAGGAGAAGATACTCGCCCTGCTGAGGGAGGGCCCGGTTCTTCAGAGCGAACTCACCGATAAGCTCGGTGTTTCAAAGGCGAAGGTCAGCATAATCCTCCGCGAGATGGAGGAGAAGGGGCTGATAACCCGCGTGAAGGAAGGGAGAACCTACCGGGTTTTTCTGAAGGAGTGAGTACCTTTATAAACGCCTCCCCTATTCTTTCCTCTGGTGAGAGACATGGAGGAGTACTTCATCTGTCCGGAATGCGGTAGCGATGACGTCGAGGTAATCAGGGAGAGGGGGAGAGAGCTTACTCTGAAGTGCAATGAGTGTAGCAACATCTGGCACGTCACCCTTCCAAAGCTCATCAAGGTGCCCCTGATCGTCAGCAAACACGAGAGGAGCTTCAGGACCTTTGTCGAGCTACCGGAGGGTGAGGAGATAAAGGTCGGCGACATCGTCGAGACCGAAGACGACGAGGTCAGGATTACTGGAATAGAGCTCGAAGGGGAGAAAAGGGTCAACAAGGGCATGATAGGGGAGATAAAGACCCTCTGGGGCGAGAGCCTCACCTACCCAAAGGTCATCAAGGTGTCAATATACCTGCCGAAGGGTGTAACCCAGGCCTTCAGGGTCAAAGTCGGCAGGGACGAGGAGTTCGTCGTCGGCGAGGTTCTGGAGGTCGGCGGCTACACCTTCCGGATCGAGAAGATTAAAACGGAAACCAAGATGCTCCGCCATGGAAAGGCGAGGGCCGACAAAATCGTCTCCATTATGGGCCACTCGATTCCCCGCGCCCGCGCAAGGAGGAGCCTGGAGATATACAGGGGCTACGGCAGGGAATCCCGGTGAGAACACCGGAGATGATGAGGCTGTCTTTCCTTTTCTGACCCGTCGGGGAATGAAGAGCTTGGCCGCTGCTGATATCGAAATCCTTTTAAAGCCTCCCCCAGAATCGAGCATGCACAACTCGATGAACGATGAGGATTCCGGAGGGATGAAAAATGGCTAAGCCAAGCTACGTCAAGTTTGAGGTTCCGGCTGAGCTTGCTGAGAAGGCTCTCGAAGCTGTTGAGCTCGCTCGCGACACCGGAAGGATAAGAAAGGGTACCAACGAGACGACCAAGGCCGTTGAGAGGGGCCAGGCCAAGCTCGTTGTCATCGCTGAGGACGTTGACCCTGAGGAGATCGTTGCCCACCTCCCGCCGCTGTGCGAGGAGAAGGAGATTCCGTACATTTACGTTCCGAGCAAGAAGGAGCTCGGCGCCGCTGCCGGGCTTGAGGTCCCGTCGGCTAGCATAGCCATCGTTGAGCCAGGCAAGGGCCGCGAGCTCGTTGAGGACATCGCTATGAAGGTCAGGGAGCTCATGAAGTGAGCTCCTTTTCCCTTCATTCACGGAAAGGTTTAAGTTCATCCGTGCGAGGGATTTTTAGGTTAAGGGGTGTGAGAAATGAGCGACGAAGGATACCCGGCTGAGGTTATTGAGATAGTCGCCAGGGCCGGCGTCACCGGTGGCGTTACCCAGGTCAAGGTTAGGGTTCTTGAGGGCCGCGACAAGGGCCGTGTCATCAGGAGAAACATCAAGGGCCCGGTCCGCGTCGGCGACATAGTCATCCTCAGGGAGACCGAGCGTGAAGCCAGGGAGATCAGGACCAGGAGGTAATCACGATGGCCAGGTGGAACGTCTGCTCCTACTGTGGAAAGGAGTTCGAGCCGGGAACCGGCAAGATGTACGTCAGGAACGACGGCAGAGTCCTGTTCTTCTGCTCCAGCAAGTGCGAGAAGTACTACTTCATGGGGCGCAATCCAAGAAAGCTCAAGTGGACCAAGGCCTTCGAGGAGGCCCGCCTTCAGAGGGCCAAGAGGAGGAAGTGATTTCTTTCTTTTCTTAGTAATTTTAACCCAGCGTACTTTTTTGCTAATCTCAAGAGTTTGAATGACAAAGGCCTTAAATATGATAGGTGCATAATTACTTTTGACAACTACTTGGGGGGACAGATGAAGAAGGCCATAACGTGGTTTTTAGTTGGAGTGATTTTAGGGAATTTGCTATTGGTGTATGCCAATACAGATAGTCCAGAGAACAACCGTGGCAGAGAGCTTCTCACCCCCAAGTCTTCAATGGGATTTGAGATACAGGGTCCGCTTAACTGGAGTCCTAGACCCGTTCTTACAGAGATCCCGAGTGAATTGGTCACTCAGCTTCAACAACTTAACCCGAAAATACCCGAAGACACTGTACACATAGGCACGCTGGTTTTTGAAAAGAAAGGGATTATGTACTCCCTGTTCGTAGACAAGGATACTGACAATGTATGGTACGCACAATGGGACAAAAACTCTAACCGGCTCCTAAATGTTGGCACCGTCAGGTTTAAACTTCTGGAGAATACCACTCGCAGGGAGTCTAAGTATGTCGGATGGGCTTTTGGAAATAGGGTAAAACTCGTTGAGACATTCCATACGGAGAAACTTCAGGCGACTGATCCTGGAATTTTAAGCTCAGTATACATCATAACCGCATGGCAGTCCTACGAGTGGTATCTCGAAAATCCCATTACGGGGGAAGACTCCTTGACCACAAAAACCGTAGCAAAAGGAAAGTTCTATGTAGACTACGGCAACAGGATTCTCGGTGTTGATGATCTTTCATATGACTATCAGGTATTGGGAGTTATCAAGTGTTCATTCAGCTCCCATACCAGTGGAGTTGGCACGGTTTCTGCTGGAGTTTATGCAGATGCCAGTTATATGTTCTGGGACCTATTATCTCCAGTTGCTACTCACTGGGATGCACATCCCAGAGTTTTTGTGGATGCCTGGACAAATGTTGATGGTGATAGTTGGGGCAATAAGTGGATTGGTGGGCCATGGTGTTAATTTCTGAAAAACTTTCTTTTAGCTTCTATCCTTATCAGCGGCTCCATTACGTGGAATATTTATGACCAAAACGCATTTAACACTTCATGCTAAGCTCTTCTGGTGTTGCCGATGGCGGAGAAGAAGATAGAAAGAACACTCGTTATACTCAAGCCCGATGCCGTTGTAAGGGGTCTCGTGGGTGAAATAATCGGCCGCTTCGAGAAGCGCGGACTTAAAATCGTCGGGATGAAGATGATATGGATCGACCGTGAGCTGGCGGAGAAGCACTACGAGGAGCACAAAGGAAAGCCCTTCTTCGAGCCGCTCATCGACTACATCACCAAGGCCCCGAGCGTCGTCATGGTCGTCGAGGGCAGGTACGCCATAAGCGTCGTCCGGAAGATGGCCGGCGCCACCGACCCGAAGGACGCCGAGCCCGGAAGTATAAGGGGCGACTACGGCCTCGACATTGGCGACTCGATATACAACATAATCCACGCCTCCGACAGCCCTGAGAGTGCCGAGAGGGAGATAAACCTCTACTTCAAGCCGGATGAGCTCTACAGGTACTGCAAAGCCGCGGACTGGTTCTACCACACGCACGCCAGGGCAAAGAGGGAATACCTCGACAGCATGGACTGCCTTGAGCGCTGAAAGAAATGTTAGCCTATCACGAAACCTCCTTTTCCCTTCTGGTTCCTTCTAACGAACTCTACGTATTCATCCATAACCTCCCAGCACGATTCGGGGAGGAGCGAGCGCGTTCTTCTGACCGTAGCGATTAAGGTGCCCAAGTACAGGAGCAACATCAGAGGAACGAGAATCAGCGCGGTTACGAAGCCCTCCCCGAGGATTATCCCGACCGGAAGGGGAATGAGGCCCACCAGATAGGGGAGAAGGCGGAACCTTCCAGTTTCTGGAAGTTCGGAGAGACACTTTACCACCTCTCTCCAGCGGGGGAAATCGCGACGGGCTTTTCCGCCCACTATGATGTGCCCCTTGAGCCTGTATATTGAAAGGCTTTCCTCATCTGTTAGGCATTTAAGGCCTAGCTCCACCGCGAATTCCCCGAGTTCCCCATGGCAGGGTTCAGCGCTTAACCAGCCCAGCGGGTTCTTTTCGGAGAGCAGGGCAAGGGCCAGGTAGAGCACCAGGCCCGGTAATGCCAGCACAGGAAGTGCGCTCGATGCGAGCGCTATTCCTGTTCCAAAATCCACCCAGAACATTGGGGGGATGCTGGAAAACTCGTCCACCGTCAGGGAATTCCTGCCTCTGAGCCCGAGGTGGGCAACGATGATGAGAACTGCCAGGAACGTCTGGATCCCTATCATTTCGCTAGGAGTGAAATCTCCGAGAGGCGTGGAAAAGAAAACGTTTCCTATGCCCTTCCAGTCACCGTAGAGGCCGTCCGCGATAAGGTACGTTAGCAGAGGCACATTAAGGGCCATCGTTAGCTCATAGCTCCTTCCCTTCAGCTTCCCGAGTACGAGGGCCGTTCCCAGGCAGACAATTAACCCGAGTGCGAGCGCTATCATTCCACCACCGTGCAAACTTACGAGTGAAGTTTTTAATCCTTCCGCCGGCGAACCTTTAAAAGGCCACGCCGGAGTTAAGCTCAGGGGTGAGGGATATGAAGAAGATTAGGCAGCCGATCATAGCTGTTCTCGGACATGTTGACCACGGCAAAACTACTTTGCTTGACAGGATAAGAAATACTAATGTTGCAAGTAAAGAGGCCGGTGGGATAACCCAGCACATAGGCGCGACGGAGGTTCCCATTGACACCATAAAGCAGCTCGCCGGTCCGCTCATCCAGCTCTGGAAGGGCGAGATAAGGCTCCCCGGTTTACTATTCATCGACACTCCCGGCCACGAGGCCTTTACGAGTCTGCGCGCGAGGGGAGGAAGCCTGGCCGACCTGGCCGTCCTCATCGTGGACATCAACGAGGGCTTCCAGCCGCAGACGATAGAGAGCATTGAAATCCTCAGGAGGAACAGAACGCCGTTCATAGTTGCGGCAAACAAGATAGACAGGATAAAGGGCTGGAAGGTGGAGGAGGACGAGCCGTTCCTCGTCAACATCAAGAAGCAGGATCAGAGGGCCCAGCAAGAGCTTGAAACCAAGCTCTGGGAGCTGATAGGCAAGTTCTACGAGATGGGATTCCAGGCAAACCGCTTTGACCGCGTCCAGGACTTTACGAGAGAGCTTGCGATAGTTCCAATCTCCGCCAAGTACGGCATAGGCGTTCCCGAGCTGCTCGTCCTCATAGCCGGCCTGAGCCAGAAGTACCTTGAGGAGAAGCTCAAGATTGAAGTTGAAGGGCCGGCGCGCGGCACAATCCTTGAGGTTAGGGAGGAACTCGGCCTCGGAACAACGATAGATGTCATAATCTACGACGGAACGCTCCACAAGGACGACACGATAGTGGTTGGCGGCAAGGACAAGGCGATAGTGACGAAAATCCGCGCGCTCCTCAAGCCGAAGCCCCTCGATGAGATACGCGACCCGAGGTTCCGCTTCGACCAGGTTGACGAGGTGGCAGCTGCCGCGGGTATAAAGATAGCCGCCCCCGGACTTGAGGAGGCTTTAGCCGGCTCGCCGGTTATAGCGGCCCGCTCGGAGGAAGAAGTCGAGAAGGCCAGGCAGGAGATTCTGAGCCAGATACAGAGCGTCGTCATAAGCACTGGCAAAGTCGGTGTCATAGTCAAGGCCGATACCCTGGGAAGCCTTGAGGCCCTCAGCAAGGAGCTCAACGAGAAGGGCATACCGATAAGGAAGGCCGACGTTGGGAACATCAGCAAGACCGACGTAATGGAGGCTTTGAGCGTCCGCGAGGAGGAAGAGAAGTACGGCGTCGTTCTGGGCTTCAACGTTAGGGTGAACGAGGACGCCGAAGAGGTCGCCAAGGCCAGGAGTATTCCGATATTCACCGGCAACATCATCTACAAGCTCATCGAGGACTACGAGGAGTGGATCAGGGCGGAGGAGGAGAAGAAGAAGCGCGAACTCCTCAGCAAGGTCACCTTCCCAGGCGTCATAAGGCTCTACCCGGACGAGAGGTACGTCTTCAGGAGGAGCCACCCTGCGATAGTGGGCGTCGAGGTCGTGGAGGGCCGCATAAGGCCCGGAGTGGCACTCATCAAGCAGAACGGCCAGAAGGTTGGAGTCATCAAGTCCATCAAGAACAAGAACGACTTCGTCCAGGAGGCCAAGAAGGGCGACGCTGTGGCGATAGCCATCGAAGGGGCCATCGTCGGCAGGCACATCCACCCGGGAGAGACGCTCTACGTTGACCTGAGCAAGAACGATGTAATAATCCTCGCCAAGCAGCTCAAGAACGAACTGGACGAGACGGACATAAGGGCCCTAAAGATGACCGCCAAGGTCAAAGCACAGCAGGACCCGTTCTGGAAGGCGGTTTGAGTTAGTTTTTATCTCCTTCTTCCAACTCTTAGTGGTGAGCACCGTGGAGAGGCAAAGGCTGAAGTGTCCCCTGTGCGGAGGAACCGATTTTCAGATGGAGGATGGGAAACTCGACAGCAAGTGGGGTTTCACCGCGCACAACGTCAAGATAGTAATCTGCAGGAACTGTGGCTACGTCATGCTCTTCTACAAGGGCAGGACGATATGGGACTTCGATTAAAAGCAAAATTAAAGCTTGCCCTGAAGCCATCCAGCGAGCTTCAAGCTCGCGCCTTTCTCGATTTCTCCACTCAGGTTCTCCTTCAGCGCAAAGGCCCTGACCTTTCCGATGGGCTCGTTGCTGAGGAGCATGAGGTAGCCACTGCCACATGGTGTTGAGACTTCGTCAACCTCAAGGACGTGGGCCGTCATGACGTAGTCGTCTATGAAGGCATTGCCAACGCTCACAGTGGCCGGAAGGAGTATCTCGGCCTCGTTGAGGTCAATTACAACCTCTCCGCCATCCGGTAGATTCGTGGTTTCTCTCCGTAACTCCTCAGTTGTCCCGGTGTACACGAGAAAGGCCAGCCTGACGTTTAGCTTCTCCGAGTTCAGGTAGGTTTCTTTTCTCTCTATGTAATCAGTTGCGTAAAAAACAACGCCTGGAGCGTACTCGTTCAGGACAGCTCCAGAGATATTGGCTTCGGGCCACTTTTTCCACTCAAGGACTTCCTCGATCTCAAACTTGGTTTCTATTCCTTCGAGAACCGGGAAAGCGGTCACCGGCTCTTCCTCACGCTTCACAACCCTGAGGGAAAGCCCATTTGCCAAAGGGACATCTACGATCTCATAAGAGAGCTTTTCCTTTCCAAGAAGCTTTTTCTTTTCAAACTTGACGCTCCTGGAGGGATACTTCCCAAGGATTGCGTCCTCTATTAGCTCCAGCCCCTTCTTCTGGGAGCTGCAGACCGTATCGAGGTGACTCCCGTGGTGGATTCCACCTATGAATTTTAATTTTTTCCTTCTGTCAAAAACCATTTAATCCCACCAACATGAGTAACAAGAGGGATTTAAAAACTTAGCGTCTAACGAGCCCCACCACGGCCTCAACGTGCGGTGTATGCGGAAACATGTCAACCAAAACTGCCCCCTCAATCCTGTAAGCCTTCCCCAGGTGGTTCTCGTAGTCGAGTTTAAACGCTCTGGGATTGCAGGAGACGTAAAGGAGCCTCTCAACTCCGCTCCTGACGAGCAGCTCTCCGGCTTCCTTCAGCCCCTTCCTCGGCGGATCAACTACCACCGTGTCGTAGTCCCCAATCCGGGCCTCCTCCGCCCTGCCGACACGGAAAGTGGTGCTAACGCCGTTCAGCTCGGCGTTTTTCATTGCCATCTCCACCGCGAAGGGGTTTATCTCAATCCCCTCAACCTCGAAACCCCTCTTAGCCAGCCAGACGCCGAATGTTCCGACTCCGGAGTAGAGGTCGAGGACTTTTTCGCCATCGGTGAAGCCCTCAACCGCCCTGAGGAGCAATTCTAAGGCGTAGCTGTTGGTCTGGAAGAAGCTGTTGGGGTGAATGAGGTATGTAACGTCCCCGATCCTCTCGCGTATGAAGGGCTCTCCACTTGTAAGTCTTGGCTCTCCCCTCGGATCGTCCCGCTCGTCCCTCTTAACGCTCCAGTAGAGGGAATCCGCCCGGAAGTAGTCATTGAAAGCCTCGACAGCCTTGGGGGACGGCTCGACGTGGGCGATGAGGTTCACCATAACCTCGCCAGTGAACTTGCCCTCCCTGACCTGAAGATAGTGGACGTCGCCGGCTTTCCTCTTCAAGTCCCAGGGCCTCATGCCGGTCTCGGCCAGAAAAGCCCTCAGGGCGCGCAGGTGCTCGGACGTTCTCCTGGAGAAAACCGAGCACTCGCGGAGATTGACAGCTCTAAGGGGATTTCCGTACTCCTTCAGGCCGATTCCGGAAGTGGTCACAATGAAGTTGCTCACGTTTCTGAAGCCCCAGATTTTGGGCGAACCTTTAATCTCTGCCGCTATCCCCGTTATCCTCTCGAAGAGCCGCGCCTTCAGGCGGAGCTGCTCCTTATATCTTAATCCCTGCCAGAGGCAGCCGCCGCATCTCCCAAAGTGGGGACATCTCGCCCTCCCCCTGAGTGGCGAGGGTTCGATGAGCTCAAAATCCTTTGCAAGAAGTCTGCCGAAGCGCCTCCGGGTTTTATTCACACTCACCACGTCGCCAGGATATGCAAAGGGCACATAAACGACCCCTTTGTCCTTCTTCAGCACACCAAGGCCATCGGTGCTGAGTTCCTTTATCTCTCCCCCGATGCGCATGTTCGGGACTCGCCATCAGGGTTTTTATATCCCTCGCTGAGTTTTGAGGCGGAGGTGGGATTGTGATGCCGAAGGTCTTCATCACCCGTGCCATTCCTGAGAACGGAATTGAGCTTCTCAGGGAGCACTTCCAGGTCGAGGTCTGGGATAGTGAACACGAGATTCCGAGGGAAGTCCTGCTCCAGAAGGTTCGTGAGGTTGATGCACTCGTTACCATGCTCAGCGAGCGGATTGATAAAGAAATCTTCGATGCCGCTCCAAAGCTCAGGATCGTGGCCAACTACGCGGTCGGCTACGACAACATAGACGTCGAAGAGGCAACGAGGAGGGGAATCTACGTCACGAACACCCCCGACGTCCTCACCGATGCAACGGCGGACTTCGCTTGGACCCTTCTGCTTGCCACCGCAAGAAGGCTCATCGAGGCGGACAGGTTCACACGCTCCGGCGAGTGGAAGAGGGAAGGAATAGCCTGGCACCCGCTCATGCTCCTGGGGTACGACGTCTATGGCAAGACGATTGGTATAGTCGGCTTCGGCAGAATCGGTCAGGCAGTGGCGAAAAGAGCCAGGGGCTTCGGCATGAGAATCCTCTACTACTCAAGGGGCAGGAAGCCAGAAGTTGAAAAGGAGCTCGGCGCTGAGTTCAGGCCATTGGATGAGCTTCTCAGGGAGAGCGACTTCGTGGTTTTGGCAGTCCCCCTGACGAAGGAAACTTACCGCATGATAGGCGAACGGGAGCTTAAGCTCATGAGGAAAACGGCAATACTGGTAAACATCGCCAGGGGAAAAGTCGTTGATACAGAGGCGCTCGTCAAAGCTTTAAAGGAGGGCTGGATCGCCGGGGCCGGTCTGGACGTCTACGAGGAGGAGCCCTACTACAACGAAGAGCTCTTCAGCTTCGACAACGTTGTTTTGGCACCGCACATAGGCAGCGCGACCTATGGCGCGAGGGAGGGCATGGCCGAGCTCGTGGCGAGGAATTTGATAGCCTTCAAGAATGGGGAGGTTCCGCCGACGCTGGTCAATAAAGAAGTTGTGAAGGTCAGGAAGCCGGGGTTTGAGTGAGCGCGCACCCTTTCTCCTTTCATTCCCATAGTAATGCCTAACCTGCTGAATGTGGTGGACTGGCCACCCTGAGCTCACTCCAGCGGCTCTCTCCCGTAGCGCAGAAAGCTGAGGAACCTCTCGTCTTCTCCAACCAGCGCGCTCAGCACTGCGCTCACGTATGCGTCGAACTCCTGCTTTTTGATGACAACGGAATGGTGGGCGTACTCCAGCGGGATGACGTATTCATCCTCTGCGACGGAGAGCATCATCGAAAGTGTTTCGAGGGCATCTCGCTCGCTCTCACCGGGTACCTCCAGAAGGTATATGACGCCGCCGTCCACGAAGCGGACGTAGAAGGGCCGCACCTTTACTCTGTAGCCGTCTTTGGTCTTGTCGAGGAGCCTCATGAGGTTCCCGAAGTGCCCCATGTCCATAAGTTTCTCAACGACATCCGGGAACTTCCTCTTCTCCTCCCTCGAGTACCTGAACGGCACGTAGCCTGCCTCCTTTGAAATCATGTCCAGAACAGGGACGTCGAGCATTGGGGTGCCCGGCCTTACCTGCCTCACTATGTCGTCGCGGTAGAATGTCTTGGCTATCGCGGCAGTTCTGGCGGCGAGGAGCCTGTCGAGGGCGTGAAGGAACTCGAGGTACTCCAGGAGGATTATCACGTCCTCGTAATCGTCCCCCCAGCGGGTTATCTTGGCCTCCTCGACGCCCCTTTCCTTGAGCAGCGTGAATATTCCCTTCCTGCCATCCCCCCTCGCAACGAGAGTCGGGGTGTTTATGATGCCGTCCCTCTCAAGCGTCTCCAACCAGAACTCCCATTTCTCATCCAGGAGCTTTAGAAAGCCATCTGCCAGGGCAACCAGCTCGTCGCTGTGCCTCTTGAACATTTTATCCGTGTTGCTCCCGATATAGCTGGGGGGACGAATTATCGAGCCGCTTATCGTGCCGTCCATCAGCACCAGCTCGGCCCCCATCTCCGACGCCATGGCACCTATGCGCTTCTCAAGAAGCTCCATGTGAATCCTTATCCTCTCGTCAACGTGCTTGTACGGCGACACGAAGCCGACTTCGCTCCAGTGGTACAGGTTCTCCCCGATGGCGACCGAGGCAACGCCATAGATTATCGCCCCGCTGAGGCGCTTCATCATCCTGCTGCCGTCAACGGCGTAAACGCTGGCCCTTTTGGGCTCGGGGAAGGGCAGCCACTGATAGCTCTTCGATATCTCCCGGGTAAGTTCTTCCATGAGCCCCAGCTGGTTCTCCAGGTAGTCCCTCATCGCCCTTACGTGGGCGTCGCTAATACGCTCCAATGCTCTCCACCTCCACGCGGCTCTTGCCGCCGACGTTCAGGACCCTTATCACGTAGTCCGCCGCGTCCTTCAGCTCCTCGTCGTGGGAAACGATTATGACCTGCGGTATCTTCCTCAGCTGGCTCGATATAATCTCCACGAGCTTCTTCCTGCGCTCCTCATCCAGGAAGGGCGTGGGTTCGTCCAGGATCAGAAGCTCAAGGTTCCCCACCTTGTAGAGAGAGAGCGCCAGGCGGAACGCTAAACCAAGCGTTATTCTCTCCCCTCCGCTCAGGAACTCCAGACCGACCTCGTTGCCGGCGTAGAGCACCTTCAGCTCTATCCGCTCCTTTCCGAACTTCTTCTCGCGTTTGAGCTTTATCCCCTGGTACTTGCCCTCCGTCATCTCCGAGAAGGTCTCGCCGGCGAGCTTCTGCACCTCCTCGAGCCCCCTGAGCTCCTCCTCGGCCTTGAGCCTCGCCACCTTCTCCTTGAACGCGGTCATGTCTGCCATGGCCTTCTCGACGGTCTCCAGCTCCTTTTCGGCCCCTTCTATCTCCTTCTTCTTTGCCTTCAGCTCGTCGAGGAGCCTCATTACCTCGTCCCTCAGCTCTTCAGCGCCCTTGAGCTCCATTCTGGCTTTCTCAAGTTCCCTCGCGGTCGCCATGTACCTCTTCTCTGCCTCTGCGTAGGCTTCCTCCGAGAACTCCCGCGAGAGCTTTTCCATCTTCGCCCCCAGCTCCTTGAGCTCTCCCTCCAGTTTTCTGAGGGCCTCAACGCTTTCATCGCGCCTCTTCTCCAGGAGGGAGAGCTTCTTCTTCGTCCTCTCAAGCTGAGCCGGGACGTCCTTGAGCGAGAGGTACTCGCGGTAGGCTGGCTCGAGCTCCTTCATCCTTTCCTCAACGGCCTCGAACGAGCCGAAGCCCTCGTTCTCCAGCCTTTCCATTATCCTCCTCGTTTCCCTGCCTATCTCCTGGAGCTTTTTCTCTATCCTCCCCAGCTCGGCTTTTGCTTTCTCGAGCTCCTCAAACTCCTCCCTGAGGTGCCTCAGCTCCTTCTTTATCTCGATGAGCCTTGCCTTGGCCTTTTCAAACTCCTCCGCGGCCTTCTCGAGTTCCTCCAGGTCGTACTTCGCCAGCTTCTCCTCGGCCTCCCGCAGGAGGTCCGCCGTCTTCTTCAGCCTTATGAGCTTTGACTCCCCCCTGATAATCCCCTTAAGCTCGATTTCCCGTTCGTTGAGCTTTTTGAGCTTCTTTGATAGCTTATTCAGCTTCTTCTCGATGGAGGTTATCTCGGCGTCGTACTCCGCCCGTATCTCCTCCTCGTCGTGCTCCTCGATGGGCCTCTTGCACAGCGGGCAGACCCTGGCACCTTCCAGCTTCGAGAGGTTCTCGATGAGGCTCTCCTTCAGTCCGTTGAGAGCCGCTATCTCCTCCCGTATCCCCGTCACTTCCTCGTGGAGGTTCTCAAGCTCCTCCTTGGCGTTCTCGACCGCTTTTAGCTCCTTTTCCAGGCTCTCGGGGGTAACCCCTGCCCGCTCGAGTTCTCTCAGGTACCTCTCCGCCTCGGCCTTCCGCTGGAGGGCGCGCTGGTAGAGGCCGTTCTTCCTCTTCAGCTCCTCGTAGGTCTCGCGGAGGGACTTTTCTTCCCCTTCGAGCTCCGCTATCTTTGCAGAGACTTCATCGATCCTGGCGGCCCTCTCCTCGAGGACCTTTTTCTTCTCCGCCAGTCTTGCTTCAGCAGTTTCAAGCTTTGCCAGCTCGTCCTTGAGGGAGAGGAGCGACTTCAGCTTCAGGTACTCCTTTTCGAGGGGCTCGAGCTCCCCGAGGCGTGCGAGCTTATCCTCGAGCTCTCCTATCTCCTTCTTCACTTCCTCGATCCGGGCTTCATAGTCCTCTATTCTGCCCTTCTCGGCCTCTATCCTCTGCTCAAGAACCGCCTTCCTCTTCTCCAGCCCCTCAAGCTCGCTCTTCAGGGCCTTGAGGCGCGAGTAATCCTCCTCCGCTTTTCTGAAGGCACCTTCAAGTTCTCCAACCCGCTCTCTAAGCTCGCTTATCCTCCTCAGCGTCTCGGAGAAGCGCTTCTCGGCATCGTGGAGGTTCTCCACCACCTCGGCCTTTCTCTCGATGAGCTTCCTGAGGTAGTCCCTCCTCCGCTTGAGTTCCCTTATCACGTCCGCCGCGTTCCTCTCGGCGTTTTCGTAGTCCTCTATGCCCAGGACCTTGCGCAGGACCTTTTCCATTACCTCGCGGTTCGTGATTATACCCTCTATCTCGCCCTGCCTTATGTAGAGCGCGTTGGTGAATACCTGGATCGGGTAGACGTTCCTCTCGACCCAGCGCGCCACGTCGGAGCTCTTCTCCGCTATCGTCTCCCTGTCCTCAAGGAGCTCGCTCTTCTTGGAGTCCCTGACGATTCTGTAGCTCTTCCCGTTGTGCTCGAACTCCAGCGTTAATCCCAGTCCGCCGGTCGAGCCGACGCGGGTGTTTGCCTGGAGGTAGCCCCTCGGGAAGCTCGGGTGCCCCATGTAGAGGGCCGCGAAAATCGCCTCGAGGATCGAGCTTTTGCCTGCTCCGTTCTGGCCTATCAGCAGGTTTATGCCGTCGCTGAACTCCACCTCGCTCATCTCGTGTGCCCTGAAGTTCCTGATCTTTATCCTCCTTATCCTCACGGCTTACCCCTCCTGAGCCAGGCGTCGAGGCTCGATGGGTTTTTGGGCCTGGAAATGGGTTTGGGCTTTTTGGGAGGCTCTTTCCCCAGATCTTTTTCCAGTTTGGGCTTCTCCGGCTTGGCGGTGCTCTCGGACACTTTCCCCTTCTCCTCGGGTTCTTCCTTCCTTTCAGTTTCTGGAACTTTCAGGGCTTTTTCCGGGATCCCCTTCTCGTACCTCCCGATCAGCCAGGAGACGAACTCGGTGAGCCCTTCGGAGAACTCCTTTGGGGAGACCCTCAGGTTCAGAAGGAGCTCCCGCTCCCATTCGGTGAACAGCTCCTCCTCGCTCAGCCTCTCCTTGGAAAGCACCGTCTCCCCGACGACCCTGCTCCTGAAGGTGTAGTACATTATCCCCGAATCTTTAAGGAGGTCGTTGAACTCGGCCAGGCTCACTCCGCCTTTAATCGTCCCTTCGAGCGTTATAACCGCTATCGCGTCCTTCGGGACGAGCGAAACAGCTTCCTCAACCCTCTTCCTGAGCTGGGACTTGCTGTCTCCCTCCACCCTGATCGAGTAGAACTGCCTCGCATCGACTTCTACGAACTCCGGCTGAAAGTCCTCGACGATGTAAAACCCCTTCGGCCCCTCTCTGCTCTCCATGACCTTCGGCTTTTTGTCCCTCAGGGAATAGCGGATTATATGGCTCGCCTCCCTTACTTCCGTCCTCTCCAGCGAGCCCGGATAGACTAGAGGCCCGCTCAGTCCCGTTTGGGTCGTTTCCGCTGTCCTCCTCACGTGGATGTGGCCGAGGGCGTAGTAGGAAAAGCCGTCGGGAAGCTCGTTGAGCTTCAGGTCAAAGGCGTCCTGGTAGGGCGTGTCCTTGGCAAGGTAATCGACCGCCTGGTGGAGCATCAGGATGCCCTTCTTTCCCCTGAAGAGTGTCTTGAGAACGTTTACAGCCCCGTCCTGCCTTATGAGCTGCCAGCGGGTGTGGTGTCTGAGGCCGTGGATTTCAACGTCCCCGACCTGTCCCCAGACGAGGTAGCGGTTCTCACTTATCTTCCTGCTCCTCTGGAACTCGCCCTCCCTCGGCTCCCTCTTCAGCCCGACGGTGTATATCAGCCCGAGATGCTCAAGGAGGTCAAAGACTGAGGTTTCCCTTATGGTCTTGTCGTGGTTGCCCTCTATCGCGAAGACAGGGATTCCCTTCCGCCTCGGGAGCTCAAGAACCTCAACCGCGTCGCGTATCGTCCTTGGGGACGGCCTGCTTACATGGAAGAGGTCGCCGGCGATGAGTATGAAGTCCACCCTGGCTTTCACAGCCTTCTCGATGGACTCCCTGAAGACCCCGAGGTAGTCGTCGTAGCGGAAGGGCTGGTTGAACTGCTCCCTGCCGAGATGGACGTCAGCGATGTGCGCGAACCTCATGGCTCATCACCGGCTTCACAGCGGGAGGGCCTCTATGGCCTCCTCCTCGCTGACCTCTTCCTCGTCCCTCCCCGCGAGCCACTCGCCGACGATGTCTATGTCCCCGCCGCCGTAGTGGCCCTTCATGTCCTTCTCGAAGCTGTATATCTTCACCATCGCCGGGATCGTTATCGCATAGCCCACTATTACCGCCTCACCAACGCCCAGCGATGCTATGTCGCTCAGCAGATCCTCGCTTATCTGCTCGCTCGCCTGCTGGACGTAGCGCTGGTCGTTCGGCTCGACGAGCTTGAGGATTATCTTGGTGTTCGTCTGGCTGAGTATATCGTCGTCCAGCTTCTTCGGCCTCTGCGACACTATTCCGAGGCCCACGCCGAACTTCCTGCCCTCTCTAGCTATCTTGCCGAGCCACAGAGTTGCGGGGTTCTTCTCTCCCCTCGGCGCGAATATGTGTGCCTCCTCCACTATGATCAGCACGGGCCTCGTTAAAGCCGGATACCTCTCGGAAACCTCCCTGACGAGGGTCCTGTCGTTGGTTCTGACACCCTTAACGTAGTCTATCCTGTTCTTGAGGATTCCGCGGAGGACGAAGCTTGCCAGCGTTATCATCTGTTCCTCTTCCATTCCGCTGAGGTCTATAACGTTCACCATCCCCGGCCTTATCTCGCTCAGCACATTAACCGGACTGATGAACTCGCCGAAGTTGGCCCTGAGCTCGCTGAGGTAGTCCTTCAGCCTTATGAGGGCCTCTATGTCCCTTGACTGTATTTTCCTTGGCGTCTCTATGCCCTTCTCATCGTAGTAGTGAATGATCTTGTCGTCGGTGTTCTCGTAAACCCTTATCCACTCCTCTATCTTGTCCTCCATCTCGTGGATGAAGGCAATCCCGCCGACGACCTGCCCCTTCCTCCGCATCTCCTCCCTGACCGTCCTGTAAACCAGCCCCAGGAAGCGCCTCTGCAGACTGGCGTTTTCAGCTATTCCGAGCAGTGTGGCGAACTCGCTCAGCCTTATCCTTCCGGGGTCAATTGTGGCCTTTATCGGGTTCACGCGCGCGCCGGGCCAGCTGAGCCTCTGGTACTCCCCGTGGGGGTCGAGAATAACAACCGTGGCGTTGACGCTGCTCACCAGCTCCTTCGTGAGAACCGCTATCGTGTTGGACTTTCCGGCACCGGTGACGGCTAAAACTGCAAAATGCCTTGAAACCAGTCTGTTGGCATCGAGCTTGACCTCTATATCGCTCCTTGCTATTAGCCTGCCGAGGCGTATGTGCCCCTCCGAGAAGATTTTCTGGAGGTCCTCGTCCCTCGCGAGGTAGACCTTCTCGCCCGGCTTTATCGGGACGCGGTTCGGGGCGGGCTTCGTCAGGAACTCGCCGTCGTGCCTCCTCAGCACGCCGAGAACCTTCGCCGTCGCCAGAATCGCCTCGCTCTTGTCCAGGACGCCCTTTGAGAATACGTTCACTGTCTTCTCAACGTAGTCGTAGCTCCCCCTGCCGGCGTCCATCAGCCAGTTTATGTTCCTAATTGACTTCAGAAGCGCTAAAACCTCATCACCGTCCCGGTTTCTAACGACCAGAAACTCCCCGAAGCGGGGCAGCTCGTTCCTTGGGTTCACTATGAACGTGAAGTGATCCGTGCTTGATTCGCCAAAAACTATTCCAACAGCACCGTTTCCGACCATATTACCACCCTGAGTTGATTGGACGGGGATGAACAAAAACCTTTCGTCGGCCAAAACCCTAAAAGGCCCCTAGTGTTATCCTGTAACATGAGCGAAATCTCCGGTGGAAGGATTCTCCTCGTCACTGGAAAACTCGCCGAGCCGCTCGTTAGAAAGTACGGGAAAGGCTGCGACGTCTTCGTTACGCCTGTGAGCGTGGCGGCATTCCTGACGCCCGAGATAATAGTCCATTACCTGAAAAAAGCCGGCATAAGGAGCGAGGACTATGACCTTATCCTAATTCCGGGTCTCGTCCGTGGCTCCGCTCAACTTATCGAGGACGAGCTGGGAATTCCAGCCTTCAAAGGGCCAAGGAACGCGATGGATTTGCCCCAGACGCTTAAGGCCCTGAACGAGGGCTTTAGGCTCAGCAAAGAACTCCCGGCAGATGAACTCTTCTCCTTCGATGCCCTAAAGCGCGTCGAGGACATAAGGAATAAAACCAGAAACAGGCGCTACATAGAGAAGGCCCTCAAAAAGCCGTGGAACATCATGATTGGCAACCTTCCAGCGGGAAGGGACTTCCCGGCGAGGATTTTGGGGGAAGTGGTGGATGCCCCGAGGCTCGGGGTTGAAAGGACCGTCGAGAAGGCCCTCTACTACCTCCATGAGGGGGCCGATATAATCGACGTCGGTATGGTGGCTGGAGAGACCAACCTCGATTTCATTGAGGCCCTCCCTGAAATCCGTGAGCGACTTATAGAGAACGGCTTTGAAGTGCCGATAAGCTTTGACTCCCTCAACACCGCTGAAATCGAGAAGGCCTTAAGCTACGCAGACCTCTTCCTCAGCATTGACGAGGGCAACCTTGAGAGGCTTGTAACTCAAAAGCCGGTCGTTTTGATCCCGACCAATCAGGAAAGGGGATTCTTTCCGGTTAAACCGGCCGAGAGGGTTGAGTTTCTTGAAGGACTGAAGGAGAAGGCCCTTGATTTGGGTTATAATACGGTAATCCCAGATTTAATTCTTGAACACATTCCACACTTAGCGCGCTCGGTAACTGCTTTCCACCTCTACCGCGAGAGAAATCCCAGGGATATCCTTTTGGCCGGGGTTGGAAACGTGGTCGAGCTCTACGACGCTGACAGCGTTGGAATGAACGCCCTATTGGCTGGAATTGCGAAGGAGCTCTCGATAAGTCTGCTCCTCACGACCGAGACGAGTGCAAAAGCAAGGGGCTCAGTTCGGGAGCTGAGGAGAGCTATAGACATGAACCTCTTCGAGATGCCCAAGGATTTAGGCTTTGACCTGCTGATCCTCAAGGAGAAGAGAAGACTCGATTGGAGGTTTGAACCGGCTGGTGAGATTATCGAGGCCCAGGAAAAACCGGTTAAACTTGAGCCCGTCTACTTCAGGATATGGGTCGAGGAAGGGAAGCTGTGGGTGAACGCCCACCGCGGAACCGAGCTAATCCTCACGATAGTCGGCGAGGAGCCAAACGCGATAATCGACACGGTTCTTGAGCATTTCCCGGTTTCCCCGAGGCACGCATTCTACCTCGGCAGGGAGCTTGAGAGGGCTTACACAGCGCTAAGGCTGGGGAGGAGCTACGTCCAGGAGGGAGAGCTTTTCCCGGAGTTCTACCTGGACAAAAAATGGTGAGAAAGTGAATCACCGCCTCCTGTAGAGGTAAACTGTTAGGGCCAGCAGTGCAAGGATTCCGAGGGCGTAGTAGGCCATGTTCCCAGGGTGTTCTCCCGTTGCAGGGGAGCTCTCGGTTCCCCCCGGAATGTTAGAGGTTTCCGTTGGGCTTTCAGCCGGTGTTTCGGTTCCAGTTTCTGTTTCCTCCGGCTTTTCGACCTTTACCTTCTCCGCAACGGCAAAGAGGGACAGGGTTGGAACGCTTGCCCTGTAGTAGAGGTAGCCGAGATCCTCGTGGTCGATAGCTGGCTTATACTCGACCCAGCCGTTCTCGTAGTGGAGGAGGAGCACTTTCTCAGGGCTAACGTTGTTCCCCCTCAGCCACTCCTTTGATACCCTGAAGTAGATGGTGGCATTTTTAACCGACCAGTTGGCCGGGTGCGTGACGTTGAACAGGGCGTAGGTCAGATACCTGTAACCTTCTGGGGCCTTGACGCTGCCCGGTCTCTGATAGACGGCGAGCTGACCGCTTATTTCCCCAGCAGGCTGGAGGTAAATTCTGTAGAGGTCTGTCCTCGTGCTGATCCTCAGCGTCTCGCCGGCGCTTCCACCAACTGAAACCCCGTCGGCCTTCCGTTCCACTGGCGGCTTTTCGAGGAGCTGAACACCAAAGCTCTCCTCGGAGGTGGAGTTGCCAGCGGTGCAGACAACGGTGAGGGTGTAGTTTTCGGGTTTCAGCCCTTCCGTTTCAACAAAGCTCCCTGAACCGCTCTCGTTCCCGATGCTCCAGTTCAATGCGCAGGGGACGTTTGAGGTAATCTTAACAGTTCCTCCCGCGTAGAGCCTCTCGGGGAAGACGCTCAGCTCGGGCTTCTCGGTGAGGTTCCTGGATACGACGAGGGCTCCCCCGCTCAGGTTTCCCTTAGAGACGTTTCCGCCTATATTGGCGTGTACTTTCTCTGAGGAGATTCCGAAGGCCGGTCTCACCTCAAGGGTTCCGTTGTAGTGGCCCCTCCGCTCAACGACGGCCTCAGTGAGGAGCTTTCCGAAGGTCACGTTGATGCTTATCTCCCTGTCCTCCGGGAGCGCCGTCAGGGTTCCCTCCCCCTCGATGATTACCGCCTTGTTCTCGATGGTCACGTTAAACCGCTCCATTCTGCTGAAATACGGGCTTATGAATGCCCTCGCGAGGTATTCGTTCCCGAAGGCTGAGAAGACCGCCGTGGCGTTCCTGACGTCCGGCCTTATCTCCATCCTCACGCTTCCCCTTATCTCTTCCTCTCCACTTCCCTGTATCCGGAGGGAGACCCTCTCGAAGGTTCCGTTGAAGAGGGCTCCTATGCTTGTGAGCGGCGTGGGAACTATGTAGTGGGCCCTGTAGACGTCGGTCTCTCCAAAGGTTAAGGTGACGTTTCCCCAGCCGTCGAGGTTTCCGCCGGAGCCGCCGAGGATTATGGCCGAGTCGCCCTTCTTTGCCTTTACCGTGTAGGTTGAGGGAGGATCGAGGACGTTGATGTCCATCGGCAGGGGCTGGGTGAGAATAGCTATGACGTTGTAAGCCGCCCATTCACCCATCTTTTCCGCAGTCTCTATCGCCGCGCCGACGCCCTTTCCTGCCTTGTCGAGTATCTCGTCCTGCTTCTTCTTGTCCAGTTCCTGGAAGGACTTCTGCTTCTTTATCTCGTCCTTGACGTAATCTACGAGGGCTTCCTTCACGACTTCCTTGAACTCGTCCAGGTCGTCCTCTGTGAGACCGTACTGCTCTATGGCCATTCCGCTCGTTTCGGCTTTGTGGGCATTTCCTTCCCTTATGGCCTGTATCACCTTGTAGATGTCGTTGAGGGCGTCGTTGTCTATGATTTCGAGCACGGTCTCTATGAAGAGGGTCTGCAGGTCCTCGTCGGTTATTATCGCCTTGCCGAGCGTCGTGAAGAGGTCCACCTTGGTTTCGAGGGGCTGCTCCGAGAAGTGCTCCATCTTGTAGTAGTAGCTCTGGTTCAGGCCCTCCTTCTCCCACCTCGCGAAGTCGTCGAGGGTTAGGGGCACTATGGTGGAGTTATCGTTGGCCAGCATCTCGTTCACCTGGACCGCGGAACTGCTCTGGGAGTATTCCGCTATGCTCTGGTCGCTTGGGAAGTCGATGTTCTCGACTATGTTGGTTATCTTGAGGAAGGCCTTCACGAGGGCCATGACGATGGTCTCGACTGGAACGTCTATGTCGTAGACCTTAAGCGCGCCCTCCGCTCCTATGGCTATCAGCTGTATCTCGTTGAAGAGGAGGGAGTGCTCGGCGCCAACTGTCACGCGGTAGTGGGGTATGACGCTGTTCGGCATTCTGCTGTGTCCGACCGTAACTTTGAACTCGAAGCCGGGCGGGATTGCGTGGTACCAGACGTAGCCCTTGGGGTCGAGGTCGTAGTAGCCTTCCGCGTAGTAGTTGTAGTAGACGTTGTCGTTGGTGTTCTCCAGGCGCAGGTAGGTTTTGTTGCCGTTTATTCCGATGACGTCCACCTTTATCGGCCCGACGAACTCCGTGAACTGCTCAAAGGTCTTGTTGAGGCTCGCCACGGGTGTTCTCTGATAGTTCACGGCTGGGCTTATGTACCTCTCCGGAAGCGCCACCCCGTCCCTGCTCTCGCGGTAGTAGACGAAGACCGTGCTCATGTACTCACCTGAGAAGTTCACGGGCGGTATTACCCTCGGCGGCCTGTCGTCCCACCAGGGCATCCAGACCCCGTTGGCCCACATCTTCTCCCCTGGCCTAAGGAATTTCTTCAGGTTGTCCGAGGTTACATCAGAGAGGAAAACGTCCTCTCCACTCCCCAGTATGCTGACTGAGTTCCTCTTGAGCACCTTATTGGCGTAGTACGGGTCCCTCTCCGGAATGCAGTCGAAGAAGGTTAGCTTATCCAGGTAAACCTCCCTCGTCCCGATGTTCTCCAGGATGAAGTTGAAGTGGTGACTCTCGGCCGCTTCGAGTACTCCATCGCCGTCGCCGTCGTAGGTGTAAACACCGGTCACAAAGTTCTTCTTGTGGCACTTCCCGCTGTTCTGACACCAGGATCTTGAGAGAGAGTAGGCGTCGTACTTGTCGAGCCTGAAGACGGGCCCGATGTCGAAGCTTATCTCCGTCCTTCTCTCGTCCCTGAGAACGCCGTCCATGTCGTATAGCCTTATCTCCAAGGGTATCTTTCCGCTTTTCGGAAGCTCCTCCGGCAGGGGGTCCCAGGTCAGGGTTATCGGGTCGTAAACGGTTATCGGCACGAGGGCGTGGAAGTCACCGCTCATGTTGGCAGGGATTGCAACTATGAGGCTTATCCTTCCCGTGTGGCGCTCTATGTAGTCCGGGAGAACCAGCTCTATCTTCGCCGCGCCGTCGAAGGAGCCGATGTTCCCCAGTCTCACGGTTATGTTGGCGAAGCGCTCTCTGTAGGGGATTACATTCTTGCCATCCTCCGAAATCTTCCTGTAAACATAGAGGGCCGTCGGGTGGCTTATTGAATAGCCCTCTATTCTTATCTCGGCGTTCCCGAAGTAAACCTTCCTGATGAAGCTGATGCTCACCCCGTTGCCGTCCTCGGCGGTGAACTTTATGTAACCCGTCCCGGTCAGGTTCATGGCAACTGTATCGAGGGTTATGTAGTCGTTGTAAACCGCGTCGTTAACATCGTTCTCGCTGAGGAGCACCTCCGTCCCGTTGATTATCAGGCTGTAGTTGACCTTCGATATGCCGGAGCTCGAACTGGCGGTTCCTTCGAGTGAGACGACTCCCTTCACGGTCCCGTTCTCCTCAGGGTGGATGGAAAGGTGTGCCCAGAGCAGGTCCGAGCCCCAGCCCGGTCCGGTTTCCACCGTGTCGCCTGGCTCAGCCCCTGGGACGAGGCTGAGTATGTCGTAGTTCTCCTCCTCCCTCCCGGAGGCGGTGTACATGGTCCCGCCGGTGTAGTTCTCCACGATCTTCGGCTCGTGGCCGCCCCAGTCGGTGTGAACGAGTTCCGGCGGCGTCCCTGTGGAGGAGACGTAGAGGCCCTTGCCGTTCACCAGGGAGTTGTTGGTAAGGAATACCCTAACGGGGGCCTTTATTGATACTCCAACCCCGTTGCCCTGGATTATATTGTTGGTGGCCAGGAAGGGTTTGTCACTGTACTCGGTGAACTGTACTCCCACCCCGTTCTCAATCACGCTGTTGTGGTCGAAGGTGAAGTTTCCGTTGGTGCCGAGGGAAAAGGCCACGGCCTTACCGTTGTTGAACAGGAGGCTGTTGTGAATCCTTCCCTCGACTTTCCCCACCTCAAGGCCCACCCCGTTGTGGATCAGATAGGAGCTCTCGAAGAGCAGGGAAGCGTGGAAGAGCGATACCCCAACATCGTTTCCGCTTATCTCACTGGAATACACCTCAAGCTTGCCGTTCATTCCAAGAGGGGACGCATCTATGCCGTATTCAAAGTTCCTTATCCTGCTCTCGTTGAGCACTATCTCGAAGGGGTTCCGCGCCCTGATTCCGGTCCCGGTTCCGTTTCCCTCCAGGGTGCTCCTCAGGAGCTCCAGGTGTCCGTATATCCCCACCCCGCCGTGAATGGTGGAGCCGGATATCCTCACCCAGGAGTCGCTGAGTGCCGTGACGTTGCCGTCTATTTCGTCCCTCGCCAGGATGAGCATGGCCCTTCCGCCGCCGATGTTTGCCCCGATTCTGCTGTCAGTTATGCCCGCTGCTCCAGTAACAACGCTCAGCCTCGCCTTGAAGGCCCCGAGTCCGGGGTAGGGGTACTCATCCGGATTCCTGACGTGGACAGATATAACGTTCCTTCCCTGCCTCAGGTAGCCGGCGATATCAATGAGCCCCGTCAGGGGGTGAGCGGTTATCCTTCCTCCTCCCCATCCCTGTGTGAAGGAGAGCTGGGCCTTGTAATCTACCTCGTCCACGACCTTTCTCCCGTTCACGTAAATCTCGACGCCGCTCACCGCGTAGTAACTGAGCCACGCCTGGACTGGGAGTTTCTCCAGCTCGAAGGCCTTCTTGAGATACAGATCAGTGAACTCACCGACTTCCGTTCCGCTTGCAAAGCCGGAAGAGTAGAGGTTCGCCGCGAACGGGCCGCTTCCAGACTGCATCCCATCCGTGGTGGGGGTGTAAATCCAGGAATCATCAGGTTTGCCGAGCGAGTAGTGCCACTCCGCGGTGTCATCGAAGACCTCGTTCACCTTTAGGTTCCTCGATACCCCTGGGGAGGTCGTGAAGGCGAGGGAACCGCCCTCGACGGAGCACCCCTTAACTATGGCCTCACGGGAGTTGCTGTGAACGTTGCTGTCCTTAAGAACCGCGTTGAGGATGATGATCTGGCTCTCTCCGTTGTCATTGGCCATTCCGGTAACGTTCATGCCTATGAGTTTTACCGCGTCGCCGTCTATCGCTTCCGTCGCGGGGATACCGTCCCTGTCTTGGACTATCAGCCTTCCCCCGGGCCTCACCTCTATCCTCCCGTTCTCAGCGGTGTAGCTTGTCATCACGAGCCTTCCGTCCACGTACCCGTAGAAGTTCCTCGCCCTGCCGTCCTCCATCCTGACTTCAGCCTCCCGCGTAACGTGGACCATGAACCTGTCCGCGTCGGGCTCAACGCTACCGCTGACGTTTGTATCCCAAAGCTCTATTCCTCCGGTCTCCCAGGCCTGGAAAGCCCTGTCGCTCCCCCCTACCGTTGAGTTCACCAGGTATATCCAGTTCCCGCCGAGGTGGAGGACGAAGTTGGCGCCGTTGGATGAGACGTTGGATTTCTCAACCCTAAGTCTAACGTTCCGGGCGTATATCCCAACTGGGTTGTTCCTCACGGTGACGTTCTTCAGAAGTTCCGTGGAGTAGCCGTAGCTCGGTGCTTCGAGGTAAAAGCCGGCGTATCTGTTGTTCTCCACTACGAGGTTCTTCATCTGCCAGTTCCAGTCAGAAGCGGGACCATTGAACCTTATGCCGTAGTCGCTGTTCGTGAAGTTGCTGTCCCTGAGCACGAGGGTTCCTTGACCGGTTCTCTCGTAGCTCAGACCGGTTCCACCGTGGAACCTGCTCTTGAGCACGGTTAAGCTTCCACTCGCTGTGACGCCCCCGTTGACCTCGCTCTCAACTATCGACACCTCTGAGGAGCGGAGGGTGAACTCGCCCTCTAACAGCGATTTTTCAAAGGAGGCACTTCCGTTGGCGAAGGTTCCCGTAGTAAAGCCCTTAAGTTCAGAGTCGGAGACCTTGATTTTCCCCCCGTTTCCAGATAGGAAGAGGGACTCTCCACCTATCAGCGAGTTTTCGAGAACCCTCACCGTCCCGTTCACCTCGACGCCGCCGCGAAGGGAGATTCTGCAGTTCCTCATCTCAAGCGAGCCGTTTTCGGTTATCAGGAGGCTTCCATTTATTGCGAAGCTAACCCCGGCACAGCCCTCGGTGGAGTTGACCAGCCAGTCGCCGTTCCTCGGCGGGCCGATAAAGACCCCGTACTTCTTCACTCCCTCAAGACCGCATGGGGTGACGGCCTTGATAAGAACCGTGTTCGCGCCCCTGATAAGTTTCTCCGTCAGGTTGGCCGTTCCGTTGAACCGCACCCATTCCCCGCCGTTCACCGAGTAGTAGAACGCTTCAACCGGGGTCCGGTTGTCGTAATGCGCCCTGATTATCACGCCCTCGTCGCGGTAGTAGAAGTCCTTGAGATCGACCCAGAACTTCGGCTCCTCAGCGTTGCCGCAGACTGAAAAGCTCCTCTCCGTCTCGATGACCTTCCCGCAGGCATCGAGGGCGGCGAGGTGGAGGTCAACCCTTAAAGGCTTGCCGTCGGCTATTGTCTTGACCAGTTTGTTCCTGAGGCCCCACAGGTCAAGGAAGAACGTTCCGTTGAATGTGTAGGTCTTTTCTCCTCCATTTTCCACATTGATTAGCTCCAGAGCTGGTGAGAATTCGCCGGAAATCCTCTCCCCATTTACGTTCGCCTTGTAGAGGTATTTCCTCGCCAGGGTGTTGGTCCTGAACAGGAAGCTCACGGGGAACCTGAGGGACATCGGATCCGAGACAGGGGAAGTTATCTTGATTCCGTTCCCCTTTCCAAAGCACGTCCCCGGAACGGAGAAGTGCCTCTCCTCCAGCGTCCTCCGCCTGAAGTGCCAGTCCATTGCCGATACGTGGAAGGTGTAATTTGCTCCGGGAACGACTGTCATGGTTATGGAACAGGACTTTCCTGTGACCTGCATTGGTACTTCTTCCCCGTTCCAGGTGAGGATACAGCTACTCAGCTCGACGCTTGCTTCCACCACGATCTCAACCGCATCGCCCTTTATCTTCTCCCCGTTCTGGGGTGTGGGTTTGAGGTAACGGAGGGTGAAGGGTGGCAGGGGGACGTTGAATTCTATCCTCGTAAAGTTGCCGCCGTTGCCGTAGCGGTCAAAGGTCCTCATGTAGAGCACGTGGTCGCCGTGGGCGGCGTTTCTGGAGTACCTCATCTCCTCCCCCGGCTCACCGCTCAGGTTGGCTATCAGCGAGCCCTCCCAGTTTATTGCCTTCTCCCCCTTCTCGTCCTCGATCCTCGGGTCGAGGTAGAGCTCAACGCGCTCGAAGTCGTCATCAGTGGGATTCCTCCAGCTCACAGTAAAGCCCGTGCTGTCGGTGTTCACTGAAGGCCCGAGCACTTCTCCAGGTGGAGTTGTGTCGGAGACGTTGACGACATAGTTAAGAGAGACGAAGTTACCGGCGGCGTCGGCTATGACGACGTGGTAGAACGTCAGACCGACCTCTCCCGTGGAGACGGCGAAGCCGAAGGGAACCCCGCTTGAGTACGAGCCGCTCCGGAACATCTCCCACGGCTTACTCGGGTCCTGGCGAAGGGAAACCGAATAACCTCCCGGATGGGCCTCCGTAACGTTGAACATAAAGCCGGCGTTGGAGAGCCTCTCTGCCCTGTATGTGCCCTCCCCTGCAGGAGTCATGTTGAATGGGTGAACCCAGGTGATATTGGGGGGCGTTGAATCCACCACGATTACCCTCGTTTCAGTCGAGTTCCGGTTTCCGGCCAGGTCTTTCCCATGAACCCTGAAGGAGTAAAGCCCATCCCCGGAGCAGGGACTTCCTGAGTAGCTCCAGAGGCCTTCCGAGGGGCTCATGGTATATCTCGTCCCATCAAATTCAAGGATCGCCTCAGCGAGCTCCTCGCTTGCGTTTATGACTATGCTCATAGTGCAGCTCCCAACGAGGGAACCGTTCTCCGGCGTTGGTTCGAGGAAGCTGAGGGAGGGGGCCGTTGTATCAACGGTGATGCTTATCCCCTCGCTGAATCCAGCGTTTCCTGCAACATCCCAGCCCTTTACCTTGAAAGTGTATTCCCCGTCCGGGAGTGTAAGGGTGGCGCTCCAGGCGGTGCCATTCCTTTCAAGTTCCGTTCCGTTAAATCTGCCCTCGCTGGAGATTAGAACTGCCCTCGACAGTTCTTCACTTGAGTTTATCCTGAACTCAACCTCCGAGACGTTCAAAATTGAAGCGTTCCCCGGCGTCGGCGGGAGGAAGTGAATGGTGGGTGGGGTTGTGTCAACAACCTCGACCGTAAAGTCCCTCTCGGCAAGATTCCCTGCCCTGTCCCTGGCGAGGGCTTTGTATTCAAGAACTCCGGTGCTTTCCGTTGGAATCTCCAGAGTCACAGCTTCACCGTCGGAGAAGTTTCCTTCCACAACCACTACCCCGTCGAGGAGAATCGTGTAGTTGGCTGGATTGGTATCGTAGAACGTCACGGTGGCGTTAGCTCCTTCGGTTCTCTCCACTGTTCCGGGGGCGGTTGCCGCTATCTCGGGGGGAATCGTGTCCACTGCAAAGAGCCGGGTCTCGGTGGAGTTCCGGTTCCCTGCCACGTCGGAGGCGTAGGCCCTGAAGGAGTGAACCCCATCTTCCAGGGTGAGGGTCAAACTCCACTCGCGGTCGCTTCCGCTCATGGTGTAGTTCCTCCCATCGAGCTCAAGAATTGCCCAGGAAAGCCCCTCGTCGGCGTTGAGCCTGAATACAACCTCGCTCCGGTTTGTTATAGAACCGTTCTCAGGGGTGGGTGGAACGAAGGCCAGAACCGGTGCCATCGTGTCAGCCTTCCCGACCCTCACCAGCCAGGAGTGGGAGACCCTCTCTCTTCCAGTCTCAGCGATTGCCGTAACGTTCCAGAGCCCTGGTATAAGGGACGAGTTGGTGTACGTGGAGGACGTTCCCTCTTCGCCGAACACCCGGCTTCCATTGATGAGCCATATAACGTTGGCGCCCCTGTTGAGAGCTATTGAAAACACGGCGGTTTCGTTGGAGAGGAAGCCAACCTCAAAGTCCTCGGGCGAGAAATTGGTTATCATCAGGTGTTCCTCCACGCGGAAGCAGCTCAGCGGCGTCTCGCTTTCCCTGCCGAGAGTGTCATTTACCAGGATACGCCAGCAGTAGAGGCCCTTCAGGCCCTCCGTTGAAATCGTGAAGTTCGTCCAGTCGGAGTAGTCCATCTTTCCGAGTATCCGCCAGCTTCCGTCACCCGTGGCGTTGCCCTCAAGAACAGCCCGGGCAGGGTGTGGCTCGTCCCAGAGGGCGCTCACTGGAATGGACTCCCCTTCAAGGGCGGCATCTCTTCCCTGTCCCCATGAGAGCAGTGCTGGTGCCTTTGTATCCACCTCAAAGGTAGTCATCCCCGTCCTGTTCACGTTACCGTGGAGGTCTTCCCCAGTCGCGTAGAATCTATGCCTTCCGTCAGGGACTCCAACGGTGACGCTCCACCGCTCACCCTCACCTACCATTGGGTATCTCAAACCATCCAGGAGCAGAGTGGCGTTACTCAGGTCCTCGTTCGACATGAGAACGAAGGTCACAGTTCCGTTCCCAAGGAGGGAGCCGTTCTCAGGTGTGGGGGGGACGAACTCTAACCCCGGCGGGGTTCTGTCCGTCTCCACCATCAGCCTCCACGAGTGAGTGGCCCTTTCCTTCCCTCTCTCCGCGACCGCTGTGATGTTCCAGGTTCCAGGAATCAGGGACGAGTTGGTATAGGTCGATGAATCCCCCTCCTCCCCGAGAACGGGGGTTTCGTTCACCAGCCAGGTGATGTTTGCCCGTTTGTTCAGCTCTATTGAGAAGGAAACACTTTCGTTGTCCCAGAGCGCTATCTCTCCCGCTTCGGGTGCAAAGGCGATTATCCTCAGTCTCTCCTCAACCCTGAAACACATTGGCTCGGTCATGTTCTCGTTCCCAAAGGTGTCGTTGGCAACGATGTACCAGCAGAAGGTCTTCCCGGCGAAGCCGTCTCCAGTCTCTATCGTCCAGTTGCTCCAGCCATCGACGAGTTCGAGCGGGGTCTTCGTCCATTCAAACCCCTCGCTCGCGTTCGTCCAAAGTTCCGCCGAGGAGAGATGCTCATCGCCCCACCTCGCGAATATCCCAACACCCGCACCTTCAACCACCTCCTCACTGCTCTCTCCAACCATAGTTGCCCTCGGCGGAGTTGCGTCGATCTGAAGGCTCCTCTCCTCGGTGCTGTTCGTCACACCCTCTACTGAGCCATAAACGCGGAAGGTGTAGGTTCCATCCGGGAGGTTGTCCTTGACCGCCCACCAGCTCTTTCCAGAACCGCTCATGCTTTCGTTGAGACCGTTCCATTCGAGGGTAGCGTTTTCCAGCTCTACCGATGAACTCACGTTGATAATAACCTTCCTAAAGTTGAGCATCGCCCCGTTCTCTGGAGTCGGCTCGACGAAGCGAAGGGTAACGCTGGGTTTTGGATAGACGTACCAGACCCAGCTGTGGCTCTCGCTCCCGTTGGAGTTCTCCACCACGGCCCTAACACTGTACTCCCCGGCTTTGGCTGTGGAGTTGGTGTAGGTGGAGTTTCTAACGTTTTCCTCCCGGAAGACTTCGCTCTCCCCGACGTACCAGGTCACGTTGACGGTCTGGTCTGCCTCGATGGAAAATCTCACCGCATCACCTTCATAGCTCTCCATGGGACTCTCCGGCGAGTACGACACTATCCTGGGCGGAGAATAGACCTCAAAGCACTCCGTAGGCGTTTCGTTTGAATGTTCAAGCCCGTCAAACGCCTCTATGTACCAGCAGTAGAGACCGGGCTCGTCGAGTGAAACGCTGAAGTTGCTCCATCCGTCTTCGCCCAAGCTCCCCTCCTCAAAGACCTCCCACGAACCGGTAACGTTGGTCCAGAGGTGGGAATAGCTTAGGTGGGCATCGCTCCACCTCGCGTACAGGAGCACCTCCCCTCCCCGGGGAACTCCGTCGCTGCTCTGGCCGTAGAGGACGTAAACCGGCGCCTTCGTGTCCACCTCAAAAGTCCTCACCTCGCTCGTCCCGTTGTTTCCTGCCAGGTCGGTTCCGTGAACGAGGAAGGAATGACTTCCATCGGGCAGAACCGTCGAGTACCACCAGTCTCTTCCGGAGCCGAGCATGGTGTGGTTTGTTCCGTCGAGCTCGATGGTCGCGCCACTCAGCTCTTCGCTGGAGGTGACGTTGATGGTAACGCCTGAATCACCGAGCAGGGAGCCGTTCTCCGGTGTGGGGGCGACAAGGGTTAGAGCCGGTGGAGTCCTGTCGGTCTCCTCCTGGGCGAGGGGTGCGAATATCCCGCTTCCGGTGACGTTGGCTGACACGATGCCCTCCTGAGTATCCAGGCGGTCACCGCTTATCCCATCCCTGCTCCAGCCTTCGGAGAAGCGCCATATGGAGAGGGTTTCCTCGTTCAGGCCTTCGAGTGCCGAGGGGTCGTAGTAGACCCCCAGCTCCATCCAGTCCTCGACATTTCCCTCAAGGAATATCCCCGCACTCCCGTAGCCCTCCGGTGGGGCAGGTTTTCTCTCCTCAGGAACTCCCCTGATGGCGATGTTCCCGGGGGCAGTTATTTCAGTCTGTACCCCGTTTATCACGTTCCCGCTCAGGGAACCGCTGAAGTCACCCACTATCCCGAGAGCCCATGCGTTTTCCTCTTCCAGTTCTGTCCCCAACTCGTTGTATTCCAGCGAGGAGTCTCCTGCGAGATAGAGCAAGATGCCGTAGCCGGGGTTGGAGCCTATCCCGGAGATGTGAACCCTGTTATCGACCGCCTGGGCAGTGGAGTAGAAAAGCTCTATCCCGTTGCTTCCGTCACCGCTGACCTCAAGGTAGTTGCCCTGAAGGGCGGAGCCTTCCTCGTGGTAGAGGTATATCCCCTCCCCCTGGAAGCCCCTTACCGTTATCCGGTTGTTCCTCACCGTGTTTTCGGAGCCATAGCTCAAATAAACGCCGTAGCGCTCCTCCTCTGAGCTTTCAGTTATGATTATGGTGTTGTCCGCTAATAGGCAGTTCCTGGAGTCGTTGACCCATAATCCAACGTTCGAGGCGGAGGAGTTTATCGTAAAGCCCTGAACGGTCACGTTGTCAGAGCTCACCAGGATAACAGGCTTGTAACGCCCCCAGCTTGAACCGTCCCCGCGTATTACCGCACCCTCTTCGGTTTCCAGGGTCATTGGTCTGTCTATCTCGACGCTCTCCGTGTAGTTGCCGGCCATGACAACGACGGTTCCTCCAGAGGGTGCCGCACCTATTCCCTCGCGTAGGGGACCTTCGCTCGGGTTAAAGTCCCCTCCCTCGTACCACCAGCCGCTCTCGTTGACGTAAACCACATCGCTTGGAGTTAACGTCGTTGCCGTGTCGTTGACCCAGGTGGTGTTCACGTTGCCGTTTATGTCCTCGGTTAGAAGACCGATTGTATGTGTCTCCCCCGGCGAAAGTCCCTCCAGGAGCCACTCTCCACCGTCAGTCTGCCCCTGGAACTTCCCGTCGATGTAAACGAGAGCCTCGGAGAAGTCCTCGTCTTTCGGATTGTCCCAGCTCCAGAGGATGTAGTCGGCTCCAACTTCGTGGCTCAGGTTCTCAACGGTTCCGGGTGGAGTCATGTCCACATAAAAATCAACCCTCGCGCTCGCAACTTCGTCTCCGCTTATCGCATAGACGCTCAGTGAGTTTTCCCCTTCCCCGGCCTCTATCGTCGTGTTCGGCTGGAAGGTAACGTTTCCAGCTCCATTGAGGGAGTAGCGCCACTCATCAACCGGCTTGTTGGCGGTGACGTTTAGGTCTATGACCGTTCTGTTGTAGACCCTTTCCTCCGGGGAGAGGATGGTTATCTTCAAAGCCTCGCCCTGGCTCGGCTCGTACTCGACCGAGATATCGTCGAAGTACATGTTGGATTCCGTGGGAGTGTCGTCCCAGCCCCCAATGAGAAGGTAGAAACCGGTGGTGTTTTCCATTCCGGTGGTTGCTACGTTTTTCACCAATGTCCCGTCTTCCCAGTACTCAAGGTGGTCTTTGTAAAGAACGATCCTGAAGGAAACGTACGTCTGTGGTGCACTCCGTGAATCGCTCACTGTGCCCTCAGGCCTGTCGTAGGCTATCGTTGATGTCCAAGAAATGTAGCGGACTCCTATGTAATTTCCTGTATCGGAGTCGTACACCCTGAACCACATCTCGGCAGTCTCTGGATCAGTGAACTTCCATCTTCCCGAGAACGTCACAGAATCCCAGTTATTGATCTGTATTATCTCACTTCTCAAGAACGCGTGCTCGGTTGTGTAACTCCCGGTCCTATGACCGTAGGTCGTGAAATGTGCTTCGCCGTTTTCTTCTGAGTACGTGTTCCCACTTCCGGCCATGTCCTCCGTCCATTTAGCTGTATCAAGGCTGTTGTCGTTGAAGTCATCGTAAAAGACCAGGTTTCCCTGGGCGCTTACCTTCGAGAAGCCCACGAACCCCACGTTTAGGTAGGAACTTAAAAGGAGATAAACCAGAAATATGACAGACTTCCTCATTTTCTCACCTTCTCGGAGAAGAGACCCTAGCTGTCAGGGGGGCGAGAGTGATTAGAAGGGGCCTTGATTGGAGGCAACAGTTAGGGCCCCTCCTGCAGTGAATATTCATTATACATATAACGAGCTCAATGTATAATAGACTTTTGGTTTGGCTGCGAAATGCTGGAAAATATGCAATGGAGCATTTCGGGGCGAATGCGCCCTTCAGTGTTCAATCCATGGCAGTTATGGGACCCCAAGGTTCTGCATCGCCGGCTTCCTGAAGAGCTCATCCAGCTCCGCCCGTCTGGCCCGTACCCGCTCGTGGAGCCCAGCCACGCGCTCGTCACCGGGATATTTCATCATCAGGGTTGTGGTTATGCCCTCCAGGAAGCCGAGTATCGAGACCTTTATGAAGTCCTCACCCTTCTTGCTCTCCAGCCCCTCGTTGAGGGTCACGAACGAATCGAGCCTCGCTATCAGCGTTTCCTCTCCAAGCTCTTCCAGCAGGCTTCTGACCTCCGTCACCTCGGGTATGTCGATCGTCATACCATCACCTCAGGGCTTCAAATTGAAGAACCTAACCGCGTTCCTCTCGGTGATTCTCTTGACTTCTTCGAAGTCGATTCCTTTAAGCTTTGCCACCTCTTCAATGGCAACTCGGACGTTGCATGGAGTGTTCCTCTGCCCCTTTACCGGACTCATGTAGGGAGCGTCCGTTTCCACCATCATGTTTTCGACTTCAACTGCCTCCGCCGCCGCCATTACCGCAGGGATGAAAACTATCCCCGTGTTTATCCCGATGGGGTGCCCGTTTTCTGCTATCTCCCCCGCCAGCTCGACGCTCCCCGCGAAGGAGTGGAAGTAAGCCTCAACTCCAACTCTCTGGACGAGTTCGAAGGCCTCCCTTTCGGCCTCGCGGGCGTGTATCACCACAGGCAATTTAAGTTCGAGGGCCAGCTCAAGGAAGTGCCTGAATATCGCCCTCTGGTTCTCCCTCTGAGTTTCGTTTTCCGCGTAGTAGTAGTCCAGCCCTATCTCTCCTATCGCCACTATCTCGTCCCTGTGGGCCAGGATGAACTCTTCAACCTTCTTCACCTTCTCCCAGTTGCCCCTCCTTGCTTCGTTCGGATGGTACCCCAGGGTGGGGACGATGAATCCGAAGTACGGCTTCAGCATCTCCCAGCTCTTCCAGACGTGTGCTTTCCTGTACTCGGTGATTGAGTCCACCACTGCGGCGAGATCCTTTCGGCACTCCTCTATGATCCTCGGTGCGTCCTTTTTGTAAAACTCGAAGTGGGCATGGGCATCTATCATGTTCCGCCGTTAGGTTTGCCATAGAAAAGCTTTTCCGTTGTTTGACCGACTAATTTACGGGAGGTTTTGATAATATGGAAAACAACAACGGTGCAACGGAGCTCATGAAGGACATTGTGAGAGCCCTTCGGGATAAGTCACCGAAGGAACTTCTAAGCTACGCAATATTCAACGAGAAAGAGGAGGCGAAGTACTACGCCAGACTCGCCGAGAGTGTTGATAAAGCCAGCATCAGGGCTCTGTTCCTGAGAATGAGTGAGGAGAGCAGGGGGCACCACGACTGGCTTTACGGGCTCTTCAAGAAGCTGTACCCTGATGAGGAACCTGTAAAGGTAGAAGCTCCCCCGGTTGAGGTCGCCCCGTTCTACCCGAAGTTCGAAAGCGTTGAGGATTACGTATCCGCCCTCGAGTACTGTATGGAGAGCGAGCTTTTCGCAAGGAAGACTTACGAGCTTCTGGCCAGGGTGGCCGAAGATGAGGATACCAGGACCTTCGCCCTCAACCTTGCCGCGATAGAGGATGAGCACTACTGGGCAATACGCAAGATGTACGAGCTCATAATCTCCCTGGAGGACAAGAACATCGTCCCCACCGAGCTCGATCCTGGTGGATACCTCTTCACGGATGACCTCAAGGCCAAGTACTTTCTCCTGGACCTCCTGGAGGGGGATGCGGTTCTCATCGTGGTCATTCGGGAGAAGCCCGAGAAGTTCCTTGAGATGTTTGAGGGAAGAAAGGTCGACATTATTTGGATGACAAAGACGGATGTCGATCGTTCCATTCGCCCCGAGGCCCTGCCGGCCCTCAAGAACAGGCTGTGCCAGTTTTTCAGGAGGACATCCGAGAACGGCAAACACGGAACTGTCTTCATTCAGAACCTGGGCTACGTCGCCCTTGAACTGGGATTCAAAAGCATGGTGGACGTGGTTTTTTACCTGAAGGACTGCGCCCTCCTCTACAACGGCCATCTCCTTGTAACGGCAGTCAGGGATGCCTTTGAACCCCGCGAGTGGGCGCTCCTAACCTCGGAGCTTAGGGAGGTCTCCTGATCAGAGCTTTCTGGTCTCCCATATTACCTTCCCATCTTTTCTGACGACCTTCAAAATCCGGTGATAGGGTATCTGAGCCTCCCCGACGAAGAAGTATCCGTGTCCCAGCTCAATCATTCCGACGGGGATTTTCTTGACATCGCCATAAGCTCCCCGGTGTTCTATGACGATGTAGTAGTCGTCCTCATTTTCCCTCGGATCGTACTTCAGCTTTGCCAGAACCTCCTTCACGGAGCCCTTCCGCATTAGAGCCACCCCAGGATTTCGTCGATGTTCTTTCTCCAGTCCTTTATAACCCAGCCGTGCCCCGGAAGGCCGAAGTCAACATCGTAATCCCTGAGCCTCTCGAGGCTCTCCTGGAGCTTCCAGCCGTTTCCGGTTGGCAAATCCGTCCTGCCAACGGTCCCCTTGAATACCGTATCCCCTGTGAACATGAGCTTAACCTCGTCATAAAGGTAAAGGCACGAGCTTCCCGCGGTGTGGCCGGGCGTGTGGATCAGCTCAAGCTCCAGTGAGCCTATTCTGAGGATCTCCCCATCTTTTAGATGGATATCGACCTTTCCAGGCTCGAACTTCCTCCCGTAGGAATAGGCCAGAATCACGTAGTCGTCTCCCTTTTCCAGAGTTTTTGCCGTGACCTCGTGAGCCGCGAAGAGAACTTTTATCCCCTTCCCCTCCAGCCAGTCCTTCAGGACGGAGTTTCCACCAACGTGGTCGAAGTGTTCGTGGGTGTTGAATATTGTGACCTTCTCAACGCCGTTGAGGTAACCTTCCCTCCCCCAGATTTCAGTGTAAACGTGCCAGTTAACGCCGGTGCCTGTATCGACTATGAGCGCTTCGCTACCGTCCTTAACGAGGTAAACGTTGGAGTCCCAGCCTATGCCCCGGAGCATGACCGTGTGTGGCGGAATCTCAACCGGAACCAGCTCCCGCGGAAACTCCTCAATGGAGCTTATCCTCACACTTTCACCTCCAAAGGGGCTCGAGGAGGACCGCCTCCTCATACGGAGGGTAAACCCCGTCGGGAGGGGTCAAACTCTTCATCGCCCTATCGACTTACGCGGGGGATATTTATAAACTCAACCGCGGAGGTTGAATTAGGTGACCCAAATGAAAACTGAGAGAGCGAAGGAGATACTCCTTCAGCTTTTGAAGATACCGTCTCCGTCTGGCCAGGAAGACAGAATCATGCTCCACATCATGGAGTTTTTGCATAAACTCGACTACGACGTTCACATCGAGAGCGACGGGCAGATAATAGACCTGGTCGTCAATCCTGAGGCCGAGCTCTTCTACGAGGTTCACGTTGATACCATACCGATTAGAGCCCAACCCTTAGTGAGGGGCAACATAGTCTACGGAACCGGTGCGAGCGACATCAAGGGCGGCGCCGCTGCCATACTCCTCATGCTTGAGAACCTGCGCAGGGAAGGAAAGGAGCTCAACGTCGGCATAGTCTTCGTCAGCGACGAGGAGCACGGTGGAAGGGGAAGCGCCCTCTTCATGGAGCGGTACAAGCCGAAAATGGCCGTCGTTTTAGAGCCGACCGATTTGGAAGTCCACATAGCCCACGCCGGCAACATCGAGGCCTACTTTGAGGTGGACGGCAAAGAAGCTCATGGCGCCTGTCCGGAGAGCGGCCTTAATGCTATAGAGGAAACGTATAAGATGCTGGAGGAGATGAAGAACCTCGAACCCTTCAAGAGGAAGGGCAAGTACTTCGATCCTCACATCGGCATCCAGGAGCTCGTCTGCGAGAACCCGGTTTATCTAATCCCCGCTCTCTGCAAGGGCCGGCTTGAGGCGAGGCTTTTGCCCGACCAGGAAGTCGAGGACATACTCGACCTGCTCGACCCGATATTCGACGAGTATACTCTCAAATACGAGTACACCGAAATATGGGACGGCTACGAACTTGAGCCGGATGAGGAGATTGTCCAGCTGGCGAAGAAGGCGATGGAAGTTACCGACATAGACGAGTTCGGCGGAATGAGGAGCTGGACGGACGCGATAAACTTCATGTACAACGGAACCAGAACCATAGTCTTCGGCCCCGGGAACCTCGACATATCGCACACCAAGAACGAGCACATCGATGTGAGGGATGTCGTTACCGCCAGCGAGTTTCTGAAGGCACTAAACGAGATTTACTGGAAGGGCGAGTGAGCTTTACTTTTCCCTTTTTGAGCCAAGTTTTTTTAAGCAAGACCCCCCACCAGTTACTGGTGGGGGTTATTCCTCGTTTTCCTTTTCCTCCTTCCTGTCCACCCAGAAGCGCCTCGTCCTTATGAACTGCCGCTCCCGCTCCATGAGGGCTACGATTAAGGCATCTCCCTTGTACTGTGCAAGAATTCTGGCGGCGGTGTCTGGCCCCGTCCCGTAGCTGGCTAACGCTAAGACGGCCTCAAATCCGTAGGAATCCACTAAATCGGCGGCTTTCAACAGCTTCCTGTAGGTTCTCTCCTCTTTCCGCTCCAGCGGCCTCCCGTGGCGAACTTTCTCCAGAACGGGAAGAAACTCTTCCGCGTCGATAGGGTGGGCAACGGCGAGCATCTTTGAGCCGCAGCGAGGGCACTGCCTCAGCTTTATGTTTTGTAGTCTTACAACCTTTGTTTTCGAGTGCCAGCCGCAGTTGGTGCAAACTAAAACGACCTCGTGATCGAGCAATCTCTCCCTGAACAGTTCAAGTATCTCGTCCCTCTCCAGAACTCCGGAGAGCAGGAACTCGCCGCCGACCGTCATGTTGAGCTTAGCCAGAGTCGAAGGCTCCCTCCTAAGCTCGGTCTTCACCCTGAGCGAACCTCTCTTGAGCATCTCAAGGACCAGCTTCCCCTTCCTCACGTCCACCTTGTCGTGGTAGAGCTCGTTGAGGGTTTCTCTCTCAATAACCGTCCCCTCGAAGAGCCTCTCGATTCTCCTTATTCTGGCGTCCCTTCTCAAAGCCCCGAACCGCTTCGCCACGTTCAGCATGCGCCACCGGTATGCGTGCGAATCCCTCAGCGCGCGGGAAACTATGAACTCCAGGCTTTCCGGCTCCTGGTAGAGGTAGCCCTTCACCTCCTCCGGGTTCAGCTGGAAGGGAGTCTTGAATACTATTGCATGAGCCTGTGAGCGGACGGAGAAGACCCTTCCGTAGCGGAGAATCAGGAGCGAGTGAACTAACCTCCCCAGAGCCTCGTTGGCCCTGTTCCCGAAATCTGCGTGGATGACGAGCGCCTTGGGCGTGCTCTCGACGACGATGTCGCGGTCGGTTGAGAATACCTCTCCCTTTATTTCCTCGAAAGCCCCCCTCAGCTCCTCCTCACTGAACTCGACCCCCTCTAGAAGCTTGAGCCCCTTCTCGAAGTCGAAAGCCAGCTCCCTCCTCAACCTGCCGACGTCGAGGGCAACGCTGAAGGGAA
Organism: Thermococcus camini; assembly: GCF_904067545.1. Lineage (NCBI taxonomy): Archaea > Methanobacteriati > Methanobacteriota > Thermococci > Thermococcales > Thermococcaceae > Thermococcus > Thermococcus camini. The sequence goes on along the minus strand of NZ_LR881183.1, from coordinate 1,269,937 downwards.
CGGGAATCATCTCGCCCTCCCAGCTCGGTATCGCGCTCTCCAGGCTCTTGCTCTCGCGAACCTTCAAAAGCCTCGCCTCGTCGTCAATTTTAAGTACTATCCAGCTTTTGCCGGACATCACGAAGTCCATGCCCTCCTCCAGATCCATGATAAAGCTCTCGTCTAAGCGACCTATGACGTGCCCGCTTCCAGCATCGAAGACCCTCCAGGAGATCTCGTCGGGAATCGTCGAGAGGTTCTCGTAGTAGTACTGAAAGGCTCCCCTCCTGAGGTAGAGAAGGTTTTTCTCCTCGTCGTAGCCTATAAGACGGGCGTTCTCCAGAACCTTAAGGACGTCGAGGTAATCGCTCCAGCTCAAATTCCGGTAAACGTAGGCCCTCTTTGCTATCTCGTAGGGCCTCTCCCGCGGGAGTTTCTTGTACTCAATGAGCAGGCCAACGACGAAGTGGGCCAGAACATCAAGGCCGCCCATCGGCTCGACCGCCTCAAAGCGACCCTCAAGGGCGTGCTTCGCTATGATTAGACTCTGGAGATAGTCCTCGACGTTGGAAGTTATAACGTAGCCCTCGCTGACCGCACCTATGCGGTGCTTGGCCCGACCGACGCGCTGGACGAGCCTGTTCACCTGCCTTGGACTCATGTACTGGATCACAACGTCAACGTCGCCTATGTCTATGCCAAGCTCCATCGAGGACGTGCAGATTAGCGCCTTGATTCTGCCTTCTTTCAGCGCTCTCTCTGCCTTAATTCTGGCTTCCCTCGAAAGCGAGCCGTGGTGGACTTCAACCGGCTTTCCCCATGCTTTCAGCCGGTGGGCAAGGATTTCGGCGAACTGCCTTGTGTTGGTGAATATCAGCGCCTTTCCATGTCTCTCGACTATACTCCAGAGGAGCCTCAACCTTGCCGCTATCTCGGGTGAGAGGCTCAGCTTCCTGGCAAGTTCTATGTCCCTCTCGTCGGGCTTCGGATAAAGGACGTAGAAGCGGTAGTTCTTCCTCCAGCTCGGCTTCACTATAGTATCAGCTTTCAGCCACTCCCTTACCTCCTCCTCGTTGCCCACCGTCGCCGTCATGCCTATCCTCCTGAAGTCGGCTATCTCGGCCAACCGCTCAAGGCCGAGGAGGAGCTGGGCACCGCGCTTGTTGTCCACGATTTCAGCTATCTCGTCAACAATCACGAACCTCACGTTCTCAAGGTGTTTTCTAAGAGACTTGACCGTCAGAATCACGCCCAGCGTTTCAGGGGTAATTATAAGCATTTGGGGAGGGTTCTTCACCTGCTTTGCCTTCCTGTAGGCTGATGTATCGCCGTGCCTCACCTCAACGGTTATTCCGAGCTTCTTTCCCCACCATTCAAGTCTCTCAAGCAAATCCCTATTGAGTGCCTTGAGTGGTGCTATGTAGAGTGCCGAGATTGGTTTAAGCCCCTCTTCAAGGATTTCATTGAAGACGGGCAGAACGGCAGCCTCGGTTTTGCCGGAGCCGGTTGGAGCAATGATTAGAACGCTCTTCCCGGAGCTAATCTCCCTGAATGCATCCTGCTGGAGACGGTTGAGCTTCCCGAAGCGTTCCCTGATGGTCTTCCTTAGGATGGGGTGCATGGTTTAAGGAAGAATCTTCACCTCTTGAACTTTACTGTGTCCCCAAAATGTTAAGTCGAGTTTTCATTTCGTTGATTGTGTTTTCCGGGAACCGAAAAACTCAAAATGTGGGCAAAGCATTGGTGGGTAGTGTGTACCACATTGAGCCAATGATAATGTACCGCTGAAGAAAAGTTAATAACATTCCTTTTCTTCAACTTCTTCAAGGTGTTATGAATGGCCGTCAGCGTGAGGAATTCAGAGGGTGTAAGGCTCCTTATAGAGGAAGTCGCCAAGGCCGTTGGGGTCTCCCCAAAGGAGCTCCTTGAGTATTACGAGTGGAAGGCCAACCTTGAGAAGCTCAAAAAGACCCGAACAAAAGTGACGAAGGAAAAGGCCAAAAAAATCATTGAGGAGTGGAGTAATGAGGAACCTGCAATGAATGAAGAGGACGCAGTCAGGCTTTACTACGGGGCCAGGGAGGAGATAAGGAAATGGCAGCGAATAGAGAAAAAGCTGAAGGAACTCGGCCTCGAATAGTCATTGACACTTCAGTTCTAATAGCTGCACTCCTTTCTCCGAAAGGCCATGCTTTCGACGTGGTAAGACTTCTTGCAGAGGGAAAAGTCCGGCACTACTATTCAGGTTCAACTAAAAGCGAGTACTACAGGGTAACAGCGTATCCAAAAGTTGCCAAGCGAATTCCGTCTGCAATCTCACGGATAAGAATCGACGCCGTTCTGGCAATGTCCACAAGAGTAGCCATAAAAAGATCTTTTAAAAACTCAAAGGCCCTCCTTGAGACGGTTTATGATCCGAGGGACGTTCCATTCCTCGACGTGATCTACAACTCAAAGGCTGAGTTCCTGATAACATATGATCGAAAACACCTGCTGAAAATTAGGAACAAGAACAAAAAATTCAAGTTGGACGGCCACGAATTCTACATCCTCACTCCCAAAGAGTTCCTAATGATGCACAATAAAGAATAAAACCTAAAGCGCCAAAATCCCTAACTCTTCGTTCCAATATTATCCAATATCTACCCACCCCCGCCCTAAAGGACGAGGCCTTCGGGAGAATGTCCCGATTGAGGTGAGCACGAGCACAAGAGCATCTCCAAAGCGTTCATTAATGGCCTAAAACCTCTCGTTGAGTTCCTTCAAGTACTCTTCCACCTCTCTCGCTCTCCCCTTGCCGAGGATTCCGGCCAACCTTTCAACCAGTTCCTTTCTTGTGAGTATCTTAACCGTGATGGTATCTCCCTCATGGAGTTCCTTTCCATCAATTAAGATGAGTTCTCTCCCTTTCGGTATATTCCTGTATATCACCTCAGACATGCACTCATCCATCTTCTGGTTTGTCCCAAGAGTTTATACTCCCTACCGCTAACTTTATAAGCGATATATCGTCCGATACATCGGTGATGGAAAGTGATAGTTGAGAGAAAGGGCGAAACCTACGACCTGGCCTATGCAAAGAAGGCCATGCTCGTCGTTGTTATCCTCCCGCTCCTCGTCATGTACACCGAGGCGATGCTCACCCCAGCGCTGCCCACCATCCAGAAGGAGTTTGCCATAAACCCCAACGACGTTAGCTGGATTCTCACAATCTACCTCCTCGTCGGAACGGTGAGCGTGGCTTTATTTGGAAAGCTCGGCGACATGTACGGCAAAAAGAAGATGTTCTTGGTTGCTTTGGGATTTTACACGCTCGGCGTTATCCTCAACGGCTTTGCACCGAGCTTCCAGTGGCTCCTCTTCACGAGGGCAATACAGGGCTTCGGCATGGCAATATTCCCCCTCGCCTTTTCCCTCGTCCGTGAGGAGTTTCCCCCGGAGATGGTGCCTCAGGTTCAGGGAATGATAAGCGCAATGTTTGCAGTGGGTATGGTTATTGCGCTTCCTTTGGGTGCCTACGTTACCCAGAACTGGGGGTGGAGATGGACGTACCACTCCGCTGCCCCGTTTGCGGTTCTGATGTTCATCCTTGCCTGGAAAATCCTCCGTGAGAGCCGTTACGTGAATCCAGGGAAGATCGACTGGCCAGGGGTAATCTTTCTGGTCTGGGCCGTCGTGCCGGCTCTGGTTGCCGTGACGAGGGCACCTACCGTCGGCTGGAAGGCGGAGGAAACGCTCGTCCTTTTTGCGGTCTCGCTAGTCGGTGCCTTTCTGCTCCTCCTCTGGGAGAGGAGAGCGGACAACCCGCTGATACCGCTCGACATAATATCCTCCAGAAACCCGGCCATAGTGAACCTCGGCATAATGTTTGCCGCCTTCGGGATCTCTATGATGAGCCAGGCCAACACCTACATATTCCAGATGAAGCCTCCCTACGGCTTCGGCAAGACGATACTCCAGAGCGGCCTGCTCATGACCCCGATGGCCGGCGTCATGCTCATCATAGCCCCCCTCGCCGGCAGGATAATGCCGAAAGTTGGGGCAAAGCCCCTCGCGATAACCGGCGCATTGATAGCAAGTTCCGGACTTGGAATACTCGCGAAATACGCCCCGAACCTTCCGCCGAACCACCTCTGGGCCTTCGTTGGTCTGATAACCTACGTTGGCGCGGGAATAACGCTGATGAACATCTCGCTCATAAACGTGCTCGTCTTCAGTGTCCCGCCGAGGGTCATGGGAATAGCGACAGGTGCCAACAGCCTCTTCAGAAACTTCGGCTCCACCTGGGGGCCGGCCATAGCGGGCACGATAATGAGCACCTACTACATCCTCTTCCACCCGCCGGGTGCTCCGAGCTGGGTGCAGATAAAGGTGCCAACGACCAAGGCCTACGAGGTGCTCTTCGGGACTTCCGCTGGGATATACCTCTTCCTGGCCCTGCTGAGCCTTGCCATAGTGGAGGTCATGAAGGGCGGAAAGATACATGAGGTGGAGAATGAAGGAGAGATGGAAATACGAGTTGGCTAACTTCTCTTCGCCTCTTCTATTTTGTGCCTTTGGACAGAGAATTTATGTACATAATTAACTGCTCTTGGATTTCTGGTGATACCTTGACTATCTTGCCACTGAATACTTTAATGGAATCCCTAATGACGTGGCCGAGATCTATCCCGAGGATTCCTAGTTTAGTTCCATCAAAGAAATGGAAAATTGAATTTCCACACTTTGATGTGGAAGACACATCACAGAGCCACTGGTTGTATTCTGTATACGGATTTTTCAACATAGGATACACAAGAAGTCCTCCACGAACCCCATATAGTTTTACGTAGGAATACAGTTGATATAAGTCACTGGAATTTTTAACGTACCTCTTTTTTTCCATACAATCACGGCAGTAGAGGGGTTTATATTTGGCATCTACTATCAGTAGGGGCTTTCCTGATTTGGATTCTATGATGATATCTGGTTGAGGAGGTTCATTAATGAATTTTCTGGGTTGTTCAATAACAAATTCTTTATCTTGTGGATGATATCTCACCATATAATTCTGCATTAGAACTGTATCAAAAAGTTTGTAGACAAGAAACTCAAACACATCTGGCATGTTTATGAAGAATCCTGGAGATTGTATATGGCTGTGGTACTCCAACCCTGTTATGATCATTTTTGCCAGTTCTAAAGGAAGTTTGAATCTTAAGTTTAGAGAGTTTAGGGTTACCCTTTCTATAGAGTCTGAGGTTATTGGGACAAGAGATATATCATTTAAGATGTCCCAAGCTTCAGAGAGTATTTTTTTCGTTTCTTTCCGATAGGCATACTGAAGCCCTAAATACAGTGCGTATTTGAGGATTTGATTAAGGGGATTATCCGCAGTGAACTTCTTGTACCGAGTGTCGAATTTGTGTTTTTGTGTTGGCAGTTTTAGTACCTCCCTCTCAACTAATAGCTGACCCCTTAAAGAAGATGATCTCTCTTCATATGTTATAAACTCCCCATATACTCCAAATCTAAGTTCATTTAACAGGCTATTCGCAAAGATGTTTAGTATAATATCCAGGAACGGTGATTTTCCCTCAACTGCAAGAGATGTTTTAATGTTATACTCCCTCAGTCCAATGTTGTAATACAGATCTGCGAGTTTTAGCACAAGCTTCCACCCATCTTTGGACGGTGCTCCTCTTCGAAATACTTTGGGATATATCTCGATCTGATAACGTCTTCTAGAAATTCTGTCCTCGTATATGGCAAATCCTATGTACGGCCCGGCAACGAGCCTATTATATTTTTTTATTAATATGGGAGGATTGTGTCCATTGTTTATCTGACTTATGAACTCTCTAAAATCCTGATTTTTAACCAGCTCGATAGGTAACTTAGGAACTGCCCTCCACAAAGGAGAATTAGGAAAATAATCTATGGAATGCTCAGGTACACGGATTATTTTCATATCCATCCACCTGGTGTGACCAGCATCGATTAATACGTCATTCTATTAGTCTTTTTAAAGCATCTATAAACTTCTGTGGGGAAGACATGAGTTCCCAGTTTATCATTCCTGTGTCATCTATGAACTCCCTCATGCCAAGCTCGTCCCATCTCATATAGTAATACTCTTGGAGCAGTGGTAGTATCCGGTGATACCATATAATCATGAGTTTCTGCAGGGCCTGGTCATTATTTCCTTTTGACAGAATACTCTTAAGTTCAAGGAAATATGAGTGCCCTATTTGGTAGTCTTTACTACCCTTTGACTGGATTATCTTTTTGTTTATTGCCAGAAGAAGTTTGTCGATCCTAATTCCGTGAATTTCTAAGCCATCGAGTGTACGGTGATCAGGTTGGACTTCTAAAAATGCAAACCTCCTCCTTATGGCGACGTCTAATAAGGATATCCCCCTGTCTGCGGAGTTCATTGTTCCAATGATGTAAAGATTTTCTGGAATGGCGAAGAGTTCCCTTGAGTATGGAAGACGTACTATTATAGGATTTCTATTGTCTCTGCTAAGGCGTTTGTCCTTCTCGAGGAGTGTTATAAGCTCTCCGAATACGTGGCTAACATCGGCCCGGTTAATTTCGTCAATAACAAGGTAGAACTTCGAGGGGTTCTTTACAAAATACCCCTTGAGTTTTTCTGGATCTAACATGCCCCTACTATTTAGCTCCTGATTAAGTTCCTCTAAAAATCGGTGTACAACAACTTTAATACCAAGGTACATTGCTTCGGCTTTATACTGGTGGAATATAGACACTAGATCAGGATATTTCTCACTTTTTTCCTCTAGCTCGTTAACATTGTGTATGTAGTCTTCCTTTTTGCCTTTTGGTGTAATTTTTATATACTTTGAGGATTCATCCACTTCAATGTCTGGCCTTATTATGCTTTTCTGGTTTTTTAAATCAAAAAGGAGGCTTTCCCATGCCCTGTTTGTGGCCTGGGTTTCAATTTTTTCTTTGTAGCCTGGTAGAAGTCTTTCTTTAGTTTCTTCTGAAAGTAATTCATAAATTGCCCTTATTGTAATACGTTTGAATATTCCGTCGACTACAGGATATTCAATCTTTTCGCCGGTTGTTTTCGGTCGGTATCCTTCAACAAAATCCTCGTAACTATAAGACTTGTGAAACGTCACGAATTCATAATGATGCCCCTCAAGGTTTTCACCATATTGTTTCCCTATTGTTCTTGCAAGGTGGGTTTTCCCTGTTCCAGGCGGGCCATACAAAATTATTTGTCCATATTCATTGAGGAGTCTTTCGGATAGGGTTTTCATAGTCCATTCACTCTCCACAAATCTTTCAGATGTGGATTCAAGGATATTCTCTTTATTATCAAGTGGGATCGGTGGTTGAGTGTATCTATCATTCAACTCTTCCCAATCCACATCCTCCCATGGGAATTCTTCTAATACTACCTTTTTTCCACGCCACATACTAATTATTGAGCCATTTTTTGAGAGAACTATGTTCGCAAACTCATCTAATTCTTGTTTGTTGATAAGATCTTCAAGCTTAATATTTTCCGCATCTCCTTGCTTAATGAGTTTAAAGAGTGTATCATACTGGATAATTCCTATATGCTCTTTCCCATATTCATCATGGTAAATCAGAATTATGCCAAGAAAGTCTTTTTTAGGGAGTGTTAAATAACGAACGTTACCGGAGTAGGTTATCTCTATTTTGTGGATACCGTCGTTGTCTCCAACGTTAATTACTAGCAGTTTCTTTTGGTCTTTTATATTCACAACCGCTAGAATGCTGCTCTCTAAATTTACAACATCCCAGTCAGGAAAATCAATTTCAGCTGTTACTTTGAGGGGAATATCTATTAGGGGGATTGAAATAGTTTCGTCTAGTTTTAATAACATTAGATGCTTATTTACCAGACTACCAGTAAATTTTGATTCCTCGTTGACAATTGCTAGTGTATAAAAATTGCCTTTTAATCTAGAGATTGTTTTAGGAACCTTTTTGAGGAAGTACTTGGAGTTATCAGAGGACATGTAGAATTTTAAAGGTATTATCTTTGGTCTAAAACTTGTTTGGATTTTGAAGCTTTTGGGATCAACATATATTACTGCAAGCTGGTCTCTATCATCTATTGGACGTGGGTATATCCTTGTGCCTTTAAATTTAATTTGTTTCCATTTATCTGTTAGAATATCGTAAATTTGTATTTCTTGCTTATCTACGGAAAATACCATAAAATATGAGTCATTGATAAATGAATAGAATGTTCCTTTTGGAATTGGTTTATCCCAAAGTATATTTGTTTCATCTTCTAACAACTCAAAAAGCAGAAGTTTATCTTCATTAGATATGGGTTGTGAAAATTCCACAACGGCATACTGGCCAGAATGGGAGAGTTCAATTCTTCTAATTAAATATTCACCAAAACTTTGGAGAGTTTCTTCTATATCTTCTTGGCTTTTGGTGGGGTTCACCTCAATCCCTCCTTAGCATGGCAAGTAACACACTAAGAGCAGCAATACTACATCGTTTTAGATTTTATATTCGTGACATTATAAATATTTGCCTCAAAATATTAAATAATGACTAACATTAATTAGATAAGAAATGCCCTAAGGTACAGCTCCCTTATCTCTTCCGGCTTCGGCTCAACGGGGTTGAAAGCTATAAGCCCGTCGCGGTAGGCTTTTTCTGCCATCTCCTCGACCCTCTCGGCGAAGGTCTCCTCATCAACCAGCTCGCCCAGCTTTGGAACGCCGAGCATCTCGTTGAGTTCTTTAACCACTTCAATGAGGTCTTTGGCATTCTGGAAGCCAAGCTCCCTCGCTATCTCCGCGTAGCGCCTCCTCGCGTAGTCGCTTCTCTCGGCGTTAAACTCCATCACGTAGGGAAGGAATATCGCGTTGAGGAGTCCGTGCGGACCGAGCCAGGCCGCCTTGTGGCTCATCGCGTGGCATAGGCCGAGACGCGCGTTGAGGAATGCTATTCCCGCCATCGTCGCCGCGTAGTGAACCCTTGCCCTTGCCTCTTCGTTGCCTTTGACCGAGAGGGGAAGCCACCGATAGACGGTCTTTATCGCTTTAATAGCCATGGCGTCGCTGAAGGGGTTAGCAACCTTGGTTGTGTAGGCCTCTATGCCGTGGACGAGGACGTCAAGGCCGGAGTTTCTCGCCACCTCCGTCGGCATCGTTCTTGGTAGGCGGGGATCGAGTATGGCCACGTCGGGCGCTATCTCCGGCGTTACGATGTTGTATTTGATACCTCCTTTCTTAAGAACGCTCGCCCCTGAGACCTCGCTGCCGGCACCGCTGGTTGAGGGTATCGCTATCAGCCTGGTTCTCAGCTTAGGAACCGGTTTTGGCTTTGAAAACCTGTCTATGAAGGCTATCTCCTCGAAGTTCAGCTCGGGGGCATTGTAGAAGACCTTCAGGGCTTTGGTGATGTCTATCACGCTTCCCCCGCCGAGGGCAACCAGAAGGTCAGGCTCGAACTCCCTCACCTTGGGAAGAAACTCCTCTATGACCTCGACGCTCGGTTCAGGTGGAAGGCCTGTAATAGAGAAGACCTCCGCTCCGGCATCCTTCACGTAGTCCTCGGCCTCGCTCAAAAAGCCATGCCTCTTCATCGAACGGGAAGCTAGGATAAGAACGCGCTCGTGGCCTTTGACTTCCTTTGAGAGATTTTTGAGAGAGCCCTCACCCTCGATGAGTCTCGTTTTCAGCCAGAACATTGGCACCACCGGTGAAGATTGTGTGCGGAGGCTTTTAACGTTCTCGGAGAAAACCTGAGGTTTGAAACCTTTCGGTAAGGAAATCCTTTAATTTCCGCCGTTTTAGCTTATATTCGATGCTCGTGAGGGGTAAGATTATCGGCGAGAAGGTTACCGCGCCCTTTGAGATTCTAAAGACAGGAGATGGCATCTCCCTTATGGTTGAACTCCCCGGCAAGCCCTTCCAGTACTCGACCGGCTGCTCCTGTTTGGAACCACTTGAGCTTCTTGGCCTCCTCCTGCCAGCCATAGAAGAAGAAGTTGGAGAGATAAAGGGCGTCTTCGTGGAGGATGTCGTTGAGGAAAAGAGGTCTCCCGTGGAACGGCTTAGAGGGGTGCTCTGGGGAAAACATTTTATTGGTTGATGGCTAAACTTTAACCGGTGATGCCATGCCCCTCTCAGCGAGGCGCGTTCAGCTCATGATAACCTACCCCCACCTGAAAAGGTTCTTGAAAAAAGCTCCTCCAATCGATGAAGTTAGGGAGATTTTGAAATCCGTCAAGGGCGAACTTAGCGGTGAGATTCTCAGAGAGAGGGATGAGGAGTGGAGGTAGCGTTTTTTGATTTAATTTTGAAATGCCCAATAATAAACACACTCGCATAGCAAACTTTATATATTGTGTCCCCCATGTGTCTTTGGTGTGTGTTATGAGTAGGAGGATTCAGGTAACCTTCACGGATGAACAATGGAAGATTTTGAAGAGGCTAAAGGGCAAAATGGGAGAGAGTGATGCCGACTTAATCAGGAATATTGTCTTGGCTTGGCTGTCGGAGAAATCCATCATGTCCACTATCGTGAAAAGGGAGATTTCGGAGGATAAAAGATGATAAAATCAAAAGATAAAAATATAACTATAAAAAGAACTAAATTGTATGGCCAGTATTTCACTCCAAAAAATGTTGCTGACTTTATGGTTTCTTTGATCTCTCATCCCAAAGATGCCAAAGTGCTCGAACCAAGTGCTGGAGAGGGAATTTTCATCAAAAGTCTGTGGGAAGCGGGTTTCAGGGACATTGTAGCATATGAGATTGATAAGACACTTCCAAACAAATCGCCTGTACTAATGAAGTATCGCAACTTCCTCGAAGTCCCTGCGAGAGAAAAGTTCGATGTCGTTATTGGCAATCCTCCGTATGTAAGATGGAAGAACATACCAGAGGAATGGAGAAATATGTTCAAAACGAGCCCATACTGGGATAAAATCATAAACGGCCTAGGAGACCTCACTTATGCCTTCATATATCACTCAGTAAATATGCTGAAACCAGGTGGGGAGCTTATTTTCATTACCCCAGTCTTTTGGACAGAGACTGTTCACGGGAAACGGTTGAGAGAATACCTTATGAAGCACGGAGACCTCGAGCTTCTGATAAACTTTAATGAGATGAGGATATTCCCTAAAGTCTCTTCAACGATTATCATATTCAAATATGTAAAAGAAAGAAGAAACAGGCCTGTTAAGATAGTGAACCTCCACACGAAAGAGAAACTGGCGCCGAAACATCTCAAAAAGGTGCGGGAATTGTTGGGGAGACTTGAGGGTTGCAATGGAGGCTACATACGGGAAGGCATCTATGAAGCATATATACACGATCAATTCGAAGATGGCGAACCTTGGAAGCCACTTCCACCGAACAACTCAAACCCCCTCATAAGACTCGAAACTGAGCGGCCAGAAATCCTCACCCCACTCGGAGAAATGGCGGATATTGGTAACGGTATGGTAAGCGGTCTGGATAAAGCATTTGTTCTTAATCCCGATGAGCTAAGAACCCTAACACCCGAAGAGAAAAAGAGGATAATCCTGGTATACAAAGCAAAAACTCTTAACAGGGTTATTCCAGAAAAACCCCCCGTACCCTATATATATGCTAATGACATTGAAGAAGAGAGTGTGTTCAAAAGACTATGTCCGAACTTCTATGCCCACCTTCTTCCATACAAAGACAAACTTCTCGCTCGCTATAATTACGGTAGAGATATCCCCTGGTGGCACTGGGTATTCCCCAGAAACAAACACCTCTTCGAAAATCACAACGAAAAGATATTGATACCCAGCAAAGAGCGCTACGACTCCAGAGGTTACTTCAGATTTACATATATCCACGATACCGAGGACGAAAGATACTATGCTACACAGGATGTGACCGTAATAGTCCTCAAGGACGGGGTCAAAGAGAGCACTAAGTATGTCGTCGGTCTCCTCAATTCGAGTGTATATCAGGACTACATCCTCCACAAAGGTTTCTCCCGCGGCGGGGTCTATGATTTCTCAGAGAGACCACTGGCGATCATTCCAATAATACGGATCGACTTCTCGAACGAGGAGGAGGTCAGGATACACGACGAGATTGTTGCGACGGTGGAAAAGATCATCAAAACAAAGAAGCCATCAGAATACATCAGTAGAATAGACGAATGTGTAACCGAACTGATAAGAACAAAGGAGAAGATGTGATGAGTTAAACTATCACTCTTTCACGATCTTTTTCTATTGATGTTTAAGGTGCTTCCCATTTGCATTTCAAGTTTATAACTTCTCCAATATACTGCCGACCAAATCGTCGATTACTTCCGTCCGCTTCTCTGAGAACTCCTTCCACCGTTTCTGTGTTTCAACCGCCAGATTTTTAATAAAATCTTCTTTTGTTTGAGATTGGTATTCTTCCATTTCCTTAATGTGCCACTGCAGTTGGATTGCCGCATCGAAGTTGATCACTGGTATTTCAGATATTTTCAATTTGAATAAGTCCCTTAGATAAACTTCGTTTTGTGAGAGATATGCATATGAATCTCTTCTCTCGTAATATATCCCAATAAACCACAGTTCAAAATCGTCGAGATAGCTAGGGTTCTTATCGAGTATGTCGTTAAAGTACTCCAGAAGGCGCTTCGCTGAAACAATGTTCGGATGCCTACTCTTCTTCCCAAGATCGTGAGACTTCACATTTATGGCAACGATCTTATTTATATCTGCAATCAGGTCGTCTCCATAGAAGACTACCAAATCAGCAATACTCTGCTGATATGCTCTCACATCCCGACCAGCTATTGCATCCTCCAGCTGTCCCTTTGAGAAGAAGTAGTGTTGTCCCTGTGAGGAAGGTCTCAGCCCCCACCAGGTATTTTCATAAAGAAAGTTCTCAATGCGCTGAGGTGTGGTGTATCCCCTATTCTTAAGCTCATCCACCACCTCCCTTAGAAATTCCTCCTGAAGAAACACCCTGATCTGTATGTTGTTCCTTCTGGCATAGTTTTCAATCGCTTCTTTTGTCCACTCTTCGAAGGGTAAACCACTCGCACTGCCACTAGCTCTCCGTCCTATGTATATTTTATCATTCCCATTTTGTATTTCTTGTTTTAGAGCGTCATGAACGTAGTCTTTAAGTATATTGAGATCCCGTATACCTCTCATACTCACACACCTATGAACCCTTAAACTTTAAATTTGGCTTTTAAGTTTTTGTTCCTTTTTTGGAATATTCTTTTGCTAAAATAAAAACAAACGCCGCGGAAAAGGAAGGTTTCACGGTTCTTCCTTGAACAGCCTCTTCAAATTCCTCTCGAATGGTGGATAAACGACGCCCCTGTCGGTTATTATTCCAGTGAGATACTTGTGGGGCGTGACGTCGAAGGCCGGGTTGTAGACGTCCACATCGGGGGCAATCTTGCAGCCACCGCAGGTGAGAACTTCTTCCGGTTTCCTTTCCTCTATGGGTATCTCCTTTCCGCTCTTAAGGCTCATGTCAATCGTTGACAGCGGCGCGACCGTGAAGAACGGTATCCCGTGCTCCTTCGCCAAAACTGCCAAAGTGTAGGTGCCTATCTTGTTGGCGAAGTCGCCGTTCGCTACAATCCTGTCGGCACCAACTATTATCGCATCGACTTTGCCTTGAGCCATCACAAAGCCGGCCATGTTGTCGGTTATCAGCTTTAGCGGAACCCCGTCGTAGTGGTACTCCCACGCGGAAAGCCTCGCGCCCTGAAGAACCGGCCTCGTCTCATCCACCCAGAGGAGCTTCAGGTTTCCGTCCCGGTGCATGACCCTTAAAACAGCGCCAACGGTTCCGAGCTGGACGGTCGCCAAGCTTCCCGCGTTGCAGTGGGTGAGAACGTTCCCCTCAGGCAGGGCTTCGGCTCCGTAGTGCCCCATTCTGAGGTTGGCCTCAACGTCTTCATCCGCTATCTTCTGCGCCTCCGCGACGATAAGCCTCTTAATCTCGTCGAGCGGGCTTTCAAGGTTTTCCTCCACGAGCTTCTTTATCCTGTTGAGGGCCCAGAAGAGGTTCACAGCCGTCGGTCTCGTGTTCTTGAGCCTGTCGTAGGCCGAGTAAAATCCGTCCATGAGCTCGTCCTTGGTTTTGGCCTTCGTCGTGTCCGCGTAGAGAGCTAAACCAAAGGCGGCGGAAGCACCTATAGCAGGAGCACCGCGGACCTTCATCGTGACTATCGCTTCCGCGACTTGGTCAACGGTTCCCAGCTCTATCGTCTTGAACTCCCCCGGCAAAAGGGTCTGGTCGATCATGATGACCTTTCCCTTCTCATACCTCACGCTCCTCGGAAGCCTCGTGAGTTCCTCGGGCCTATACCTTACCTCCACAGTCATCACCCCAAAGGGTTTAAGGGAGGAACTTAAATCTCCTTCGGTGGTTGAAATGACGCTGAGAATATTCGTGACCGGTCCGGCGGGAGTCGGGAAGACAACGCTCGTGGAGCGGGTTGCTAAAGAAGTCGATCGCTGGGGCTATCTCGTCGGCGGAATGATCACGAGAGAAGTGCGGAGGGGAGGAAGGCGCGTGGGATTCAGGATTACGGCCCTCGACACCGGGGAAGAGGGAACCCTGGCCAGCGTTAGGGGAACCTCACACCTCCCAGGGGTTCCCTTCGGGAAGTACGTCGTCCATGTTGACGAAATAAACCGTGTCGGTGTTTCGGCGATAAAACGCGCCCTGGTTGAGGCCGATCTGATAGTCATAGACGAAATCGGCCCGATGGAGTACAAGAGCGACGAGTTCATCCGCGTTGTGGGGGAAGTTCTGAGGTCAGAAAAGCCCCTTCTGGCAGTTGTCCACAGGAAGATGGCTGACAAGTTCCGCCCCCGTGGAAAGCTCTACACGCTGAGCGTCGAGAACAGAAACAGAGCCTTCGCTGAGGTAATGGACGAAGTTATGAAAGAACTGAAGGGAGTCAGAGATTGAGGCTGTCCTTGCAGCTCTCGCATATCCACTTCTCGCCGCCCTCGATGTAGACCTTGTAGAGCGGGCCGTACTGACCGCAGAGCTCGCAGATGCCGTAGACCTCGGTCTCCTCGCTGGTCTCCTCCTCACTTTCACTGTTGTACGCGTTGAGCGCAGCTAGAAGGTCTGCCGCGGTGACGAAGCCTATCGGCCTTCCCAGTCTGGTAACGAGAAGCCTCCTGATGCCCTTGTCCATCATCTTGTCGATCGCGTCCTGAACCTCGTAGTCGTCCTCGATGGTTATCGGGTTCTTCGTCATGACCTCCTCGACCTTGACCGTCTTGGGGTCCCTTCCCTTCGCAACGACCTTGTCGAGTATATCACGGTCGGTTATTATTCCAATGACCTCGTCACCTTTAACAACAACCGCGCTTCCCACCTTGTTCTTTGAGAGAATCTTGGCGACCCTGTGGACGGTATCGTCCGGCTTGACAATGACTGCCTTCCTCTTAACCACTTGTCCCACGGCTATCCTAGGTGCCATTTTATCACCTCGCCAACGGGGGTTGGAGAAGAAACTTAAAAACCTTTTCTTCAACTCCTGCGCTTCATAATGTACGAAATCAGGAGAAACGTTAAGATGAACGCGACAATGGCCAAGCCCACCGGAACGGCCGTCGCATGGGTTTCAAGACCTGAACGGGGCACCGTGGAGTGAATCGCATGGAGCACGGATTCGGTACTCGTGTTCGTTGCCGAGGGAACGATGGCCCTTTCGGATGCCACCATCATCGAGACGTTGTCCGCCGCGGACTTAGTGATTGGCCCGGTTGTGCCGCCGGAATTCGTGGGGGCGAGTACGTTCCGCGCCGCGGCGTACACCCCGACCGCCACCAGCCCGGCGAGGCCCAGGCTTATAACGTGTAGCTTCTCAAAGCTCATGACGGCTTTCTTCCTCACCTTTGCAATGTTCCTGCGGGGTACGAGAAGTATGGGCCTGTTGGAGGCGCGGTAGAGCTTGACCTCCTGGAGCCTCTTCCCGTACTTCTTCCCCGCCACCTCGATGAGGCCGACCTTGAGCATTTTGTCTATGTGGTATGAGACCGTGGAGATGGGAAGGCTCAGCTCGCGCGATATCTCGCTTATTGACAGCGCCCGATCTTCCACAAGATGCAGGATAGCTATGGCCTTGTCGTTCATCAGAATCTGAGCAAGCTCCTTGGCCCTTTCGTCGTGTATGTCTATTGTCTCATAGTCCAAACGGCGCCACCCGGGGAGAATACGGTGAGGACGTATTAAAGCTTTTCACAGCTTCAAGTCAGTTTGAAGCATCAGAAGAGTCCCGAAGGAAAAGGAAAGGGGGTCAAATTCACGGCTTCTCCATAACGATCTCTATGGTCGAGGTGTTGGCGGTCCTGCCGTCGGCGGTCGGGAGCTCCTCGGTGCCGATCCTGATCTCCTTGACCCTGACCTCTGGGAGGAACCTGTTCCTGACGATCTCGGCGACATCGACGGCCCTGCTGATGGCCCTACCGCGAGCCTTGACGCTGACCTCCTTGGCGCCCTCGTTGAACTGGGTTATCACAGCGAGGACGTAGTTCATAACCGGCTTCTTTCCAATGTAGACGACGTGCTCCTCAGCCATTTCTGGCACCTCCGGAAGTTTTGTCGTTAGGCTATCGTCGGGTTCCGGTTAAATACTTTTCGGTCGTTTAATAGCGTTATTGAACACTCCTGTGGCTCCGATGAGCAAATCAAATGACCAACCATGTTCCTGCAAATTTATGTTAAGCGAAAGGTTTTAAGGTCCTGAAATTGCCATATGGTTGGTGATAATATGGCCGTTCATCCGATTGACTACCGCTACGGGAGCGAGGAAATGAGACGCATCTGGGATGAGGAGAATAAACTCCAAAAACTTCTCGACGTTGAGGCGGCTCTGGCAAGGGCCCATGCAAAGGTTGGAAACATACCCGAGGATAGTGCCCGCGTCATCTCCGAGAGGGCCAACACGAAGTGGGTCAAAGTGGAGCGTGTCAAGGAGATAGAGGCCGAGATACACCACGACATAATGGCCGTCGTCAAGGCCCTTAGCGAGGTCTGCGGCGAGCACGGCAAGTACGTTCACCTCGGCGCCACCTCCAATGACATAATAGACACAGCCAACGCCCTCCTCATAAAGGAGAGCCTGGAGATAGTGAAGAACGACCTCAAGGAGATACGTTCGATCCTCAAGAACCTCGCCGGGGAGCACAAGTACACCGTCTGCATCGGAAGAACCCATGGTCAGCACGCGGTCCCAACGACCTACGGCATGAAGTTCGCGATATGGCTGGATGAGATACAGAGACACATAGACAGAATAGATGAGCTGAAGGAAAGAGTCTTAGTTGGCCAGATGAGCGGCGCCGTCGGCACCATGGCGAGCTTTGGGAGTAAGGGGCTTGAGATACAGCGCCTCGTCATGGAAGACCTCGGCTTAAAACCCGCCAGGATAAGCAACCAGATAATCCAGCGCGATGTCTATGCAGAACTCATGATGGTTCTGGCACTCATAGCCTCAACCCTTGACAAGATTGCCCTGGAGATAAGGAACCTCCAGAGGACCGAGATACTTGAAATCAGCGAGCCCTTTGGGAAAAAACAGGTGGGCTCTTCAACAATGCCCCACAAGAGGAACCCCATACGGAGCGAGAAGGTGAGCGGCCTGGCGAGGGTTCTCTACTCCAACGTCATTCCTGCACTGCTCAACAACCCCCTATGGCACGAGAGGGACCTCACAAATTCCTCCGTTGAAAGGGTCATCCTCCCTGAGAGCTTTGTCCTGCTTGACGAGATGCTCAAGAGCATGAAGAAGGTTCTCTCCGGGCTGAAGTTCTTTCCGAAGAACATTAAGAGTAACCTCTACATGACCAACAACCTCATCATGGCCGAGCCGTTGATGCTGAAGCTGACGGAGAAAGGGATGGGGCGGCAGGAGGCGCACGAGCTCGTCAGGCAACTGGCAATGAAGGCGTTCTACGAGAACAGGGACCTGATAGATGTTGCCATGGGAAACAAAGATGTGAGGAAGTTTTTAACTGAAGAAGACTTTGAGAGCCTGAAGCCGGAGAACTACATAGGCATGGCACCGCGGATAGTCGACAACGTAATCGCGTGGATAGAGGAAAAAGAGCGAAAAGAAGGGCGGTGAGACTTTAATTTCTTACTTTTTGTTCTCTGCATCGTCTTTGTTGTCCTGCCGCCATCGTCAAATTTATCTCTCAAATTTTTGGGCGAATTATTACATTTAATTATGGTGATTTTTATGTTTTCTATTTAATTATTATTCACTCTTAAATTATATTTTACATTTAATTCTTGTTTATTCAACTTAAAAATTACTGGTTAAAATATTAAAAAATTTGGATTTTTAACTTTTTCCTAACGTAATTTGCACAATCGTCATGGGTGGGGCAAGATGTGTGGCCGGCACATACCGACGAGTGACTTTGTCCCTGCTGCTGTCTTTGAGTCCACTGGCAGTAGCACCCACAACTGGAATTGATACTACTTTTAATTGTAATCAATTTTTGGTCTGTAGAAGCCGGACCTTGTCGATAAAATCCCCACTTCGGAGAGGGTGTCCTAGTTGTACCCTCAATACTCAGTGAAGGGGATAACCTGGTTGCGGCTATATATGCTCAGTTTGTGTTATCCAATCCTTCTCAGTACATCGTGATAATTTATTTGCAGTTCCTGCAGCTGTAGCTCTGTCTCCGCGAATCAGATGCAAATTAGGAGTTCTTACGTCTCCAGCAATATACCATATGTGGGGGGTCACTTCAATCCGCCGTGGCATTTGTGGATGGCACTGACGACAGTTAGCTGGAACATATAGCTTTGAGCATGTAAGGGATGCCCCCGTGCAGTTCACTCATCGGCCACTCTGTTTCTGCTCTTTTTAATGTTCTTACATGTCCATGGATTTTGGATATAAGGCACATTATAGGAAAATTAAATAAAGTAGTAAATACCAACAAGGGGCGACAGTGGGGTCGTGGATAGTTATTTGCCGGTGCCAGTGCAGGTGTGCCAAGTCCTTAGGCCCCGGGGATTCTGGATTGTGAGATACTCATATAAAGACCCCCATGAATACATGCCCCGTCGTGTTGAATACGGCGCTACTTTTGTACTCACACAGGAGGTGTCCAACGAATGAAAGATACCAAGACCACCAAATGCACCGCCCCGGGATACAAGTGCCTGGGGCCACTGGCGGAGGAGATAATCATTGCGAAGCTTGAGTGTGCCTCTCCCCTGCGTGATTCGATCAGCCCGTTCTTCCGAGAGAACTACAGAACCAAGCACCTTGAATTTATCATACCGTTTAAAGCCCTCACCAGTATGGAGAAGCATGTCCTCAAGGAGGCGGGGTATCCCGAGAAGCTTGTGCGGGGAGACGCGAATGCGGGGCTGGCTAAGGCCTTTGTTATCGATGTGCGGGCGGTTGAGGCCACGTCTCCTGAGCTAGCGGAGGCAATACTATCCGCGTATCGGCGGATGTAATCGACAGTAGGGCCCACGTAATCTGACTGTACCGTGTGGGAGCTTGCTCCCGCATATTTTTAGCAAACGCTACCTGACTGGGTCCGAACCTGGTTGGGCCGTATAAATGTGTTCATCTTTTGATATTTTACTTTTTTAGAGGGTAGATTTTTTGAGTTTACTAATCTTCTAATCCTGTAATATTACAATTTTTGAAAATTTTGGTATTTTTATTTTGTGTCATTTTAATTTTAACGATAAATTATAAAGTATCTATTAAAGCATAAAAATAAGTACTTTTAGTGACCTCTTTAAAAAGTATAAATTCACCCAAAAATTTGAGAGATAAACTCGCACAAAAATTAGGCAACCCTAAAATCCCAAACCGGCAGAAGAACAGCCGAATTGGCAAATATTCGACAATAAGAACTGCTTTTAAGGGAATAACCAACTATAACTCTTCCTCGCCAGGAGTTTTTGGGACCTCGTTTCCCTGGGGTAAAATTATAAGTTCCCTTCCCTCAACCAGCATCTGGGCCACTTTTTTCCTTGCGGAGCTCAGCGCCCTCCACACAGTGCCTCGGGAAACTCCCATCCTCTTTCCAGCTTCTTCCTGTGTCAGCCCTTCGTGATCCACCAGCCTGAGAGCCTCAAATTCTTCGTAGGTCATGAAAATCGGTGGCTTGGGCTGGCCCATCGGGGGCAACGCGGGATAGAAATGTCTAACCTCCGGGACGAATCCTATCATCCTCAGCTTCCTTCTCCTTCCCCTTCCACGGCCCCAGCCGGGTCCCATTCCCATCGGCATGGCTATCGATGACCTTTGAGCTCTGGGGTTTATAGGCTTTCCCCTCCAGTAAGGGTTATAACTCTCTCCATCAAACCCTCGGTGGTGAGAGCTATGGGGTTTCACGTGACCGAGAGGAAGATAGGATGGCACAAAGACTTTGACAGCTCGCATTTCCTTGCCCTGCCCTACGAGAGCAAGTGCCTCCGGATACACGGGCACACTTACAACGTGGACGTCGAGATATGGGGTGACCTCAATGAGAACGGCATGATATTTGACTTCAACCACCTCAGCAGGCTTATCAAGCTCCTCGACCACAGGATCATCGTGAGCGAGAGCTGGGTGGTGGAGAGGAAGGAGGACATTATTGTCATAGAAAAGAATGGAAAACGTATAGAACTGCCCGCCGATGAGGCAGTTATTCTGGATAAGCCCAACGTTACGGCAGAGTTCATAGCGGAGTGGTTCGCGGAGAGAATAGCGGAGAAGGCGGGAGACAACGTGGAGAAAATCCGTGTAAAAATCTGGGAAGACCCGCGGAGCTACGCCGAGGTAACCCTTGAGAAGTGACTGTTGGGCCGTTCTTTGTCTTCTCTATTTTCGCAACCCGTAAATAGAAAGACGTCGACTCTTCTTCGAGGCGATCTTATGAAGTGGGTGACCCGTGAACACGTCCACGTTGACCGCGTGGCGTGTCCCTGGCTTATAAGGCGTTTTATTGACCCCGAGGCGGAGTTTATCTTCGTGCCCCGCGATACAGACCCCGCAACAATCACCGAGGGAATACCCTTTGATTTTAAGGGGGTTGAGCTCGGTCATCATGATGGAAAATGCTCCTTCGATGCCTTCGTTGAGAAGTACAACATAACAGACCCCGCCGTTTTGAAGATTGCCGAGATAGTTCGGGAGGCCGACACTCACGTTGAGAATCCCCAGCCCCTGGCGGTTGCCCTCGATATACTCGCAAGAGGATACAGGATGATATGCAAGGATGACTATGAAACCCTTGAGAAGGAGTTTTACCTCTACGACGCCATGTACGCCTACTTTAAGAAGCAGATTGAGGAAGGAAAGGCTTAACAGCCCTTCTCCCTTTTTTCGGGGAGCCCTCCGTTGATTCCGCATTTCCTGTAGATTTCTGCGACCATCCCCTGGGCAGTCTTCTTGAGTTCGCTGAAATACTCTTCTTTGAAGGTTTCCTCTGCTTCGATCGTTAGCAGGTAGGCGGTTTTCATGTATGCCAAACCCAGCTCGCAGTCAGACTTTTCCGCAATTTTCTCCGCTATATCCACGAGGTAGCCGACGAATGAATGAAGAAGTCTGGTGTAATCGTTCTCGAAGCCGTTTTCGTTGAGCCAGCCCTTGAGGGTCAGGAAGACCTTAAACGCCGGCACTTCGACCTTTTCATCCCCGTAGCGGCGGTACCGGATGAGAAGGTACTGGAAGATTGAGATGAGAAACCTTCCAACGTCGGCCTTCGTTCCGCCGTTTTTCTCTACGAACTCCTCGAATTCCCTTAAGCCGCTTTTCCCGCTCTCGAAGAAGGCAATTAGAACTGCCGCGTAGGGTGTTGAGTACTGGGAGAAGTCAACCTCGTCGAATTCCGGAATCTCTGGAAAGACCCTCATTATCGCCCCTTTGATGTTCATTCTTTTCACCCAAACGGTTAAATCGGGAGAGGCTTATTAGCTTTGAGGTGAGTGCCGTGAGGTTTTCAAGGGGGCGGAATTTCCTCTTCCGGATTCCAGAGGGGGAGGAGCTCCTGAAGTTCATAAACGAGTTTGCAAAGAAAAACAACGTCTTGATTGGAACCGTCAGCGCCATCGGGAGTCTGAAAAACCCGAAGATAGGTTACTTCGATGAGGAAGCCAGGGAGTACAAGGTCATCGAGCTGACGGGTACCTATGAGCTAGTCTCTCTCGCTGGTAACATAAGCCTCAAGGATGGGGAACCCTTTGCTCACATTCACGTTGCCTTAGGAGACTCCGACGGCATGCTCTACGGGGGCCATCTCGTTGAAGGGGAGGTCTTTGTGGCCGAGATCTTTATACAGGAACTCCTCGGAGAACTCCTTGAGAGGAAACCGAAGGAGAACGGGCTGGCACTGTGGGATGTGGAAGTGTAAATGCCGGCCGGGACTTATCAGTAACTTCATAGAGAAGATGACTTATTCCCCCGACGTTTATTTTTGATTATCCTGAGCACTGCGGAGCAAAAAAACCACGATCCCAAATCCAACCCCAGGTATCCGCTACAAAGATTCCCGTGAAGGCAAAATTTTCCAAGGAATCTTGACGGGTGGTAGAAGGTGCATGAAGCTTCACGGGAAAAAGAAAAATATTTCTTTCTTGGACTGTTCTCCGTCACCTACACTTTGAACCGATTCAGTGGGTAGTATAAAAAAAGAGGCAGCATCTCAGAAGACGGAGTTAAGTCTTCCCCCATCGACAGGAATCATGGCGCCGTTTATGTAACTCCCAAGCTCGCTCGCGAGGAATGCTACAAGGTAGCCTATCTCTTCCGGCTCGCCGAGCCTCCCGAGGGTATCGGCTTCGCGTAGTCGGCTAGGGCTTCCTCGATGGTCTTTCCTTCTCTCTCCGCCCTGTCCTTTGCAAGCTGTATCATCCTGTCGGTTCTTATTATTCCGGGCATTATGCCGTTGACGGTTATGCCCTTCGGCCCGAGCTCCTTCGCGAGTGTTCTCACTAAGCCGGCCATTGAAATCCTCACAACGTTGCTGAGGGCTATGTTCGGTATCGGTTCCCTTATGGCGACGCTGGTCGAGTAGATTATCCTCCCAAAGCCCTTTCTCTCCATCGCGGGGACGAGGGCTCTGGTGAGATAAACCGCTGGATAGAGGAGCAGCTCAACGGCCTTCTCCCAGTCCTCCATGGCCATCTCCATGAAGTAGCCCTGCTTTGGGCCACCGGTTGAGAAGAAGAACACGTCGGGCTCCCCAATGTCTTTGAGTTCTTTAACGGTTCTCTCAAGGTCTTCCCGCTTGGTTAGGTCGGCAACTATGTGGTGGACTTCAACGTCGCTCTCGGCTTTAATTTTCTCCATAGCTTTCTTCAGGTTTTCCTCGCTTCTCGATAGTAGTATCACGTCCGCTCCAGCTCTTGCCAGAACCCTCGCGACGCCGAAGCCGATGCCTTTGCTTGAGGCCGTTGTAAAGGCTAACCTGCCGGAAAGGTCTATCCTGAGCATACCGATCACCGCTATTTGTTAATCCTTAATCCCCAAAAACCCTGCTTTTAGAAGTGTTCCCATCAGGGAATAGTGCCAGATTATCATAGCGAAAATTCCAATGAACTCGGCGATAGCAACGCCGCTGAAGATTCTAAATGTCCATCTCGCGAGGAGAACCTCGGCGGTGAAAAGCAAAACCGTGAAGGCTCCGAACTTCCGTAGGCCTTCGAGCCAGAGACCTGCCCCTGCTATTAAATACCCGATGCTCCCTGCCAGAAAGAACCCCCAGCTGACGTGGTAGTGGGGCCCAGTCCCCTCCGGGAAGAGTGCCACCCCGGCCAAGAAGACCAGTCCGATAACGAAGAGGGCGATTCCAAGCCTGAAAACCCTGTTTTTAACTTCACCAAACAGACCGGCTGCATAATAGATGGCGAGAACAGCGGATATGAACAGCGGAACGTTCATCACCCAATTGTACGGGAGACCGACCTTTCCCAGGTCGCTTATCGCGTTGTCCGTTAGTTTCCACCAGGAGCGGTTTATCATGATTGCAATGCCTATCCCGCCAAGGGCTACTTGGGGAGAAAGAATGCCAGCCCACAGCTGGCCCCTTTTCATTCCCGGTCATCCTTCGTAGAAAATCCTGTAATGCTGAACGTACTTCTCTTTTTCCAGCAGGAAGTCATCGTCTTCTGGATAATACTTCGCTATCTCCGGGTTTTCCCCTGCAAACTTCTTGATGGACTCCATCGAGTCCCATATCGTGACGAGAAGGAAATGGGCAACGTCTCCTTCATCCTTCCTCGTGAAGTAGAGCTTTAAAAGTCCATCGACGGAGCCGTAGTCAGGAACCGCCCTCTCGATGAGGAACTTTTCGTACTCGTCCGCCTTTTCGATTGGCACCCTTCCGTGCCAGAGCCTCATAATCGGCATTGAAATCACCTCAGCATTGTCATCTACCACATCATATAAAAACCTCTCTACTCGTTACGTTTTTCTTTTCGTAGGCCCTGTCCTTCGGGTAGGTTTAGAGTTTCTCAGTATGAACGAGGCAAATTATGTTAGGACTTTAACTTTTGTTGGGTGTACTCGCGAAAATGTTGGAAGAGAAGAGCAGTTTCACCAACCGCCGCCTCTTCCCATTCCGCCTCCACGACCCATTCCTCTGCCTCTTCCCATGCCGCGTCCCATACCTCTTCCCATTCCTCCGCCGGCTCCACCTTCAGGGCCAAAAACGGCCCCGGTGAGCTCACCCCTCAAGAAGGCTTCGACGGCTTCTCTGACGGTCATCGTGGCCGGGGCCGAGACCATCCTTATGCCAGCAGCTTGGAGTACTCCCGATGAGTTGGGCCCAAACTGACCCGCTATAACCACATCGGCACCATTGTCTATGACGAACTGCGCCGCGGTAACGCCTGCCCCCCTCGGCTGAGAATAGCCAGGGTTCTGAACGACCTGGGCGCCGGTTATTTCTCCGTTTTCGACGTCAACTATCGTGAAGGTTGGTGTCCTCCCGAACGCCGGGTTCACCCCGTCATCGAGTCCTCCGTTTACGGTTGAGACTATGATCCTCATTCACATCACCTCCTGGAGAATTAGGAAAACCGAACTTAAAAAAGTTTGCATACGCTCAAAATGGCCTTCCCCAGGGCCTGGGCCTCAGGAATGACCTGAGGGCTAAGAGTACTATCAGACCCAGAGCGTATGGAAACGCCACGACGAACAACTTGAACAGGAAGTACAGGATTCCGATGAGGAAGAGCAGGTCGATTAGACCATAAGTGCTCCCGAACGGGTAAAATCCGTACCCCGGCCTGCCGTATCCTCTTCCCATTCCTCTTGGCATTCTCCTTCCTCCGATACGTTCTCAAAGCTCATGTCCATAAGGTAAAAATAAAGGGCTCACCACCAGCCGTAGAGCCAGCGGAGGGTTCTCCTGCTGGGCTGGCCGGTCCATGGGCAGTAGCCGAGCCTCGCTCCCCAGCCTCTGCCTCCTCTGCCCCATCCCCTTCCAAAGCCTCTGCCTCTTCCCCAGCCGCCACCGCGGCCCCAGCCAAAGCCGTAGCCGTAAGCGGGGTAGGCCGGGTATGTGGGCGTCGCCGGGTACGGGCCGTAGGCCGGAGCTGGCGCCGTTGGGGTTGCCGGAGCCGGTGCTACTGGAGCTGTGAACTGCCCAACGCTTCCACTCACGACTGCCTTTATCGCTTCTTCAACGGGTGTCCCCGGGGCGACTTGGTAAAGCCTTATTCCAGCGGCCTGTATGGCTCCGAGGGCGTTGGGGCCGACCTGCGGTGCTATCACCGCTTCGACGCCCTCGTTGATTAAGGTCTGGACGGCCAGTGGCCCGGCTCCGCCTCCTGCCATGGCGGCACCGTTCTGGATGACCTTGCTGTTGGTGACGTTGCCGTTTTCGTCAACGTCCGCTATGAGGAAAGCCGGTGCCCTGGCAAAAACAGGGGCGACGGTGTCCTCAAGCCCCCCTCCATTGGTGGGTATCGCGATTCTCATCTCAACCACCTCGCTTTCGTTCTATTATTTTGTGCATATGCACAGCATTTAAAGTTTTCGGTTGTCCTAATCCCCAGGAATTTTTAATGACCACTCCGATATTGCATCCCGACAGAAGGATTACTGCACCGGCACCCATAGAACGCCCAACAACAAGTCCTTCCTACCCCCAGACGGCTTTTGGGATAGAAGTTGAATTTCGTAGGGCTGCCATCATGAGGCAGTCCCAGCTATCCCCTTACAAACCTGCCGTCGTCCCTGGCCTCCGGAAGCTTGTGAACGTTTCGCTCCAGCCAGCCCTTTCTCTCAACGTCCCTTATGTCAAACTCTGGCACATATGGCTTTATGTCAAGCAGGGGCGTTCCGTCAACGATGTCAACGTCTTCGATATGGAGCACGTTTCCCTCGACGCCGGTGAGCCTCACTATCGAGA
Source organism: Thermococcus camini (assembly GCF_904067545.1). Lineage (NCBI taxonomy): Archaea > Methanobacteriati > Methanobacteriota > Thermococci > Thermococcales > Thermococcaceae > Thermococcus > Thermococcus camini. The sequence goes on along the minus strand of NZ_LR881183.1, from coordinate 1,243,596 downwards.
TGCCTATTGGGTTCGGTCTGCCCGGTGCGCGGGTGGCGAAAACCCCGTGCTCCTCCTCGTCCATGTAGGGTTTGACCAAAAGCTTTCCAGGCTTTGCGAGGTGGAAGTGGTAAATTAGTATGATGTGCGAGAAGCCCTCGATGTCCTTCAGCCCGGGTGCGTACTCCGGGAAGACCTCGACGGTTCCCCTAACGCCCCTCGCCGCCGAAGGCTGTATTGGAACGCCCTTCGGCTCCTTGAATGGGCTGTGGATGATTCCAATGATGCGGTAGGTTATCTCCATCTCAATCCCAAGTTCCGTTGGAGGTGAAGCTTAAAAGCCTTCGTTAGGTTTCTAAAAATGAACCTGGTGGCGGCTATGCGGATCCTTGTCCTCAACGACAATACCCCAGGAAAGGGCTTCCTCAACGACTGGGGCTGGAGCGTTCTGGTTGAGGGAAAAAACCGCTTCATATTTGATGCGGACACTAAAGGGGAGATTCTCCTCCATAACTCCAGAGTGTTGGGTGTATCTCTAAAAGGCCTCGACTTCGCGGTTCTGAGCCACTGGCACTACGACCACTATGGAGGCCTTCCTCTCGTAGGGGAGCTGAATCCTGGAATTCCTCTCTACGCCCCGCCGGGAAACGGGACGATGGTGAGACAATGGGGGTTCCGGGTTGGGGAGGTCAGGAAGGCCGGTGAACTTGAGGCAGGGGTTTGGACTTCGGGGCCCTTAAACGGTTTTGAGCAAGCTATCGGGGTTGAAACTCCTTCAGCCCTCGTCGTCATCGTTGGCTGTTCCCATCCGGGCGTTGAGGGGCTTACAAGGGCAGTCCTTGAGGTTTCTGGCTATGGGAAAGCCCACCTCGTAATCGGTGGTTTTCATTACCTCCCGGCCGGGGCTCTTGATAGGTTGTCGGAGTTGACTGAGTTCATAGCTCCTGCCCACTGTTCTGGGGAGGATGCGAAGGCGTATGTGCGGAGGAAATATCCCGAAAAGTTCGTTGAGGTTAGAACGGGGAGCGTCATCGAGCTTTAAACCCCGAGGAATTCCCACAGCCTCTTAAAGAACTCCGTTTTTCTTCCTTTTTCAGTTATGAAGATGAGAATCCTCAGCTCTTCAACGGTTTCGCCGTCAATGTTTACCTTTTTCCCCGCTTCCTTTACGTCCCTGCTCTGGGCGAGTGCTCTAACGACATTCCAGCCCTCTGGAAAAAGACCGTTGAAGTATCGCTCAAGCCACCTCTCATCAATCGAGCGGACGAAGAGTTCTCCCTCGCGCGAGAGGCGGTAGTAGGTGTGGTGCTTGTGGACCTCGAAGGCCTTCTTGAAGCTTGCTTTGCTTCGCTTTACCGCGCTCCCTGGGTCGCGTTCTATCAGGCCGATTTCAAGGAGGGCGCCGATTGCATCCGTTATGAGTTCAAGCGGAAGGCCGCTCATCTTCCCAATCATCTTCGCGTAATCAACGCCCGCCCTCTTTAGATGGATCAGGATATAGAGGTGAACGGGGAGAAGCTCAGATCCTCGGTATGAACCTGGGCGTTTTTCTCGCGTAGCTTTTCCACTCATCGCCGAACCTCTCCGCTAAGGCTCTCTCCTCCTCCCCTATAAACCTCACCACCGCGAGCCAGTAGACGAAAGGCAGACCGAGCATGAAACCGTCGATGACGAGCGAGAAGCCCGGAAGAATCAGGAGCCCCCAGATTGAATAGATAGGATGTCTGATCCTAGAGTAGCACCCCGTTGTGAGCAGCTCGCCTTTCTGGTAGGCCCTTGAAACTTGGAAATAGCAGAGGAGCCAGAGTGCTATGCCAACTGTGAGAAGGGCAATTCCCATACTGGGAAACCTGATAAATGGTCTGGAGAGCTTCGAGTTTAGGCAAAATGCGAGAACCGCGTAGGGAACCGCGAAAAGGGAAACCTTGGGAACTATCCCAAGGAACCTCATCGCTCACTCCTCTATCGGCGGCTTTTCGGCCTTTTTGGCCTGAACTTGAGTATAGATGTCGTCGAAGTTCTCGATGAGTCTCTCCAAGGCGACGCTTAAGTCCCTCGTCCTCGTGAAGAATGCCACCTTGTTGGTTTTGTCCCGTATTCTCAAAAAGTTCGGCCCCATTCTGAAGGCCGCCAAAACGTCAACGTCGAGGAGCTGACTAACAACCGCCTTGAACTTCCTGGGGTCGCCATGGCCTTCATCATGCTCCTCGAAGTCCTTAGCTTTATTGTGCCTCTTTTCGAGCAGCTTAACGCTACCATCTTCGCAGACCTCGTATATCGCGAAGAACTCCGAGTCCCCGTAGTGGGCATCTATGAGCGTCTCATCGTTTTCCATTCCAAACGCGACCTTCAGGCACCTCATGAGCATCACCGTTTTGAGCGTATGCACAAAGCTTAAAAGCTTTTAGGTTAGCCTAATTCCTGGAGGTGAGAGCTTGCAGATAGCGGTGAGCGGTGGGAAAGGAGGAACTGGAAAATCGACCGTCGCGATAAACCTCGCGATAGCGCTTAAAGAGCACTACGACCTTGTCCTGGCGGATCTCGATGTTGAAGCTCCCAACGACCACCTTCTCCTCGGCGTGGAACTGGCCAACGAGGAGCCGGTTGAACTGTTCATGCCGCGCTTCGACTATGGGAAGTGCACCCGGTGCAGGAAGTGCGCCGAGGTCTGTGAGGAGCACGCGATAATAACCATGCGCGACGGGACGCCCTTCCTGATGCCGAACCTCTGCTCCGGCTGCGCCGCCTGTGAGATAGTCTGTCCGGTTCCAGGGGCGATTCTGCCGGGCAAGAAGCTGATGGGGCACACTTATCTTACAGAGACTCCCTACGGCTTCCCGCTCGTCACGGGAAGGCTCCTTGAGGGTGAGGAACGAGCGATGCCGATAGTTTCGAGGGCCAAGAAGCGCGCTCAGGGGCTTGGTAAGGAACTTCTGATGGTCGATACCGCCGCGGGGACGAGCAACACGGTATCGAAGGCCCTTGAGGATTCGAGGCTCATCATAGCCGTCACCGAGCCGACACCCCTAGGCATTCATGACGGCGAGCTGATTCTGAAACTCGCGAAGCTGATGAATGTTCCCGCGATGGTCGTTGTGAACCGCTCGGACCTCGGTGACGTGGGCAAGGTGCGCAAGATTGCCGAGAAGTACGGTGCGGAGGTAATCGCGGAGATTCCGTACAGCGAGAACATCATAAGGAGCTACGTTGAGGGGAAGCCAATAGTCCTGACGGATTATACCGAAGCGGGGCTCTTCAGGGAGATTGCTTCCAGGGTCGTTGAGTTCCTCGGAGGTGGTGAGTGATGCAGCTGGTCATAGCGAGCGGCAAGGGAGGTGTTGGGAAGAGCACCGTCACAGCTTCACTCCTCTACCTGCTGAAGGACGAGTACCGGTTCGTTGCCGTTGATGCCGATGCAGACGCGCCGAATCTCGACCTGCTCCTCGGCGTGGAGCGCTGGGAGGAGGAGAGGGAGCTGATAGGTGCAAAGGTGGCAAGGATAAATGCGGAGAGCTGCATAAGGTGCGGTATCTGCCAGGAGCGCTGCCCCTACGACTGCATCAAGGTTATTGGCGGGGACTACGTTGTCAGCGAGCTGACCTGCGAGGGCTGCAACGTATGCGGTCTGGTCTGTCCGGTTCCGGGGACGATAACGCTGGAGGAAGTCCGCTCCGGCGTGGTGAGGAAAACAATGACGCGCTATGGCTTTCCTCTTATCTCTGCCCAGCTCGACGTTGGAAGGCCCAACAGCGGAAAGCTCGTTACCGAGGAGAAGGAGTGGGCGAAGAAGCTCATGGGCGAGCTCGGTCTTGAGCACATGATAGTGGACAGCGCCGCTGGAATAGGCTGCCAGGTCATAGCGAGCATCGGTGGGGCGGATTTGACGATACTAGTTGCTGAGCCAACACCGGCTTCCCTCAGCGATGTCCAGAGGGCCTACAAGGTCGTCCAGCACTTCAGGCAGCCGGCTTACCTCATCATCAACAAGGCCGACTTCAACCCCGGCTTTACTGCCCTGAGGGAGTGGGCCGAAGCCGAGGGAATCCCGATACTCGGTGAGATACCCTACGACAGGGCCATTCCGAGGAGCATGAGCATGCTTAAGCCCTTCGTCGAGGCCTTTCCGGACTCGAAGGCTGCCGAAGCGATGAGGGGGATAGCGGAGAGGGTCAGGGAAGAGATACTTAAGTGAGCCCCTTTTCTTCCCCCTTTGCTTTCCAACCCAAACCTTAAAAGCCCCCTCGCGTAGTCTCCCCGGTGGTGTGAAATGGCCGAGATGAACGAGATGGAGAAGCTCGCTTACGAGTATCAGCTCCTTCAGGCCCAGGCACAGCTCTTGGCCCAGAACCTCGAACTGCTCACCCTGGGGAGGAACGAGTTCCAGGCGGTCAAGGAGACGCTGGAGGGACTCAGGAAGGTCGAGGAGGAGAAGCCTGAGATTCTGGTGCCGGTTGGCGCGGGTTCGTTCCTTAAGGCGAGGATAGAAGACAAGGAAAACGCGATAGTCAGCGTTGGCGCTGGATACGCCATAGAGAAGAACCTCGACGATGCGGTAACGTATCTGGACGCGCGCATCAGGGAGTACGACGAGGCGATAGCCAAGACCCAGGAGGCACTCAGAAAGCTTGAAGGACAGCTGGGAGAGCTCGCCCAGAAGGCGCAGGAGCTTCAGCAGAGGCAGGCGATGGGTTTCAGCGTGAAGAAGTAATGCACTACCTCCAAAGCTGTTTCATTTCGATTTTACCTGCTTGCCATTCTTCATTGAAGAATTCTGCGGATACCATATGAGTTACTGCTGGGACCGGAACTTAGTGTTCTGAGAAAAGCGTGTTTACTCACGTTTGTTTCGTAAAATTGGGAGTTTTGGTGCCTTTGTTTTGGATACGTTTAAATGTCTCGCGGCACTATTCACGGGGGATATGAATAGAGTGAGGATAAAATTCATTGCCGTGGCGTTCGCACTGCTACTGATTCTGGGAACCTTTGGGTTAGCCGTGCCTGGGATTAACGTGGACGTTCAGGGGGTTGGGGCCGGTTCTCAGAGACTTGTTTCCCCCATTCTCCAGGGGTCAATATGGTTTAACACGGGATTAACTTCCAGTGAGCTCGTTTTCTCGGAAGACCTTCCTGCGGGAACGCAGATTTATGTTTCGCTTCGAGACGCCAACAACAACACCATTGCTTACAATTACTCCATTGTTCTCACGTCGGATTTGACGGCTGGAAGCATTCTGCGGTATTCCCTCGTCAATCCAAACGGAGCCAGCAGGGCCGATGTCGCCAGGGCTGTCGTGACCGTTATGACCCCCGACTACCAGACCACGTTCACCTCGGGTAATATACTGGTTACGAGCAGGGAGCTGGGAGTTGGAACCGCAAACACCACCGTCTTCTGCACCCCGATAACCGTTAAGGAGAACAGCGGGCAGACCCTTTACAACTACAGCGTTCTGGTCGTCTTGGACGACAGTGCCAATAACAACAACGAGGCATGGAGCGTTGATTGGAACGTCATCAACACAACCAACCTTTACTTCACAGATGACGCCGGCAATCCACTGTATTTCTGGGTTCAGCGCCTGGACACTGTTAACAGGATAGCGTACCTGTGGGTCAAGCTTCCCGAGCTCACCGCGGGTTCATCGAAGACCATATGCCTCAACTATGGCGTGTGGCCCAATCCCTACTCCAGCTACCACAACCTGTACAGGACCTTCCTTTTCGTTGATGATTTCAACACCTTCAACACCGCCGCTTGGGAAAGCAACGTCCCGGTCACGGTGACGAACAGCTACTTAGAGCTCTCCAGCAACCAGTGGGTGTGGACCAAGAAGACCTTCGGCACGCACTACGCCGTTCACATTGGGGCTTACCTCGTCTACGACGACGGCACCAGGTTTAACAACGCCCCCAACACCAATACCCGGTACTACTCTCTGGGACCTTTCTTCATGGGCTACATAGCCCCGGACAACACAGCCTACGCGGAGGGGGCCGGCGGTAGATACAGGAGCACCATTTTCTGGGGCACTATCTTCGATAGTGAGGCCAAGGGACTGCTGACCTTCACGCTCCCCGGCGACCCCGACGCGACCGGATACTGGGACGCTTCGAGGACGAACAGTCAGTACCCGTGGAGTACTGACGTATACATTACCATGACCCTCTACAATGGTCAGCTTAACTTCTACCAGAAGAACCCGGACGGCAACTGGGGCAACGTCAGCACGTACACCCAGATGTCAAGCTACGCCGTGACTGTAACCGGAGACGGCAGGATCGGCTTCGGTCAGTGGAGTGATTACAAAAATGAGCCCAGCAGGTATTACTGGATAGTTGTCAGGAACTACGTTGATCCAGAGCCCTCTGTCTCGGTTGGGTACTGGTACTACAAGCTTGTCTTCCATCCACAGCCCCCAGCCACCACGGCCGTAGGGTCTCCCTTAACTGCCGTTGCTCTGGCATCGGTCCAGGGGTTAAACGACGCTCTGCTGGCTGGAAAGAGCGTCCCGCTCAGGTTCCCGATTTCCCTTCAAGTGCCCTCGAACAACACTCCGTTAATTCAGGTGGGCAACGGCACGGAAGAAAGAATAAAGGAACTGGTTTCCAACCTCACTCCCGTTGCCGACGGTCCTTAGCGTACCATTCCACCGTTTTCTTCAGCCCCTCCTCAAGGCTCCACTCCGGCTCGAAGCCGAGCTTTCTTATCTCTCCTATATCTGCGAGGCTGTGCCTTATGTCCCCGGGCCTCGGCTTGTCGAAGAGGATCGAGGTGTTTGCGCCGGTTATCTCGATTATCTTGGTGGCGAGCTCCAGAATGCTCGTCCCTCTTCCGGTGGCGACGTTGAAAACCTTTCCGTTGCTCCTGCGGCTCTCGGCGGCGAGTATGTTTGCCCTAACGACGTCCTTCACGTAGATGAAGTCCCTCGTCTGTTTACCGTCTCCGAAGATAACGAGAGGCTCGTTCTTCAGGGCGCGGTTGATGAAGATGCTTATAACGCCCGCGTACTGGTTGGCGCTCTGTCTTGGCCCGAAGACGTTAAAGTAGCGCAGTGCAACGGTTGGAACTCCGTAGAGCTCGTTGAAGACCCGCAGGTACTCTTCAGCTGTTGCCTTGGTCACTCCATACGGTGAAAGCGGTTTTGGTCTCTCGGATTCCTTCAGCGGCAGGTTTGGATTGTCCCCGTAGACAGCCGCGGAGGAGGCAAAGACCAGCTTCCCGTGACCTTCCAGAAGGGCTTTCAGAATGTTGAGCGTGCCGATGACGTTGACTTCCTCGGTGAAAACCGGGTCTCTGACGCTCTCGACGACGCTAACTTGAGCAGCTTCGTGGAAAACATAATCCGCTTGGCTTATCAGCTCTGCTATTGATTCGTAGTCCCTGATGTCTGCCCTCACGAGCTTCGCTCCCGGTGGAATGTTCTCCTCCTTCCCCGTGTAGAGGTTGTCGATGACGATTACCTCGTTGTCTTTTACAAGCTCCCAGGCGATGTGGGAGCCTATGAAGCCAGCCCCTCCTGTAACAACTATCAGCTTGTCCCTCATCGCTACCCCCGTATGTAGTGTTTGCCGCGGGTTTTAACCTTTTGCCGGGTCAGTGCCCAGCGTTTTGATGTATTTTTGTTAAATTCGAAACCGTTATAAGCCCCCTATTGACTTAAACCTGGGTAAGGAGCCATGCCGAGCTACATCGTTGTTGGCGGTCAATGGGGAGACGAGGGCAAGGGTTCCATCATAGCGTACCTTGCCCTGAAGGACGAGCCTGAGGTCATAGCACGCGGAGGCGTTGGGACGAACGCAGGACACAGCGTTTTTATCAATGGTAAGAAGTACGCGGTTAGACAGCTTCCGACGGGTTTCATGCAGACGAAGGCCAGGCTTCTCGTGGGTGCGGGTGTTCTAGTTGATCCCGGGGTGTTCTTCCACGAGCTTGAACACCTGAAGGACTTCAACGTCGCCGGGAGGGTCGGCATAGACTACCGCTGTTCCATAATCGAGGAGGAGCACAAGAAGCTCGACAGGAGCAACAGCCACCTCCGCGAGGAGATAGGAACCACCGGGAGCGGCTGCGGGCCAGCTAATGCCGACAGGGTCATGAGGCGGGCGAGGCTTGCAAAGGAAGTCCCAGAGATTGAGCCCTACCTGACGGATGTGGCTCGGGAGGTCAACGACGCCCTTGATGATGGAAAGCTCGTCCTGGTTGAGGGGACGCAGGGCTTCGGCCTGAGCCTCTACTACGGAACCTACCCCTACGTCACATCGAAGGACACCACCGCTTCTGCCATAGCGAGCGACGTCGGGATAGGTCCGACGAGGGTTGACGACGTCATAGTCGTCTTCAAGAGCTTCCCAACGAGGGTCGGCGAGGGACCTTTCCCGACCGAGATGCGCCAGGAGGAGGCTGAGAAGCTGGGTCTTGTCGAGTACGGGACCGTCACAGGGAGGCGGAGGAGGGTCGGCTGGTTCGACTTCGAGTTCGCCCGCTACTCAGCGAGGCTCAACGGCGCGACGATGATAGCTTTGACCATGCTGGACAAGTACGACAAAGATGCTTTTGGCGTCACCGACTACGACAAGCTGCCGAGAAAGGCTAAGGAGTTCGTGGAGGAGATAGAGGAGAGGGTCGGCGTCCCGGTCGCGCTCATAAAGACCGGGCCGGAGCTGGAGCACATAATAGACAGGAGGGAAGTCATTTAACCGTGTACTTGCCCTCCACCTGCGCCAGCCTGAGCTTTGACGTCAGCCCTCCAGCCGGGACGAAGTCGTGCTCCAGCAGCTCGCCGGTCAGGGTGTTGAACCTGGCGAAGTACGTTCCCTTTCTTCCGACTCCTTTTATGCTCGCGTAGCCCTCCTCGATGTTGTGGGCGACCCATTCTATTGAGACGCTGTCCCTGTAGTTCTCCCCCACGAACCTCTCGAATGCCTTCGCTATGGCGCTCTCTATGTACTGGTAGTCAAAGGAAAGAACCTCCCCTGTTTCCCTGTGGATCACCAGCTTTCCGAAGGTCTTCGAACCGGTGAACTCGACCTCCCAATGGTCCGAGAGCCTCAGCCCCTCCACCGAGGGGTTGGGCTCGACCTCGGCTATTCTTTCAAGGGCTATCTCCTCGATGACGCTTCCCTTTATGAACCTGTCCATCTCCTCCAAATTGCCTTCCCTTGACACGAATAGCTTTACTACCTGCCTCTCGTCCTCAAGGGTTATGCTGAACCCCTCCCCCGACTCCTCAACGAAGACAGCCCTGAATCCGGGATAGCGCTCCAGGGCCAGCTCCACTGCCAGGTCACGCTCTATGGCGACGTTCTTCTCGATAATCTCGCCGCTGGACCCGTCGTACGTTATTCTCGCCTTTATTCCTCTCCCCTCGAACTCCGCCCTGACAGTCTCGTGGTTTGTCACCCTGCAGGACTTGAGCTCAAGGCGATCCAATTCCAGAACGCTTCCGAGGGCCTTCCGAAGAGCCTTCACCGGCGGGCTTAGGCTTTTCTCCTCCAGAACCTCTCCGGTCCTGGGTTCAAGGGAGAGGACTTTAACGGTTCCCTCAGTTATCAGGTCCACCACGATCCTCTCGGGCTTCCTCTCGATTCCTATGACTCTGCCGTCTGGGTACCTGTCGAGCAGGATTTCTAGTATAGCTTCCTCGCTCAGGGCGGGAGAGACTCCCTTAACCTCGCCGCTGTAGGAGTTGATCTCCACCTCGAAGAGGTACCGCCTCGTTTTTCCTCTGAGAACCGTGAAGCGGCCCTTTTTCGTTGCCTCAATGACCTCGGGGTATTCCCCTGTGGCATCAAAGACGGCTCTTCTGGTAAGCTCCAGGAGAACCTCATCGGGAAGAGGCTCCGCCTCGGCCCAGACGCGCCCCTCGTTGAAGTCGAAATGAACCCTGACCTCGTTCCTGCCCGCTCCAAGAACCAGCTCCGCGCCCTCGGGGACATAGGCCTTCCTCGTCTGGACGACCTTCAGGTCGAGCCACTCCTTCCTGACGGCTTCCTCGATGACAAGCCTTTCAGGGCCGGGCGCTTCGTTGATCTCTACATCAGTAGCCTGAACCGTCGCGACGTCCTCCAGGAGGACCTTCATAGCCAGACCCTTCAGCTCCCCCTCCGCCTTCATTACCACCCTGTCGCCGTTCACGAGGGCCTTTCCGCTATCGCTTTCCCTGCTCCATGAGACGATGTAGACGGGCCTGAGCTTAAGCTTTAACGCCTTAACCTTCGCGGCCTCATGAGAAAAGCTGTACTTATACGCGGCCACCCTCCTGGCCTCTTCCACGAGCCTCTTGGTGTCGAGGGGCTCCACGAGCGGCCCGTCGAGGACGAACTCCCTGAACTCGACTTCCTCCCTGCTTCTCTCTCCGATTAGCTTTTCGAGGAGCGTCCGCGGGGGTTCTATGGAGTACCTGTTGAAGGCCTCTGCCAGCCACTCGGGGCCCAACACCCTTGCCCCCTTCAGTTCCAGCTCTGATTGATCTCCGTCGAGTATTATGAGAACCGCGCGGTCGTACTTCTTTAATACCGACTTGAGCCACTCGCTTCTGGCCCTTCCCCTGAGAAGAGAAACCGAGAGCCTTTCCGGGCCCTGGAACGGGTTTTCCCTCTCTCCGATGACCGTGATGAGCCTGGCATCTCCCTTCTTCTTGTATTCCCTACCGGCTTCCGCGTATCCGGCCTTCCTGAGCAGTTCCGCCAAACCCTCTACCAGAAAATCGTCGGGTGCCAGGAGGATTATCGACGGTTCCCACTTCACAGTACCCACCTGTGTTAAAGAAAAAAAGCCCCGAATAAATAGTTTGCTGGAAGTAAAACTGCGTTATTGAGCCGATGAGTACGATTTTTCAACCAGCCACTTAACAATTGTCCCATGGAACTCATCTGCCCACTCGGGGTCTTCAAATATCTCGTGGTACGCTCCCTCGAACTCCCTCAGCGTCTTGTCCTCAACTGTGAGCTCCTCCAAAAGCCTTCTTGAGCCATCGGGCGGGGTTATCACGTCGCCCGTGCCGATGATCAGCAGCACGGGAACCTTTATTTTCCCTGCCTCCCTGTGGGCCGGCTCCATGTTCACAAAAATGCTCCTCCCCAGCTTGGCCGAAATCCTGTCGTGAACGAGCGGGTCTTCTACGTATCGCTTCACGGCCTCTGGATTACGGGAGAGTAGCTCTGGTTTCAGTCCGTTGGAGAGAACAACTCCCGGGGCGACCTTTCCGAGGAACTTCGCGAGGGCCACCATGAAGCCCGGTGTTTCCGGACTTTTGGCTAAGGCCGGCGAGGAAGCGATTACGCCCCGTATTTTATCGGGCCTCGTTTCTGCGTATCTGATGACGGTTAAACCGCCGAGGCTGTGGCCGAAGAGGAAGGGCTTTTCCCCGATTTCGTCTATAATGCCGTCGATTATCTCCATCGCTTCCTCAACGCTTGTATGTCCCCTCTTGCCGGGGCTCTTCCCGTGGCCGGGCCAGTCGAAGGTGTAGACGGCAAAGCCTGCATCGTTGAGCTCTCTGATTAGTCTTCCGTACCTTCCGCTGTGCTCGCCGAGGCCGTGGACGAGAACGACCCAGCCGAGCTTTGCTTCGCCGAATTTGGCCTTGTAAACCTCCATCTCAACCACCCAACCAGAGCCTTTTTAGTGGGAGAACGTCAAAGTCTTCATCTTCACTCACTACCGCCTGAAGGCCATTGTTCTCTATAACTGCAATGTGAAGGGCATCGGAGGGGCGGAGGTTGTACTTGAGGATTATCCCCCTGGCTGTCAGGTAATCAAAGACGGTCAGGGGGAGAACTTCAACGTAAGGGAGAACCTTTTCGTCTATGAACTCAATCGAAAGCTCGTAAGGGACGCCGTATTTCTTCTTTGCAACGTGGATGGTCTCGTCAAGAACCAGCGGACTTGTGTAAAGGCTATGGTTTTCAATCAGTTCGGCGTAGAACTCAATTATCTTTCTCTCGTCTTCGGGCGTCTTGGTTAGGAGGTAAACGAAGAGGTTTGTGTCTATGAAGAGCTTCATTCCCCAATCCCCCAGACATCATCGAACTCGTCTTCAAGGCTTATCCCCTTGAGCTCTCCGAGTTTGGCGGGTTTTCCCCTGGCTCTCTTGTGCTTCCATTCGAGGAGCTCTTTAATCAGTTCTTCTTTGCTTTTCTTGGGCATAATTATCAGTCCCTTATCGGTAGGCTCGACTATGACTTCTCCACCTTCATTTATCCCGTAAGCTTCTCTGAAGACCTTTGGAATGACTATCTGTCCTTTTGGGCCGACCTTCAGACGGATACTAACCAATGGTATCACCAAGTATAACTATGGGTTCAACCGATAAAAAGGTTGCGAGGGCAGAAATTTAGGAAGAGAAGGGACTCTCCTTTAGCCTCTCGTTTGCGAACCGGACGATTCTCTTGACGTCTTCCCCTATCGTTTCGGGTTCGGGCTTCATCTGGACGTAGAATACGTTGGTCTTCGGTGTTAGCGAGACGTGCTTGATGTTGGCTGGCCTTGACAGGCTCTCGATGAGGGCCTTCAGGTTCTCCACGTCCCTTTTCTTCTCGTAGAGGGCCTCGTACTGCTTCCCGGCTATCTCGATGACTTCCTTCCTGAGCAGCTCCTCGTTATCTATTCCGGGCCTCATCCGGTAGTAGCCTTTCTGTATCAGGTGGGCCTCCCTTCGTATATCCGAGAACGGCTTGATGACGAGGTACAGCTTGTCGTGCCGGCTCGTTATCAATGCTATCGGGAAGTAGAGAAGGCTGTGCCTCGGAAGGAGTGTCAGGGTGTACTCAAACTTTCTGAGGTTGCCCCTGTTGACCTTGTACTCGGCGCGAAAGCCGATGTAGCCGCCGAGCCAGGTGTAAAGCTCATCCTCGGGTTTGATCACCTCTTTGACGGCCCGTATGTAGTGCTCCATCAGCATGAGGTTCAGCTTCCGCCCCCTGTAGAACTGAAGGGCGGAAATGCCGGCAATAAGGAATATCGCAGCAAACAGTACCTGATTGTCCATCTCAATCCTCCTCCAGTGGATAGTATCTTTCGAGGGTTCGTGCGTCGAGTATCTCAAGACCAGCGACATCATCGAGGGCAGCGACGATGTCCCTTATGATCCGCCAGCGAACGGGCCAGCTGAGGGCGTTCTGAAACGGGTGGTGAAGACCTTCGGAGAGCCGGAGGTATACCCTTACACCATCTTCATCGACGGTGACGGCCTCGACGAGCCCGAGGCTCACTATATCCACCCCGGTTATGGGTTCCTTCACCCTTTTAAGCCTCTCGTAGATTTCTTCACTCTCCAACTATCTTTCCCCCGAGGGTTCTGAGACGCTCCAGCCCGCGGGGTTCCTCCGCGAAGACCGGTATCCTCACAACCTCAATTCCCTTGAACTTCCTCCCCACCTCTCCGAGAACCCGCTCCTGGGCCTCCAGCTTGGCCTTCAGCTCCGGAACCTCCGTCCGCAGCTCCAGAACCTTGTTCATGACGATCATGTTGAAGGGCACGCGGAACTTCCTAAGGCTCTCCCTGGCCCTTTCGGTTTCATAAAGGGGCAGCATCTCCGGGTTCATCACCGCCACGACGCTCGTTTTCTCGGGGTCGGTTATAACTCCCTCAACGAAGGCCACCTCTTCGCGGTAGGACTTAAGCTCCTTCATCACGGCGTCGTCCTGCTCCCTCGTGGGTAGCTTTATCTTCTCACCCTCAACGGTGAACTCCTGCTCCCCGTGTATGTTGGCTATCGCGGCGCGCCTGTCAAGGATGGCCTTCCTTATCTCGATGAGTTTATCCGTCCAGATCAGGGAGATTCTGGGGAGCGCGAGAACGCGGAGGGTTAATCCGGTCGGAGGGGTATCGAAGATTATCACGTCCCACTCATTGCCCTTCGCCAGTATCTCCCTCACCGCCTCCAGCGTGGCGTACTCCTCGATTCCCGGGGAGTAGCTCAGGACCTCGAAGTACTTCTCCAGGTTTATGACCGTGAGATAGCGGTAGGTGTGCTTCATGCTTTCCTCCAGGTGCTTGAGGTATGCCTTTATCAGCTTCTCCATGTCGAGCTCACTAGCGTAAAGGTTCTCGGCTATCTTCTTCGGTTTGTCTTTCAGCTTCACCATCAGCACGTCACCGAGGTTGTGTGCAGGGTCGAGCGACACTATCAGCGTCCGGTAGCCCATATCAGCGAGCGCCGCAGCAGCCGCCGCCGAACCCGTCGTTTTTCCAACTCCGCCTTTGCCTATGAAAAAGACGACGCGGTAGCCCTTTTTGGGCAGGAAGAACTCCCTCATGGGACCACCTCACGTGATTTCAAACATTCCCGCCAGCTCGCCGAGCACGTCGTCCATATCCACAGCTCTGCGCTGCATTACGTACAGCTCGCGCGTCATGTGGGGAAGGATTCTTATCACGAGCGTCGTAGGCGGGCTGGGGATTCCAACGAAAGCCCCCATGAGTGTGAGTGCGAACACGTTCTCGAGCTCCCTCAGCTCAAACTCGAGATACTCGGTTGAGTTCTGTTTGAATGCTCCGAAAAAGCCCTTTAAGAAGGCCCTAACGTTCTCCAGAGGGTCTTTTTCTCTGTCCTTCATTTCCATCACCTGAGAATCGGAAAATAAAGAAAGAATTCAGGCCGCGCTCGCGGCGTACTCCTCGCTCGGTCTCTTCCAGGCGACCCAGAAGTCCCAGGCGAGGAGCAGGTTGAGGAGCAGGCTGACCACGAGCGCTCCCTTCACCGCTATGAGGTACTGGCCGACCATCGGCACGTAGATGAGGTACCAGATTATCGCCGCCGTCACCGTAATCCAGAGGAAGAGGGCAGGTATTAGAACCGCCCAGCTCCAGTTTCCAGCCCTCTGGACCTTTGCGACCCAAAGTGCAGCGGTCATCATAGCGATACTGGCGAGCATCTGGTTCATCGCACTGAACGCCGGCCAGATGACCTTGTAGCCGGCTCCCCAGGCGAGGTACGTTCCAAGGCCGGCGATGATTATCGACGCGACCCACTTGTTGGTAACGAGCTTCATGGTGCCCTTGCTGGTGTCGGAGATCATTCCAAAGAGTTCCTGCCAGGCGAAGCGGCCGAGCCTCGTAGCAGTATCGAGCGATGTGAGGGTGAATGCTGAGACCCAGAGGGTCGCGAAGGTCTTTCCAAAGGTCTCGCTGACGCCGTAGAACTCGCTGACTGCCTTGGCGTAGCCGCCGAGGAATGTGCCAAGACCGCCTTTGATGATGTATTCAGTCCCCCACTGTGCGGGCTGAAGCCCGGTGAGCTGGACTCCGTAGACGGCTATGGAGGTTATAACTATGGTGGAGAGGAATCCCTCTGTGAACATTCCACCGTAACCCACCATCAGGCCGTGGATCTCATTGTCGAGCTGTTTTGACGTGGTTCCTGAACCCACGAGCGAGTGGAATCCGCTTAAAGAGCCGCATGCTATGACGAGCGGTATCGTGGGCCAGAAGGGCGACGCCACCGGAACGGAGCCGTCGGCGGTGATTCCCTTGATGACGTTGGCGCTCCACATGGTGTACGCGGGGGCGGCGAAGTCCTTGGCCAGGAATATTAGGGCTATGCCGCCGAAGAGCAGTCCGAACCACAGGATGTAGGCGTTGAGGTAGTCCCTGGGCTGGAGGAGTATCCACACCGGAAGCGAGGCCGCAATTATGATGTAAACCATGAGGATTATGTTCCAGTAGTGGTATGCGGTTGTGTAGGCGGCCGAGGTCGGGTCGGTCTGGCCGTCCACGAAGATCAGCGGGTACTTGAGGCCGATCCACACTGCTATGATGAGCAGGATGATGCCGATTATCGTTGCCATCTTGAAGTCCATCTTGACCTTGTACATAAGGTATCCCAGTATCACCGCGACGAGCAGGAATAGGAGCGTCGCCGTTGCTGCCTGGGGCGTTACTGTGAGCAGCTTGGCGGTGACGGCAACGAAGGCCGCGACGACGAGCAGCAGGGCGAACCAGATGTACACCTCAAAGGATATGCCGGTCTTCCTGCTCATGAGCTTCCCTGCGATCCACTGGACGGACTTGCCATCGTAGCGAACCGATGACATCAGTGCCAGATAGTCGTGCACCGCACCGATGAAGACGTTTCCGAACCAGACCCATATGAGTCCCGGAAGCCATCCCCATGCCATTGCCAGGGCTGGACCCACTATAGGTCCCGCTCCCGCTATCGACGCAAAGTGGTGGCCGTACAGAACCAGCGGGTGGGCTGGAACGTAGTCAACCCCGTCGTAGAGTTTGTGGGCTGGAGTTGGCCGGTTGGGGTCGGCCTTGACGACCTTGCTCTGAAGGCTCTTGCCATAGCTGAAGTACATGGCCAGGTATATAACACCGGCCAGAAGAACTATTACAGCAGAGTTCATGGTTGCACCTCCAAGTATATTCTGCGCTGTGATGTACACTTTTTGAATATAAATGCTTTTCGGCAAAAAACTGAAGATGTTTCGTTTTTGAACTTACCGTTGGAAACCGTGCCCGGATTCCAGGTGGAAGTATTTTAAGAAAGCAACGGAAAGGAAAGGGGCTGAGAGCGGGTTTTATTCGAGCTCTATGAGTGCCTGTCCGGTGTCCACAGTATCGCCTTCCCTGACGAGGATTTTTTTGACCACTCCGTCTTTTGGTGCTGGAATCTCGTTCTCCATTTTCATTGCTTCCAGGACGAGTAATCCCTGCCCGGTTTGGACCTCGTCTCCTTCCTTGACGAGGATTCTCAAAATCTTACCAGGCATTGGGGCCGTTACGGCACCCTCGCTGGCTGGTGCGGGCGTTGCTGCTGGAGTAACCGGAGCGGGAGCCGGAGCAGGTGCTGTTTTCGGAGCGCTGGATGGAGTCGGAACTCTGGCTATCTGGGGTAGGTATCTGAGCGCGCTCAGGTCAACGCCCTCAACCCCAACCTCAAACTCGACGCCGTTCACGTAAATCTTGAACCTCTGAACCGCAGGGGGTACCTCTGGCTTCATCCTGCCCTCCTTCCTCGCCCTGAAGAACTCCAGCGCCACCTGCGGGAAGAGGCAGTAGGTCAGAACGTCCTCCTCATTCTCCAGGTATCCCAATTCCTCAAGCTCCTTCCTGCATTTCTCCAGCGCGGGTTCGAGCAGGCTTCCGGGCCTTTTGGTTATCGGCTCCTCGTCGCCGAGGACGCGCCTCCTGAGTTCGGGGTTTATCTCCCCCGGCGGCCTTCCGTAGAGACCCTTTATGTAGTTCTTGACCTCTTCCGCTACCCTCTCGTACCTCCCAAAGAGGACGTTGAGAACCGCCTGCGTTCCGACTATCTGGCTGGTCGGCGTCACCAGCGGCGGCCATCCAAGGTCTTCCCTGACGCGAGGAATCTCCTCCAGAACCTCCTGAAGTCGATCTAAAGCTTTCATCTCCTTCAGCTGGGAGATGAGGTTGGAGTACATGCCCCCAGGGACCTGATACTTAAGCACGTAGGGGTTCACCATGAGGGCCTCTTTGTGCAGCATTCCCGAGTACTTCTCATCGAGAAGTTGCTTAAGGTAGCGTGAGACCTCGTGGATGAGCTCCCTGTCGAGATGGCTCCCGACGGCCTCGGGCAGGGCGTGCCAGATGGTCTGTATGCCCGGCTGGGCGGTTCCGAAGGCGAGCGGGCTTATGGCAGTGTCTATGTAGTCGGCTCCAGCTTCAACGGCTTTGAGGTACGTTGCGACCGCCATTCCCGTTGTGGAGTGGGTGTGAACGTTTACGGGAACACCGTAGCGCTCCTTTATCTCGCTCACCAGCTCGTAGGCCTTCCAGGGTGTCAGGAGGGCCGCCATGTCCTTAATGGTTATTACATCGACATCAAGCGCCAGGAGTTCTTCGACCTTTTTTATGTAATATTCGAGCGTGAAGACCTTCCCTGTTGTGTAGGCTATCGCACCCTGAACTTCCGCCCCAACTTCCTTCGCCTTCCTTATCGCCACCTCCATGTTCCTGACGTCGTTTAGGGCATCGAATATTCTGAAGATGTCTATCCCTTTTCTGTAGGCCAGCTCGATGAATCTTTCAACCACGTCGTCGGGGTAGTGACGGTAACCGACGACGTTCTGCCCGCGGAGGAGCATCTGGAGCTTGGTTTTTCTGATGTGCTCTCTGAGGAGCCTCAGCCTCTCCCAGGGGTCCTCGTTGAGGTAGCGTATGCAGACGTCAAAGGTGGCCCCTCCCCAGACCTCCATGGAGTAGAAGCCTATCCTATCCATCTTCTCCGCTACCGCGAGCAGGTCTTCGGTCGTGAGCCTGGTGGCTATGAGGGACTGGTGAGCGTCCCGGAAGGTGGTGTCTATGATTTCAACCCTGGCCATGTTAGTCACCCCTTCAGTTTCGTTGTGAGACGGTACAAAGCCCCGGCCTTAAAAGGATTGCGGCGAAAGGAGAAAAGAATATCGGCAAAAGTCGAAATAACTGAAATCAGAGGAGCCCCTCGGCTTTCGCCGCTTCCTCCGGGTCCTCGTTCCTGTGGACGACGCGGAGAAGTGCCTTTATGAAAGGCTCCGGGTCTTCGCGCTGGAAGATGTTCCTGCCGACGACGGCTCCAGCGCCACCGGCCTCTATGACATCCCAGACGAGCTTGAGGAAGTCCACGGGGTTATCGGTCTTCGCCCCGCCACTCAGGAGAACCGGAATGCCGGCGGCAGCATCGACCACCTTGGCGAAGGTCTCCCTCGAGCCGGTCCAGTAGGTCTTTATCATGTCCGCGCCGCTCTCAACGGCCGCTCTGGCGCCGTACATGACGACGCGGTAGTCCTCTTTCCTGCCGTACTTCTCGTTTATGTACGGTCCGCGCGGGTAGGCGAACTGAACGACCGGGAAGCCGAGGTCGTGGGCGTAGCTCGCTATCTCGGCGAACTGGCGCATCATAGCGTCCTCCTGTGGGCTGCCCCAGTAGACGGTGGCCGCTATCGCATCGGCGCCGAGCTTCACCGCGTCCTCGACGAAACCCAGCTGGCTCTGGAGGAGCTGGTCGCCCTTCGGGCGGAGGTTGGTCTTGCTGGTGAGCTTTATCATCATTCCCACGTTGGGCTTAACCTCATCGCCCGCCATTCTCGCGAGGCCCGGGAGCATCATGACGCCGTCGATTCCGGCCCTGACGACCTTTCTGAGAATTATCCTCGGGTTCACGTGCTCCCAGTGCTCCTCAAAATCGGTCGGTCCGTGCTCGAAGCCGTGGTCCATCGCGAAAATCAGCGCCCTCCCGTCCCTACGGAAGAACCTCTTAAGCCTTCTCCTAATGCCGATGCTCTGGTATGCATCCATACTAATCACCGGGAGTGATATATTCTTTTGGGGATTTAAGGTTTTTGGGCGAAGGTTGTTTAAGGTGTTCCTGGAAATCACTTTGGTGGTGGAAATGGAGCGCATCATCGGAAGAAAGCGCATAACCCTGGACGAGGTTGACTCCACCAACGAGTACGCGAAGCGAATAGCGGGGGATGTCCCGGAGGGAACGGTTGTCGTGGCAAAGAAACAGACCGCGGGAAGGGGCAGGAAGGGCCGCTCCTGGGCCTCCCCCGAGGGCGGTCTGTGGATGAGTGTTATCCTCAAACCCCCCAGGGTCGATCCAAGGCTCGTCTTCGTCGGGGCGCTGGCGGTCATCGACACGCTTGCGGACTTTGGGATAGAGTCTGGGATAAAGTGGCCCAACGACGTGTGGGCTGGGGGCAGGAAGATATCTGGAATACTGACCGAGGGGAAGGCGGGGGAGTACAGCATACTGGGAATCGGCCTCAACGTGAACAACACCATCCCAGAGGAGCTCAGAGAAAACGCTGTTTCGATGGTGCAGTTTACCGGCAGGGAGCTGCCGCTCGATGCGGTTCTCGAGAGGCTCCTGTTCCATCTGGGGGGGTGGTACAGGGTTTTCCTCGAGAGGCCGGACCTGCTGATGGTGAAAGTTCGCGAGAGGGCGTTCATACTGGGGAAGGTCGTCACCGTAACCGAAGGTGATGAGGAAATCTCTGGTATAGCACTTGACATACTGGACGACGGCTCATTACTCCTGAGCATTGACGGACAGTTAAGGAGAATCCTGTATGGAGACGTTTCGCTAAGGTTCTTCTAAGTTCTTTGTCCTTCTGTCAATATTTAATGGGCAAAATTAATATATCATCCCCAACTGATTGATTTTGCTGGCAATCAGTCAGCCCAGCAAAGGGGGTGGAACAGTGGGAAAGGGACTTCTGAGGAGGTATCTGGACTATCCGGTTCTCTGGAAGATACTCTGGGGCCTGATTCTGGGCGCGGTGTTCGGCCTGGTAGCGGCCCACTTCGGCTGGCAGGACGCCGTTGAGACGTACGTAAAGCCATTCGGCGACCTCTTCGTCAGGCTCCTGAAGATGCTCGTTATGCCAATAGTCCTCGCATCCCTTGTGGTGGGTGCGTCGAGCATCAGCCCCGCCAGGCTGGGTCGTGTGGGCGTCAAGATCGTCGTTTACTACCTGTTTACCTCGGCGTTTGCGGTCTTCTTCGGCCTGCTCATGGGCAACCTCTTCCATGTGGGAAGGGGAGTTGACCTCGGAACCGGCGCAGGTAAGGCCATCGAGGCCCAGCCGCCGTCCCTGGTTGACACCCTCCTGAACATAGTGCCGACGAACCCATTTGAGTCGCTCTCCAGCGGTGCGGTTCTTCAGACGATATTCTTTGCGATAGTTCTCGGGATAGCCCTCACGTACCTCATCAACAGGGAGGACGAGAGGCTTAGGGCCGCCGGAACGACGCTTCTCAGGGCCTTTGACGGTCTCGCCGAGGCGATGTACCTCATAGTCGGGGGTGTCATGCAGTACGCACCGATAGGCGTCTTTGCGCTCATAGCCTACGTCATGGCAACCCAGGGCACGAAGGTCATCGGACCGCTGACAACGGTCGTTCTGGCCGTTTACGTTGGCTTGGTCCTTCAGATACTGCTGGTTTATGCCGTCCTGCTCAAGATCTTTGGTATCGACCCGGTGAAGTTCCTTAAAAGGGCAAAGGACGCCATGCTGACGGCCTTCGTCACGAGGAGTTCCAGCGGAACGCTGCCGGTTACGATGCGCGTTGCGGAGGAGGGAATGGGCATCGACAGGGGGATATTCTCCTTCACGCTGCCCCTCGGCGCGACGATAAACATGGACGGAACCGCGCTCTACCAGGGGGTTACGGTCCTGTTCGTCGCGTACGCCATCGGCCAGCCACTCTCCCCGAGCCAGCAGCTCGTGGTCGTTCTTACGGCTGTGCTCGCCTCGATAGGAACGGCCGGAGTTCCGGGTGCAGGAGCGATAATGCTCGCCATGGTTCTCCAGAGCGTCGGTCTCGACCTCACTGCCGGAAGCCCGGTTGCCCTGGCCTACGCCATGATACTCGGAATCGACGCCATCCTCGATATGGGCAGGACGATGGTGAACGTCACCGGTGACCTTGCGGGAACGACGATCGTGGCCAAGACAGAGGGGGAACTGGACGAGTCGAAGTGGAAGGGCTGATCTCTGGTTTTCTCTTCCACTTCCTTGCCTTTTTCCAGGTTTTTATTTTCCCGGTTCTGGAGATAAAGTTAAATACTCCGATGCGGCGCTAGTTACCGGCAGAGATGAAATGGAGGTAGTGCCTAATGAAAAGAGTCTTTGCAGTTATTTTTGCGGCGATTCTTCTGACGTCTCTCGTTGGCCCGAACTTCGGGCTTGCCGGGGATACGGCCCCCATGGTCTACAAGCAGGACTTCACGTTCAAGATAATCGTTCTGCCCAACGGCAGCGCCAACATCACCATGACGAGCGTCTGGCTTGGACCGAAGGAGGAGATCGAGAAGCAGATAGAGAAGATTCTCAACGAGACTCAGAACGGCAGCATGACGATGGACGAGGCCATAGAAAAGTTCGAGCAGGAGCAGCTCGCCAGGTACATCCAGGGACTCACCCAGGCAGGGGTAAAGCTGGTGAACGAGAGCATGAAGTCCTACGGCATAGAGGAGGGCAACAACATAACCCTCGTCTTCAACGCGATAGCCCTCGACTACGCCAGGTACTACTCGTATGATCACTACTGGGAGCTCCGGATCGACCCGACCAGGGGATACGGCTCCATGATGGTCCCCGATACGGGGTTCCCCTTTGGAATCGAGGCCAACAACACGTTCATAGTTGTCCTTCCACCCAACGCGACGCTCCTGAGCTACCCCAAACCCTTCGTCAAGCAGTACAATCAGAGCCGCTTTGCGGTCGAGTCGAGTGCCGGTGGAAACACCGTCATCGTTCGCTCCCGCATATACCTCGAGCCCTGGCTGACTCCGGACGGGTTTAAGTCCCTCTTCGGGGACTACGGGGACTACTACATCCGCTATAAGACCCCCTACGAGGGAGTCGAGCACTACGAGAAGAGCGTAACCAACGAGTACGTTACCATTGACGTGTACTCCAACGGTACCGTCAGGCTGCACATGAAGGACGAATACGTGGAGCCCCTCAGGGATGTAATCGCCAGAAAGGCCGAGATAGTGTCGTATGGGGTTCCGAACGTTACAGAGTACATACTCAGGACGTACTCCCTTGCGCTCGGTTACCAGGGCGCCATAGTGGACGGGGGAAAGGTCACCATCCTCGGACTCAACGAGACAACCGCGCCCCTCGTCATCGACGCGGAGTACACCCTTCGGAACTTCACCAAGTACGAGAACGGATCATACGTCTACACCTTTGACCCGACGATGGGAATGGCCCAGAGCCTCCAGGACAGGAGCGAGTACGAGGTGAACAACACCCTGCACCTCACCCTCAACCTGACAGACGGCGGGGAGTTCATCGAGGTGCCGGACAACATCAGCACCGAGGTCAAGGGCAACCGCTTTACCATGACCGTTGTCCGCAGGGGGAACGCCCTGGAGATAGTCTCCAACGTTTACATCCGCTACGGCGCCCAGCCTGAGGACGTGAAGGAGCTTTTGGCCAACCGCACCAGCGCAACGGTCAGGTACACCCTGCCGGCTGAGGGATCCAACGGGGGAATGAGCGACACGGGGAAGATGGCCGCGGTCATCGTTGCTGCGCTTCTTGTGGTCCTGGCGGTGGCCTTCTGGAAGAGGCGCTGAGCTTCTTTCTTCCTTTCTTCCACGTTTCGATACCCATTTAAGGGAGCGCTCCAATTTTGGTTGGTGGTCAGGATGACGCGCAAGCTCTACTACGAGGATGCCTACCTGAAAGAGGCAAGGGCAAAGGTTTTGGAGGTCAGGGACAACGCCCTTCTCCTGGACCAGACTATATTCTACCCGACCGGCGGAGGCCAGCCCCACGACAAAGGCTGGATAAACGGCGTCGAGGTTCTCGACGTTTACAAGGACGAGGAAGGAAACGTCTGGCATGTGGTGGCTGAGCCAGAAATGTTCAAGCCCGGCGATGAGGTCGAGCTCAAACTCGACTGGGACTACAGATACAGGCTCATGAGGATACACACGGCAATGCACCTCATGGAGCACGTCCTCAACGTCGTCCTGCCCGGCGAGTGGAAGCTCTACGGCAGCGGTATGAGCGTCGAGAAGGGCCGCTACGACATACTCTACCCGGAGAACGTCAATCAATACAAGGAGAAAATCATCGAGACCTTTAACCGGCTCGTTGACGAGGGCGGCGAGATGAAGATATGGTGGGAAGGGGAGACCAGGTACACTCAGATAAGGGACTTCGAGGTCATACCCTGCGGCGGGACTCACGTGAGGGACATAAAGGAGATAGGCCACCTGAAGAAGTTCAAGCGCTCCAGTCTGGGAAAAGGAAAGCAGAGGCTGGAGATTTGGCTTGAGGATTAGCGCCTCTCTAACATCTTTACAATCGCAGCAATCCCGCCGATAATTATGAGAACCCCTATAAGGAGGCCGGGAGGTTTATTCTCTTCTTTCCATGGGACGGGTTCTCGGGCGTAGATTTCCATCCCGTAGAGTTTTTCGCTTGGAAGTCCTAGGAAGAGTTTGGGATGTAACCCTTTTGCGCCAAGCTCGAGGGTTAAAAGGTTCTTGTCCCACTGTGTCACGTACAACGTGCCCCCCGAGAATATAACTTCAAAATGTGACGGCCCGGGTATCAGCGGCCCGCTGCAGGCCTCTCCGCCGTTCACCTTGGTGCAAACGAATCCATCCTTGACGTAGATCTTTCCTTCCTTTCCTTCGTCGGTCTTGTACTCGAGGAGCGTGAAGTTCTCGCCTTCCCAGAGTGCCTCTCCGTTCATCCTCAGGTAGCTCACTGGCCCGCAACTCGGTGGGTGGTAGCCCTCTCCGTAGCTGGGTATACTCGGAATGTCCTTCTGGGGGAGGATGGCGAGTGTGTAAACCTCATCGATGTATTCTGCCGCCTCTCCCTCGAGCTTTACTGTAAGGTTTCTTGTCGTGAGAAGCCCGGCCAGAGGGTACCACCAGAGGCCACCGTAGGGGGGAGCGGTTCAACTGCCATACTTCCATTCTCTGTTGTCATAATCGCCCTCAGCGGGAGTTCGGTAACCTCAGTTCCGTTGACGTACACCCTGTTGGAGCCAAAATAGATGGCCTCGATCTCTAGAGGACTTTGGATTTCGTAGGCGGCCCCTTCCCGCTTAAGGGGCATTCTCACTATCCTGTATCTCCAGCTGGGGAGGTAGTATTCCTCACCGCAGACGTCGGGGTAGTAAATCGGCTGGATTGAGACGTTGAGGGGACAGCGCGCCTCGACGATCACGGTGACGTTCTTCCATCCGAGCACGAGTATCTCGGGCGACAGATTCTCCAGGGAGATTTCCTCTTTCCCACTTGTGAGAAATGAGACAGTTCTGCTCTCCTCCGGCCCAATGAGTGTTAGAAAAATCCACTGCTGGCATGGAGAGCTAACGTTGATATTGAGGTCGTTTATGAGGTAATATGATCTCTCATGAACTTTTATCGTGGTGTTCCACGCCGAGACGGCTGGAAGAAGGAGAAGGATTATCAGGATTGGGACAGCCGCTCTCATGGTTACATCTATAGAGTTCCAAATAAAAACTTTTCGCGTTAGTAACCAGCTGCCCAAACTCTGGACACCATAGCAAACACTCCCCGCTCCCGCAGTCGTCCCGCAGAACGCAGGGCGGTAGGGTTTTCCGGAGGTACGCGCATCAAAGTTCTTCCATTAATCCAGTTTCCTTACTGTAATCCAGCTCAACTCCAAAGACTCCGAAGTGCTCCCTGAGGTCATCGTTGTCGTGGAGGTTCTCCTTCAGCGTCCATATCGGGACGTTCAGGGTGTGCTCGATAACGTAGACCGTCGCATCGAGCCTCTTCTCATGGCCCATCTCCTCCCACCTGCTCGCGTAGTCTATGGCCTTTTCGAGGAAGGGCCTTGGAACTGCTGGGAGGCTCATGAATGTGTCTCTCGTGGAGAGCAGTTTCTCTCCCCTGGACCACTTCGTTATCCTGCCCAGCCCGTCCCTGCTCTTCCAGAGGAACCTCTTCTTCAGCTCCCTCTCGTACTTACCCCAGATTGCAGTGTAAAAGCGGTCGTTCAGCCTTAAAAGCTCAAGCTCGTTTTCCACTCCTTCAAGCTCTCCCAGAAGATTAAGGGTCTCTTCGAAGGCGTCCCTGTCGTAGGGAAGGTGTTTTTTGTTCCCCTCCGGCTCGAAGATGTAGGCAATTCCCCTCTTCAATCCCCTCCTGTTCACCCTGCCAAAGCGCTGGATCAGCGCATCTACCGGTGCAACCTCTGTGTACATGACGTCGTAGTCTATGTCGAGGGAAACCTCCACCACCTGTGTCGCCACGAGGATTCCGCTCTTGATTTTCTCGACGAGTTCCATCTTTTCTCTCTTATCCCTGTTTATGAAGCGGGAGTGGAAGAGGTAAACATCGTCCCTCTTAGCTTTTATCTCCTCGTAAACTCTCCTCGCCCTGCCGACGGTGTTGGCAACTACCAGAACCTTTCCCCTCTCTCTGGCGATTTCATCAACGGCATCGAAAAGGCTTCCTTGCCCAATTCCAATCTTAACCCTCTTCCGGGAACGGTACCTGGAGGCCACTCCCTTGTCCGGCAGAAGTTCCTTCAAACCGCGCCTTCCAAGTTCTTCGGCCAGAGGTGCCGGGAGTGTGGCAGACATGACGGTAACCTTAGTGCCGAGGTACTTCAGGGCGTACTCAATCCCGTCGAGGATTAAGGAGAGCGTAAATGGAGTGTAAGCGTGAATCTCGTCTATTATCCAGTGCGCCCCTCTCAACGCAAACTCCCTAACCGGAAAGCGGGGATAGCCCAAAAAGGCGAGAAGAACCTGGTCCACGGTTGATACAAAGATGGGCTTCATCGCGTATCTGTGGATTAACTTTTCATCGAGCTTCCCACTATAGTAAAGGCTCAGGAAAAGCATCCCATGGGAGAATGAAACTATATCCGGGCCGAAAATCGATTCGAAGCGCTTCCTCATGGCCTCGGTGGTGGTTATCGTTGGGAGGGAGTAAATTACCTTGGAGGCGTCATCCGAGGTAACGAGCAGGCTTGTCTCCGTCTTTCCGTCTCCAGTTGGAAGGCGGAAGTAGCCGCTCCCCTTTCCAGTGACCGCGAGCTGGTAGTCCCTGGGGGAAAAGCCCTTTGAGGACAGGTAGTTGAGAACCGCCCCCCTGACCACAGCCCCACTGTTGAGATGGTAAAAGTCGGCTCCCAACCCGGCGCTCTCAAGCCAGTCAGAAACCCTGAGGAGGCCGTTGAAGAGTGTGTAGAGCGCTCTGAACCGCACCTTTCCTTCCGGCCCTGCGAAGCCGTGTTCCCTCGCGAGCCTGCCCGTGGCCAGTCGGTTACGGACGTGTTTAGCTGTTTCGGCTGGATTGGACACCGCGATGCCGTTTATTATAAGGCTCTCCCCCCTGTTTATTTCCTCGCTGTACAGCATGGGATGGAGGTCGGAGTGGTGAGTGAGTATTGAAGTCAGGGCCAGCGTTCTGTAAGGCTCCGGACAGTCGATGAGGCGCGAAGCGAGTTCAAGGCCGAGATAGGCGTGTGGGGGAGCCTTCTTTCTATTCCCTTCGAGCCTTTCCTGGAACCGGTCATCGACCTTGCCTATGTCGTGGAGGAAAACGTGTCCGAGCAGGCATTCGTCCAGCCCCGCATCGTGGGGGATTCTTTTGAGCAGCTCCCTCGCTATATTCATGGCGCTGAGGGAATGCTCGTAGATGCTCTTATCTGGCTTGGCCTTTCTCTCCTTTATCAGCCTTTCAATATCACCAGGCTCCATACTTCACACCCAGCAGAAGTCCCTGTAGGCACAGCGCCGGCAGTAGGGCTTTTTCTCAGCTGGAGGTGGGTTTTCAAGGGATATAACCCTTTCTATCTCCTTCAGGACGTTCTCAAGTGTTTCCATGTCCTCCTCCGTAAGTTCGACCTCCTCCCGCGTCCCTTCTCGGGGGTAGGAGATGATTCCCTCGGCCTCGACGCCGGCCTTCCGGAGGAGGTAGAGATAGTACTTCAGCTGCCATTTCGCTGGTTCCTCCAGTTTTGAACTCTTTTTAACCTCTATCACCCTGACCCTGTCATCGAGGAAAACAACGTCGAGCTTTGCGCCCTCCAGCAGAACTTCCTTCCAGCCGCGTTCAAAGCTCTCCCTGTGAATGAGCCGGCCGATTAGTATGTCTTCGTTTTCAGAGTCAAACTGAAGACCCCTGGAAAAGAACCACAGTTCCCTCGGGCAGGCAAAGTAGTACTGCACCATTACGCCGGTTATCCTCAAATTATCTCCCCCGCAGGGTTCTTGTCGGCCCCGATGATGTGGAGGTTGAAGTTTTCCCGCGGAAGCTCGTAGATCAGGACCGAATCGCCGCCGTCAATTAGTCCCTCCAGCGTCCGTTTTATTTCGTAGAGCTGGGCTCTGGTGACTTCTCCTTCAAAAACGCTGTTCTGCCTCCAGTGGAGATGTGTTCTGAGGAAGCGGTGGACCTTCGTGACTCGCTTTACGTCCACATCGTAAACAACTATTACGTACATCACCACCACGCCCGCAGGGACCTGTAAGTGGAGTCGCCGAGGAAGTGCTTGACGAGGGAGTAGCCCTCCAGCCGGATTAGATAGCGAATTGAGACGTTCCTCCTGAACCTCGGGTGGAGAACCTTCCGGGCAAACTCGGAGTTAAGCTCGGACAGGAACAACCTCAAGCCATCGTCGTTGAGCATCACTCCAACGTCCTTTCTGAAGTGCTCCTCCCTGATTTGCCTCCTGTTCACCAGGCGAAGGATTACGCGGAAGACGGTTACTGGCTTGAAGATATCGGCTAAATCAAGGGATAGGGAATAGCGCCTCTCAAGTGGCTCGTGAAGGAAGCTTATAGCCGGGTGAAGATAGGTCTTCCGGATTTCCGAGAGGGCAATGGTGTAGAGGACTGAGTTTCCGAGGCTTATAAGCGCGTTCACCTCGTCCCGGGGCGGATTCCTGTTCCGCTCATTGAATTCAAAGTGCCTGAGCAGGGAAGCAAATAGCCCATAGAACTCCTTCCAGAGCTGGCTTTCAAGGCCCATCAGCTCGGCCGGACTATTGCCTTCAATCTCAACCTCTGAAATCACCTTGTAGTTAGCCTTGTGGGCCTTGAGGAGGGCAACCATCGAGGCCTTTATTCCTTCCACGAACTGTTTCGCCACATATAACCTCTTCTCCGGGTCGAGGTAGTGCTCGGCCTGCTTTATTACCACCGTTCCACTCACCTGCCCTTCTACAGGCATATAGGAGCCGCGGTAGTAGCCGTGCTTGTTGTAGAAATGAACCGGGACGTTCTTTTCTGAGAGTATTTTTATGGCCCCGCTTGTCAGCGTCACCGGCTTGAAGCAGTGGATTTCACTGGTGGAGTTTACTGGTATTGCCCTTTTCAGGTTCTCGTTCTCGAAGAACAGCGTGTTACCCCTCCTCTCAAGGATCCCCATCTGGGTGATGTAATAGGGCTTCTTCAAGGGAAAACCTCCCGGAGCGTTGCTTTACCACTTATTTGAGACACGATGCCGTTCTACGGAAACTAGTTCTGATTAGCCGTCTCAACCGTGAGCGTTGCAGGTTTCCACACGATACCGTTCTACGGAAACAAGCTGATAACTTTAGACATCCTTGATCTCCTGGCAATGTTTCCACACGATACCGTTCTACGGAAACGCGATGGGCTGGTAGAGATTGTTGGGTATGTCATGAAGTTTCCACACGATACCGTTCTACGGAAACCTCTTCATAGCATTCCTAATATTCTCAGCCGGCTTAGCATGTTTCCACACGATACCGTTCTACGGAAACAAAGCATCCTCAAAATAACACTCCAAAGCATTCACGTTTCCACACGATACCGTTCTACGGAAACGCCCACTTTCTCGTTCTTCCGCCAACCGAAAGCTTTAGTTTCCACACGATACCGTTCTACGGAAACGATTGCGCTCCTCGTGTACCGTGCCGCCGAAGACGAGGGTTTCCACACGATACCGTTCTACGGAAACGATTGCGCTCCTCGTGTACCGTGCCGCCGAAGACGAGGGTTTCCACACGATACCGTTCTACGGAAACGCAGGTAACCTACACTGTCGAGCCGCTCCCGTTCTCGGTTGTTTCCACACGATACCGTTCTACGGAAACTTGCTTACACCATTCCAGGTCAACAGAATGCTCACAAGGTTTCCACACGATACCGTTCTACGGAAACTGAGTATGAGCCAGAACCAGAAGTATTGTATATAGAGGTTTCCACACGATACCGTTCTACGGAAACGGTGATCCTCAATGGAAGGTGAACTTAAGCATATAAAGTTTCCACACGATACCGTTCTACGGAAACTTCCCCTTTCCTAACGCTCGCCCAGCCCCAAGTACCTCCTGTTTCCACACGATACCGTTCTACGGAAACTCCTCAATGGAGATGACTTGAGGAAGAAGTATGATGAGAGTTTCCACACGATACCGTTCTACGGAAACGGTCTTCTCGATGAGCTGGTAGCTCTTGACAAACGGGTGTTTCCACACGATACCGTTCTACGGAAACAAACTCCCTCTCGTCATACAGCAGGACAACTCTAACTGGTTTCCACACGATACCGTTCTACGGAAACATAGCCTCAACTGAAAGAGGTTTTGCATCCCATCACCAGTTTCCACACGATACCGTTCTACGGAAACTCTGGACTTATTCCTCCTGTTCTTCAAATAATAACCTCTCAGAGCATGTATTTAAAGCTTTTTCCCGAAACCCGTGTCACTGCAGTCCGTTTATAAAGATGACCAGAGATATCCTATGCTTCCCGCGGGTCTTTTCGGAGGTATTGTCCCTTGTCATGGGCCGGTAGCCCTATTGGAGGAATCGAAACGTCTCTCCTGGGGTTTGCTAATCTTACCACCGAAAAAACGGGCTATTGACTGTTCTTAGGTGTCCGCTACCACTCAAACAGCCTTCCAAATGCTGCGTTTCAGGTTTTAGCCGGGGTTAAAGCCTCTTTTCCAGATGTGCACATCTGGAGAAAAATTACCACTGGTAGAGTAATCGGGGCGAGAACCGGGTCATGAGCACGTTAAATCCAGAATACAGCTTGAAAATCCATGTAGCCATGGATTCCAGCCAGACCAAAGGTGTGCTGGTTATCTGAGTCCCCCACCCATTTTCACTCCATTCAGGTGCTACACTTATTGGAATCGGACACAAATGATAAAACGGCCACACGGCTTAACATAGGATACTGCTAAATCAATGCACTGGGAGATGGCCAAGATGAAATGGAAAGCGAAAAACGGTATCCCTCTCTCGGTCTGCACCTTCAACATCCACGGAAAGGAAGAAAACGACGGGACGAGGCTGAGGGCGATAGCGAAGAGGCTCTCGGAGCTGAAGCCGGACCTATGCGCCCTCCAGGAGGTCGTGGTTGATGGCGACAAAAACACCGCCGAGAGACTCGCGGAGATGCTGGAGGCTCTGACGGGTGAGGACTACCGCGTGCACTTCGTTGAGTCCCACCTCTTCTACGGGAGGTATCCCGAGGGCGTGGCCGTCGTATCGAGATACTCTCTCAGGGAAGTGGGCGTCATAGGCCTCAACGACCTGGGCGAGCTCTCGCCTCTTCTCCCGCGCCATGCGGCCGTTTCTGGGGTTGAGGTTGAGGGAAGAAGGATACTCTTCGTTTCCGTTCACCTCGACCACCACAAAAACCCGCTGGTGAGGAAGCTCCAGGTGGAGAGGCTCCTTGAAGAGCTTGAGAGCCACTACAGTGGATACACCGCCGTAATCCTGGCGGGGGACTTCAACGACACCGAGGACTCTCCCGCCCTGAGACTCCTGAAGGAAAACGGCTTCATAGATGCATACCGCGCCTGCAACGATGACCCGGGCTACACTTTTCCCGCTCCGTCTCCGAGCATGAGAATAGACTACATCCTGGTGAAGGGAGGTCTTGAAGTGCTCTCCGCGGGAAGGATAATGGAAGAAGGCCTGAGCGACCATTTTGGCGTTTACGCTCTCCTTCGAATCAGGGGGTAGCCCTTTGGTCACTTCTCAAACACGTAGAAGTACCTGTCGAGGCTCTTGTGAACCCGCTGGTAGTACCTCCCTACGAGCCTGAACCCGACCTTTTCTGCCTCCTTTTTCCCGTCAAAGCTCGCCGGAAAGGCTATCGCCAGCCTGCCGCCCTTATCAAGAACACCATAGATGCTCTCCAGCACCTTCCTGTACAGCTCGTCCCTCTTTCTTCCCGCGAGCGTTGCTGAGGTTCCGTAGGGCGGGTCCGTCGCTACCGCCTTGAACTTTTTATCAAACAGCTCCTCTAGTTTAGTTGCATCGCCGAGCTTCAGCTCGTAGTTCCTTATTCCGTAGTGCAGCAGGTTCATTTCAGTTCCCTCAACCATCTCCGGCCTTATATCCACCCCGTAGACCTTCAGGCCGAGAAGGCCTGCCTCAATCAGAATGCCACCGGCGCCCATCATGGGGTCGAGGAGTTCTTTCCTTGCCCCGGTCAGGTTCACAAGAGCCCTTGAAACCCTCGGGTGGAGGGAAATCGGCCTGAAAAACGGCCTGTGGTGGGCCTTTCTGCCCTCGAAGTCCTTGGGGTCGAAGAACCTAAGCCGTATCCCGGCGTAGAGTCTCTCGCCGCAGTAGACCCTGACCAGGGTGTCCGGCCTTGAGAGGTTCACGCGGAAGCCCTGGGCGTGTATAACCGCGCCGAGCTTCCTCGGGAGGTCTAAAACATTATGCCTGCAGTTGGCCATCGTCTCGGTGTCTACCTTGAAGGTTCCTTTAATCGGCCACTCGACTTCTTTCGCCTTCTCCAGGAGTTCCTCCACTGATTCGGCTTCAACAATAAGCTCGCCGTACTCGTGAGCTAATCCAAGCCGGTCAAGGAACGGGAAGACCCGCTCGTCGGCGTTCACCTTGAGGAAGAGGTAGTCCTGGCCGGCTATCTCTCCTCCGGCGGGTTCCAGCATCGCCTTTACCTCGTCCCTTGCCATTCCAGGCAGGTTTCCGAGTATCTCAACGTAGAGCATGGTTGGAGCTTTCCGCGGAGGTTTTTAAGCTTGTTCCCTCCCCTGTGTGTTAGGTTTGTAAACCGATGTCCTGCGAAACGTTAATATGTCACTGTGCAAAGGTTATATTGGTGAACCCCAGATGGAGATAACGGACAAAGAGGTTTTTGAAATTGCCATAAACGCGGAGATAAGGGCCAGGGAAGCCTATGAAAAGCTTGCCGCCCTCTCGGCCAGTGACATAATACGCGACGAGCTCCTCTTCCTCGCAAAGGAGGAGGACAAGCACAGGGAGATAATCGAGAAGATGGCCGAGAAGTTTGAAGGGGCCAGGACGGAGCCCAAGAAGATAGATATCGACGTCATGGGTGAGTTCAGGGTCATAGCCGAGAAGCTGGCTGAGCTAGTTCAGAAGCCGGATTTCACCGTCGATGAGGTCTACGAGGTTTCCATGCAGGCCGAGCTGGTCAGCGAGAAGCTCTACCGCGAGCTGGCCGGCTACGCCGCCACCGAGAACACGCGCCTCGTCCTCGAGATACTTGCGGACATGGAGCGCAACCACTACAACATCCTGAAGAAGCAGTACGACTACATAATGCGCTACCCGGACATATACAGGGAAGAGTTCTACGACCAGCTGATGAAGGATATAAACTTCAACTTCTGACGGCTTTTTACTTTTCTTCGTGCTTTTGATTATTCATGCGTTTATATGTTTGTCCTTGTTTTTCAAGGTTGATCGTGGAAAACTTCAGGACACCGAAAGCTTAATAAGCCACACCGATGTAACATTAAGTGCAAAACCCCGTTGGGGGGGGCGATGGAGAATAGAATCCGATTGGACCCCTCTCGCGTCCGAGGAGGCGATTCTATGAGGCGTCTGGCAGTGTTGGTGATAGTCCTCTTCTTGATGGCACCGCTGACCTCGGCAACACCCTACTGGTTCAAGGAAGGGATTTACGCGAAGTACGTCGCCAGGGGCTGGCTGTCAATCGACCTGAACACCTCCACTGGGAACGTGACCTATTACTGTCCCAGGGTGGAGTTCACGTGGCGCGTCCTCAACGTTTCGGACGATAAGGCCCGGCTATCGCTCCTGCTCCTCGGGTTCAACTGCACCCGGGAGGCCTACTCCACCCTCAGCCTGGAAGAAGCGAGGGCCCTTCTCCGGAAGTACCAGGAGCGCTTCAACTTCACTGGCGGAGATTGCCTGGAGGTGCCGATCACTGGCGGCAACGTCACCGTGTGCGAGGAGAGCTACTATGAACGGACGGCGCAGCGCTCCTTTGGCCTGACGATTATGGAAGGTGAGGGCAGGCTGTTGAACAAGTCCTACGTACCGGAGAACTTCGGCAGGGCTGGGGTCGTTGAAATCGACCTGATCACGGGAAAACTCTACGTGAACGGCACCCCCGCTGGCGGGAACTTCCTCTGGGCCGAGAACCCTGCCAACGTGACAGGGCTTGAGATACTGCCCGGGCTGAAAATCGAGACGGTCAAGATGATAAACTCGACCGCGATGACCTACTACGGCGACTTCAACGCCCCGGTTTACATGGCCCACACGAACATGGTGAGCCTCGACAATCGGACTATGGGAAAGGACGTTATCCTCTACGACGGCTCAAGTGGTCTGGCTATAGCCTTCTTCACGCCCTTCAGCCCGCTGTGGAAGGCCCTCGGCGTGAGAAGTGCCATGATTCAGGACACCGAGTTTGCCGAGGAGCACGAGGAGGAGATCAAGGAAAGCAACAAGATGCCGCCCTTCGGCCTCGTCCTGGCCGAGACCAACATAGACTTCACTAAGCCAGCAGAGCTCCCCGACGAGGGGCCGTCCAGAACCGCCATCGTAGCCGTCGTTGGTATAGCTATCGTTCTTGGCGTGCTCGTCCTCTGGAGGTGGAGGCGGTGAAGGAAGTCCTCCGCTGGGAGCTCCGCTCCCCCCTAAACTTGGTCCTGGCCTCGGCCGGAGCGGTTCTCGTTGGGACGGTGATGAAGAGGCACTACATGACATGGAGCGCCGGCTCCTACGGCGGGCCGCATGGAGTCGAGGAGCTCGGCCCCATTTTCAGAGAAGCGTTCACCGGCGACGTTTACCTGCTCCTCGCGATACTCGTGCCCTTCATAATAACCCTGTCGGTAAGGCTCGAAAGAGACGAGGGCGTTGCCCTCTCGGTCTATGCTCTCCCGGTTTCGAGGGTTAAAATACTCCTCGCCAAGTTTCTCGCATCTTTCCTCGCGCTCTTCCTGTTCGTCTTCTCAGTACATCTCCTAGTCTTTGTCCTGCACTTCTCGGCAACTCCAAGCGCGGTGCTCAGCGTCCTGAAAACTCACTCGGCTCAGATGGCGTTCTTTTACCTCTCCGCCCTGCTCTTCATGACCTCGGTCGCGGCCTTGATAGCGATAGCATCACCGAACACCTACGTCTCCATCTTCGGGGGCTTTATAGTTCTCTACCTCCCAGAGTTTTTGGGGACGAACTGGTACGGACCGGTGCCGTGGGGGAATTTCCTGACAAGCTCTTATTCCGCCACCATCTCGATTAGAATGGACCCACTGTTCTCGTGGGCCTTCGTGAAGATAACACTCCTCCCGGCGCTGGTGTTCCTCCTCCTCTACCTGCTCATCGGCAACTGGAGGGACGTGAGATGAGGCTCTTCAAGGCTCTCCTCCTCACCCTGATGCTCGTCTCGCTGGTGAGCCTTGTCCTTCAGTCGAACCTCAAGCCGAGCGACGTCCACTACAAAACGGCCGCCGTTTCCGATAGGCAAGCCACAGCTGTCTACGTCTCGTCGATGGCGTCGGTGAAGCTCTACGCCGTTGGAACCGGGGAGTTCAAGGTGAAGGACCTTCAGACGGGGGAGATGATATTCACCGGAGAAGTGGCGGGCAACGGGGCCTTCGCGCTGGTCTTTCCCCACCCGGGCTTCTACGACTTCAGCGGGAACTCCAGTCAGGGCATCACGATAACGATAACCCCGATTGACGTGGGCTTCCCCGGGAAGCAGAAGTCGGCACACCTGTGGGCTTTGGCCTTATTCGGAGGGCTTTTGGCGCTGACGCTCCTCGGAGGTGGAAGGAGATGAGCGCGGTAATCGAGGCAAGGGATCTTCACAAGTATTTTGGGCCGATAAAAGCCCTGCAGGGAGTCACCGTCGAGGTACCCGAGGGCCTGACGCTGATCCTCGGGCCCAACGGTGGTGGAAAGAGCACCTTCATGAAGGTCGCACTGGGTCTCTACAAGCCGACTAAGGGAACCGTGAAGCTCCTCGGAAAGGATCCCTGGAGACATTCAGAGGTAAGGCGGAGCATCGGCGTGGCCTTCGACCCCGGGAGGTTCCCGAAGCTGACTACCGGAAGGGAGTGGCTTGAGTTCATTGCACGGACGCGGGGAGCGAACCCGGACGATGTTGAAAAGGCCGCCGGGCTCTTCGGTATCGAGGACGCCCTCGACAGGCGCATAGAGGGCTACTCTTCGGGAATGCTGAAGAGGCTGAGCCTTGCCCAGGCCTTCGTGGGAGAGCCAGCGGTTGTGTTCCTCGACGAGCCCCTGGCCAACGTGGACTTCGAGAGCGTCGCCGAAATCGTGCAGGTCATAGGAAAATGGAAGGGAAAGGGCAGGAGCTTCGTCATTATAAGCCACATATGGGAGCCCTTTGAAGGGCTGGCCGACTACGGGGTGGTCATCAGCGGTGGAAAGGTCTATCTTAAGGGGGAGTTCAGGGATATAGCCGATGACGTGGCCGGAATGTTCCGACCGCCGGAGATTAAGAACGGCAACCCCGGCTGAGGTCATCCCCCGAACTCCCCGTTCACCGCTATCCATGCTACATAGATTAAAAACGCCAGCACGAAGTACCCCATGAGTGCCGCGAGCCTTCCATGGCTCTTTTCCACCTTTTTTGCCAGTACCTCCGTTCCCGCGTAGGTGTGGAGGAGCAGGAGCGAGACGAAGCCCAGTTTAACCAGCCGGCTGAGATGGATCGCCTGAGAGCGGGAGAAGGTCAAAATTCCCAACGAGGCGTTTCTTGCTGCCTCGCTCGTCAGCCCGTAGCCGCTTATGACAAGGAGTCCTGCTAAGAGGAGCAGCGGCAGGGAAGTCCACTCGACGATCGCTATGGCCGTTTTTGCCTTCATGCCCTCACCTGCCAGGGGACGAGCCATCGGTGATATAAGCGTCGTCAGGATAGCCGGCGCTTTCCCACGTGCCCTTGAAGTCGTAGCTTACGAGCTCGATTTTCGTCAGGTGCTTTATCCACTTGTAGCCCCACCTGTCCGGAGCGACTATTCTCGGGGTTATCGGCTCGCCGTTGAACTCATATGCTATGATTATGTCTTCGTCCTCCCTTACAGTGTCTAGGTAGAAGTCCGTCGTAAAACCGTCGCTGGCGTAGAGGGCCACCTTGTATGCCCTGCTCTTGGGCTTTGCCGCTTCAATAACTGTCCTCAAAGGGACGCCCTTCCACGTCCCGTTCTTTCTGACCTTCCCGGGTTCGCCGACGCAGTAGAGCGGTGCCTCTACCTCCTTTGAGGGGAGCTTTGAGAGCTCATCGTAGGTGATGTTGTAGGACCTTTCAACGAGCCCCGTGACCTGAATAACCCCTTCAATCGGAGAGTCGTAATCCCCGGTTTTCGATTCCTTTCTTCCGTTTCCGGCCAAAAGATACGTCCCGCCAAGGAGGAGTATGATTACAAAAAATGCGAAAACGTCCTTTCTCATGACATCACGACCTTTGCCCAAAATAGGGCCTTAACTGCCCTACTCATCGGGGTATAAAAGGATTCTTGGGCAGTTCTGGGTACTGGTTGGCTTATGCCTTCTTCAGCACAACGAACTCCTTATAATCCATCACCTTGGTGAAGCCCTTTTTTATATAATATGAATAAGCCTCAAGCCCCGGGAATGTTATCACGTGGGGAACCTTTCCGAGCTCCCTGAGGCGCTGGATGGCAAATTCTAGCAACTGAGAACCGTATCCCCTGCCTTTGTACGACGGATCAACCATGAAGAACTCGATGAGTCCCGTCTTCTCGTCCTTGATTTCGTCCGGCACCCACCAGACGTCCTTGCCCCGGAGGTTGTAGACGAGAGCCACCGTTCCGGCTATTTTCCATTCATCGTCCCTCAGAACGTAGAGCTCGTCGAACTCCTTCCCAAGGCGGAACTCAAGGAACGGTTCGTAAACTTCTCTGAATCCCTCGAAGTCATCAAGGGCCGGCTTGTCCTCCACCCACTCCAGGGCAGGGTAAGCCCCGCCGGTCTCCTGGTAGACCCTGAAGACGAAGCGAACCAGTTCGTCCTTAAGGCTAAGCGGCTCATCCACCCTCTCAATCCTCATAACTGTCCACCAAAGGTTATTAGGGTCGGAAACATAAAACGTTTTGGTGATGGCATGAACGAACTCCAGGCTTTGGCCCTGGCCCTCGAAGTCGAAAAGGCCGAGTTGAAGTTTTACATAAGGCTGGCAAAAAAGGCCAGCGACGAACGGGCTAGAAGGATGTTTCTCTTTCTGGCAAACGAGGAGGCAGGTCACTGGCAGCTGTTCGAGGAAAAGTTCGTCGAGAAACTCATAGAGAAGTGCGAGCTCCCCGCGGTTGACAAGGCCGCCCTTGAGAGCCTCTTGGTGGAGGCCGATGAAGAGAAGCTGAGCGAGGTGGACGCCGTAAAGATAGGAATGAAGCAGGAAAGGAAGACCTGGGAGTTCTATGAGAAGGCCGCGAGGGAAGCGGAAAGCGAGTCAGTGAGGAGGGTCTTTGAAGAGCTGGCAAAGGTTGAGAAGGCCCACTACGAACTCCTGAAAGCCCAGTACGATTCGGTCATGAAGACCGGCATCTGGATGGACTACCAGGACTTCAGCCTTGAGGTGGACTAATCGAGGATAACGTTGACGAGCTTGACCCTTCTACCTGTTTTCTCCCTTATCCTTTCAATTATCTCGTGGTCGTTGAGGTCAATGACTTTGCCCCCGCTTATCAGGTTTATATGGGGTTCAGTGTTAAGCTCAACCCTCGTCTCCCCATCTAATGAGAAGAGTTCCACGAGTTTGAGCTCCTTTAACGTTATCAGGTTGGAGTAAAGCGTCGAAAAGCTCATCGTTGGAAAATCATCCCTTATTTCAGCCAGCACTTCAGTCAGGGAAGGGTGGGACGGCCCAAGCTCCTCAAGGACTTCGATAAGCTTGAGGCGCTGGGGCGTGAGTTTGTAACCACTCTCCTTGAGTCTTTGTAGGGCCTTTTCTCTCCACATAGTTCAGCCTTTGTAAGCCGACTTATAAGCCTTTCTAATCAAAACTAACTTCTAAATAGAAAAGTTTATTAACAAGAAATACCTAGGGTTTCTGGTGAAACCTATGTCTGAACACAACCGGAGACTTGTTGAGAAGGCCGGAATAGACGTGGAAAAACTTCTGGATATGCTGCTAAGGGCTGCAGCAGCGGAGTTTACGACCTATTACTACTACACGATTCTGAGAAACCATGCGGCAGGCATGGAGGGCGAGACAATAAAGGAGATAATCGAAGATGCACGCCTTGAGGACAGGAACCACTTTGAGGCCCTCGTTCCGAGGATTTACGAGCTTGGCGGTGAGCTCCCGAGGGACATCGTTGACTTCTCCAAGATGGCCTGGTGCCGCGACGCTTACCTCCCAGAGGAGCCGACCGTTGAGAACATCCTTAAGGTCCTCCTTGAGGCAGAGCGCTGTGCAGTCGGCGTTTACACTGAGATATGCAAGTACACCTTTGGAAAAGACCCGAGGACGTACGACTTAGCTTTAGCAATACTCCACGAGGAGATAGAGCACGAGGCATGGTTTGAGGAGCTCCTCACCGGCAAGCCGAGCGGCCACTTCAGGAGAACAAAACCCGGAGAGAGCCCCTTCGTCTCGAAGTTCCTGAGGTGAAAGGGTTATTAACCTCCAGACGTATTATCCTGTGGTGATACCATGCTCGCTGAAAAGCCCTACCTCCTGGGGAGGGAGAAGCCCCTCTCAAAGAGGGAAATAGCCCAGGCCTTACGCTGGGCCATCGAGGCCGAACTCGACGCTATAAGCTTCTACGAACAGCTGGCCGAGCTTATTGAGGATGAA
Source organism: Thermococcus camini (assembly GCF_904067545.1). Taxonomy (NCBI): domain Archaea; kingdom Methanobacteriati; phylum Methanobacteriota; class Thermococci; order Thermococcales; family Thermococcaceae; genus Thermococcus; species Thermococcus camini. The sequence goes on along the minus strand of NZ_LR881183.1, from coordinate 1,204,137 downwards.
AGGATAAAGCACATCTTCTACGACGTCGCCAACGAGGAGAAGGAGCACTTCGGAGAGTTCCTGGCGGCGCTCTTCGAAGTTGACAAGGAGTTAGCGAAGTACATGAAGGATGGCTTCGAGGAGGTTGAGGAAGAGACCGGCATAAAGGTCGAACTGTGACCTCTTCATTCCTCTTTTCTCTCGCTTCCTTTCGATTCTCGTGCACTAAGCAGTAGGTTGATGCACCCTTTTGCCCAATGAAAAACGTTATTAAGGTTCGATGTTCATATAGTTCTGGTGATGTGCATGGGTGAACCCCTTGTTAAGCGGGCGTATGAAACCGAGAAAAAGGCCGCCGCGAGCTATACCGATGGTCTCGGCCTCATAAGGGGGCAGGGTCTGAGGTACACCAAGGTCGAGGAAGTCGTCGGCAGGATAGCCGTCGACACGATAATCCACAAGCACCTCATGGAGGCCATACTGGAAGCCCAGAAGGAGCTGGAGAAGCTCGCAGGTGAGGGGCCGATATCCGAGGTCAAGGATGTCGAGCTCGCGCCGGAGCAGAGGGCCCTGGTCAAGCGCTTTGCCGAGATGCATCTGGAGATTGAGAAGGACATGATAGAGACCTACCAGAAGATGGCCGAGAAGATGACGCACCCGCTCTTCAAGGGCCTCGCGGAGGCATTGGTTGAGAACGAGAAGGAGCACCACAGGATTCTGGCCGAGCTGATAGCGAAGTACGGGGAATGAACGGGAGTTTGCTGAGGGGGTTATTCAAGGGTTCTCAGAAGGATGTTCCACTCCCCCTCATCCCAGACGTCTTTTTCGGTGACGATGATAAGGGTACCCCCGTGGATGAGAACGCTGTCCCTCAGAGTTGCAAGCATTTTAACGACACTCCTGAAGTCGTTGTAAAGTTTGAGAAATTCTACTGCTTCTATTATAACGATCCCTCTGTTCCCCACTTTTTCCATCTCCCTGAGATACATGTTTGTGGTCTCCGTGATCCTGTACATCGAGGTCGGGGGTATCACGTTGGCTCCCTGGACTGTGCTTATCCGATAGCTTAGCCATCCGTTCATTGGCTCTGAATTGCGGAGGAATGCCAGTACTGGAAATCCATCCAGCCGGGGTGCGAGCTCCCTGAAGTCTCTCTCCGACATTATACCGGCGCCTTGGGCGATGGCATCCACCCCGTGACCGGGAACAAGGTTCTCAAATCCCAGAAAATGCCTGCTGTATATAACCCTGTAGTACGCGTATGCTGCCATAGTGGCTATTACAAGGGAGTTGTACATAACCACATCGGGTGTGAGTAGACCGTTCTCGTAGGCGATGGGGTGTAACATGCTGGCGACGCCGGAGACACCGAGCACCACCCCGAACAAAGTTGCGTTTCTTCTGTAGTATGTGGACATGAGCTCGGTGAATATGACCCCTGCTATAAGTAGCAGAACCCCGCTGGTGATGTAAGTTCCAGTGCAGGAGCCGTTGAAGGATGCCTCAATTACACCATACACCGCTGGGAGCGTGGGGAGGGTAAGGTGCATTGCACGGGGTGATCTTCTACCCCCCTCCTCCTCGATCAGGGTGAGTATGCCTGTGAGAGTAAACGCGGCTGCCATCCCAGTAAAAATACACTCCACTCCGGGGTATAAACTCGTGCTCGGAGGGGATACTAGAATACTGCTTATCCATCCTAATGACAGAAAGAGCGCCGACTTCCTTTTGCTCTTTAGGTACGCATTCAAAAACACGACACCGGCCGCTGTCTTTAGTGCCACAGTTAGCCATTGAGGACTTATTATCATTCCATGATCCCCCATCATGGAATATATTCCACAGTGGGATCCATCGTTTATAACTTTAATGGCTCAAAAGAATAACAAAAATAGATGGATGATGTTCTGTGTCTCACGGGCCAACGTGCATCATCTGGCTGTACATCTCCCAGTCGAGGAGGAGCTCGTACTCCGCCCTTAGTGTGTAGTAGTGCCCCCTCTCCATGTCGCTGAGGTAGCGCATGAGCCTCTTCCTTTCTTCACTCTCCACGATTTTCTCGATCCCTTCATAGAATTGTGCGGCTATCTCCTCCGCCTTCATTGCCCACTTCATGAGGTCTATAATGTCCTGGACTCCGTGAAGTTCGCGGGCGACGGGTTTCAGTTCCGGTCCTATGTGCTCCTTGGGGAACACAACCTCCTTTCCGGGGAACATTGCCCCGTACATCTTCCTGAGCAGGGCCTCGTGCTTGCCCTCTTCACCTGCGAGCCACTCTATTTTCTCCTTCAGAGCCTCGACCTCTATCCTCTCTGCGAGGCTCTCGTAGAATTTCCTGGCTCCAATCTCGGCCTTTATGGCCATTCCGAGGAGCTCCTCAAGGGAGAAGTCCCCGATCCTTTCGAGGGGAAGCCCCTCATCGAGTTCCGGTGGAACCATAAATCATCCCTCCGCTAGCAACAGTCCAATTTCATTGTATACTCTTATCTTATTAAACCCTTCCTGCTTTAGGACTTCAACTATGTCACTTAAGATCTTGTTCTGAAGGTTTATGGCCAGCATCTGACAGAAGTGACATTCAGGTGTTGATCGGGCCATCAGAAGAAACAGCTCGACACTCCGACCTTTGACCGTAATACCATAGAGAAGTCCCTCATCTACGATGTCCAGTCCAGTCTCCGGGTCTTTCACTTTCCGCAGGATTCGAACCACGTTCTTGACATCGGGGGGCAGGTCTTCCCTTGGCCCGGATAGCGTCTGTTTCCGTGTAAAAACGTCAAAGAGGCTCAAATCTCAGACCCTCTCGGTACTTATGTCCTCAATGGTGTAGCCTTTCCTGTTCTCAAAAACTCCCACGGGGTTGTTCTTAAGGTCGTAGACGTAGACGTTCTGGAACCTTACCAGGGCAAAGCGCTCAATTATGTCCCCGATTATCTTTGAGTATGCTATCGCACTCGCGCCGGTTATGTTGTACTCGGCGTGGCTCTCAAAGTTGAGCCAGACCTTCAGCGTGTCCTCACCAACTTCTAGGCCTGCAACGACACCAGAGTCCAGGATGTCCCCTCCTGTGACTGGGTCGGTTATGTTCGCCAGCTCCTCAAGCACCGCCCTATAGTGTTCCGGCCAGTCCCTACCCGGCATGTAAACCTTCATTTTTCTCACCTACTGGGTGTTGGGAGTGTCCGGTTATAAGCCTTCCTGGGCAGTTCTGGGGAAGCGCGCCCTGAGAACACCGTGAAGTGTTAGCAGTACTGCGACCCAGAGTGCGGTTGACAGGAGGTACAGGCCCACGGCAACTGGGCTCCCTGGGTTGGCGGCGTTCAACGGCACAAAGAGGGTGAACATCCACGCTGAAAGCCTTGCGAGTCTGCCGTACTGGAGGGGGGTATGGACGTAAAAGGCCGCCGCGTCCATGAGGATTACAACTGCCATCGCCGAGAACGATTCGATTATGTAGAGAACCCTGTCCCCGCTGAGAACCAGCGATCCCACTATTACCGCTACCTGAAGGAGCATCTCGGGCTTTGCCCTCACGAGACCGCTCTCGGAGAGGGCGTAAACTATCAGCGCCGGACCAAGAATTGCAGGGAGTGCCATGACCTCCGTTCCCATTCCCACTATAAGTTCTATGAATCCGAGGGCCGTTAAGATGCCCCCAAGAAACATAAACTTTGAGATGCTCCCCGTCCCAAGCCGGAACTTTTCTATGTTCCTCGAAAGATTCCACGTCAGAAAAATCCCGGTGAGGACCAGAATCCCTCCTGTGCCCATGATGGCATGATATGGATGCATCTTCTATCATCTCGCACGCGATACGTCTTAGAATACCTCCACGGCAGTGTAGATAAACCTTCCGGACGTTACTCGGGTACCAAAGAGATGGGGTTGGGGCGAAAAATGGAAAGGTTCACTCGAGCGTGACCTCGTTCTCCCAGAGGCCGTGGATGTTGCAGTAGCTGAGGGCGTAGAGCTTGCCTTTCTTCTGAGTCTTAAAGAAGAACACTGCCCTCGGCTCGGTGAGTGGATCACTGTGGTTGGTGAATGCAACCCTGCCGACGAGAATCGGGAAGTTCTCTCCCTCTGGGTGGAAGTAGAGCTCGATCCAGGCTATGTGGTGCTCCGGGGTGTTCGGGTGCGGTATCTCCTTGCCGACGCTGACCTCGACCTTCACGAGGTCGCCGTCCTTCTCGTACTCTATAACGGGGACGTGCTTCTCCCCCTTCCAGTCTCCACTCTTTATGGTTCCGCTAAGCATCTCGACCACCTCACTCTATCTTTTCAAACATGTCTTTTGGAGCGCCGCAGAGCGGGCAGACCCAGTCCTCCGGAAGATCCTCAAACTTGGTTCCCGGTTCAACCCCGCTGTCCGGGTCGCCCTCGTCCTCATCGTAGATGTATCCACAAACTATACACTTCCATTTGGCCATTTCTTTCACCACCCTAATGTTATTAGTCCGCCCTTATAAGGTTTGTGGTTCAAACCTGGGAAATGGAAAAACGAAAACTCATTCAAAAACCACGAACTTCTCTCTTGGCGCTCCACAGACCGGGCAGTACTCCGGGACCTCATCAACTGCTGTGTATCCGCAGACAGGGCAGATGTAGACCTTCTTTATTTCGATGTCCTTCCCGCTCTCGGCGAGCTCCTTAGCCTTGGCGTAAAGCTCCGCGTGTATCTTCTCGGCTTCCAGGGCGTAGTGGGTCGTCCTCACCGCGTCCTTCTCACCCTGGAATTCCGCGGTGTTTTTGAAGACGGGATACATCTCCTCGACCTCGTAGGTCTCGCCGTCTATGCCCACCTGTAGGTTCTCGGGCGTCTTTCCGAGCTTTCCTAAGGCTATGAAGTGGTTCTTGGCATGTACGAACTCGGCGTGGGCTATAGCCCTAAAGAGCTTGGCCACGTTCGGATATCCCTCTCTTTCGGCCTGCTCTGCAAAAATCAGGTACCTCATGTGGGCCATGCTTTCGCCGGCGAATGCATCCTCTAAGAACTTTCGGGTCATTTTTTTCTCCACTACCATACGGTACCACCAACAAAACGGTGCTGCACTGACATCTTCGGATTCGGAGTATATAACGATTTTCTAAACCAAAGGTTTGAGGGAGCTCCCGATTCAGTCAACGGGCAGTCCCCCTTTAATCACCTTTTCGAGCCGGAACGCTTTCTTTATGTTACCCATGACAACTGCACCGACGGTTTTGTCTCCCTCGCGGAAGACCTTGGCACTCTCATCGAGCCATTCGCCTTTTCCCTTCGTCCGTCCGATGAGGGCCACGCTGAAGTCGGCGAACTTGAAGAACGCTGACCTGAAGGGCTTATAGCTCTCGTCGGTACCTTTAAGTATCCTGGCAAGGACTTTTGCCTGTTCTACCGCTCCTTTGGCGGTCCCTTCGATGGTTCCGTTCAGCTCTGCGCAGTCCCCTATAGCGTAAACGTTCCTGGCCGAGGTCCTAAAGTGGTCGTCCACCAGTATTCCCCTTCCGGTGTGGATACCGCTCCTCAGGGCAAGTTCTTTGTTAGGCACTACCCCAAAGGCGCAGACCTTCAGCCTGCCCTTGATGTAGCCCTTATCCGTTTTCAGGCCATCTTCATCAGCTCCTAAGGCCCCCGTTTCAAGGTGGAACTCGACGCCAACGTCCTCAAGTTTTTCTTTAATGATCCCGCTCAGCTCACCATCCAAACCGAGGAGGGTCTTTCTCCTGTGAACGAGCCGAACAGTGTAGCCTGCTTTGGAGAGGTTTCCAGCCAGTTCGAGCGCTATGAATCCCCCGCCGAGGATCGTTATTTCCCCTTCCTCTTCAAGGCGTCCCCTTATCAGCCTCGCGTCTTTTAGGGTTCTGAGCGTTAAAATATGCTCTCCCCCCGGAATCACCGGTTCCCTGGCCCTCGCTCCGGTTGCCATGACGAGGATGTCGTAGGGTACTTCGCCTTTGTCGGTCACGAGGACCTTGCGGGATCTGTCGATAAGCTTCGCCTCCGTCCCGAGGAGCAGGTTTATCCCTTTTTTCTCGTACCAGTTCATGGAGTACGGGAAGAGCTTCTCCTCAGGGATGAAACCGGCTATGTAGTGGCTCAGCATAGGCTTGGAGTAGTGCGGGATGTTTTCTTTTTCCACCACTGTTACGTCGAACTCCCCGGCCAGGAGCCTGGCCAGCTCAACGCCCCCGGGCCCGTTTCCGACTATGACGAGTCTCACACCCTCACCTCACCGTCTGGTGCGTGGGCCGAGGTAAAGCTCGAGCTGGGCGCCGAAGAACTCGATTGGTGCGTTCACGTATTCCGGCTGCCCATTGGTCACGTCTTCTAGATACTCAACGTGGCTCCTTATTGCGGCATAGTGGGCCTTTTCCTGAGCCGCCAGGAAGCCGAATATTCCCCTGTGTTCGGGCAATATTTCGCTTAGATGGCTGTATATCCTCTCGGCAGTTTTCTCATTAACGAGGGCAACACGCATTGCTTCGATGAGGTTTACAACGGTGTCCACCTTCACTGACGTCTCGGCGAAGGGTATCCCTTCCGGGACAGCATAGCTGGTGTCCCCGAAGAGATCTTCGTGGAGCTTCAGCAGTATCTTCCTGTGGCTGGCTTCCGCCTTGGCGAGATCCCTGAAGAAGTCTCCGAGGACTTCGCCGCTTTTTGCCGCCAGGGTCTCATAGAACTGTTTTGCATCCTCCTCCGAGGCAATGGCGTAGCCCAGTATCTCCTTGGGGGAGAGCTGGGCAAGTTTATCAAGAACATCTTCCACCTGCATCACCATTTTTATGTTTTGCGTTGAGGTATTTAAATTATAGGTTTGAGAAAAGAAAAGCCTCATCATGAGATCCACGCCACGAGTTTCCTGACACCCTCCCTGAGCCGCTCCTCGTCCTCAGGCCTTGGCATCCCCCTGCTCTCGACGGTGTCAACGTGGTCGAACTTGCTCCTCGTGATAAGGGTCTCTATCTTCTTACCCGCAACGCCGGCCCAGCCGAAGGCCCCGACGATGAGCACGGGCTTCTCGTAGTTGGCCTTGTCCACTATCTCGTAGAGGGCATAGCGTATGCGTGGGTGTATCTCCGCCTCATAGGTCGAGGCGCCGATGATTATCGCCTCACTGTCGGGGACTTCGCCGAGAATGTCGCTTACCGCGGGGGCTTCCTTGTCCGTGAACCGGTAGACGACGGGCTTCAGCCCGTGCTTCCTCAGCTCGTCGAGGACTATCTCCATCCTCCGCTCCACAAAGCCGTACATGGAGTCGTAGAGCACCAGAACCTTGCCCTTCGTGACCTTCCCCGCTCCGACGGCCTCGTAGTGCTCGAATATCCTGGCGGGGTTCTTCCGCCAGATGAGCCCGTGGCCGGGGAGTATCATTCTCGCCTCCTCTACTATCCCGAGCCCCTTGAGCTTCTTGATGTTCTGGACGATGTACTTGTGGTAGTGGCCTATGACGGTCACTATGTATTTCGTCACGTGGGGCAGGTATTCCTCCACAACCTTTTCGTCGCTGTCGTCTATGGCGTTCGGTATTCCATAGCCGCCGCCGGCGTCGCAGCTGAATATGAGCCTGTCCTCAACGGCGTATGTTATCATCGTGTCCGGCCAGTGGAGCCAGGGGACGGTTATGAAGCGGAAGGTTCTCCCGCCAATTTGAATCTCCTCTCCGTCCTTGATTGTGTGGAAGTTCTCAACGACTTTCTCGCCGTAGAAGCCTTCTAAGAAGCGCTTTGCAAAGCTCGTGCCTATGAGCTTGGCTTTATAGCCGTTGGCTTCAAGGAAAGCAGGCAGTGCCCCGGTGTGGTCGGGTTCAGTGTGGTGAACAACCACGTGGGTTATCTCCTCTGGATCGACCAGCTTTCTGAGGGCCTTCATGAAGAGGTCGGTGTATTCGGCCTTGCTAAGGTCGAAGAGAATCGTCGCACCCTCAAGCTTCATCAGGTAAGCGTTGTAGGTTATGCCCTCGGGAATGTCCCAGGTGGCCTCGAAGTACCTTATCCTGTCGTCATCGACCCGGATTATGTAGAGCTCCGGATCGTCAAGAATCCTCTCAACTTTCACATCGGGCATTTCTATCACCGAACCTATTTAGTGCGGGGACATAAAAAGTCTTTCTTGACCAAAAAGTTAAGGACAGAATTGGGTAGGATTAAATTTAAATGGGTCAGGCGAAGGTAACGCTCCTGTCCTTCAGCGAGCGGTTGAGCAGGTCGGCGTGCTCGAGGGTAACCTGGTACTCGGCTATCTTCTCGAGCTTGAGCTCCTCGCCGTCGAGGAGTATCCTGTTGACGTAGACCTTGCCCTCGTCGAAGCCTACTGTATAGACGAAGAGGTCCTTCTTGCTCAGGTACTCCTTTATCTTCTCGTCATTGAGAGCCTCGCTGAGTCCACCTGCTGCGAAAATCCTGACGTGGACGACGAACGCTCCAGGAACGTCCTTCTCAGCGAACTGCCTCAGAGTTTCGACGAATATCTCCTTGGTCTCCTCTATCGGCGTCTCACCGCCGAACTGAAGAACCGTGACCTGGGGGGCAAAGGCCTTGACGCGTTCCGCTATGTCCTCTTCCTTGCCCTTCTCGGCCAGGAAGTGGTAGGTAACGCCCCCGCTGAGGGTTATGAAGGTCGCCTCGGTGGCCGTTGCGATGCTGGAGCAGATGATGTTTTTGCTGGCAACGACGGCCACCTTGTTGAGGCCCAGATCCGCGAGGGCCTTTCCTACCAGCCTCCCGGTCAGGGCTCTAAGATAGATCTCCTCCTCGAAGGTCGTCTTTGCCATCACCACACCCCCATACACAATTCTGTGGGTTTGTTCTCGGTTTTGAGTAGGAACGTTCGGAAATATAACTCTTTCGGTTTCCCTAATTTACTTTTGTGTCCCTAAAAATTCAAACTTAAAACCCCAGCGATAAGCTGAGGTTTAAAGGATAAACTTAAGAGGTTTGGCTTCCAAATAAAATCGGTGATGAAGATGCTGAGCGAAAGAATGCTCAAGGCCCTCAACGAGCAGGTGACGAAGGAAATCTTCTCCGCTTACTTTTACCTCGCCATAGCGGCCTACTTCAAGGACAAGGGCTTCGATGGCTTTGCAAACTGGATGGAGGCTCAGGCCGAGGAGGAACTCGGCCACGCGCTGAGGATATACGACTACATCTTCGACCGCGGCGGAAAGGTCGAGCTTGAGAGGATAGAAAAGCCCAAGGGGGACTTCACCAGCCCGCTGAAGGCCTTCGAAGCGGTTTACCTCCATGAGGTCGGCGTTACCGAGTCGATATACAAGCTCGTGGAGATAGCAGAGGAGGAAAAGGACCGTGCCACATACCAGTTCCTTCAGTGGTTCATCGAGGAGCAGGTGGAGGAAGAGGCAACGGCCAAGGCGATAGTGGACAAGCTGAAGATTATCGGCGACAACCCTCAGGGCCTTTTCATGCTCGACAGGGAGCTTGGCCAGAGGCAGGCGAGGCTCAGGAGCCTGTTAGTCCAGTCGGGGCAGTGATTTCTTTTCTTCCATTTGTTTCGGCGGTAGAAATATAAATAAAGGAATTCACGCCTTCAGAAGTCCAAGGATCTCCCCTAAGTCTGGCACTTCCCTTATCGGGTAGACCTTGAAGAACGCAACCTTTCCTTCTTCGTCTATGAGGACGTTTGCCCTCTCTGAGAAGCCCTCCTTTTCGCGGAACAGGCCGTAGAGCTTCGCAACAGCTCCGTGTGGCCAGAAGTCGCTCAGAATCCTGAGCTTTTTAAGACCGATGTGTTCGGCCCAGGCCTTCTTGCTCGGCACGGCGTCGACGCTTATCCCGACGGGGACAACGTTCAGACTCTCAAAGCGTTCGTAGTTCTCCTCCAGGGCCTTCATCTGCTTCTCGCATATCCCAGTCCACGCCAGCGGGTGGAAGGACAGCAGAACCTTCTTTCCCCTAAAATCGCTCATCCTGAAATCCTCACCGTTCTGGTCTCTAAGAACGAAATCCGGGGCTTCTTCCCCAATCTTCATCGTGGTGCACCTCCAGTGCTCTCAAACAGAAAAAATGAAAGATTCCTCAGGCCCTCTTGCCCTCGAAGAACTTCTCAACGAGGTCGAGTCTCGGCTCGCGCTTCCAGAGGGGTCTCTTGTCCACCCTATAAGCCGGAACGCTCTCCTCAAAGGTCGGCTTCTCGTTGACGTAAAAGATTCCCAGGGGGAGCGGATCCTCCTCCAGGGCCCTCTTAAAGGCCTCCTCCCTGTCGAAGGGCCCACCCTCCAGCCAGTAGGTGTGCTCCCTGTACCAGGCGTAGGTGTTCACCTTGTTGAAGCTGACGCACGGGTGGAGAATGTCAACTATCGCGAGACCTTTATGCTGGATTGCCTTCTTGATTATCTCGACGCTCTCACGGAAGTAGCCCATGAAGGTTCTGGCGACAAAGGAGGCGTTCATGGCTATCGCCAGCGCGATTGGATTGAAAGGCTCTTCAAAGACTCCCCCGGGCTGGGTAGGTGTCTTCATTCCGACCATCGTCGTCGGCGACGCCTGTCCCTTCGTGAGGCCGTATATCTGGTTGTCGTGGATTAGGACGGTTATGTCCGGGTTCCTCCTTATCGCGTGGAGCAGGTGGTTGCCACCTTCGGCGTACATGTCGCCGTCTCCGCCCTCTGCTATGACCGTCAGCTCGGGGTTTGCCGCCTTGACACCGGTCGCTATCGGTATCGCCCTGCCGTGGAGCGTGTGGTAGCCGTTGGCGTTGATGTAGTGTGGCATCTTAGCTGCCTGTCCGATTCCACTGATTATTGCCACCTGGCTCGGCTTCAGACCAAGCTCAGCTAAGGCTGAGATAAGAATGTTCCTTATGCCGAAGTTTCCACAGCCGGGACACCAGGCGACGTCCTTGCTGGTCGGCCTCCTGGGCTCAAAGGCCTCCCTGCCGGTTGGGAGGTTCATTCTACCACCCCCTTCAGGGCATCAAAAACCTCTTCCACCGAGAATGGCCTCCCGTCGTACTTCAGAACGCGGTGATGGATTTCGACGCCGAGTTCTTTTTTCAGAAGGTCTGCGAACTGGCCGGTGACGTTGTTTTCCACAACGATTACCCTCTTGCCTTCGAAGAACCGCTTTGTCTCGGGGTTGAGTGGATAAACCCAGCTGAAGTGGAGCAAAGCAACGTCGTCCCTCCCGAGCTCCTCAAGGGCCTCCTCAACCGGGTGGAGCGTCGAGCCCCAGGAAATCACAAGGTACCTGGCGTTTTCACTTCCGAAGAGCTTCGGCAGGGGTGCGTTCTTTCTTATCGTTTCGAGCTTTTTAACTGCCCTCTTCTCCTGCATTTTCCTTGTAAGCTCGGCATCCTCGGTAATATCGCCCCACTCGTCGTGCTCGTTGCCGTTGGCTATGACTACTTCCTCACCGTAGCCCGGGACGGCCCTCGGCGAGATCCCGTCCTCGGTCAGCTCGTACCTCCTATAGCCTGGCCTTGCCTCGACGATATGCTTCTCGAACCTCACCTTCCCCAGCTCTGGCTTTGGCAGGTTGTAGTAGGTGTCCACGAAGTACTGGTCAGTGAGGATTATGACCGGAACCTGGTATTTGTCAGCTAAATTGAAGGCCTCAGCAGTTAGGTAGAACGCCTCCTCCATGCTTCCAGGTGCGAGGATTATCCTCGGAAAGTCGCCGTGGCCCGCGTAGAGGACGAGGTTTAGGTCACCCTGCATTGTCCTTGTCGGCAGGCCCGTCGCGGGTCCGGGTCTTTGAGCCAAGTGTATGACTATCGGGTTCTCAGCCATTCCGGCAAGGCTTAAAGCCTCGCTCATCAGGGCGAAGCCGCCGCCGGAGGTGCTCACCATCGCCCTTGCTCCCGCGAACCACGCTCCGAGGGCCATGTTTATCGCCGAAATCTCGTCCTCGACCTGCTCGACTATTATCCCGAACTCTTCCGCCTTCTGTGCAGCGAAGGTCGAGACGCCAGTTGAGGGGCTCATAGGGTAGAAGCTAAGGAAGTTCATGCCTCCGGCGAGAGCACCTATTCCTACAGCTTCGGTCCCGCTGAGCAGGATTTCTTCCCTGACCTTCTCGTCTCTCCCGACTTCGACCCTTATCGTCCCTTCCTCGCAGAGCTTAACGCCCAGCTCGTAGCCTTTTTTAGCGGCTTCAATGTTCTTGTTCACGACGTTCTCACCCTTGCTCCCGAAGCGCTTCCTTATGTACTCCTCGACTGCCCCAAAGTCGCCGTGGAAGAGGCCGACTATTAGGCCTGCTGCGGTCGTGTTGATGTAGAGCTGGCTTCCCGTTTCGAGGGCGAGCTTCGTGAGGGGCACTTCCACGAGGTTTACCCTTTCAAGGAACTCTTCCTCGACGTTCTCCCTCTCTCCGAGGACGACGGTCTCCTTGGAGAGCCTGTCGGAGACCCAGCTCAGAACACCCTGTTTGAAGGGAACGAGGATGTCTATTCTCTTCACGAAGGCCCTGACGCGTCTGGAAGAAACGCGTATCTCGGTGGTGTTTATCCCGCCCCTCACGCGGGACATGTACTCCTTGTTTGCATAGACGTGGTAGCCGGAGCGCTTTAGGGCGTAGGTCAGAATCCCCTCGACGGTCTGAATCCCCTGCCCGGCCGCTCCACCGAGAACTATAGAAACCTCACCGCGGAACTCAGACATAGTGCATTACCCCCGCAGACCTTCTACAGGGAGTCCGTGTCCCAATCAACCCCATCAGAAGTTCGAGCACAAAACGAAAACCCTTTCGGGCAGATTTTGGAACAAACTTGTTCATTTGTATCCACCATGACGTAATAATGCGCAAAACTATATAAAGATTACCGATGTATTTGGGTTGGCTGATCGATATGAACCGAGAAGAAAATGAACCTGAGGTTGCAATCTTTGCGGGCGGCTGCTTCTGGTGCATGGAAGAGGCCTTTGAGAGGCTTCCCGGAGTGGTTGATGCCATCGCTGGCTATACCGGTGGCTTCGTTGAGAACCCGACCTATGAACTGGTCTCAACCGGTGAAACCGGCCATCGCGAGGCAGTTAAGATCCTCTACGACCCCTCAGAAGTCTCCTACGAGAGGCTCCTCGAAGTCTTCTGGAGGAACATAGATCCAACAGACCCCTACGGCCAGTTCGCCGACAGGGGCGAGCAGTACAGAACGGCGATTTTCTACCTCAACGAGGAGCAAAGGGAACTGGCTGAAGAATCAAGGAGAAGGCTTGAACTCTCGGGAATCTTCGATGAACCCATAGTTACCGAGATACTTCCAGCTAAAAAGTTTTATCCAGCTGAAAAATACCACCAGGGTTATTACCTTACCTTTCCGGAGCACTACAAACGCTACAAGCTCTACTCCGGAAGGCTGGGCTTCATAAAGTCCGTCTGGGAGAAGAACGCCCATTTTCGTCTCTTTCCTGAGAGGGAGCGCTACTGGCTCGGATGGGCCAAGCCCTCAGCTTCAGAGCTGAAGAACTCCCTAACTCCCCTCCAGTATGGGGTAACACAGCTTGGAATGACAGAACCTGCCTTCCAGAACGAATACTGGAACCATTATGAGGAGGGCATTTACGTAGATGTGGTTTCAGGTGAGCCGCTCTTCAGCTCCCTCGACAAGTTTGACTCGGGAACTGGGTGGCCGAGCTTTACGAAACCCCTTGAGGAGTGGGCGGTAGTTGAGGCAAAAGAGTGCGAGGGCTTCCTCTGTGGGAAAGAAGTCAGAAGCCGCTTCGCAGATTCACACCTCGGCCACGTCTTCCACGAGCCAACGTCACCCTGGAAGCGCTACTGCATAAACTCCGCCGCGCTGAGATTCATCAAAAGGGAAGATCTTGAAAAATACGGCTACATAGCCTACGAGGAATTCTTCAAATAAAAAAGAGTCAGAGCTCCTCTATGACTCCCCTAACGACCTCAAGGGGCTCCTTGATAATCTCCAGCACGTCGTCGGCGGTGTTTATGGCAACGTAGGTCTCGCCGTCCTTCCGGTAGAAGAGCACAGGGCACGGTGCAAAGGAGCCTATCTCGTAGTCCTTTTTGGTCATCTCGTAGAATATCTTGGGGTTGCAGACCCAGAGAATCCTGTAGGGCTCCATATCGACACCGACCTTGGCCCTGACGACGTCGCTCGGAGTAAACTCAAGCACAACCTTGTAGCCCTTCTCCTCCAGCTTTGCCTTAAACTTCTCCTCGGCCTCCTTGAGGCCCAGGCTGAGTTTCCTCCTGTACCTGTACATCAGACCACCTCCCTCAAAGCTGTGAGAGCGATTCGAATAGGGAGCTCCAGAGCTTGAGAGGCGTGAGCTCGGTCAGCATCAGCAGGCCGAGAAGTATCAGGATCACCCCAAGAGCTTGCTCCCACCTTGCCCTGCTCCTTCCGCTCAGGGAGAGCCTTCCGGACAGGAACTTTTTGTTCACCCACTCGCCGAGATCCTTCGATGCCGTCAGCAGGTAAACTGTGAGACCCATTCCGAGGCCGTAGGTGCCCATGACGATGACCCCGCTCAGCGTGTCCCCGCTCAGGGCGGCAGTTATCACCGCGAAGCCGACGTAAGGCGCTATGCACCCGAGCCAAGTGGTTCCTAACGCCGAACCGAGGGCGAAGTCGTAGGCTATGCCCTTCTTCCCAGCCACCCTGTCGGTGGGGGAGAAGCTGAGGAACCTCTCCACCCCTGCGCTGATTCTCTCACTAACAAAGCTCGCGCCTATGATGATAAAGCCGATCCCACCGATGAGGTAGAGCGCCCCCTGTATCTGGGAGGCGTAGCCGCCGAGGCTGCCTACGAGGGCACCGAGCAGGGCGAAGGAGGCCACCATCCCCGCTATTACCGCCTCGACCTTCCTCCTGGCGAATGTCAGGGAAAGCGCTCCGACTATGACCGGCAAAACACAGGGCGAGAAGACGCTGACGATCCCGGCTGAGAATATCGGCAGGAGTACGGCCAGGCCGAGGTTGCTCTTCTCGCTGGGGTTTCCTGAAAGGTCCTCCGTCTGGGGCTTTTGTCCACTGGGCTGAGTGGTGGCCTGAGGTTCCTCCCCTTCAGTAGCTTTCTCCAGGAAGTATGCTAATCCATCGGGGTTCAGAGCGCCTACCGCTACCCCCTTCAGAACCATGGTCCCGTTAACGGCCTTGAAAACGACCATGGTTGGCGTTCCCGGGACGCCGACGCTTATCTCCTCTCCGGGCGTTTTGGGTCTGTAGTAGCCGGCGTTGTCCGGCTGGATGACTATCACCGGGCTGTAAACCTTATACCGGAGCGTCGTTATCGGGCGGCCTTTGTAAACGTCCACCGAGACAAGTACGAACCCGTTAAGGGCCTTTTCAGCTGTGGTAGTTGGGAAGACACTCGTTTTCATGTACTGACAGGCGGGACAGCTCTCGGAGTGGTAAAATACGAAGAAGTATCTCCCTCCGTTCGAGGAGACAAGCTCACGGAGTTCCTTTTCGGTCGTGACGTCATGAAAAGAGAGGTTACCGTATTTGACGGTTCCCGCGCTGACCAGCGGTATGAGAAGCGATAGGACTACCAGCATTAAAAGCGCCCTGCGCACTCTTTTCACCTGAAAAGAGATTGAGGGGGTGGTTAAAAAGCCTTTTTTTTTGAAGCTTTTTTCATCAAAACGTCATCGGGACGTAGCCCTCCTCAAGCCTTTCCGCTATTATCCTCCCGACGTACTCAACCTTCGTGTACTTCTCCAGAGGCCCCACAAAGCCCTCGACCTCGGCTATTCTCCTGCACGCCGTTGGGGTTCTGCCCATTTCTGCCAGCTTTTTTATCCATTGTATGAAGAGCCCGTCGCCCTCTGCCACCGCCCTCTCCGCCGGTCCGAAGAGTATGACCTCAATATCCTCAGCCCAGCCGTTTTTTATCGCGTTGACCGCCCACATGAACCCCGGGAGGGCCCTTTCGTCCGGGCTCGTGATTATCACGAGAACCTTCACCATCTACACACCCCCTCCCACCGCAGTCTCCAGCTCCTCCATGTTCCTCACGGAGATCTCGACCTTCCCCGCTATGACGTTTATGTTGCCGCAGTCGTACTTGGCGCACAGGCCGAGGCAGCCCTCGACGCTTACCTCGTAGCCTTTTCGTTTCAGTATTGAGACAACATCATCGAGACGCTCCCCTGCGCAGAACCTGCACACCCTCGCGGTTGGAAATACGTTGCATCCATTTTCGCCCATGGACACCACCAACGGTTTATACTCTGGCCGCTTTATGGCGTTTATTTTTTGCGCCTTGGAAAATTAAACAGAAAAGCAGTTGACAATATGAAGTCACTTCCAGGGTTTGCCAAAGCGGTTGAGGCTCACCTTGTCCCACTCGAAAACCTCATCGCCGTGGGGAGGCTTGTTCTCAGCTGGATAGCCGATTCCGATTATGCAGAGGACGCGGTAGTTTTCCGGGATCCCCAAAAGCTCCCTCACGTAGTCCTCGGCGGTTCTTCTTTCATCGTGCATCCTGTTCCGTATCTGAACCCAGAAGGAGCTCAGCCCCAGGTCGAACGCCGCCAGCTGTATGTGTTCCGCCGCTATGCTGGAATCCTCCACCCAGACGTCGCTCCGGCTTTCGTCCGCTGTGATAACTATCGCCAGAGGAGCCGTTGCCAGACCGGAGGCGCCGAGCTTGGCCTTTGAGAGTGCCAGGAGCTTTTCCCTCTCGTCAACCACGATGAAGTGCCAGGGCCTCCTGTTGAACGAGCTCGGCGACAGAAAGGCCGCTTGGAGGAGCTTCTCGACAAGTTCCCTCGGAACGGGCTTGTTCTGAAACCTCCTGACGCTCCGCCTTCTCCTGATCACATCGAAGAACTCCATGCCACCACCGAGGAGGATTTCCTGGAACCCGCTTAATACACTTTCCCAGCTTTGGAATTTCCCAGAACTGTCCAGAACTTTTGGTTTTCAAAAGCCTTTTTTGAAGCCTTTAAAACTTCCCAATGGTGAGAGCATGGAGCTAAGGATGGACTTTTCGAGGCACTTCCCGATCATAGGAATCGAGGGGCAGAGAAAGCTGAGCGAGAGCACGGTAGCGGTGGTTGGGGCAGGCGCACTGGGGAGCTGGGAGGTTTACTTCCTCCACAAGCTCGGCGTTGGAAGGATTGTAGTCATCGACAGGGACTTTGTGGACGAGAGCGACCTTCCGAGGACGATATACACCAAGGAGGACGTCGGGAAGCCGAAGGTGGAAGTCCTCAAGGAGCGCTTTGGAGTAACCGGCCACTTCGAGGACCTGAACCCTGGGACGGTAGGTCTCCTCGACGAGGCCGACCTGATAATCGACGGGACGGACAACATCTACACGAGGCAGGTGATAAACGACTATGCAATAAAGACCGAAAAGCCGTGGATTTACGTCGGTGTCCTCTCAACATACGGCAACATAATGCCGATAATCCCAGGAAAGACCGCCTGCTTCCGGTGCCTGATGCCAAGGCTCCCTGAGAGGCCCCTTCCGACCTGCGCGATAGCCGGAATAATGAGCTACGTCCCGAGCTTCGCGGCATCACTGGCCGTTGCCCTGGCGGCAAAGATTCTGCTCGGCGAAGAGGTTGAAAGCGAGCTGTTCTTCTTCGACCTCAAGAGCATGGACTTCGAGAAGGTCAGGATACCGAGGAGGGAGGACTGCCCCGCCTGTGTGAGGAGGGAGCTCACTTTCCTAGAGAAGAGGATAAAGATAGAGCGCATGTGCGACGGCTCTATACAGGTGACGCCCCCCATGCCCATGAGCATAAACCTCGACGAGTTCGCGGAGAGGCTTGAAAAGCTCGGAATCGAGTACCTGAAGACGAGCCAGTTCATTCAGTTCGAGGACGACTACGCCGAGATACTGGTGTTCAAGACGGGCAGGATGGTAATCCGCGGTGCCGAAGACGAGAAAGAAGCCAAGAACTTCTTCGCCCGCTACCTGGGTGGTTGAAGTGATAATCGTGCGCTACGGCGAGGTCGGCATCAAGGGCGGCAAGAGGAGGGAGTTCGAGAGGAAGCTGAGGGACAACATACTCGCCGCTCTGAGGAGGAGGGGGGTAGACGGGAAGGCGAGGATAATCAGGGGGCGTATACTGGTCGATGCCCCCGACGAAACAGCCCAAATAATCGCCAAAGTCCCCGGCGTCGTCTCTGTGTCCCCTGCGAAGGAGATGGAGTACGAAGAGGTTCCCGCCTACCTGAGGGGGGCTCTAAAGGGACTGAGTCCAAAAAGCTTCAAGGTCGAAACCCAGAGGCTCGACAAGACCTTCCTAAAGACCTCCGTGGAGATAAACCGCGAGATCGGGGCATTTATCGTTGAGAACTTCGGCTGGAAGGTCGACCTCAAAAACCCCGAGCTGGTCGTTGGGATAGAGATAATAGCCGGGAAGGCATACGTGTTCCTCGAAAAGCTCAGGGGCGTTGGCGGCCTGCCGGTTGGCACGCAGGGAAAGGTCGTCGTCCTGCTCAGCGGCGGCATTGACTCACCCGTTGCCGCTTTCCTCATGCTCAAGAGGGGCGCAGAGGTCATCGCGGTGCACTTTGACCAGGGGCTGAACGCGAGGAACATCGTCGAGAAGGTCGTCGACATACTGGAAGACTACTCCCCCGAGCCGATAGAGCTCATAGTCGAGAACCACTTCGAGATACTGAAGCCCTACGTCAGGGCTCTCATCAGGGCGAGAAAGGGGGAGTGGACGTGCGTCGTCTGCAAGGTGGCAATGCTGAGGCGCGCCGCTGAGATAGCGAGGGAAAGGGGCGCCCTCGGCATAGTGACCGGCGACAGCCTCGGACAGGTTGCCAGTCAAACCCTCTCGAACCTGTATTTTGAGACGATGAGCGTCCGCTTCCCGGTTCACAGGCCCCTCCTCGGCATGGACAAGGAGGAGATAGTGGTGATAGCCAGGAGGATCGGGACATACCAGGCTTTCCTTGAGTACCCCTACTGCGACTGCCCCTTCCGGCCGGAGAGGGTCGTTACGGGCGGAAAGCTTGAGGAGTTTCAGCGCGTGCTTGAGGTGCTGGAGCGGGAAGGGGTATCTGAATTGGGGTAGCTCGAATCCTTTACTCAAATTTGTGGAGAAAGGTTTTAAAAGTGGGCTTTTCTACCCAAATACGGGTAAAGAAGAAAGGTGATGCTCATGCTGAAAGTGGAAAATCTCCATGTTAAGGTTGCCGATAGGGAAATCCTGAAGGGGGTGGACTTTGAACTCACATCGGGCGAGCTCCACGTCGTCATGGGGCCGAACGGCAGCGGAAAGTCCACGTTGGCTTTGACGATAGCGGGACATCCAAAGTACAGTGTCACAGACGGAAAGATACTGTTCGATGGGGTTGATATAACCGGAGCAAAGCCCGAGGAGAGGGCCAGGAAGGGCATCTTCCTCAGCTTCCAGCACCCGGTTGAGGTGGAAGGGGTAAAGGTCATCAACTTCCTCCAGAGGACTCTGAAGAACCTCAGAGGTATAGACGAGGTCGAGGCCTACGACATGATATTCAAGGCCGTTGAGGAGCTCGGCTTTGATAGTTCGATTCTCTCCAGAGAGCTCAACGTAGGCTTTTCAGGCGGTGAAAGGAAGAAGCTTGAGATGCTTCAGGCTTATCTCGTAAGGCCAAGGCTCCTGATCCTCGACGAGCCGGACAGCGGAGTTGATGTGGATTCCCTCAAGGTCATCGCGGGGATTATAGCCAAGCTGCACAGCGAGGGGACGGCGATACTCCTAATCACCCACTACGGAAGGATTCTGGAGTACCTGAACCCCCAGAGGGTGCACGTGCTGAAGGACGGAAAGCTGGTGGTTTCTGGAGGAGTGGAGCTTGTAAAGCTCATAGAGGAGAAGGGCTTCGCGGCGGTGGAGGACAATGGGACAGCAGTCAAGGCTTGAGGAGATACTCAAGGCCGGCTCGCTTGAGGAGATACTAGGGACGGCTGTTCCCTACCCCAAGGAGATAGAGCTCCGCGGTGAAATCACCGAGGACGTCATCAGGGAGATATCCCGCATAAAAAATGAACCGGACTGGATGCTCAGGCACCGCCTGAAGGCCCTTGAGCTGTTCCAGAAGCTCCCGATGCCCAAATGGGTGGTAGGGATAGAGGAGCTTGACCTTGAGAGCTTCTCCCTATACTCAAAGCCCGAAGTGGGGAGTGAAGTTAGGGACTGGGACGATTTACCTGAGAACATCAGGAAGACCTTTGAGAGGTTAAACATTCCGGAGATAGAAAAGAGGTTTCTATCGGGCCTCACCGCTGTTTTCGACAGCGAGAGCGTTTACTCCCAGCTCAAGGAGGAGTTCGAGAAGAAGGGCATCATTATGGTGCCCATGGAAGAAGCCGTTCAGAAGTATCCTGACCTTGTGAAGAGGTACTTCGGCAAGGTCTTCCCCCCTGGAGAGCACAAGTTTTCCGCCCTACACCACGCCCTCTGGAGCGGTGGGGCGTTTGTCTACATCCCAAAGGGAGTCAGGGTGCCCTTCCCGATAGAGGCCTTCTTTGTCATAGGCTCTGCGTTAGAGGGACAGTTCGAGCACACACTCCTCATAGCGGACGAGGGAAGCTACGTCCACTTCATTGAGGGCTGTTCAGCGCCGATGTACAAGGGCTTCTCATTCCACGACGGTATGGTCGAGATATATGCCCACAGAAATGCCACCGTCAAGTTCACCACAATACAGAACTGGAGCAGGAACGTCATCAACTTCAACAACAAGAGGGCAATCATAGAGGAAAACGCCTACGTCGAGTGGATAGAGGGAAGCATCGGAAGCCACATAACCTACACATATCCATCGAGCGTCCTTAAGGGCGAGGGAGCAAGGACGGCTCAGTACGTCGTCTCGCTGAGCAACGGGCCCTTCATGAAGGACACGGGGGCAAAAACATGGCACCTGGCTCCGAATACAAGCTCAAAGATAGTTTCCAAGAGCATAAGCGCCAACGGCGGCATAAACATATATCGCGGGCTGGTGAGGATTCTCAAGGGCGCGAAGAACTCCACCGCGACGGTCTCGTGTGACTCGCTAATCCTCGACGAGGAGAGCAGAGCCTACACCTATCCGCACAACCAGAGCGACGAGCCTACAGCGAGCATAATCCACGAGGCAACGACCGGGAAGCTCGGCGAGGACAAGCTCTTCTACATGAACTCGCGCGGTATAAGTGAGGAAGAGGCCAAGAGCCTCATAGTCCTTGGCTTCATCAGCGAGATACTGGAGGGGCTGCCCTTCGAGTACGTCGAGGTTCTCAAGAAGGTCATAGAGCTTGAGTTCAGCGAGGTCGGGGGTGTTGGCTGATGTTCATTGAGAGGGAAGCACTCGAAAGGCTAACCTACCAGAAGTACGGCGACAGCCCAACCATAAAGAGCTACACCAAGTGGAAGCTCTTCGAGGAGAACTCGCCGCTCAAACTGCCGACAGAGGCGGAAGCAGGGGACGTTCCGATAAAGGGGCACGTCGTTTTATCGGGAAGCGATGCCGAGTTTAGCCTTCCGTCCGGTGTTGAGCTGAGCGAGGGGACTTTAGGCCTCTCCCAGCCCGAAGAGTCGAGAATCCTCGGCTTCCACTTCTACGCCCTCCGGAAAGCCTACCGGCTTAGGATTACCGGGGATCTGGTGGAGCCCCTTGTCATAGTCTCCCACCTCTCGGCAAAAGCCTTCATCAGCCACCACATAAGCATCGAGGCCGAGAACGTCAGGGCCCCGATAATAATCTACGACATGGCCGAGGAAGGGACGAAGTCCCTCGTGGTCGAGCTCAAAGCTAAGAACGCCGAGCTTGAAGTCCTTACCGTTGGAAGGCACGGCTCTCTATCCCACTACCTCCTCAGGGCAAGCCTTGGGGGAGGAACCAGAGTTAAGGCATTCACGGTCATAAGCGCCGGGGAAATGAGCCACCATCGCGAGGACTACTCCCTTGAAGGGGCAAAGAGTGAGTTAATACTCAGGGGAATGCCGATAGCCATTGGAAGCTCGGTGGACTACCTCACCAACGTCCTCCAGTACGGCGAAAGGAGCAAAAGCGAGACGAGGGTTCACGGGTTCTCCTACGAGAACGGCTGGACTGTCCACAGGGGGGTTGCGAAGGTCTTTGAGAGTGCCAGGAACTCATCGAGCGGTGTGATCTCTCAGATAACCATAATGGACGAGGGTTCACTCGGCGTCAGCGTGCCGATGCTTGAGGTAGATACAGGAGAGATTGAGTCGGCCTTCCACTCATCAGCCGTTAGACAGTTTGACGAGGACGCCCTGTTCTACCTGAGGTCGAGGGGACTCGACAGCGACGAGGCAATGAGCCTCTTCGTCCACGGTATCGGAGAGGCATTAAGCAGTCACCTCGAAAGGCTGAGGAGCAAGGCCAGAAGCGCCACCGTGGAGCTCGTTGGGGAGCTCCTATGAACTCTCTTTTATCTCCATTACGACGAAAGCTTTAAATCCTAATCGTGATTAGTACTAATCATGATTAGTGAATTTATTGACCGTGAAAACGAGCTTAAGTTGCTTGAAGAGCAGTGGGCGAATCTTCCTTCGTTTGTGGTTTTATACGGGAGGCGGAGGACGGGAAAAACCCGGCTTCTGGTTGAGTTTTCAAAGAGGAAGCGGGCGTTCTTTCACACATTTATGGAGGATACACGGGAAAGACAGATCAGGAAACTCCGGGAGGAACTGGCCTCATTTTTCAATGATGAGCTGTTTCTGAGCCTCGACGACTGGTATTCCCTGTTCAAGTACCTATCATTAAAAATCGAGGAAAAAACGTTGATAATCCTCGACGAGTTCAGCTACGCCCTCAAGAGTGACAGGACGATACTAAGTGCCCTGCAGAGGGCCTGGGATCATGACCTCTCAAGAAAGCCGGTTATGCTGGTTTTGTCCGGCTCGCTCATAGGCATGATGGTTGATGAAGTCCTCAGTTATTCCTCCCCCCTCTACGGCAGGAGAACCGCAAGTTTTCGACTCAGACCCCTTACCGTCTTTGATTCACTTAAGTTCTTCAGCAATTTTAGAACTGGTCTGGAGCTGTACATGCTCATCGGAGGCATTCCCTCTTACCTTATAGTGGCTTCCAGGTACAGGGACACCGGAACGTTTGTCGAGGAAACCTTTCTGAAGCCGGAGGGCTTCTTCTACGACGAGCCATATATCCTCCTCTCAGGGGAACTCAGGGAGCTGAAGACTTACTTCTCCATACTCTCCGCGATGGCTCACGGGAAAACCAGGCCCTCGGAGATAGCAAGCTACGCCGGGCTGGAGGGGAGAAAAGTGTATCCCTATCTGGAGAACCTCATCCGCCTCGGTTTTGTGGAAAGGGAACTGCCGGTTGCAAAAAAGGAGAAGCGCGGTATCTACAGGCTAAAAGACCCGATGCTGCTCACATGGTTTTCGATAGTGCCCAAAAACAGGACGGGCATAGAGCTGGGTCTCGTGACTTACGACGACGTTAAAGAAGACCTCCAGAGGATTCTGGGGGTTCGCTTTGAAGACGTTGCGAGGGAGTTTCTGATCGAGCTGAACAAGGCTGAGAAGCTGCCTTTTAAGTTCACCCGGATAGGCTGCTGGTGGCACAGGGGCGAGGAAATCGACCTGGTGGCGGTGGAAGGCAATATGAAAAAAGTCCTTCTTGTGGAAGTAAAGTGGAAAGACATGAGAAAACGGGAAGCCCGTGGAGTTCTGAAAGATTTGAAAAGGAAGTTCAAGCTTATGGGCCTCGAAGGATGGGAGGCGTATTTTGGTCTCATGGCAAGGAAAGTTGAGGGAAAAGGGGGTCTGAAGGAAGAGGGTTTTAACGTGTGGGATCTTGATGATCTTGAGGTTCCGCGAGGTTAACACTTCCACTTTCACACCCAAGATTGTTTAATACTGTCCCTTCTCGTCCAGAAAAACCCTATATAGGTTCGCTTCCAAAACTCTACGGTGTCTTTATGTCCCTGAAGGAAGTTCTGAAAGAGGAACCCCACACGGGGTATATGCTGACCAACGAAGCGATAGTCAGGGCCGCGCTGAAGGCCGATGTGAAGGTGACGGCCTTCTACCCCGGCTCTCCCCAGACGGAGATTCTGGACACGTTTGACAGGGTGTCCCGCTACCGCGACGACATCGTGGTCGAGATAGCCGCGAACGAAAAGGTCGCCCTGGAGACCGTCGCAGGAGCCTCTTTCGTCGGTCTGAGGGGCTTCACCTCCATGAAGAGCGTCGGCGGAAACGTTGCCTCCGATACGCTCTACTCCCTCGCCTACACCGGCGTGAAAGCCGGCTTGGTGGTGGTCATAGCGGACGACCCCTACGCGCACTCCTCCCAGTCGGAGCAGGACGGCAGGTGGTTCGGCTACACCGCTTACCTGCCAATGCTTGAGCCGGCAAATCCGCAGGAGGCCTATGATCTCGTCAGGAAGGCCTTCGAGATAAGCGAGAGGTACGGAAGCCTTGTACTCGTCCGAACCACAACGAGGGTGAACCACCAGAGCGGCCTGGTGAAGGTCGGGAAGCTTGAGAGGAAGCCCTTTGAAAGACTCTCCTGGAAGGAGAACAGGAGGGGCTACGCGACCGTGGGTTCCCTCGCGAGGAAGTTCAAGGCGGAGCTTTTGGAGAAGGTTGAAAAAATGAAGGACGACCCCGAGCTCTTGGCCTTAAACCGCGTCGAGTTCTTTGATGGAAAGGAGCTCAGGGAGGCAAAGCCGGAAGAAGCGAGGGGAGTGGGCATCATAACCTCCGGTGTTCCGAACTCCTACGTCATTGAGAGCCTCGGGAAGCTCGGTGGAGAAGCCTACATCCTCAAGCTCGGCGTTCTTAATCCCCTTCCGGAGAAGCTCATCGGCGACTTCGTAGAGGGGCTCGATAAGGTCATCGTCGTTGAGGAGCTTTCGCCGTATATCGAGGGCTTCGTGAGGGAAATCGCCAAGGACAGGAACCCGGAACTTGAGATCATCGGCAAGAGGAGCGGCCACTTCCTTGAGATGCTGGAGTACAACGTGCCGATAGTCATAAAGGTTCTCGCGGAGGTTCTTGGGAAAAACCTGCCATTCGACTACGAGGGACACTTCAGGAAGATGTGGGAGCTCGCCAAGTTCGCCCCGCCGAGGATGCCGACCTTCTGTGCGGGCTGTCCACACAGGGCCACCTTCTGGACGCTGAGGAGGGCGATGGGCAGGATAGAAAACTACTATCTCGCCAACGACATCGGCTGCTATTCCATGCTGGCCCTTGAGCACATCGGCTGGACGGACTCCCTCCTGGCCATGGGCGCTTCCCTCGGCATAGCCCACGGCGTCCAGCATTCTGCTCAGGAGAGGGTTGTAGCAGTCGTCGGCGATTCAACTTTCTTCCACGCGGCTTTACCGGGCATAGTCAACGCGATCAGAAACAACTCCAAGATGACGCTGATAATCCTCGACAACGCGGTAACGGCCATGACCGGCCAGCAGGCCCACCCAGGCAGTCCGAAAAAGGTGAACCCGTACGAGAAGAGGCTCGACATAGAGGCCGTTCTGAGGGGACTGGGAATAGAGAAGATAGTCGTCGTTGACTCATTCCAGGCGAGGAAGAACATCGGCAAGTTCAGAGAGGCTTTGAAGTACGATGGCCTTTCCGTGATAATATCCCGCGGGGAGTGCGCCCTCTACCACTTCCGCGAATACCGCCGTGCCGGGGGGAAGATAGTTCCATACTTCGTGGACAAGGACGCCTGTGAGAGGGCCTACAACTGCATCCGCGACTTCGGCTGCCCGGCGATAGTCATAGACGAGAACGATAAGAAGGCCAAGATACTCCCGGAGGTCTGCGTCGGCTGCGGCGTCTGCGCCCAGCTCTGTCCACACAACGCGATCCACTCGACGGCAGTCCTCTACGGCGGCGAGGATAAACCGTACGTGACGGTTGAAGACTACCGCGAGCTGGAAAAGCTCATCGGGAGGGGATGGGAATGAACGTCATCTACTGCGGTGTCGGCGGACAGGGAATAGTGCTGATGTCTAACATAGTGGGGGAGGCCTGTGCGCGGAAGGGAATCCATGTCGTCAGCGGCGAGCTCCATGGGCTCTCCCAGAGGAGCGGTTCGGTGATAGTCCACCAGCGCATAGGCGAGGGCATATCACCCCTCATACCCTACGGCGAGGCGGACGTTATCCTGGCGCTTGAGCCGATGGAGGCGCTTAGGTATATATACTTCCTCAAACCCGGGGGAACGGTCATAACGAACACGCGCCTCATCCACCATCCATACGAGACAGAGGGCTTTGTGAAGGGCAGGATTGACAAGTACGTCACCTACGACGAGATAGTCGGCAGGATAAGGGAATCGGGGGCAGAGCTCTATGAGATAGACGCCCTCAAGCTCGCCGAAGAGGCCGGCACTGCCTTAGCCCAGAACGTTGTCCTCGTCGGTGCCCTCAGCGCCCTTCCCGGGTTCCCGATAGACAGGGAAACCATGCTTGAAGCTGTTAAGGCCAGCGTGCCGGAGAAAGCCCTTGAGGAGAACATCAAGGCCTTTGAGCTGGGCTATGAGGCAATGAAAGCACTTCTCTGACCCCCTCTTTTCTTTTGACGGCCCATCGGAACCTTTATTTTCTCCGAAGCCTAACCCCCATCATGATGAGGCACCTCAAGTACTCAGGAATAGCCGGCGTCATAGTGTACTGGCTCTTTGTCGCATGGAGCATAGGCAAAAACCCCTGGTTTTCCTTCTGGAGCAACGCCCTGAGCGACCTGGGCTCGCCGGAGATGGCACGCGCTTCATGGATATACAACTACGGCCTCATTGTCACGGCAATTTTCATGCTCGCCTTCTCGGTCTATCTGGTTTTCTCAGCTGGGAACAAGCTCCAGACAGCTGGAGGTGCTTATGTTAGCATATCCTCGCTCTTTCTGGCTCTCATTGGGGTCTTCCATGCCGGCACGAGGCCCCACTCCTTCGTCTCGACCTACTTCTTCGTCCAGTTTTTCCTGGGGATGCTCATTTACGGAGTGGGTTCGAAAGATAAGGCCATCCGGTATGGTTCCCTCCTGCTCTTTGCACTCGCCCTGCTGGGAACCTTTGTTCACTGGCCCTCGGTGGCGCTGATAGAGACCTATGAAATAGCTCTGATAGCTGTGTTCACCCTGCTGGTTGCGGTTAAGTACTGAAAGCGTTCCTGCTTAACCCTTTCCACTTTGAAAACACAACCGTTATAAATCATGGCGATTAACTTCATCTATAAGTCACTTGCCATTTCTTCTTGGTTTTTTACCGCTTCGTGACTGGAAGAGAGTGTTTAAGATGAAAGGAAAAACGATAGCGGGCCTTGCCCTGCTTTTGGGAATTGTGATGGTCGGGGCCTTTATTTCAGGCTGTATCGACCAGGGAAACGCTACCGAGACCGGAACCAAAACCGGGGGGACCACGTCCCAGCCCACCACAACTTCACCGGGCATCTCGGAGGAAGAAAAATACCAGAACAACCTTTTGAAAGCGATCGCCACATACGATGCGGAGATTGTGGATATTGAAAGCAGACTTAAGCCTTCTACGCTGAGCGGTCTGGTTGAGGAGACCATGGCCCTTGAGCGCGATGCGACGCACTCGACCGGAAGGGAAAAGACTCTGTTGCTGGAAAAGCTGGCGTATTTGAAGTCTCTCCAGCTGACAGAGCTCAGGAATTTAATTGTTATAAGCGCCGTTGAGACGGCCTACTGGGAAAACACCACCACGGGCGAGCCGATAGAAGGGTTTTACAGGGAAGACGGGAAGCTCTTCATCGTGGATAACGGAAAGATGGTGCCCCTGAGCAGGGACGAAATGGTGGCCAGGATGATGGAGCTCACCAAGGGCTATGAAACCCGGAGCATGGAGATATATCACTTCGGCAGCGGTTCGCTCCTTCAAATTCGCGAGGGAGGCAGAACCGTGGGGGCCGGTCAGCTGGCAGTTGTCAGGATAAGTGTTCCGAAGAAGGGTTTCATGATTCAGGCCCTTGGGGACTCGCCCGGGCTCATGCGCCTCGTTGACCCCGACACCGGG
Organism: Thermococcus camini; assembly: GCF_904067545.1. Lineage (NCBI taxonomy): Archaea > Methanobacteriati > Methanobacteriota > Thermococci > Thermococcales > Thermococcaceae > Thermococcus > Thermococcus camini. The sequence goes on along the minus strand of NZ_LR881183.1, from coordinate 1,176,284 downwards.
AGGACCGTCCTGCGGGTCAAACCCGATGGAAACAGGGTTTATCAGGTTCCGCCGGTGAACACCACACTTGTTGGCATGGTTGACGATGAAGGCTTCTGTTACAGACCTCTCCCTCTGGACACCTACACGTTAACCACACTCACGGAAGAGCCGGAGGATCCTCCAGTGTGTCCATCACCAGGACTGGCGCCCTTCATCTTTGAGCCCGGCACCGGGGACGTCACCGTCGAGCCTGTTCCCTTCGAGGATGCCTACCTCACCGGAAAGACCTACGGCGGGATAACCTTTGAGCTTGCAGTGGCACCCCTTGGAATGCTTGGAAGGAACGGAACCGTGCTCCTCGTGGGTGTTCCGGAGAACGGGACTGGGATACGGGTTCTCAGCAACTCATCAAAGCCCGGGGTCATGGTGCTCATGGATCCCAAAACCGGAAGGGAAATAGACAGGATAACGCCCGACAAGAAGGGAATTTACCGGATACCTGGAATAGATGGAGAGGTCATAGGCTTTGTGGCGAAGGCAGACCCTCCGAACGGAGGCTTCTGTTACCGGCCGCTTGAACTCAACATCAACACAACACTTGAACCCATGGAGATCTGCGAGGAAGAGTTCACGATGATGCCAATCATCTTCGAGCCGTCAACCAACGAGACCTTTGAACCGGTTTCAAGCCAGAGGGCAGACCTCAAACAGTTGGCGGAGCAGCTCGTGAACTTCAGGGCCGAGACCGGAAGGTTTGCCGCAGGAGCCACGGGAGCAGGATGGGTAAGGGATGCACCCGTGGGTGAGCGGGTGAACGACATCAGAGGGGTTACCCCGATGAGAACCGGTGAGTACACCGCCTTCCGCATGGAACGCGGGAACACAGCCCCGTTCCTTAAGGGCATCCTTGGAGACTTCGGTACCGGACCCTTTAACCCCGCGCCGCTTCCCGGGTTCAGGTACATCAACGTAACGGACTTTGGAACTGGCCCGTTCATCCCGCCCGTTGAGCTGGCGGTTATGGATTCGGGCGGAGAGGTTTTTGTGGCTGTGGCCGGCCCGGCTATGACATCAAAGATGCCGCCTGAGTACCTCGGAGGAACGTTCCTCGAAGTGTGGACGGGCAGAAACCCCCAGACGGGTAAGGAGATTTCCGTGATTGCCCTCAAGGTTCTCGACGAGAACGGAAAGGTCTCAATCAGGGCAATGACGGTGGTCATGGACAAACCCGTCAGAATCGGCGTCTTCGCTCCGGGTAACGGAGGGAGCAGCTGATAAAACCTTAAAAGGGGACGTCAGCCGTCCCCATCAGCCTTTTTCTGTGCTGTTTCCTTGATTAACAATCGGCCCGTTGATTGTGCCGATGTAGTATGCCTGGAGTGCCTCGTAGTCGTTCTGGTTGTGTTCAAGGAAAAAGACCTCGGTCGCGTTTGTGCCGCAGTATTTCAGTATTGCATCCCTGCCGCTGGGGTGGGTGTCTATCAGCGACGTGACGTTGTAGACCCTGTTTTCGACTACGACCCAGCAGTCGTTTTCGCTGCTGTGCTTCGCGACCTCTTCGAGGGTCAGCACTGCTGTGGCCTGGACGCTTCCTAACGCCAACCGCCCCGTGCCGAAGGCGGTAAATCCTGCCACCACGAGGAGCACCGTGAGGACTGTCCAGGCCCCGACGAGTGTCCTTCTGGCCTTTTCTGTTTTCAGCCTCTCCGTTCTGTTCGCAATAACGAGGAGGCCCGCCGCAGTGTGGACGTAAAAGAGGGGGATGAAGAGGTACGACGCTATGGTGTGGACTCTCCTGGCAGTTTCGTAGCTCATCAGAGACCCAAGGGTTGACGTCGGGTCGTTCATTGCCAGGCCGGTTACCATCAGTGCTAGACTGGCCGCTATCAGCAGCTCCCCCGATGCTATGAGCACCTTGGTTACGCGCTTCACCCTTTCACCTCAGCACTCTTTGCAGGTACTTATGCCCAGGAGTTTATAAATTGCACAGAAGCCGGTAAGTCCGGTCACCAGTGCGATGAGACCGACTATCAAAAGCACGGTCTCGTAGGGCACGTTCATGCCCGCCCATATGCCGAGCAGTACTATTCCTATAACTATCCTCAAAAGCCTGTCGAGGGTTCCCTCGTTTCTCTCCATCGAAATCACCTCGATTTTTAGAAAATTTCGAAATGGTTATATTTATTTCCCAGGAAATTGAAGGCAAAAACCTTCAAAATGAAGGTGGTTCTATGGACGAACGCGACCTGCTGATATACCGCCTGCTGAGGAAGAACGGCAGGATGAAGGTGTCTGAGATAGCGAGGGAGCTGGGGATAAGCCACCCCTCCGCGAGGGAGAGGCTTGAAAAGCTGGAGAGGCGGGGGGACTTAAGGGTTCAGGCACTGCTGAACATCAGGAATAGGGGCTTTGTCTCTGCGGTGGTGAACCTCAAGGTTCGAAGCATGGACGAGGCTGAGAAGCTGGCGGACGTTTTTGCAAAGTGTCCGAGAACGGTCTTCGTCGCCACGACGACCGGCAAGTACAACCTAAACCTGGCGCTCATAGCGGAGAGCCACTCTGCCCTTGAGGCTACCATAGAGAACACGATACGGCCCATGGAGTCGGTTAAGGAGATGGACGTCTCCCTAGGTTCGTCTCCGGCCTATCCAGAGTTCGTTGACTTCAAGCTGGAGCCGACGAGGAAAGTTGCCTCCTGCGGGAAGGTCTGCACGGAGTGCTACATCTACGGCAAGAAGTGCTCGGGCTGTCCGGCGACGGTTTACTTCATGGGGCTGGGGGGAGGGGGTAGGGATTAGACTCCCTCTGTCTTCTCCCTCAGTTTATCCCTTACCTCCTCCCTTATCGGCCTCAGGGCCTTGGCGTACTTCTCAAGGGTCCTGAAAAGCCGTTCAACCCGTTCTTTGTACTTCTCGTCCTTCAGCTCTTCACCATCGAACAGGTCGTCGACGTTGTAGAAGAGAACCTGCCCGACCGGCAGCATGCGGTAGTTCACCGCGGCCGTTCTGAGCTCCATGAGGAGCCTCACTCCCCCGGTAACGCTGGAGACTGTGGCGATGCCCAGGGGCAGTCCTTCGTACTCGTCGTAGATGGTATCGAGGAGGATCTTCAGCTCCCCCGGATAGCTCCCGTTGTACTCGGGGGCAACTATGAGAATGGCATCGGCCTCAAGGATTTTGTTCCTGTAGACCTCCATCTCGGGCGTTACCTTCCAGCGGTGGGTGTAGGCCAGAAGGTAATCCCTGACGTCTATGAGCTCGGCCTCCCAGCCAAGTGCCCCGGCCTTCTTCACGAGGTATCTCGCAACCCCCTCACTCTTTCTACCTTCCCTTGCCGTTCCGAGAATTATCTTGACCTTCATTCTATCACCTGAATTGGTTCGCTTTTAAGATATTTAAATTTGTCCTTCAAAATGAGATGCTTCCGATTCTGAAACTTTTCACTTTGTTAGGCAAACCTATATAAGTTAGGCTCGCCAACATAATGCCGAGGTGAATCCCATGGTGAAGGTTGGAGAAATCGTCCCTGATTTTGAGGCCGATGCGTACCTCCCCGAGAAGGACGACATCGGAAAGGTCAAGCTTTCGGACTACAGGGGCAAGTGGGTTGTCCTTGCCTTTTATCCGGCTGACTTCACCTTCGTCTGCCCGACGGAGCTTGAGGAGCTGGCCGACTATTACGAGGAGTTCAAGAAGGAAGGGGCTGAAATACTCAGCGTCTCGACCGATACCGCCTACGTCCACAAGGCCTGGCACGACACATCGCCAGCTATAAAGAAGATAAGATACCCCATGCTCGCCGACCCTGCTGGAAAAATCTCACGGCTCTTCGGGACATACATCGAGGACGAGGGCGTTTCATGGAGGGCGACCTTCATAATAGACCCCGACGGAAAGGTCGTCCACATGGAGATGCACGACCTCAGCATAGGGAGGAGCGCGAAGGAGATCCTCAGGAGACTCAGGGCTTCCAAGTATGTAAGAGAACACCCCGGCCAGGTCTGCCCGGCGAGCTGGGAGCCCGGCAAGGAGACACTGGAGGTCAGCCTCGACCTGGTAGGAAAGATATGATGGGTCTTTCCATTCTGTAAATTTTTCCACTCCATTTTTATCAAGATGGACTCAAGCTTTCACCCCTTTTCACAGATTTGGGAAATTCGGCAGGTTTTCATATCTCGGGATGCTTTCTTCGAACCCTTCTGGTTTGACACGTGGCATATTTTGTTGAGGATACGGCATGCCCTCCGTCCATTTTACGAAACTTCGATTTGGCAAAAATAAAATTCATAAGCTACCCTATGAATTTTAGATTGACCTAAAAAATTGGAGGTGAACCCATGAGCGTTGGCGCTTTCCTAATAACATTCAGGGAGGCCCTTGAGGCGGCCATAATAGTGGCGATAATAATAGCATACCTGAGAAGAACCAACCGGGCGAACCAGATAAAGGACGTGTGGGTAGGAGTTATTCTTTCAGTTGGCTTTAGCCTGCTTCTTGGAATCGGTATACTGAAGTTCTACGGGGGCCTGGCGGAGAAGGAGCTCTTTGAGGGGATAGCCTCGTACCTGGCAGTGATAGTCCTAACCAGCATGATATACTGGATGGCAACTAAAGGAAGGAACATCAAAGCCGAGATAGAGAGCAAGGTGAGCAAGTCAATAGCCCCCCTGGCTCTAATAGGATTCACGTTCATCGTTGTCTCCAGGGAGGGGCTTGAGACGGTTCTCTTCCTCACGCCCTTCATGACCCAGAACCTAACCGGGACGCTCCTCGGTCTCGCCGCCGGGCTGGCCGGGGCGCTCGTGCTGGCATACCTGATATATGGGGTTGGAATGCGCATAGATCTGAGGAGGTTCTTCTACTTCAGCTCAATACTGCTCGTGTTCGTCGCCGCTGGCCTTGCGGGCTACGGCACTCACGAGCTTATCGAGTGGGCCGGGGAGGAGGGTTACTCCCTTGGAGTGTTCTCTGCCCAGGCATACGACCTCGGGATTCCGAGCGGAAGCATCTGGCACCACAAGGGAGCGATAGGCTCGGTCTTCGCGGTGCTCTTCGGCTACTCCGTGAGCATGGAGTGGGGGAGGGTATTGGTGCAGTTCGGCTATCTCATAACGGCCCTCTACCTCGTGCTCAGGGCCTACGGCAAGGGGCCGGCACTGAACCGCGAGAAGAAGGCCGCGGAGAGCGCGGCCTGAGTTATTCATTTTTGGCCCGCAATGAATAAAAAGGGTGAAATTGATTTCAGCTTAGGTGTGGAGGATGAATGTGGATGGCTTCAGGAGGATAGCCCTCGTTGGAGCAAGCCCTAACCCGGACAAGTACGGCAACGTAATACTCAGGGATCTGCTTGGTAAGGGCTTTGAGGTTCTTCCGGTTAACCCCAAGTATGACGAGATTGAGGGCCTCAGGTGCTACAGGAGCGTTCGAGAGCTTCCCGGGGACGTTGACGTGATAGTTTTTGTGGTTCCGCCCCACGTTGGGCTTCAGGTCGCAAAGGAAGCCGTTGAAGCAGGCTTCAAAAGGCTCTGGTTCCAGCCGGGGGCGGAGAGCGATGAGATAGCCAGGTTTCTCGATGAGGAAGGCGTGGAGTACAGCTTTTGGAAATGCATAATGGTAGAAACTTCGGGCTGAACGGAGGTGGCTGGCATGGAGTTCTACTACGTCAGGCGTTTTGACGAGGATCTAGACTTCCTCTGGGAGCGCTTCAAGAAAAAGCTGGAGGAAGCGGGCTTTCTGCTCATCGGTGAGCGCATTCCGGTAGCTATAACCGAGACGGAAAACGGGATAATAGCCGACTACCACCTGCTCTTCATCTGCCACAGCGAGCTCGTTGAGGAGCTGGTAAAGATAGACCCCAACATAGGTGCCCTGCTCCCGTGCACCGGCTTCGGCTACAGGACTGAGGAGGGCAACTACCTCGGCGTTACCCTGCCGAGCGTCGCCTGGAAGATCGCAGGAGAGAAGGTTGTCGAGCTGATGAGGCCCATGGAGGAGCAGGTGAAGGCCATCATAGACTCCCTTTAATTTTCACTTTTGTTTATACGTTCGGTTTCCGGTTTCCATTCTGGCAACGATAAGCCCCATAAGCTTTCCCCCTTAGCTTTTATCGGTGATGCAAATGACCGAAGTCGTGTTGAAGATACCGAATATGAGCTGCAGCCACTGCGTCATGAGAATAACCAAGGCCATAGAGAGCGTCGGTGCCAAGGGAAACGTTAGCCTTGAGGAAAAGAAGGCCGTTGTGGAGTTTGACCCTGGGAAGGTGCGCCTTGAGGACATAGTTAAGGCCATCGAAAGGTACGGCTACGAAGTGGAGGTGGCCTGAATGCCGATTGATCCGGTCTGCGGAATGGAGGTGAGTGAGGACACCGGACTTAAAGCCGAGTATGGTGGAAAGGTCTACTACTTCTGCTCCCCGGGATGCAAGGTGGAGTTCGAGGCAAACCCCGAGAAGTACATCGGGGGCATGGGGGGCCACTCTCATCACGGGCACTCTCATCACGGGCACCACATGGGGCACCGCAGGGGTGGTTGCGGCCACATGCACTTCTGACTCCTTTTTAACATTTTAAGGGGCCGTTGGTATGAAAGAGTATGATTTTCTCATTGTTGGGGGCGGAGCCGCCGGTTTTGCCGCTGCCCTGAGGGCCAACGAGCTCGGTGTAAAAACCCTCATGGTCAACAGGGGGCCGATTGGAGGGACGTGCGTAAACGTCGGCTGCGTCCCCACAAAGTACATTCTAACGGCTCTTGAGCTCAGGAAGAGGGCCTTAAAGCACCATTACGCCGGAATGGTTCTTAGGGAGGAGAGGTTCGATTTTGGAGAGCTGTTAAATGGAAAAGACGAGCTCGTGAAGTTTCTCAGGAGAGAGAAGTATGAGGAGGTTCTTGAGAGTCTTGATAACGTTGACTACATCAGCGGTTCCGCGGGGTTCAAATCAAACCGTGAAGTCCTGGTGAACGGCGAGAAAGTTGGGTTTGGGAAGGCCCTCATTGCGACGGGGGCAAGGGCGAGGATTCTGCCCATAAGAGGAGTGGAGAAGGCCAGGGGCAGAATCTTAACGCACGTCGAGGCCCTTAAGCTTAAAGACGTCCCGGAGTCGGTTGTGATTATCGGCGGAAGAGCGCAGGCGCTGGAGTTTGCCCAGATCTTTGCGAGGGCCGGGGCTGAGGTGACCCTCCTTCAGAGGAGCGTCAGGATAATGCCCCAGGCGGAGCCCGAGCTGGCAATAGAGCTTGAGGACATCTTAAGCCAGGAAGGCATTAACGTGAACACCTCCGTGAGGATAAAGTTCCTTGAGAGGATGGGGGATGGAGTTAAGGTTCATGCCGAGGTCGGGGAAAGGGAAAGTACGTTTGAAGGGGAGTACCTTTTCTTCGCAACCGGGAGGGAGCCGAACACTGAAGGGTTGGGTCTTGAGAACACCGATGTTAAAACCGACGGGAAGGGCTTTGTGATCGTGGATAAAACCCTGAAGGCAGGTGAAAACATCTACGCCGCCGGAGATGTCATAGGTGAACCCATGCTTGAGACCGTCGCCGCCAAGGAGGGCTTTACCGCGGCGGGGAACGCCCTTGAGGGCAGAAACGTTGAGATGGACTACAGGGCAGTGCCGAGGGTCGTCTTTACGGACCCGCAGCTCGCAAGCGTGGGTTTGACCGATGGGGATGCGCAAAAGGTCGCGAAGTGCCTCTGCAGCACGGTGGAGTTCTCGAACGTCCCGAAGGCCCTCATCACCGGCGAGGAGAGGGGACTCATAAAGATGGTGGTCGATGCCAGAACGAAGGAAATCCTCGGGGTCCATATCCTCGCCCACAACGCCGCCGAGATGATCCACGAGGCGGGGATGATGATAAGAAACAGGATGACGGTGGATGAGGTCACAGACACGCTCCACGTCTTCCCGACTATGAGCGAGGCCATAAAGCTCGTTGCGCTTTCCTTCAAAGGTGACGTCTCAAAGATGCCCTGCTGTGCGATGTGAAAGCCACTATTGTGCTGGGCGGCTGACTTCCCAAAAGGTTATACGGCATTGTTCTACGTTCTTAGTGTGCAGGTGCGTTCCGTCGAGGAGGTCTTACCATGCCGCCCATTCCACCGCCGATAAGGGAAACGAAGGCCTGGAAGGAACTCTCCCCGGAAACGGCTGAAAAGGCCATAGAGACCGTGAAAAGTGCCCTGCCTTTTCTCACACCGGGGACGCCAATAGTCCACCGCACACCCCATGGCCTTCACGTTGACGTCCCCGTGATGTACCTGAGCTTCGCAGTGGACAGGCTTCACTACAACCCCGAAACTGGGTCTCCTCTGCCTAAGGGACTGCCCGGAGCGTACTCCGGTGAAATTGACCCGGCTGAGGTGAGGGATAAAGCCGGGGAAATCCTCAAGGAGCTCCGCGTTCTTGGGGCTGCGGAGTTCCGTGCAGAGAACTGCTGGGTCGTTCCGGTTGCATGGAAAAGCTTTATAGTCCTCCACGTCCGCGTCTCTGCCGATGGGAATGAAATCGTCCCGGATTACGGCCTTACAGAGGAGGTTCACAGACACGGCGGTTGATAGACTGGAGGATTTCATCAAGCGGGAGTGGTTCCTTTCATTGCTTCTTGTCCTATACATAGTTCTCACGCTCAATGACCCCTCCCTTCTCCGGAGAACCCCTTCCCTCATCGATTGGGAAAGCCTGACGTTGATAACGTCCCTCATACTGGTCTCAAAGGGCCTTGAGCTGTCGGGAATCTTCACCCGTCTTTCCATCAGACTCATATCACTCTCCGGCGGCTCCGAGCGGAAACTGATGCTCCTCCTCATTCCCACCGTAGCTCTCTCCTCCGCCGTGATAATGAACGATACAGCCATGCTCGTCTTCATCCCGCTGGTCGTCATCACTTCCCGGCTCGCGGGGATAGACACCGCCCGCGCCGTTACGCTCTCGGCCATAGCGGCAAACGTGGGCTCTTCACTAACGCCGATCGGCAACCCCCAGAACATCATGATCTGGAACGCCTATGGACTTTCCTTCGTGGAGTTTACGGGGGCAATGCTCCCCTTCGTCCTCCTCTGGCTCGTTATCATCCTGCTCTCCATACTCATCCTGCGGGAGAAGCCGCTAACCCTCGAAAAACTGCCTCCCATGGCGGTTAATGGGCGATTACTCTTAGCCTCGTCTTTTCTACTGATAACCGATGTTCTCCTTGCGGAAACCGGGAATCCGCTCTGGACGCTTCCCCTGACGCTGGTAGTTCTGCTCGCCCTTGGAAGGGAGGCTCTGCTCGGCTTTGACTGGGCGCTAGTTCTGGCCTTCGCCCTCATATTCGCGGACTTTGGAGAGATTGCGCGTTTGATCTCGGGATATGGGTTCCCCTCCGGGGGACTGGCGCTGTTCCTTGCCTCGGCCGGTCTGAGCCAGCTAATCAGCAACGTTCCGGCGACGGTCCTCTTCCTCGGCTCAAAACCGGAGTGGCTTCCCCTTGCACTCGGTGTGAACCTAGGCGGCACCGGGATGATAATCGGCTCCCTCGCAAACCTCATAGCCCTCCGTATCTCAGGGATTGGCATGAGGGACTTCCACAGGTATTCGATTCCGTATTTTCTGATCGCATTGGGGATTTCGATTTTGATACTTCTGCTCTGATTTTTCGACGGGTTTCGAAATGACAAAGTTTATAAAACATTTGCGCAATTGCTCAAATGTGGAGGTGATAAAAAATGACTGAAGTGTGTAAGGTGTATGAGGAACACCTTGATAAAATACTGGAGGCTCAGGCAAAAATTCCAGAGGAGGAGGCTGTATTGGAAGCGGCGGACTTTTTCGACGCCCTCGGGAACCCCACGAGGCTCAAAATCCTGCTCGCGCTGATGGAAGCGGGGGAGCTCTGCACCTGCGACCTCTCCGCGATAACCAAGCTTTCAGTTTCGGCGATTTCTCACCAGCTCCGCATCCTCAAGGACAGAAAGATAGTAACTTACCGCAAGGACGGCAAGAACGTCTTCTACCGTCTCGACGACGAGCACATCCGGGGAATCCTGAGAACTGCTCTCGCACACCTCTCGGAGGTGAAGTGATGCCACAGAAGCTCATCCTTGGGGGGCTCGACTGCGCGAGCTGCGCCTACGAGATAGAAGATGCCCTTAAGAAGGAGGGCTTTGAGTTTGCGCTGGTCAACTTCGCCACCAAGGAGGCCATCATAGAGGATGACGTTGAGAAGGCCAAAGAGATCATCAAGAAGGTCGAGCCGGACGTTGAGGTCATGGAAGCTGACGATCACGGTCACGGACACGACCACGGGCATAGCCATGAGCATGACGGGGGTGACTTCAGAAAAACGGTGTACCAGATCGGAGTTTCTCTGGCCCTGTTTGCAATAGGTATAGTAATGCGCTACCACTACGGCATAGACGACGCTTTTGTCTTCGGCATCTTCCTCGCCAGCTACCTCATCTCCGGCTGGAGGGTTCTTAGGAGTGCAGTCGTCAACTCCATCCACGGCAACCTCTTCGACGAGAACTTCCTTATCGCGATAGCCACTATAGGAGCTTTCCTCATCAGGGAGTATCCGGAAGGAGTGGCGGTAATGCTCTTCTACGTCGTGGGAGAGTTCTTCCAGGACCTGGCAGTGGACAGGTCAAGGCGCTCCATAAAGGCACTGCTTGCCCTCAAGGCAGAGTATGCGAACCTGCTTAGAGACGGTGAGATAATCAAAGTGAAGCCGGAGGAGCTGAAGGTTGGAGACGTTATCATCATCAAGCCCGGTGAGAGGGTTCCCGTTGATGGAGTTATCATCGAGGGTGAGTCGACCGTCGACACCTCCGCTTTAACCGGGGAAAGCGTTCCCAGGACGGTGAAGGAGGGGGAGGAAATCCTATCCGGCATGGTCAACCTATCGGGCGTCCTCAAAGTCCAGGTGACCAAGGAGCTGAGCGAGTCCACCATCTCACGCATCCTTGAGCTCGTCGAGAACGCCAGCGCGAGAAAGGCCAAGACGGAGAAGTTCATAACGCGCTTCGCTCACTACTACACCCCAGCCGTCGTCGGCATAGCTGCACTTATAGCCGTAGTCCCTCCGCTCCTCACGGGGGAACCGTTCACCCCGTGGATCTACAGGGCCCTGGTGATACTCGTTATCTCGTGCCCGTGTGCTCTAGTCCTGTCGATTCCGCTCGGCTACTTTGGAGGAATAGGCAGGGCAGCGAGGGAGGGAATCCTCGTCAAGGGCTCCAACTACCTCGATGCCCTCAAGGAAGCAAGCATAGTGGCCTTTGACAAGACTGGAACGCTCACCAAGGGAGTCTTCAAGGTCACCCGAGTGGAGACGAGGAACGGCTTCAGCGAGGAGGAAATCATCAGATTCGCGGCCTTGGCTGAGGCCCACTCGAACCACCCGATTGCCAAGGCGATACGTGAAGCTTACGGTGAGGAGATCAACGAGGCGGAGATAGTCGAGTACGAGGAGATAGCCGGACACGGCGTCAGGGCGAGGATTGACGGGACGGAGGTCCTTGTCGGAAACGACAGGCTTCTCCACAGGTTCAAGGTCGAGCACGACACGTGCAGGGTTAAGGGGACGGTAGCCCATGTCGTCATCAACGGGAAGTACGCCGGCTACATAATAATCTCGGACGAGATAAAGGATGACGCCCCGCTCGCTGTGAAGGAGCTGAAGCGCCTCGGGATCAAGAAGGTCGTCATGGTCACGGGAGACAACAAAGACGTTGCCGGGGAGATAGCGAGGCAGCTTGGGTTGGACGGCTTCTACGCGGAGCTGTTGCCGGAGGACAAGGTGAGGGTCATAGAGGAGCTTGAAAAGGAGGCGCAGGGAAAGGTAGTCTTCGTCGGCGACGGCATAAACGATGCTCCCGTCCTGGCCAGAGCGGACGTTGGTGTCGCAATGGGTGCTTTGGGAAGCGATGCGGCGATAGAGACTGCCGACGTCGTCATAATGGACGACAAGCCGTCCAAGCTGCCGAGGGGCATCAGGATAGCGAGAAAGACGCAGAGGATAGTATGGCAGAACATAATCTTTGCCTTAGCGGTCAAACTGTCCTTCATAGGCCTCGGAATCCTTGGAGATGCGACGATGTGGGAGGCGGTCTTTGCGGACGTCGGCGTTGCCCTCATAGCGGTCTTCAACGCGATGAGAATACTGAGGTGAGGCGCCCTTTATTTTCCCCCTTTCAGCCCTTTCACCATCTTGTAGAACATGTAGACCTTCCCTTCAAGCTCAACGCTGTGCTCCCTCTCAATGGAGTAGCCGAGCTTCTTGTAGACCGCTATCGCTATCTCGTTGTCCTTTTCCACGTCGAGTGCCATTCTTTTGGCCATGTCTTTTGCCCTCTCCTCCGCGTGGAGCATCAGGCTTTTTCCTATCTTCCTGCCCCTGAATTCGGGGTAAACGGCGACGTTGCTGATGTAGTAATCGCCTTTCTCAAGCCTTCCGGAGCTAAGGGAAGCCCTTATGAACCCTGGAAGCTTCTTCAGGAAGTCGAAGCCGAGAATTCTCATCATAAGCCATCCGGTTCTCTTCTCCTCCCGCTCCCTGGTTTTCCAGTCATAGCCCAGGAGCATTCCTGCGATTTCCCCGTCATAGACGGCAAAAACCACATGCTCGTGACTGAAGAGGTTTTCCTTTTCCAGAAAAAGTGCCTCAAAAACGCCCCTGAACTTCGGCCCCAGTAGGGCCGGGAAGTACTGGGGAGCGGACATCTCCATGAGCCTCGCGAAGTGTCTGGCTTCTTCCTTAGTTCCCTTTGCGGAGAGAATCCTAAGGGGCACATCCCTCACCCGGATGAAGTAGATGGTTCTTCCCGATTAAGTTTTCGAAAGGATTTAATCTTAAATGGACAAAAACCTCATAAGGGTTAACACATGGGGCGGAAAGAACTTCTCCGGCGCATGGCCCTTACGCTTGCCGTTGGCTATGTACTCTTTTTCTACTCGGAGATGATGTTCTGGGCGCGGTGGAGGTCGGAAGATACCCCGTCGGGCCTGATGATAACGTGGCTCATCTACTCGGTTCTGGCCTTCTTCGTGCTTCTCCTGGCGAGTCGCTTCAAAGCTGGAGATATTTACTCCGTCTTTCTCGTTGGTGCGATATTTGGCTGGCTCGTTGAGGGTGTCGTTGTCCAGACCGTTTACACGGATTTTCCCTTCGGCATAGTCTGGACGCCGCTGGCCTGGCACGCCCTCATCTCGGTTCTTATCGGTATATATCTGGCCGGAAAGGCTCTGAGCGAATGGGAGACTAGAGACTCCCTTCTCTTCTTTGTCCTTTTAGGGGCTTTCTGGGGTTTCTGGGCCTCCTACTGGAAGCTTGAGGGCGGCTATGCGGTAGGCCTTAGAGACTTCGCCCTCTACGCGTTTTTCTCAACCATTCCCCTTTTGCCCTCTTATGCCGTCATTCACAAGCTGGCCCTGGAGGAATTTAAACCTACGAGGGCTGAAATCGGCAGCTTCACTGCCGTCCTGCTGTTTTTTGCATTCTTTACGTTTCTGGCCGTTCCGTTCTCGGCTCTCCTCCTTCCGCCCCTCATAGGTATTACCCTCTATGTCCTGCGGAGGCTCAAGCGGAAGAGCTTTTTCTCCGACTATGGGGGTGTGGAGATAAGCAGATACCCCATGCTCCTCCTGATGCCCGTCTCTGCCCTCTTGGTGTATGCCCTCACAAGGAAAGTATGGTTTGAGGTCAACGTTCCGACGGCGCTGGTCACCTCGGGGCTCGGCATTGCCCTGTTTTTGAAGGCCATTTATAAGGCATTGAAATGAACCCCTACAATATTGGAAATTTTTGGAATGGCCAATTATCATTTTGTTCGTAGTAACCCTATTAACGCTTCAAATTAAAAAGACGTTGGGGAAGAAAAAGGTGATCCAAAATGAAAGGCGAAATGAATGAAATGGAAAACGGCGGAATGAAGGGCCACGAGAAGATGGGTGGCATGAAGGGAATGAAAGGCAAAGGAAAAATGGAGGGTGGCTGTAAGGGCCACGGCAAGGGAATGAAGGGCATGGGGAAGGGCCACCACGGAATGCACGGAATGGAGGAACCCAAGAAGGAGTACGCCTATGTCAGAGAGGTTGAAACCGGTTTCGATGAGACCGTGGCGAGGGTCAAGGAAGAGCTTAAGAAGGAGGGCTTCGGTGTCCTCAGTGAGGTCAGGGTTGACCAGCTTTTCAAGGAAAAGCTCGACCTTGACATGGAGCCATACGTCATCCTCGGCGCCTGCAACCCGAAGTTCTCAAGCGAGCTCATAGGCATAGACATCAACAGCGGTACCTTCCTGCCCTGCAACCTGGTGGTGTACGTGAAGGACAGAAAGACCTACGTGAGCCTGCTGCTCCCTACGATGGCCATGAGCATAACCGGGAACGACGAGTTGCTTGAGGTCGCGGCGAAGGTCGAGGAGATTTTGGGCGACATTGTGAAAAGAATCTGAGCCCCGGTTTTTCGAAACTTTAAAGGATACGGTTATAGGGGTTCGAAACGAAAACTTAATGGTGATTTATATGGTGGATAAGGAGGCCCCTCCCATGGAGGGGCACGGTGAGATGAAGATGGAGAAAGGGGGAGACCATGAAGCTGAAGATACGGGCCACGAGGGCCACGAGCATTCCCACGCCGAGCATCACAGGATGATGATGGAGGACTTCAAGAAGCGCTTTATAGTCTCTGTGATACTGACGGTCCCAATACTGGCCCTGTCGCCGCTGATACAGAGGTTTCTGGGCTTTGAGCTGACTTTTCCGGGCGATCACTACGTTCTCTTTGGCCTCTCTGCTGTGGTCTACTTCTACGGCGGCTGGCCCTTCCTTAAGGGCATGGTGGACGAGCTGAAGAAAAAGCTGCCGGGCATGATGACCTTAATAGCATTAGCGATCACGGTTGCCTTCTTCTACAGTGCGGCGGTGACCTTTGGCGTTCCTGGGAAGACTTTCTACTGGGAGCTTGCGACGCTTATTGACATCATGCTCATCGGCCACTACATCGAGATGCGCTCAGTCCTTGGGGCTTCAAGGGCCCTGGAGGAGCTCATAAAGCTCATGCCAACGGAGGCTCACCTCGTAACGCCCGAGGTAATAAAGGACGTTCCGGTCAGCGAGCTGAAGAAGGGCGATATAGTCCTCGTCAAACCCGGCGAGAAGATACCCTCCGACGGCACCATAGTCGAGGGTGAAACGAGTGTAAACGAGGCCATGCTGACGGGTGAGTCGAAACCGGTCTATAAGAAGCCCGGCGATGGGGTCATCGGCGGTTCCATAAATCTCGAAGGGGCCATAAAGGTCAGGATAGAAAAGACAGGAAAGGACACCTACCTGATGCAGGTCGTTGAACTCGTCAGGCAGGCGCAGGAAACGAGGTCAAAAACTCAGGATCTGGCCAACAGGGCGGCGTTCTACCTTACAGTGATAGCCATAACGGCAGGAACGATAACCCTGGGTACATGGCTCTACCTCGGTAAACCCTTCGTCTTTGCCCTGGAGAGAATGGTTACCGTGATGGTCATAACGTGTCCGCACGCGCTTGGCTTAGCCGTCCCGCTGGTCGTCTCGGTGTCAACGTCAATCTCGGCCAAGAAGGGAATCCTCATAAGGAACAGGGAGGCATTTGAAAGAGCGAAAGACGTTCAGGTGGTCGTTTTTGACAAGACCGGGACGCTGACCGAAGGCAAGTTCGAAGTAACTGACATAATAGCGCTGGACGAGCTCGGCGAGGAGGAGATCCTGAAGTATGCGGCGACACTTGAGTCCCAGTCAAACCACCCGATAGCCCAGGGAATAGTCGAAAAAGCTGAAGAACTCGGCTTTGGGACCTACGAGGTCAGCGAATCGAAGGTTCTTCCGGGCAAAGGTGTCCAGGGCGTCATCAACGGAAAGGAAGTCCTCGTTGTGAGCCCCGGCTTCTTGAAGGAAAAAGGTCTGTGGGGAGAAGACGAGCGCGTCAACAAAGTCTTGGAGCAGGGTAAGACCGTTGTCTTCCTGGTTCTTGATGGAAAGCTCGTGGGTGCTATAGCTCTGGCCGATAAGATAAGACCCGAATCGAGGGAGGCCGTTGAAAAGCTCCACGAGATGGGCATAAAGGCCTACATGCTCACCGGCGACAACGCCAAGGTTGCGAAGTGGGTTGCTGAGGAACTCAGGCTGGATGGCTTCTTCGCCGAGGTTCTGCCGCACCAGAAGTCTGAGAAGGTCAAGGAGCTCCAGGAGCAGGGTTACACCGTAGCGATGGTGGGCGACGGTATAAACGACGCCCCTGCCTTGATCCAGGCCGATGTGGGCATAGCCATTGGAGCAGGAACCGACGTGGCTATAGAGAGCGCCGACATAATCCTCGTCAAGAACGACCCGAGGGACGTCATAACGGGGATACACCTTGCCAAGGCGACCTACAGGAAGATGGTGCAGAACTTGGCGTGGGCAACAGGATACAACACCTTCGCCATTCCTTTGGCGGCGGGAGTGATGTACAGCTACGGAATCCTCCTCAGCCCTGCCCTTGGCGCCCTGCTGATGAGCATGAGCACGGTGATAGTGGCCATCAACGCGAGGTTTTTGAAGGTTTGATAGCCTCTTTGCTTTATCTTTTGCGATAATCTTCCCGTATTTCTTTCTCTTTTGCCAACAATAAGCCCTATAGCCTTTACCACTGAGTAGTATGTGAGGAGATCAAAATGATGTTCGAAAGTTTAGGGGGCCAGTTCTTGGCCCATGTTGGAGAAGGAGAATGGGGGTGGCATGAGATGATGGGATTCGGCTACTTTGGAATCTTTGGGGCGATATTCATGCTCCTGTTCTGGGTGCTGATAATCGTTGGAATAGTCTGGTTCATTAAATGGCTGGTTGAGCAGGGCTCTGGGGGAAGCAAGAAGAGCGCCCTGGAGATACTCGATGAGAAGTACGCACGGGGCGAAATAGACGATGAGGAATACGAGAAGCGACGGAGAAAGCTCCTTGAGGGATGAGTACCTTTCATTTTTTCAGCTTTCTTGATAATTATGGTTTCCTTTCCGAAAATTTTCGGGGTTTGAATTTCCAGAATGTGAGCAATAAGCCCTATATCCCACCGGGCGAATGCGTATATGGAAAACAAAATTCGAGGTGATGCAAAATGGAGTGGAAGTCCCTGTTTATCGGGCTCCTCATCGGAGCGCTCATAGCCCTTCCGCTTGGAATGGCCCACACGGGGGGATTCGAGACAACCGAGAGAACCGGCACGCGCTGGGGCTTTGGCCCCATGGGCGGCTACGGCATGCACGGCATGATGGATGATGAGATGTACGCGGAAATGGAGGAGCACATGGGGGATGGCAACCTCATTGAGATGCACGATGAGATGGAGTCTGCCATGGAAGACTATATGGCCAAGTACATGGGCAACGGCTGGAAGGAGAGGCACGAAGCCTGTGAGGAAGCCATGGGAATCGAGGAGGACGAGTGAGTCCTCAGCTTCCCGCTTTTCCTTTTACCTCCTCTTTTAGCTTGAATTTTTCTATGTTCTCCCTCGTCTTCCTGAACTCCCTCAGACAGGTCGGGCAACAGAAGAAGTAAACCCTGTTGTGGTACTTATACACGATGGGCTCCCCGACGATCTCCTTGCCGCAGTAGTCGCACTTGAAGGGGACCTTGACCCTTGGAGGACTGGGGCGCTCCACGCTTTCGAGAATGGGCATTATCTCGATAACCTCAAACCCTGCACCCTCTATGACCTTTCTCAGCTCCTCCATGTTCTCAACGGCTATTTTTATGAGGTACTTCCTGCTCGTGAAGCGGTTTATTTCGATGATCTCTTCGAACTCCTTCATCTTATCTGGCTCGTCCGTCTTTACTATCAGCGCAACGACGTTGTGCGCCCTGAAAAGCTGTGGATTGAGCTTTACGGTGTACTTCTCGATTATTCCTTCCCTTTCAAGCTTTTCAAGCCGGGACTTGACGGTCGGCCTGCTGACACCGAGCCTTTCCGCAAGCTCTGAGATGCTCAGCCGGGAGTTGTCCATCAGCAGATAGATGAGCTTCAAATCCAGTTCGTCCAGCCTCATTTCTTTCACCATCCTAATTTAGTCTTCAAACTATAAAAATTCTCTGGTTGAGCTTTTCAGATTGTAAAAAATAATCCCCATAAGTCCTCAAGCATAGTAAGTAACGGTGGAAGAAATGGAACTTACGTTGAAGGTTAACGGCATGACCTGTGCCATGTGTGTTAAAACCATAGAGAAGGCCCTGAAAGAACTTCCTGGAGTGAAGGAAGCCAGGGCTAATTTGAACTCGGAGAACGTCCACGTTAAATTCGATGAATCAAGGGTTGGATTGAACAGAATTATAGCCACCATCGAGGAGCTGGGCTATGAAGTAGTTAGAGAGCGGAGGGAAGCGGTGATTAAGATAGGTGGAATGACGTGCGCGATGTGTGCCAGGACCATAGAGGCCGCGCTCGGGGAAGTGCCCGGCGTTCTGGACGTGAGCGTCAACCTGGGAACCGAAAGTGCCAGGGTGAGCTACGATCCTGGCCTCGTAACTACTGACGACATCAAAAAAGCCATTGAAGAAGTTGGCTACCAGTTCATCGGTGTTGAGGGCGAGGAAACCCACGACCTTGAGAGGGAGCTGCGGGAGAGGCATCTCCACAACATGAAGAAGAAGCTCGGCGTCGCGTGGGGAGTAGGGATAGTCCTCTTCACCTCCATGCAGGCTGGGCGCTTTGGCCTTGAAATTCCTTACCTCATGTCCCTCCAGTTCATCCTGTCCACCGTTGCGATAGCCTACGCTGGCAGGGAGATATTTGGCAAAGCCTGGGGCTCGCTCAAGCATAAAACCCTCAGCATGGAGGTCATGTACTCCCTAGGCATAGGTTCGGCCTACCTTGCGAGCGTCCTTGCGACGGTTGGGATTATCCCGGAGGACTTCAACTTCTACGAGGCCAGCGTCCTGCTCATGGCCTTCCTGCTCCTCGGCAGGTACCTCGAAACGAGGGCCAAGGGGAGAACGAGCGAGGCTATCAAGAAGCTCATGGGGCTTCAGGCGAAGAAGGCCACAGTGATAAGGAACGGCGAGGAGATTGAGGTTCCGATAAGTGACGTCAAAGTTGGGGACATCGTGATAGTGAAGCCTGGAGAGAGGGTTCCCGTTGATGGTATCGTGCTCGATGGTGAAGGCTACGTGGACGAGTCCATGATAACCGGAGAGCCGGTTCCGAATCTCAAAAAGGCCGGGGACGAGGTTATAGGGGGGACTGTAAACAGGAACTCAGTGCTCAGGGTAGAGGCAAAGCGCGTCGGCAGGGATACCGTTCTGGCACAGATTATAAGGCTCGTTGAGGAGGCCCAGAACACGAAGCCGCCGATACAGAAGCTCGCCGACGCGATAGTTTCCTACTTCATACCCGCCGTCCTCACAATCGCGCTACTCTCCTTCGCCTACTGGTACTTCGTGGCCGGTGAGCCCGTACTCTTCGCCTTTACAACCCTCCTCAGCGTCCTGGTGATAGCCTGCCCCTGCGCCTTCGGCCTTGCAACGCCGACCGCTTTGACGGTTGGAATGGGCAAAGGTGCCGAGATGGGGATACTCATCAAGAACGGGGAAGTGCTTGAGATAGCGAGGAAAGCCACCGTCGTGCTCTTCGACAAGACCGGAACGCTCACAAAGGGCAAGCCTGAAGTGACCGACGTAATAACCTTTGGCATGGACGAGAAGGATCTCATAAGGCTCGTTGCCTCGGCTGAAAAGCGCTCCGAGCACCCACTTGGCGAAGCTATCGTGAGGAAGGCCCAGGAACTCGGCCTTGAGCTTGAGGAGCCGAAGGAGTTCGAGGCAATAACCGGCAAGGGCGTTAGGGCGGTTGTTGGTGGGAAGGCGGTACTGGCGGGAAACAGGAAGCTCATGGCCGAAAACGGCTATTCGGTGAATGATGTGGAGGGGGCACTTCACAGGCTTGAGGACGAGGCGAAGACGGCCATAACCGTTGCCATAGACGGCAGGATAGTTGGAGTGATTGGCATAGCGGACACAATAAAGGACGGAGCAAAGGAGGCCATTGAGGAGCTCCACAGGATGGGTAAGAAGGTCGGCATGATAACCGGCGACAACAGGAGAACGGCCGAGGCGATAGGGAGAGCCCTTGGGGTAGACTACGTCCTCGCAGAGGTTCTGCCCGGAGACAAGGCGGTGGAGGTCAAAAAACTCCAGGAGAGAGGCGAGACAGTTATCTTCGTCGGCGACGGCATAAACGATGCCCCTGCCCTGGCCCGGGCGGATATAGGCATAGCCGTCGGCAACGCGACGGACATAGCCATGGAGAGCGGGGACATGGTTCTCATAAAGAACGACCCGATGGACGTGGTGAGGGCAATAAAGCTGAGCCAGAAGACGCTGGCGAAGATAAAGCAGAACATCTTCTGGGCGATGTTCTACAACACGATGCTGATTCCATTCGCGGCTGGTCTGGCGTTCGTCCTCTTCGGCGTGGAGTTCCAGCCCGAGTGGGCGGCGGGAGCGATGAGCATAAGCAGCGTGAGCGTCGTCACCAACTCGCTCCTGCTGAAGAGGGCTAAGGTGTGAGGTGGCCGAGATGATAGTGGAATACAATGGAAACACCGAGCTAAACTCTGGCAAAGTTGTGCTGTGGTTCTCCATCCCGGGCTGTCCGCCGTGCAGAATAGTCGAGAGCTTCATGGAAGAGCTCAGTGCGGAGTTCCCGGAGATAACGGTCGTTCACATCAACGCCGAGGAATGGAACGACCTTGTGAACCGCTTTGACATCCTCAACGTCCCGACGCTGGTCTACCTTAAGGACGGGGAAGAGGTTGCCAGGCAGAACCTCATAAGGAGGAAAGAGGAGGTTCTCATAAGGTTTGAAGGTCTGAAGAAACTCCTTGATGAGACCTTCAAATAACGCACATGTGAGGGGCTAACTATAATTGCTTTAAGTGCATATTTTTAACTGGTGAAACCATGCCCGTCATTGAGGTTGAGAACGTTAGGAAGTACTACGGCGAGGTCAGGGGCGTTGATGGACTGAGCTTCTCCGTAGAGAAGGGTGAAATCTACGGCTTTCTTGGGCCGAACGGGGCCGGCAAGACGACAACTGTCAAAATTTTGGTGAAAATCCTGAGGGACTATGATGGGGCCGTAAAAATCCTTGGGAAAGACCTCAGGGAGTGGGGCAAAGACTACTACAACAAAATCGGCGTCTCCTTCGAGTTTCCAGCGGTTTATTCAAAGCTCACCGCTTTGGAAAACCTTGAGTTCTTTGCGAGTTTTTACAGAAAGCATCTCGATCCTCTAGAAGTCCTCAAGGTTGTCGGGCTTGAAAGCGAAGCGGATAAGCTCGTCTCCGGCTTCTCCAAGGGCATGAAGAAGAAGCTCGACCTCGCGAGGGCTTTACTCCCCGACCCGGAGATTCTGTTCCTTGATGAACCTCTGGAAGGCCTCGACCCTGCGAGCGCGAGGAGGATAAAGGACCTGCTCCTTGAGATGCGCGAAAGTGGGAAAACCATCTTTCTCACGACCCACAACATGTACGTTGCGGATGAGCTCTGCGATAGAGTGGCATTCATCGTGGACGGTGCTGTGAGGCTCGTGGATAATCCAAGTAATCTCAAAGTAAAGATGGGGAAAAGGCGTGTCAAGGTGGAATATGTTGCTGCCGGTGATGTTGGTGTTAAAGAATTCCCAATTGAGGGAATTGGTCAGAACAAGGAGTTTTTTGACATTATCAAAAACTATGAAGTACGTAGAATCAACACCGAGGAGCCTACCCTTGAAGAAATCTTCCTCAAGGTAACGGGGAGGAGACTCGTATGATTGGGAACATAATCAGGACGAACCTTGTCATTGGAGTGAGAAGCTACGTTTATCCGATATACGTATTAATAGGATTAGCTTATGGGTTAATGCTCATGGTGTTTCCGGATCAGTATCTCTCTACTATGGTGCCGATTTTTCTCCTCTTTGAGCCAGGACTTGTAGGTTTTATGTTCGTGGGCACCGAGATATTTGCCGAAAAGAAAGATGGTGCTATAGGAGCCCTAGCTGTAACTCCAATAGATTGGAGAAGCTACATTATTGCCAAAACCCTTATCATGAGCCTGTTATCGGTCATTGGTGCAGTGCTGATAATGGTCATTGGAACGAGGTCTCTCAAAGGCCTGCCTTACGTAATAATCGGTGTGTTCCTTGTCTCTATTGTTTACACGCTCCTTGGCATAGGAATTTCCGCGAAATACCATGACCTGGACGATTACTTCATTCCAATAATAGGCGTCATGGTGGTCTCGCTCCTGCCCTTTGCCCACTATCATGGTTACCTAGCCGGCGGGATATGGAGGGTCCTTTACCTCATACCGAGCTACCCGGCCCTGTACTTCTTTAAAGCACCCTTTGAAGAGATTTCAAGAGATACATTGATGCTTTCTGGTGTTGGTTTGATAATCTGGAGTGGTGTAGCGTATTGCCTCGCCAGAATCAGGTTTTACAAGTACGCGGTGGAGGGAGTGAGATGAGCTTTGTAAGGAAGTTTGTGAGCATCTACAGGACGGATCTGAAACTGCTCCGCAGGGATCCAATGCTCCTCTACAGCGTTGGTATGACGCTGATTCTGCTCTTCGTCGTCCGCTACTTCAAGGTAAGAATGGGAATGCTCTACCCCCTCGTGGCCCTCCTCGTGCTGGTCTTCATCCCAATGATATTCGGCATGATACCCGGCTTCATGATGGCCGACGAGAAGGAGGACAAAACCATACAGGCCCTGCAGGTCATCCCCATTTCGAGCGAGGCATTTTTGGCATACCGCCTGACATGGGCGTCCCTGATAACGGCGGCTCTCACGGCAGTTGCCCCGAAGATACTTGAGATTGAAGTGCCCCGGAGGGGAGTGCTTGCTCTTGTGGCCCTTTTCGTCCTTGAGGTGTGGATTTACGGACTGCTCATAGTGATTTTTGCCGAGTCGAGGATGCAGGCTTTGACAGTATCCAAGATCCTGGGCTGGCTCCTCATGCTCCCACCCGCGGTAAAGCTCCTCGTGGTGTGGAGGAACCTTTCAACCGACTGGAGCAAGCTCACAGCCTTCCTGCCGACGTACTGGACGTACCGAGTCTTTGAGGGTATAGCCCTAAACGATTACGGCGACTTCCCGGTGGCGGTGGCCGTTCACTTAGCCTGGCTCGTCCCGCTGGTGGTGCTCTTCAGGAGAAGGGTGGTTTAGATTGTTATCCTCAAAACGTCAAGAAAATGGCTAAGAATCGGGGAGACAATATGTTTCAACTCTTTCCGTCTTTGGTTTGGCGTGAGGAACGTTTTTGACGGCTTGGCCCATGTCCGGCATAAGATTTATATCATGGTTCCTTTTTACATTCTAGAGTGGTAGGCATGGACAAGAGGCTGGTCACCGTTGTACTGCTGGCGATCCTTCTGATCTCCGCGGCCATCTTTCACATTGACACGGGTGGGCTCAAGCCCACTTGGGTGACTGTGGAGCTTAAGGACGCAAAAGATGCATTCATCTTCATTAAAGTCCTCTACCCCGACGGCTTTCGCGGAATTTACTCCGGGAGGGTCAAATGGGACACTATCATGCTCAACCTCAGAGATGTTAAAATGGCCTGGGAGGCTCAGCACCCAGAGGAACATGGAACGACTTCCCTCCTGATGATAACGCTCGTGAAAAACGGGAGCGCGTCGTTCCATACGTTTACCGTTGACTGGAGCAAACTTCCGGCCAGGATCGTGATAACCCCACGATACCGGACAGTTACATTGGAATCGGGCGAAACCGGTATCTATCAGTCCCGGGTGGCCCTTGAAGAACGCAACGTCTCGGTTCCGTTTGTCCAGGTAATCGTCGCTGGCGAGAGCTACGGGATAGTTGATATTGGTGAGATACCAGCCTCTATGGCTTTCAGGGTCTACCTCTTCGATGGACTCAACTGGAGTTCCATAGGGCATACGTATCCTGGAGTTGGGAATGGAATGGTGTGCAATCCAATGCTGGAGCCGAATTCCACCCTTTTCATTGAGAGGTACGTAACCTACAGATACGAGAGATGGAAAATAAGCCTCGACGGCCAGTTTTTCTATGAGGAGTACATTTACGTGCCGCGTATGAGCCGGGGATTCCACCATGGGTGGGCGTACGATGTTGAGAAAACGACCACCCCGCCGGGAGTGAAATTAGAGCTGGTGGGACAATTTAAGCTCTCCCAGAATCCTCTACTGAGGTACTATGACATCACGGAGGAAGTTGATAGGTTGGGCTTGGAACTTCTTCCATTCCTTGAGGAACTCGCCAGTGAAGGGGTTGTATCAAGAACTGCGCTGGAGTCCGCGAGGGACATGAATCTGATGATGATACTGGAGTCACCATCAAATAAACCCCCTCTCTGGTTCTCGATAACCGTCTTCGGCAGGGGCGGTAGAGAGTACTCCGTCTTTAGGGGCCATGTTTCAACGGGAATCCTGAATGGAGAAGATGTTGAAGTTCTGGTCTTTTGCTTTGCTGAAAATGGTGTCGTGAACGGCACTCAAACTTCTGGTAACGGCTGGGACGGGGTGTGTCCTTCATGAAGTCCAGGAGAAGACGCTCGGCCTATCGACTTTTAGGAACTGGAAGAACAGAGGAGAAGGGAAAGAAGCTCAATCAAGCTTCTTGTGGCAGAACCACCAGTCGTAGCACTCGATCTCGCCCTTGGCCTTGGCTTCCTCGCGCTCCTTGATGGCGTCGACTGTTCCGGCCGGCGGAACGATGGCGCGGTCGCCGATGAGCTCGTTGTTGGGCCACTTGTGCGGCAGGGCAACGCCCTTCTCGGTGCTTATCTTGAGGGCCTTGACGAGCCTGAGTATCTCGTCCCAGTCCCTGCCGACTTCGGCCGGGTAGTAGACGATGGCCCTTATTATTCCCTTGTCGTCGACGATGAAGACAGCCCTCGCGGTTATCGTTGCACCGCTCGGGATCATGCCGAGGGCCTCTGCAAGGTCGCCCCTGTCGTCGGCTATGACCGGGAAGGTTATCTCCTCTCCGAGGTTCTCCTTGATCCACTCCATCCACTTAAGGTGGCTGAAGACCTGATCAACGCTCAGCCCGATCGGCTCGACGCCAAGCTTCCTGAACTCCTCGGCGCGCTTCTGCATCGCGTAGAACTCGGTCGTACAGACCGGGGTGAAGTCAGCGGGGTGGCTGAAGAGAACGAACCACTTGCCCTTCTCGGCGAAGTAGTCGGGCAGCTTTATCCTGCCGTGGGTGGTGTTGACCTCAACCTCAGGGAACTTTTCTCCTATCACTACCATCTTCCATCACCTCATTTTTCTATGTTTTCTTCACTATAAACCTCACTGGTTCGGATATATAAACCTTTCGGTTCGTCTAACAGTATTAACTTTGTCGAATATCCAAGAATTTTTAGGGGTCTGAGGATAACCGTGCAAAGAATGTCCACGATTGATTGTCATAGTGGGAGATTGAATGGAAATGCATTGTCAAAAAGCTTGAAGAAAAAGTCCCTTTTTGCCTCAAACCTTCCTGACATCGACCCATGTTGAATGGTATGCAGAGCCGTTCCCGTACTTTTCGACGGTTTCATCCTCTGTCAGAAAGTTCGCGTTCCAGCCGAGAAGTTTAGCCCAGAAAGCCTTGTAAAGCAGAACCACTCCCGGCGGAACGTCCTCCGTAAGCCTGACCTCAGTCCTGATGCTCCCGTTGTCGTTGAAGACCTCCACGGTATCTCCGTCTTCAAGGCCTCTCTCTTTGGCATCAGAGGGATTGACGTAAAGGTTCGGGTCGATCATTCCGTGTGTGTTATGGTACTGGCTCGTTATCGTCATTCTGTGGGTCGGAGTGAGCAGCCGAAGCGGGTATTTACCTTTGAAGCTTCTGTACTTGGGAAATGGACTTAGGCCCCTTTTTACAGCCCTCTGAGAGAAAAACTCTATCTTCCCGCTCGGCGTTTCCCACCTTCTCGGCTTTTCTGGGACTTTGAGGAAGCCCTCCCTTTTCAGCGTCTCCCAGTTTAAACCGTTCATCTCAAGGACCTTCCTGATGACCTCCTCGTCGCTCTCGTAGAGGTGGCGATTTTTAATGCCCAGCGCCTTCGCCAGAAGCCTCGTCACCTCGCTGTTGCTCTTCCCGTAGAGTTTCGCTACCGGCTCGTTTAAAGCCACGTAGCGGTGGTAGTAGGAATCGAGGATGTCAAGCCTCTCGAAAAAAGTGTTTGCCGGAAGGACGACGTCGGAGTAGAGGGCGGTATCTGTGAGAAAGATATCGTGTGTGACCACGAAAACGTCGTTCTCAATCAGCGCTTTCCTCAGCCGGTTCTGATTCGGCAGGCTCGCGAGGGGATTGGAGTTGTAGACGTAGAGGAACTTTATCCCGCCCCGTTCGATGTACTCGGCAAGCTTCATCTGGGGAATTCTTTTAGCTGGCTTAGTTCTAAGAAAAGCGCCCTCGGCGTAGCTTTTGTCTATGGTCTTCATGTCATAGATGAAGCCGAAGGAATGGCCTATTAAGGCTGGAAGGATAGCTATTGCCCTTACGGCCTCTCCTCCAGCTAAGGAGCGCTGGAAGCCGTAGCCTATGTGGATTACTCCCCTCTTCTCGGCGAACTCCCTCGCGAAGGTCTTTATCTCCTCAATCCCTATCCCTGTCTCCCTGCTTACATAATCAAGCGATAATGTTTTTACATAATTCTTGAATTCTTTGAAGCCGTAAACGTTCTCGCGGACGAAGGCTTTATCATGGAGTCCTTCTTCGATTATAACCTTTGCAACTCCAAGGGCAAAGAGAACGTCGGTGTCCGGCTTTATCTGGAAGAACCTGTCAGAGCGCTTGGCGGTTTCGGTTCTGACGACATCAACACTCCATATTTTGAGGCCATATTTCCTCGCCAGGACAAAGCCGTGCAGGTTCGTCCAGAACGCATTAACACCCCAGTAAACTATCAACCGCTGGTTTTTGAGCTCCTCCGGATCCATTCCAACTGCCGTCCCGTAGACGTCTCTCAAAGCCTCCTGACCTGCCCTGTCGCAGATTCCGTAGTCGAGCATGGTGGTGTTGAGATAATGGAACAACCTCAGCGGGAAGGCGTAGTTCACAACTCCCCTGTCCCCGGCGTACTGGTAAACTAAAACGCTCTCGCTTCCGTGATCTTCAATCGTCTTCCTCAGCTTTCTGGCAACGAGTTCAATAGCTTCCTCCCAGCTCGTCTCCCTAAAGCTCCCGCTTCCCCTCTCACCCGTCCTAATGAGCGGCCTTTTGAGCCGGTCCTCCGCGTGGAACCACTTTGGGAGGAGCGCCCCCTTCGGGCAGAGGAAACCGGCCGTTATTGGATGTTCGGGGTTGCCTCTAACCTTGAGCCTTCTGTCCTTGAACTCGCTCAGGATTGAGCATGTGTCGTAGCAGTCGCGGGTGCAGACTGAGAAGGGCATGGGCATCACCGTTATTCACAACTTGGGGGTGTTCGAAGAATATAAATTTTTAGGTGTTTCAAAAATGGAACAAATTTTTATAAAAACTGGAACAAATTTGTGGACATGATGCAGGAAGACGAGAGGTTTATGTGGCTCGCGCTCGAGCTCGCGAGGAAAGGCGAGGGCTGGGTCAGTCCTAACCCGATGGTTGGCGCGGTCATAGTCAAAGACGGAAAGATAATCGGCGTTGGATGGCATCAACGCTTCGGAGAGAAGCACGCAGAGGTTGTGGCTATAGAAGACGCTAAGCAGAAAGGCCACGACGTTAGGGGCGCTACCATGTACGTAACGCTCGAACCCTGCTCCTACTGGGGGAAGCAACCGCCATGCGCTGATAGGATAATAGAGGAGGGGTTCAAGCGCGTTGTAGTGGCGATGGAAGACCCCAACCCCCTCGTGGCCGGCAGGGGAATCGAGAAGATGACGAAGGCGGGGGTAGAGGTTGAGGTGGGCGTTCTGGAGGAAAAAGCCAGAAAGCTCAACGAGATTTTTATCAAGTACATAACCACAAAAATGCCGTTCGTTTCCATAAAGCTTGCCCTGACCTTAGACGGCTTCATCGCGACCGAAAATTTCTCTTCCCAGTGGATTACCGGAGAAAAAGCCAGACTAAAGGTTCAGGAGCTCAGGAGGAGGCACATGGCTATAATGGTAGGCTCCGGAACGGTTCTAGCAGACGACCCAAGGCTCAACTGCAGGCTTGAAAACTGCCCGGAGAAGGTGAAGGTGATCCTCGACCGCTCTGCAAGGGTTGCGGAAGCAATTAAAGCTGGCAAGAGGTTCAAACTCTTCGAGGACGGCAGAGTTATATTCTTCACCGAGAGGCCGGAACTCTTCGAGGGCATAGCCGAAGCGTATAGGATAACAGAACCCGAGGAAATCCTGAGGAAGCTTGGCGAGCTTGGCATCGACAGCGTTCTAATCGAGGGTGGAAGGATAGCGTGCGAGTTCTTAGCTTTTGCGGATAAGTTCTACCTCTTCTACGGGCCAAAGCTCTTCGGCAACGGAATCAAGCCCTTCGAGTGCCTGAAGGTGGAAAGTCCCAACGACGCCCCCATGCTCGAGATAGAATCGCTGGAGAGGCTCGGAGAGAGCTTCCTCGTGACGGCTTACCCAGGTGATGGAGATGTTCAGCGGAATCGTTGAGGGAACAGGGAAAGCCCTCTACTCATCGGGAAGACTGTACGTAGAGTTGCCCTTCGAGGTCAAACCCGGAGACAGCGTCGCCGTTAACGGGGCCTGTTTAACCGTTGTGGAGTTCGACGGAAGAAGAGCGGTCTTCGACGTCGGCGAGGAAACGTTGAGGAGGACGAACCTCAGAGAGGCGAAGGTCGTTAACCTGGAGAGGGCTTTGAAGCTCGGCGAAAGGCTCGACGGGCACATAGTCACAGGTCACGTGGACGGGACGGTGCGCTTTTTAACCGTCAGACGCTCCGGGAACACCACCTGGATGGCCTTTGAAATGCCACCCGAGAGGTGGGGAATAGCTGAGAAGGGTTCCATAGCCCTAAACGGCGTCTCCCTGACGGTTGCTAAGGTAGAATCAAACCGCTTTTGGATTCAGGTGATTCCATACACACTCGAAAACACCAACCTTGGTCTTCTGAGGCCAGGGGAAAGGGTGAACTACGAAATCGACGTTTTGGCCAGATACGTGAAGCGTATCATGGAGGCGAGAACATGAACTGGAAGGAGATTAGGAAAGCAGTTCTCGATGGGAAGCCGATAGTTCTAATAGATGATAGAAGGGAGTTCGAGGCGGATTTAGTTTACCCCGCGGAGATAGCTTCGTCCGAGGTCGTCAACTTCATGCTCTCTGCCAAGGGTCTTCTCTGCCTCACAATGGACATGGACGAGGCTCTAAAGCGGGGCTTCTTTTCGCTTCCGATCAAAGAAGGAGAAACGAACTTCCTGATTCCCGTTGATTACAGGGAGACCTTCACAGGAATAACCGCTGAGGAGAGAGCCTTAACCGCCAGGAAAATTGCAGAAGGGCTGGGCGTTGAGGCCTTCCGTTATCCCGGCCATCTGCACCTCCTTGGTGGGGTGGGCCTCAACAGGAGAAAGGGCCACACCGAGAGCTCGCTGGAGCTGATGGAGTTTCTGGGATTCAAGCGCTACGCCCTGATAGTGGAGATTCTCGACGACGAGGGAGATTCCCACAACAGGGACTACGCGCTGGCTTTTGCAGGGGAGCATGGTTTGCCCGTCCTCACAACAGACGACATCTGGAAGGAGTTCGTGAGGAGGAAGCAGTTGATCAAAGTTTACGCCAACGCGAGACTGCCGACGCGCTATGGAGACTTCAGAATAATAGCCTTCGACAACGAGCTGGACTTCAGGGAGCACGTGGCGATAGTGAAGGAACCCTACGGCGAGGTCCCGCTGGTGAGGGTTCACTCGAAGTGCCTCACGGGAGACACTTTGGCCTCGCTCAAGTGCGACTGCGGGAGTCAGCTGAGCAACGCCCTGAGGATGATAGCTCAGGAAGGGGGTATACTCCTCTACATGAACCAGGAGGGCAGGGGTATTGGTCTGAAGGAGAAGATAAAGGCCTATGAGCTTCAGGATAAGGATCTCGACACGGTTGAGGCAAACGAGGCGCTCGGTCACAAGGCGGATGAAAGAACCTACGAGGCAGCTTTTCAAATGCTCCGCGCTTTGGGTGTCTCGAAAATCAGGCTCATCACCAACAACCCGGCAAAGGCGAAAGCCCTCGAGGAGTTCGGAATCGAGGTCGTCGAGATCATTCCAGCTCCGGGCGAGGTTACGGAGCACAACAGACCTTACCTCCGGGTGAAGGCTGAGAAGCTCGGCCACAGGTTGCCCTTCGAGGTTTAGGGGGTGATTGGATGGAGGTGAAAAGGATCGAAGGAGACTTCATAGGGAAAGGTCTGAGAATTGGTGTCGTCATTGCCCGCTTCAACGACCTCCTGACCGGGGAGCTCCTCAAAGGGGCACTCGACTGTTTCGAAAGGCATGGCGTCGATAGGGTGGACGTTGTGAAGGTCCCGGGTTCCTTCGAGATACCGCTTGTTGCCAAAAAACTCGCCGAGAGTGGCAAATACGACGCGGTTTTGGCTCTCGGCGCGGTGGTTAGAGGAGAAACCAGGCACTTTGAGCTGGTTGCCAACGAGGTTGCCAAAGGCGTCGCCAAGGTCTCCCTCGACAGCGGAGTTCCCGTAATCTTCGGCGTGATAACTGTGGAAGACGAGCTCCAGGGCTTGAACAGAGCTGGAATAAAGAGCAACAAAGGCTTCGAGTACGCCATGGCAACGCTGGAGATGGCCAACCTGATGAAAAAACTTTGAATGTTCTAGTTATTTTTTGGACGTTAATCCGGGATGGCAGCTATTCTCGTCATGGGGCGATCCTTATCCTCTCGGCCGCGTCCCTCTCGACGAGAACCTTCCCGAGACTTCTGGGAATAATAACGAGGTCTCCGGCCCGGAAGGGACCGTACTCCTTAAGCTCAGGGTCGAGTATCTTCGGCAGGTCAAACTTGATTATGTACGCCTCGCTCGGGGCCGTTCGTTTCAAGGGCCCGGCCTGGTTCTCCGGGACCCTCTCGGGAAGTTTCTCTTCCGCGACCTCGGGAACGGCAAGTTCCTCACGCTCAATGAAGGCCCTCAGAACTGTGAATATCTTCTTCTCCTCGGCAGTCAGCTCGCCGGGGATTCCTTCGACCGCCAGATCGACGATTTTATGGAGCCTGATTTTGATTATCTCACGCATGAGCTTCTCGGCTATTCCCAGCTGGGCAAGGTAAAGTCTCTCCTCGATGTCCTCGCCCCTCTCACGGGAGCTCTCCGCGCCGAGCTTTAGGGCCTTGATGAGGCTATCGAACTCCTCGTAGAATTCTTCATCTAGTTCCGTCAGTTCCGGCGATGAAAGCTCCGCCTCGAGCAGTTCCCTGAGCTTGACGATGTCCACGCTACCACCAGCCGGACTAAATGGGATGAAAGGGGAAAGAAATCAGTCCTCGACGCGCGGGGCGAGGAGGAATATCAGCTTGCCCTCGTCCCTTATCGGATACTCCATCTGGAGAGGCATCTCGTTGCCGAAGCGGATTATAACCTCATCGGCCTTGCCGATGCCCTTTATCATGTCCGCGAGGTAGCTGATTCCGTAGGCACTCTTCGTTTCTTCCTCAACCTCGAGGTCGAGTAAACCTTCGTCCTCAAGGGTGAGCTTAATCTCGACCTCGTTCGTTTCGCCCTCGGCGCGCATTATGAACTCGTTCTCGCTGGCTATGAACTTCATGGCGTCGCTGACGAGGGAAGCATCTTTAACTGCCTCCTTGAGAACCTCTCCGAGGACGATGACCTTGGCGGTGAACGGAAGCTCTGGAAGGTCGAGTTCGAGCTCCTCAACCTCGATGAGCGGGAGCTTGAAGGTTCTCTTTGCCGTTCCCTCGAAAGTAACCTCAAGGAAGTTCTCATCGCCCTTCCTGAGAATGAGCGTGTCCTTGTTCTTGCCGCGCTTGAGTATCTTCTTGAAGTGGTCCATGTTGATTCCTATCGTTTCTTCTTCCTCTACCTCGTACTTGGAGAAGATGCTCTCCGGGAGGTTGAGGTCGATGAGAACGACCCTGCTGGGGTCCATGGCGCGCATTCCAATTCCTTCCTCGGTTATCTTAAAGGCAGCCTCGTCGATGAGGTTGCTTGCGGTGGCTATAAGATCGGCAAAATCCTTGGCACCATCGAAAACTATTTCGAACGGCATCTTTACCCCTCCTTCAGTATATCGAGCATCAGCCTAACCCTCTCTTTTCCGCGGAATAAATAAGCTTTTCCGTTGTCGGTGTCGGGTATCCTCCTGTAGGCCTCTTCAAGCTCCTTCAGGGCCTTCTCCGCGAGCTTCCTGAGGGTTTCGCGCTCAAGCTCGGAAAGCTCCCTCACTCGTAGGCCCTCCAGACGTGGCCGCACTTGGTGCACTTGTAGAATATCGTGCTCGGCTCGTCGCCGGCCCTCGTCTGCATCTCCCACCAGTAAGCTGTATCGTTGCCGCACTTCGGACAGGTGACCTTGGTGGTCGGCAATGTTTTAACGTCCTGCTCGACGACGATGATTCCCTCGTCGGGCTTGTGCTCGACCTTCTGGGTAATCTTTGTTTTCTCCCTGTCCTTCTCTTCATCAAAGGGCTCCTCATAACCGCATGAGCGGCAGACCCATACCTTCCTCTTCCTGTCCGGGAGCATGAGGTTACCGCACTTTGGGCAGAACTTCATTTTTTCACCTCCTTCAGCCGAGGGTTCGGTATGTGGGAGGAGAATAAAAAGTTTTGCCAGGGGTTGATTCAGAAGAGGCCTTTCAGTTTTATCCTGAGTGCCTCATGCATGGGGATTACGCCCACCCATTCTTTCCCGATGGGTCTTCAAGCGCGAGGCTTATCAGTCGCTTCACAGCCTCCTGATACACTCTGGTGGTAGTCCTCTCCCGCAGCTTTCCCACAACCCTTCAAAATTCGCCTTTAGAGGGGACAAACCTTTCAAAATCCTTCAGATCCCAGATTACAAAGCCATCTTCTCTCAGCCCTTCCTTACCCTCAACGCCCCTGGCAACGAGACCATAATAGTGCTCCCATCCTTCCAGCTCAACGAGCCCGGCCTTCCTCTTCAAATCCTTCAAAACTCCCCTCGCCTCCCGCTTGCTCAAATCTTTCCATTTGGTCTCTACGAAGAGAGCCTGTTTTTCCCTTTCATTCAGCGCCACCAAATCAATCTCCTCCCCTTTCCTCCACCATCGTCCGATTTTCGTGAAGCGAAAGGGAAGCTTTCCGGTTTTGTTCAGCTCGATTAAAAACTGCCTCGCAACCTCCTCAAAAACCCATCCTAGGTATTCGTTCAGGTCATCCATCACAAGCTCAGCGAGAAGGTCCCCCTGCTCCGTTTCCACCAAATCTTCGTTGGTATGAACGTAGCGGAACCAGAAGGCGAAGTAGGGATCGACTATGTAATAGCGTCCCTTCCTGCTCTTTCTACTCGCTGTGACGGGAACCTCCCGTCTCACAAAGCCGAGGTCCATCAGAACACTGAGGTATTTTCCAACGGTTCCTCTCTCTAGTCCAGTCCCATTCATAATCTCGCCGAGT
Source organism: Thermococcus camini (assembly GCF_904067545.1). Taxonomy (NCBI): domain Archaea; kingdom Methanobacteriati; phylum Methanobacteriota; class Thermococci; order Thermococcales; family Thermococcaceae; genus Thermococcus; species Thermococcus camini. The sequence goes on along the minus strand of NZ_LR881183.1, from coordinate 1,142,773 downwards.
GTTGTTTTTCCCCTCGCGAGAGATTCCATTATAGCAAAGTAGTTCCTTGGCTCGTCGAGCTCCTCCATCAGGACGAAGCGGGCGTCGCCGTAGAGGAACGAGTCCGGACGGAAGTAGCTTTTCAGATTCTCCTCGATGCTTTTTGAGTCGTCGAACTCAAGCAGGTAGGCCGGCGTTCCCCCGAGGATTCCATAAGCTCTTACAAAGTCCCCAATCGGGTACCCTGGCAGAAAAGCCCTCGCCTCGAAGAAGCCCAGCGGATTCACCTTCAGCTGTGCTGTCCTCCTTCCATAGAGAGGGCTCTTGTATCCGAGGAGCCTCTCCATCATCGAGACGCTTGAGCCACAGATGATGAGATAAATCAGGCTTTTGCTCAGCTTTAAGTCCCAGTACTCCTGAATGATGGAGGGTAGGGCAGGATTTGCCTTCATAAGGTAGGGAAATTCATCTATAATGACTATCAGCCTTTCTTTGCTTTTTTGAGAGAGGTACTCAAAAAAGGCGTCCCAGCTCTGAAAGGGGTTTTTGGAAAGAAACTCGTCGTTGAAGTGTTCGGCTATCCTCTGAGAGAACCTCCTAAGGTTTTCTGCCTCGCTTGTCTCCCTTGCGAGGAGGTAAACCCCGCCGTTTTGTCTGAGGAATTCGAGAAGCAGTGCCGTTTTTCCAACTCTCCTTCTGCCGTAAACAACGATGAACTCGGCCTTTCCTCTTCCGAGCCTTTCCCTGAGCATGGAAAGCTCTGTCTTTCTGTTGATGAACATAATCTACCCACCAGTAAATTACTTGTGAGTAAATTATTTAAAAGTTGCGTTTGCGGGAAAAATTTGTGTCACTGACCTCCTCCCCGCCGTGAACGGTGAGGCTTTCAGGAACTTCCCGTATTGACACCCGGTCCAGCGTAGAGGGCGACCGTGATACCAGTGAGGAATATAAAAAGGCCCAAGAGAACTGTGCCCCTCATCACAACTCCCCAGGAGGTGCTTTCCACTATCCATTGATATCAAACTCAGCCCCGGCCTTAACCGTCGTGCCCCCGAGGAAGACTTCCTTGACTATCTTGTAGTGCCCCGGTGTAAGGCCAAGGTCGGAGAGCTTTACCTTCTGTTCCCAGCTCTTCCCGGGCTCTATTACGACGGCGATCTCTATGAACATCATGTTCACCGGAACCTCTTTCCACTTCCCGCCTTCCAGTCTGTAAAGTTTGAAGTGGTAGCTCGTGGTGGCGTTGGTATCGGCGTTGTTTAGGAGTGTGAGAACCATCACGTCGCTTGGGGTGTAGCTGCTCTTGTCGAGCTTCAGAACGATTCCTTCACCGTTCGGGAGGTTTCGAGCTCCATCGCTCGAGGCTATGTAGTACCCGAGAGGAACCAGCAGGACTATCAGCAGGACCGGGAGAACCTTCCTCACACGGCATCACCTGGAAAAGGTACGCGGAGGAGCTTTTAACGGTTGCCAACGCTTCAAGCGGAGTTAAAGTGAGAAAAGAAAAGATCACTCCCTGAACGGGAGCCCGTAGTCGAAGGAGTAGTAAACCCTCTGGAAGTTCTGCCTGAAGTAGAAGACGTCGCGCTCGACCTTCTTCGGGTCCTCCCTGTCGATGAGGACGCGCTTGATGAAGTGCGCTATCTCCTTCATGTCGTCCTCAAGCATGCCGACGCGTGTCATCTCCTGGACGCCTATGCGCAGGCCGCTCGGCTTCTCGACCTTCTCAAGCGGGTCCCAGGGCAGGAGGTTCTTGTTGAGGATTATGCCTGCCTCCTCGAGGAGCGGTGCCGCCCATCCCCCGGCCGCTTCGTGGAGGTCGCTGACGTCAACGATGACCTGGTGGCTCTCGGTGTAGCCCCTGTCCTCACCGATGACCTTGAAGCCCTCCTCTGCGAGGGCCTCCGCCAGGGCTTTCGCGTTCTTGACGATCTGGGCAGCGTACTTCTGACCGTACTCAAGCATCTCCGCCGCGGTAACGGTCTTTCCGGCCATGTGGTGGAGGTGGTGGTTGCTGAGCACACCCGGGAAGATGGCCCACTGGAGCTTGGCTATCTCTTCCGTCTCGCCAAAGCGCTTGTAGATGATGACACCGCCCTGCGGTCCGGGGAAGGTCTTGTGGGTTGAAGCGGTGATTATGTCAACACCCTCCCTAAGCGGGTCCTGGAACTGCTTTCCGGCGATGAGACCAAGAACGTGGGCACCGTCGTACATGACGTAGGCGCCGACCTCCTTGGCGACCGGGGCGAGCTCCTTGACCGGGTGCGGGAACGGGAAGAGCGAGCCGCCGAAGACGACTATCTTGGGCTCGAGCTCGCGTATGAGCTTCTCGGCCTTGTCCACGTCGATGTTAAAGGCTTCGTTGTCGAAGGGCCAGGTGTGGACCTCAAGGCCGCGCATTCCGGCGGCGCCGAATGGCATGTGGCTTATGTGGCCGCCGTGGCTGGTGTGGAGAACGATGGCCTTGTCGCCCGGCTGGGTGAGGCCGAAGAAGACCGCCTGGTTGGCGTTGGTTCCGGAAATCGGTCTCAGGTCGGCGAAGTCGCTTCCGAAGAGCTTGGTGAAGAGCTCGACACCGATGAGCTCGACCTCATCAACGTACTTGCATCCCTGATAGTAGCGGGCCCTTGGCCAGCCCTCGGCGTACTTGTGCATGAAACCGCTCGCCACCGCGCGGGTGACGCTCGGAGAAGTCACGTTTTCACTGGCAATGAGGTTTATCGTGTGCTTCCTCCACTTCTCGTGGTCCTCAAGGAAGCCCATAACCCTGTCGCGGTATGCTTTGTATCCTTCAGCCATGTGGAACACCTCGATGGGGATTTGAGCGCTGGGAATATAAATCTTACCGCATGTGTTCACGTGTACAGAAAAGGACAGCCTGCTGCAGCTAATGCGGCAGGGATGAACCGTTTTAAAAAGGTTGGTGGTCAGCGGCGAAGCCTCGCCGCCACCCACATCAGGATTGGAAGCACTATAAACGCCAGCATGTCGCCGGTATCGCCCGCGAACGCAAGCACGTCGGCGAAGTTTCTGACGCCGGCGAAGTACACTGCGGCAGGAGGAACGACGGTCAGGGCCCACGCGGCTTTTCTGTTCAGCTTCACGAACTCCTCCGTGTTGCTCTGCTGTGCCAGTGCAATGCCTATGTAGCTCGTGGTTATCGCGAGGAGCGGTATGAGGTTGCCGATTACTCTGCCGAGATGCCCGTAGAGCAGCTCGAGTCCCTGCGTGGCTATCTCAGGGGTCCCCTTTCCGAAGACCAGCAGGAACGCCGCCATGAAGACCGCGTATATCGCGGTTGGAATCAGGAAGGCCAGCACGATAACCTTCTTGGTCTCTTTGTAACTTCCGAGTCCCTTATAAACATCGGGGATTATCGTGTGGCAGCCGAGGGCGAAGATGGCGACGCCCGTTATGCTGAGCAGTCCCCCGAGGTCGGTGTAGAGGCCGTTCTCAAGCTCGGCGTGGGGGACGAGCATCAGCGTGACACCTATGAAGAGCGCCAGCATGACGTAGCTCATTATCAGCTCCGTCTTTCCGCTTGCCTCAAGCCCGCGGTAGACGACGAAGGAGGCAAGGACCCAGAATATCGCCGCCCCGACTGTGTCGGTGACCCCGAAGAGGCTCGCGAAGACGCTTCCCATTCCGGCAATGTACGCCAGTATGGCCCCGAAGCTCATTATGAAGATGCTCAGGTACATCAGCCAACCGCCGGCCTTTCCGAGGGTCCTGTTGGCGATGGTACTCATCTGTGCCCCGCCCATCCCCGCCGAGAACTTGAGAACTATGAAAGCCGTCGCGAGCATGAGGAGCATAACCCCCGTGAGAACCCCCAGTGCGGGGATGAGGCCGACCTTGCTCGCCACGTAGGGCAGGCCGAGAACACCCGCCCCTATCTGGGTACCGACGAGTATGGCGAGCGCTTCGTTCTTCGAGATGTGGGCCTTTTCAACCCGTATCGTGCTCGTCCTTATCGCCGCGACCCCCTTCCGCTTCCTCATGAGCTGTATCAGTGCCGCCTTCCTCCCCAGCTTCTTCCGTCTCGCCAGTGCCTGCCTCTCGGCGTAGTACCTTCCGTGTGATGTGGTGACCTTTTTCCTTGGGGTTCCATCCGTTATGGGCATCCTCTCACCTCCTGTTCCCGCAGATGTGCTCATGAATACAATTTAAACCCTCGCACGGAAACATGAAGTGTATTTCAAAGATTATTCGGTCGGCAACGCAAGACACCAAAGCCCTGGGCAGGATTTTTAAGGAGCGCCGAGTATGTGTGACCATGATAGAGGAGGCTGCCAAACTCCTGGCCCGTTCGAGGTTCGCTATAGCGTTCACCGGTGCTGGAATAAGCGCCGAGAGCGGTGTTCCTACATTCAGAGGATTCAACGGACTGTGGAAGAGGCACAGGCCAGAGGAGCTCGCGACTCCAGAGGCTTTTCGGAAGGACCCATACCTCGTCTGGGAGTTTTATCGATGGAGGATGGACCTAATACGGAAGGCCAGGCCAAACAGGGCACACTACGCCCTGGCGGAGCTTGAGCGCATGGGGATTCTGAAGGCAGTTATAACCCAGAACGTTGACGACCTCCACCGCGAAGCGGGAACCAAAAACCTCATCGAGCTCCACGGCAACATATTCCGCGTTAGGTGCACCTCCTGCGGCTATAGGGAAAACCTCAAGGAGAGTGGCCGACTTGGGGAATTTCTTGGGGGCAGGGATCTTCCCAAGTGCCCGGACTGCGGCTCGCTTCTCCGTCCCGATGTCGTCTGGTTCGGCGAGCCGCTCCCGAGGAAGCCCCTTGACGAGGCTTTCAAACTCGCGGAGAGGGCTGACCTCGTTCTAGTCATAGGAACGAGCGGTGTGGTTTACCCTGCCGCGTACGTTCCGCAGATAGTCAAGGAAACGGGTGGAAAGGTTATCGAAATCAACCCGGAGGAGAGCGGGATAACGCCGATTGCAGATGTTTTCCTTCGCTGTCCCGCAGGGGAGGCCATGGAGAAGCTGATGACAAGGGTTAAGGGGCTGATAGGATGAGCGGAAAGGTTCTGCTGGTGGGTTTCCTGCCCGATGAAGTCGAGAGACTGCGGGAGGCACTTTCGGTTCCGGTTTTTGAGGTTCCCGAGTACTGCAGGGACTGGGTGGTCAGTGAAATCGTTGAGAAGGCGGAGGAGCTGAGCGGCTCAAGCTACTGGCACCTCAGAAAGTTTGTAATAATGCACGGCCTCGACAACGAGACGCTGAAGGGCATCATAAGAGCCGTTAAATCCCTCAATCTCGGGAGGGTTATATTTGCGACCACGACGGAAACCTCACTCACCTGGAAGCTCGAGGACCTGCTCAACGAGCTTATCTCTGAGGACGAGTACTTCAGGGCCATGCGCTGGGCCCGTGAGGAGGCCGGGAAGAGAAGGGGGCCCTTTCTTGACATCGGGAAGGGTTAAATATCTTGAACGAGTAGAGTGCGGTGGGTGAAGGGATGATAAAGGTCGTGTTCTTTGACCTGGACGACACGCTCGTGGACACGAGCAGGCTGGCCGAGATGGCGCGCCGAAACGCGATAGAGAACATGGTGCGTCATGGGCTTCCGGTTGACTTTGATACCGCTTATCAGGAGCTCCTTGAGCTGATATCCGAGTACGGGAGCAACTTCAGCAGGCACTTCGACTACCTGCTCCGGCGTCTTGACCTGCCCAGCAATCCGAAATGGGTAGCGGCAGGCGTCATAGCGTATCACAACACAAAGTTCGCGTATCTCAGGACAGTTAAGGGCGTGAGAAGGGTTCTCCTCGATCTCCAGAGGGCCGGCTACCGGCTCGGGATAATAACCGACGGCGACCCCATAAAGCAGTGGGAAAAGATTCTCCGCCTCGAACTCGATGCCTACTTCGACGAGGTTTTCATATCGGACTACCTCGGCGTCAAGAAGCCCCACAGAAAGATATTTGAGAAGGCCCTGAAGAAGATGGGAGTCGAACCCGGTGAGGCCGTGATGGTCGGCGACAGGCTTTACTCCGACATCTACGGGGCGAAGCAGGTGGGAATGAACACAGTCTGGTTCCGCTACGGGAAGCGCGCTGATAGGGAGCTTGAGTACCTTGAGTATGCGGACTTTACCATCGAGAACCTCGAGGAAGTGCCGAGGATAGTGAGGGGACTGAGCGATGAGGGGGAAGAGCGTTCAGATAAGGAAGTTCATGCTGATTGACAGCGCCTACAAGTCTGGGATTCTGAGGGGAGACAAGGTCACCACGATACGCTACGGTGACTACGAAGCGAAACCGGGAAGCGAAATTTACCTGGTGATAACGCCAAGCGACACGGCTATAGCTAAGGTCAGGATAACTTGGGTTGAGAAGAAGAAGGTAAGGGAACTCACCAACAAGGATGCAAAGCGAGATGGCTTCTCAGACGTGAAGGAACTCCTCAGGGAGCTGAACAGGATATACGGTGAGCTCTACGGTGACGACGAGGTTACGGTGATAGGCTTTGAAGTCATCAAGCGCTTTGAAGATAGGATACCCCTAAAGTGGCTCAAAGGTTTAAACTACCGCGAGCCGGGTGAGATAGCGAGACTCTACCTTGAAAATCAGGAGAAGGTCAACCTAAGCCGCGAGACGGACTTCATACTGCGCAGGATATACAACGAGGGCCTCGGAAGGGCCGTTAGAACTTTCGGGCCGAAAAAAGTCCAGGGGGCGCTGCTCAAGGCATATCATGCGCTCTATGCGGTGGGGGTAATCTGAGCCCTCAAGAGAAAAGCTTTTTTATTGCCCCATCTTTCTTTAAACGCCATGGAGAGAGTTAAGTTCGACGCCAAGTTTACCGCGCTTACGGCCGGAGTTTTAATCGTTCTGGTTCTCCAGGCTACCGGTTTACTCCATGGGATAAATGAATGGGTCAATTTGAAGCTTCCCCTCGTGGATACGCCCTTGATGAACTTCCTGACGGCCTTTGGCGGCGACCTCTTTTTGATCCCGGTCATCGGTCTTTCCTTCTACTTTGACTGGAGGAGCGGGAAGGTCTCACCTAAAACGCTCGCATTCGTACTGTCCGCCATCATGGGGCTCGCTGCCGTCGGCGCGCTCAAGTTCCTCTTCGCCGAACCGAGGCCCATTCCCTATGGTTCGGGGATAGGTGCCTACGCCTTTCCCTCGGGCCACACCTTCAGGGCTGCCATAATAGCGAGCTATGCCGCGGACAGGTGGAAGAAGCTCGCCCCGCTCGCCTGGATATATGCAGTCGGAATAGCCCTCACAAGGCTTTTCCTGCACGTCCACTGGTTGGGCGATGTTCTCTTCAGCCTTCTCTTCGCTCCCTGGCTCTACCTCCTGCTTAAATCACTCCTCGGAGGGAAGTTCCAATGAACGGCTTCCTTGAGGTGTTCCTCCTCTCGCTGGTTCCAACCTTCGAAGGCAGGTACGCGATAGTCTACGGCATCGGCATGGGTTACCCCCTCTGGGAGACCCTTCTGAGTGCCTCCCTCGGAGTTCTGCTCCTCTCGCTTCTCCTGCCAGCTCTGCTCCCCTACATAGACAGGCTGATGCTCTGGCTTGAGGGAACCTTCCTGAGAAAGGTGGCCCACCTCTACCTCTACTACGTCGAAAGAGTGAGAAAAAAGGCCCACCCCTACGTCGAGAGGTGGGGCTTTATCGGGCTGACGATTTTTGTTGCAATCCCTCTCCCCGGGACGGGCGTATGGACTGGAGCTTTAGCGGCCTACCTGCTCGCCATAGAAAAGAGGCAGACGGTTCCTGCTTTAATCCTCGGTGGACTCTTGAGCATGGCGATAACACTGTTCCCTGCACTGGGGATTTTTGGATAAAAAGGAAATGCTTTAGAGTTTCCGGGCAATGACCACCGCAACAGTCACGAGCGCGAGGCCGCCGAGTACGTATGCCACTGTGCCCGAGATGGGGAATCCCCTGGAATTCCCGTTGGTGGAATTTCCCTTGGGGATATCATCATGGTTCTTTATCCTGGGGTCAAGCGTGTACCTCCTACCGCTCAAATCTGTGAGAGTCGCTGAAATAACTCCGCTATCCCCTCCATTTGCCCTGACCGTGGTCCTGTAATCCCTGAAGCCTTCCTTTTTGAAGATCAGGGTGTGAGTTCCGGGGGTTAGGGTGATGTTGCAGGGCGTTATGCAGGAGGTGGAATTGCCATCGATGTAGAGGCTGGCTCCCTCTGGAGCGGACACTACCTCAAACTTCGGGTACGGTGAAAGCGTAAGGTTTAGGATTAATCGCTCTCCCGGTGCAAGGATTACTCCCCTGCTCTCCGCAACAAAGCCGTCAGCGCTCCCTGTGATTTCGTGCTCCCCTGGAGTTAAGTTTAGGACGCATTTTCCGGCACACACGGTTTTGCCGTCTATAGCTACCTTCGCGTTTTCGGGGTACGTCGTTATAATGAGTGTCGAATTCAGAGGGGTGTTATTCTCTGCGTTCCCTCGATTTTCTTCTACTCCGGAGCTTCCCTCAGATGTGCTTTCCAGTCCGTTGGGAAGGTTCCGGTACTCTGGAGGGAGACCGTAGACAATATTCAGCGATACCGCCTGAGTTAGCGTGGTGAAGTTAACGCCAATCTCGGCTCCATTCACAGTTGGATTCACAATGAAGCTGATACGGGGAGCGAGTCCCCCGGTGATGGTAACGTTGGAGGCGAGTGTTATGTTGTATCCCTGAATCGGGTTGAGCCTGAAGTCCACGCGCCTGCCGTTCATATCAAAGCCGTATCCTTGGGTAGCGTTGGTTATTATCGGCACGAACAGCTTTATGGGTGTCCTTAGTACGTTGTAGCTGGCGCCGAAGACGAGAACGGCCGAGTCCTCGGGGTAGGAGTCTATTTCAATTTTCCTGTACTCAGGGACGTAGGTCGTCCAGTTGAGAAAATGACCGACTGATGCCCATCCGTCCTCTATCCCGTACATCTCCGCGAGATAGTACTCTCCACAGATTTCAACGGGAGTTCCGTTGGGCAGGAGGAAGTAGCCATCTCCGTTGGGGTTCTTCATGAGTTCAAACACCAGTCCGCGTCCGTTTATCGGGCCGTAGGTTGCCGCCATACATTCAAGGGCGGGTTCCGGGCCTTTGAGTTTTGGGGGAAGGCTAATGGGTGAACCAAACTGCACTTCAACGGCGCTGGCCCCTTTGGCTAACATGGATTCCTCTATTCTCTCACTTTTCACCTTCACTATTGTGGTCAGCCCCTCTTTGATTAGAACCGGGATTTTCACCCTCAGCCTGTTTATCTCCATAATAAGGGTGTAGTTTTCGCCCTCTTTCGATGCAGGGAGTTCCACCCACGCCGGTGCTGTGAAGTTTATCCGTTCTTCCACGATGAAAACACTTGCGCCAGAATCCGAGTCCACGACCAATACGCCGTAACCGCTTTTTGGAAGCGCACTAACACTCCCAGTCGCGATGGAGAGCAGAAGCATCATGCTGATTAGGATTGCGGTCTTTTTCATTATCCTCACCTCACAGGGGAAACGCTTTTTCCAGCAACGGTAGAATATCTTGGGGGGAACCAGCGGCCTGTACCTTCCCCGCAGCTATTAAAACAGCGTAATCTGCTACTTCCATGAAGGGGCGCCAGATGTGGGAGATTACCACAAGATTCAGGCCGTTCTTGTGTTCTTCCTTTATAACCTCCATTACATCCCTCATGCCGTTTAGGTCGAGATTGGCCAGCGGCTCGTCGAGGAACACCACCTCCGGGTCTCCCACGAACGCCTGGGCAAGGGAAAGCCTCTTCCTCATGCCCGCGGAGTAGTCTCGAATCTTTTTTGCGATGAACTCCCTGGCTCCGAACATCTCCGCGGCCTTTTGGACGCTCTCTCCGTCGCCCCCTCTGGCCTCTGAGATGTATTCCAACCACTCCAGCCCTGTCCTCAGCGGTGGGAGGGCCGGCGGGTCAAAGGAGACGCCGATTCTCCTCTTTATTTGCTCGTTCTTCCAAGGGTCTTTTCCAAGGACCTTTATCCTTCCCGCAGTCGGCCTGTACGCTCCGGCGGCGATTTTCAGGAAAGTGGACTTGCCACCCCCGTTGGGGCCGACTATGACCGTTAATCCCTCCGGAATCTCAACCTCAACGGAGTTCAGGGCGAGGACACTCCCGAAGCGCTTTGTAAGCTTCTCTGCCCTCACTATCATTGCCTCACCCCCACCCAGACTAGCGCGGCGAGAACAAATGCTACCGTTCCGCCAATCAGGTACTCAATTTTCAACACTCCCCTAGATGGATACATCGCGAGGGTTCCAACGGCTATCCTCGCAGTGCCGTTTCCGCGGTACACGAAATAGTACGTTCCGGAATCGGGCAGCTCCAGCTCCCGGTACATGTTCCCCATTGCGGTCAGGTTCGTGATGAACCTGTTCCTGACGCCATCGAACACCTCAATTTCATACCTATCCGGATTCTCCGTTACAACGCTGATGGCGACCCTTCTTGCGGTCGGGACAAACACCGAAACGGAGGAACCATCATCGCTGAAGAATCCGTAGGCCGTTGGGGTTTTCTGGTAGTACCGGGGAAGAAGTAGCGATTCTATGGTGAAGAGGAGGAGAGCGAGCAGAAGGAACGCTGCAAACCTCTTCACCGGGCATCCCTCCTTTCGCTGAGGATTATCGATGCCGCCAACAGCAGGGCGGGAAGGAAGAACCCGACTCCAGCCACATTCCCGTGGGCGGCAGCTGTGTGTCCCATTCCATAGGTCACCGAACTCAGATAGGATGACATGGCGGCGGAGATGCTGAATGGGGGCAGGCTGGATATCCCGAGAATAACCGGGACGTACAGTACTGAGAGTCCCCCCAGAATCGAGGCGAACGAATTCGGTGACAGCAGGGCTATGAAAATGGAAACCGAAACCGTGTAGAAGACCGCAATCAGGAAAAACGTCAGAACATTACTCCAAACCCCGTCTCCGAGTATCCCGGCGAGGAGAGAAGGAGAGCCAGAGAGGACGTATCCCACGGCCAGGAAATATGGGACCACGAACGATAGGGCCGTCAGAACTAGGACTGAAACAAATTTGATAAGGAACAACTTCCACTTCCTGATCGGGAGCGAGTAAACGGTTAGGGCAGCCAGCGAGTCCATCTCGCCTCTTATTGAGAGGCTGGAGAGCATAACTGCGACAAAGACAAGAACGCTGTAGGCTTCCTGGGATAAAACCGGCAGGGCAAGCCTTGGAATGGTCTTGGCGTAGTGAACGGCGGATTCCTGGCTGAATGGGCTCAACATGCCGGTTGCTCCCATACTGAGGGCGTCCTTCAAGAACGCCAGCCCCGTCAGCAGGAACCCGAAGAGGAAAACAGCGAGCTTCAGCGGATCGTTCAGCTCCCACTCCAACTGGGTTCTAACGGTGCCCATTATTCCACCACCTCACCAGAAGTGAAGCCATCAGTGCCAGAATCCCGGAGTACAGGTAGTACCTCCAGAGACTATTGGGAGGGGAAGAGTTTCCTTCATCAGGAAAAGCGATGTTCGTGTTGTACAGTTTGATGCCGTCTGGCCACACCCCAGCTTCTGATTTTCCGCGGATTCTTCTGTCCATACCATCAATACTAAAAACTCCAAGGGCCATCAGCTCGGTGGAGTGGCTGAAGGTTCCCGCTATCATGACGCCGGTTAGGAAGTCGTAGGTGTACTCTTCCTTTCCCCCTCCAGAGATTGACCAGTTCTCCCCGGCATCGCTGAAGTAGAACCTCCGGGTTGTTATTCCGATGTGGGGCGGCTTGAAGGGTCTGTAGTACGTCAGAACCGTGCTGTTGCCATAGGCACTGTAGGTGACGTTCCCCACCGAGACGTTGGTCTCCCTTGAAAGCCCCTCAAGATTGAAGAGCACCTCCCCGGGTCTCGGTGTATCCGATGGATCGATGAAGAGGGTGGCCTTTCCGATGGGGGTTCCATTATCAAAGTACGTCATGGTTGTCAGGTTAAGGTTCAGCACCTTCCATATCGTCAGATTGGGGATTATTTCGAGATAATTGCCCTCGAGGGTGGCATTCACAAACGTCACGCTGATGTTAACACGGGCAAGTTCCTTTTGGATATCGACGATTTCAAAACGAAGGAATATCCCTGTGCAGTCTCCGATTACAAATGGGAAACCGTCTTTTTTCCAGGGAGAATCGTCGCTCAAGCGGCTTATGATGTCGATTCTAACACTGGAAGGAAGCATTTCTGGATAGAGCTGGAACATGTACAGGTCCTTAATGTCCCTTGGGCCGCCTTCTGGTTCGAGGAGCGCGTACGTTGCGTGGGTGCCTTCTCTGAACCACTCGGCTGTTCCCCATGCAGAGGTGGTTGAGGGCACCCCTTGAAAAGTAACAATCAATACGATTAGTGCAATCACTCTTCCAAGTTTTCCTCTAATCGGAGGTCACCAACAGGTGTGACGATTGAATGTCTTATAAATGTTACCTTCAAAAATAAAAATCAATGGCCCGCTAATGCCTCAAGCGAGTGCCTTACCCATCGTCTCCTCTCCCAGCGCCAGAACGTCCAGCGCACCGATTATTGCCACCACCGCAATCACGAGCACCGCCAGAGCGCTCCCGCTCAGCTCCATTATCCTGCCCGCCAGGATCGGCGCTATTCCGCCTCCTATCCTCGCCATCGCTCCCGCCCAGCCGGTTCCGGTGCCCCTGACGGCCGTTGGGTAGAGCTCCGGCGTGTAGGCGTATATCGCTCCCCAGGCACCGAGGTTGAAGAAGCTGAAGGCTACCGCGCTCGCGATTATTGCAGTTTCGTTTCCTGAGTTGGCCGCGAGGTAGAAGCCCACTCCAGCCATTCCCGAGAGCAGGAGGTAGTAGGAGAGGGTCTTCTTCCTCCCAATCCTCTCAAGGAGGTAAGCGGCGCTCCAGTAGCCGGGCAGCTGGGCTATGGCGGTGATTATGAAGTACTGGAAGCTCCTGAAGACGGTGATTCCCAGCGTTGCCGAGAGAAACCTAGGAAGCCATATGAAGAAGCCGTAGTAGGCGAAGGCTATGCTGAACCAGGCTATCGTGAGCATGAGGGTCGTTTTACCATAGCGCCTCCAGAGGTCTCCGACCGAGGCTTTCCTTTCCCCTTTCGGGGCCTCAAGCTTAACGCTCACCCCGAGGGCTTTCCTGATGGTCTCCTCGGCCTCTTTGACCCTTCCCTTGATGAGCAGGTAGCGGGGCGACTCCGGGAGCGTGAGAAGGAGCGGCAGGATGAGTATTATCGCGCCGCCGAAGAGCAGTATGCTCCTCCAGTCGGCCTTGACGAGAATCGCAACTACGCCTATGATTATCGTGCCTATCGCCCAGAAGCTCTCAAGGATGGAAATCATCGCGCCTCTCACTGATTTCGGCATGAACTCGGCGAAGTACGAGCTTGCAACCGGCAGAGAACCGCCGAGGCCGAGGCCGACGATGAAGCGCAGGGCTATCAGCTGGTCAAGGCTTCCAGCGAAGGAGCTGACTATCGAGGCAAGGGAGAATGTGGCAACTGCAAGGGTGAGCGTCTTCTTCCTTCCAATCCTGTCCGCGAGGTAGCCGAAGAGCCACGCGCCGAAGAGCATGCCGAAGAGGGCCGCCGAACCGAGGGAGCCGAGCTTTGCCAGACTCCCCTGGAAAGCCGGGTCGTTCTTGAGGAGTGCTATGACGAACCCTGCCGAGATGGTATTCACCGCTATGAACGCCCACACCGTTCCGAGGATAGCTAAAAGCGTGTAGTGGAACTTATTCAACCGGGAGTTTTCGATGGCCTCCATCTTCCACCACCCGGGTTCATTTGCATGAAGAAGTTTTTAAGCGTTTTCTCAGCCGTCCCACTTTGTTACGCAGATTTGGGCAATTTCCCGGAGATTTTGGAAAGTAACGTGACTTCCAGTTCTTTGACGCTGGGTTTTCTGGTCGTTTTGCCACTCACAAATCTTAAATCTCTCAGGGATTCAACTTCCCATCCCAGGGTGGTGGGATGGACTGGCTTGACCGTTTCAGGCTCCTCTTTGCCCTAACCTATGCAGGTTTCCTCGGCAACATTGCGGTGATTTACTACCTTTCCCGCGGACTGAGCTACGGTGAGATAGGCATCGCGACTGCAGTTTCTGGACTGGGATTTTTTCTCTTCGAGGTTCCCACGGGCGTTGTCGGGGATAAGGTGAGCCGAAAGACGAGCGTTCTGATAGGTCTTTCCATAATCCCCCTTGCGACGTTTCTTCTGCTCTTCCTTCGCAGTTTCTGGGTTCTCCTGGTCTCTCAGCTATTGGGAACGCTGGGGGCTTCCTTCGTGAGCGGGAGCTTTCAGGCGTGGCTCTTCGACAATCTAAGAGCGGAGAACAGAGAAGGTGAATTCAAAGAAATCTGGAGGTCGGCCCAGAAGCTTTCTCTTGTTACTGCCTCAACCACAACAATCCTGGGAGCTTTTATTGCCCAGTTCCTTGGGTTTGAGGTGGTAATACTCCTCACGGTCTTCCTTCAGGCCGTTCAGGTCCCCCTGGCCCTGGGCATACCGGAGATGGGCTTTTCGAGGCCTGAGCATCCCTACACAGTTCACGTTCTTTGGGCGTGGCGCGAGCTGAAGAAACCGGAAATCGCGTGGCTTATCGCCTACCTGCTTTCGGTGACTCTCGCACTCAATCAGTTCAGGAAGTTCTTCGAGCCATACCTTGGAAACGTTCTGGCGGTTTACCTCGGCACCACAATAATGGGAACCCTTGGAATTCTTGGAATTGTTGAGGTGCTGATAAGAACCGTTCCGAGGTATCTCGGCGTTGCCCTTAAAGGCAGGGTTGGAAAAGCCTTCCATGAGGCTGCACCCTTGGGTGTGCCTCTCGCAACGGTTCTTTCGGTCCTTTACCCGAATCCGGCTTTTATAATAATACTTGGCGTCCTTGCAACGCTCTTCGCCTCGGCCTTTACCTTCAACGTTTCCGTCGAGTTCCAGAGGAGAGTTTCAAGCGAGAAGCGGGCAACGATACTGTCCCTAAGGAACATGGTGATGGCGCTTCTCACTTCGATCTTCTACGTGGTCTATGGGTTTATGACAGACTTTTTGGGACTTTCGAGAGCCAGGCTGGTTTTTGGAGTTGGATTCCTCCTTCTTGGGACGGTTTTCAAGCTGGCCAGCCTTGGCCCCCTCAGGGAGCCACTGGAGCTGAGGCATCTTGCGGAGTAATTCTTGACCTATTACTACCGTCGTTGAAAAATGAAATTTAGGATGGGTACCCCAAAATGGGGTGTGGACTAAAATGTACATCATGCGCCTAACAAAGAAAAAGGGAAAGCATCACTTCGTCGCCCTGGTTATGCCAACGTCCTCCACGAGCACGTAGGGCGTCGAGACGGGAGTGTTGACCTCCCACCAGTGGATGTGGTGGCTTTCCTTTCCGAGGGCCCTGATTCCCTGGAGGATCCTCCCGAGGTTGTCGCTGACGCGGATGTTCCTTATCGGCTTCAGCTCTCCGTTCTCCACCAGGAAGATGCCGTCCCTCGGGATGGTAGAGAAGTCTCCGGCGACGTAGTTCTGGAACCTCGTATACCAGACGTTGGTGATGTAGATTCCCCTCTTCACCTCGCTGAAGAGCTCTTCTCTGGAGTAGTCGCCCGGCTCAAGGACGATGTTCCACGCATGGGGCATTATAAGGCCCGCGTTGGCCGTCGTCTCCGTCCCGTACTTCTTTGCCATGCTCGTGTTGAGCAGGAAGCTCTTGAAGGTTCCGTTCTCGATTATCGTCGTTTCCCTCGTTGGAACTCCTTCGTCGTCGAACTTCCTCGTTCCGTAGCCGTTGGGCAGGTTTCCAATGTCCTTTATCGTGACGATTTCGTTGGCGACCTTCTGGCCGAGCTTGTTCACCAGGAAGCTAAAACCGGCCTCTGCTGCATACGCTGAAGTCATGAAGCTCATGTAGCTCAGCAGGTTGGCGAAGGCTAAGGGGTCAAAGATGACGTCGAACTTCCCTTCCGGCCCCTGCTCCGGGTTCTGGGCGAGCTTTGCAATCTCACCGGCCTTTCTTCCAGCTGATTCGGGGTCGAATTTCTTGAGAACGCGAACCGAGTTCGTCCCGTGCCCGCTCTCAAGGTCGCCGATGAAGGCTCTAACGCTTATCTCTATCCCCGTCCCCTCGTCGAAGGCTTCAACCCCGTTGCTCGTGGTGAGGTAGAGCCTGTTGTGGTCTGTGTAGAGAACGCCGGCAACTCTTTTGGCTCCCTCCTCAAGTGCCGCATTGATTGCCCTTTCCACGTACTCGTTCGGCTCGTCCAGCTCGACTATCGCCTTATCGAAGGTCTCCGGAATGTCTCTGTACTCGAACGGCCCTTCGGCGATTCCGTAGTAGTCTTCCTTTGGAGACATGCCCTTCATGTTGCTCAGGAGCGTTTTCAAGGTCCGCTCGATGTTCTCCTCGCTCAGCTCGGTGATGCTCGTTCCGGCAACGCGCTTCTCAAGCTCGACGAAGAGCTCCACCTTCCTCTCGTGCCAGTTTTTGGCCACGGTTATCTCGTTGTTGGCGAAGCGGACCTGACGCCTGTTCATCTCGTAGCCGAGAACGACGACGTCGCCGAAGCCGAGCTCTTTGGCCTTTTTAAGGATAAACTCATTAACGTCGAACATCTTCACCACCTCAGTACCTGAGCGGTATACCCCTGAGCCTCGCGTGCGCCCCACCCATCCAGACGGGGACACCTTGTCCTGGCTCGCCCTTTCCGCAGGTTCCCGGGAAGAACTCGACCTCTTTGCCGACGGCATCGACGCTGCTCCAGAGCGCCCTCGTCGTTATCTCAAGGATAGGCCTCCTGACGGGGTGCTTTATCTCGCCGTTCTCGATGAGGTAGGCCTCCCTTCCGATGTACCTCTGCTGGTATCTCCTGTCGTCAATGTTCCACTCGTTGAAGGACACCATGTAAACGCCGAGCTTTACCTCTTCAATCAGCTCCTCGAAGGAGTGGTCACCGGGAGCTAGGTAAGTGTTGGCCATCCTCACTATCGGCTCGCGGTTGTAGTTGATGGCTCTGGCTGAAGCGTTTGACCGCTGCCCGAGCTTTGCGGCATATTCCCTATTGGTGAGGAACTCGGTGATGATTCCGTCCTTGATAAGGTAGCGCGGCCTCGCCTTGACGCCCTCGTCGTCATAGAGGTAGAACCCCCAGCTGTTCAGTATCGTCGGGTCCTCTATGACGGTGACGGCTTCACTCCCGATCCTCTCGCCGAGCATGTCCGGCTTTACGAAGCTCTCCCCGGCCTGAGCCGCTTCCCTTCCGAAAATCCTGTCGGCCTCGTATGGATGGCCGACGCTCTCGTGGACCGCTATTCCTGCCACTTCCGGGCTTATGACCAAATCCACTTTCCCCTCAGGTGGTTTCTGCCCCTCATAGATGAGCTTCTTGAGGGCCTGAACGTCTTTTACCGCCCAGTTCCACGGCTCGTCCTTTTCGATTAGTTCCAGGCCACCAGAGAAGGCCCTCTGGACGAAGGGGGCCTGCTCCATCTGGCCGTTTTCAAAAACCACGAGGTTGTATGTTATGGAAACGCGCGGGATTTTGCTCTTGACGTAGGCACCTTCGCTGTTGACAAAGACCTTTTTCCAGAGCTGGTCAGAGTAGCCGAGGTAGCGCATCGGCACGTTTACGCCAGTATCTTTGACTTCCTCCTCGATTTTCTTCAGGAGTTCAAGCTTCTCCTCCGGGGAAAAGTCGCGGAAGTCCTTCTTCATCTTGACCTTGTAGGAGACGCGGTGGAAGTCCTCCTCGCTGAAAGTTATCGGCTCCTTTCTAACGCGAGAGGCTGCCTTTGCCAGCTTGACGGCCTTCTTGACGGCCTCGCTCACGCTCTCCTTTGTGAGGACGTTCGTGCTTGCGAAACCCATTCCTCCATCGACCAGAACCCTTACGCCGATTCCCTTATCTGCCAGAATCTCCAGCCCCTCTGGGGAGCCGTTTTTCATTGCTAAGGAAGTGCCGTTCTTCTCCTCGAACCTCGCTTCCGCGTAGGAAGCGCCGAGTTCGAGGGCCTTTTCAACCGCGAACTCCAGAAGCTCCATGCACATCACCTCGGACTAATGCATTGAATAGTTCACCCAGGAGTATAAAAGTCTTTCCGTTAAGATGTCGGTCGAAAAGAGTTATGAAATTGAAGTCTAACCTAGACCTCTTAATCCCCAAAAACCCTCTCTATGACTGGACCTGGAATCCCCTGCCCCTTAACCTCGGGGGCACCTTTGGACACCAGTAGTAACTACTACCCTCCTAACTATCACACCGGTAGAGCAGTCGAAGAGAATGGAAATGAAGTTTATTCCCCTAAACAGGACATCGAAAAACCTTTAATGAAACTCCCCTCACCTTTCACCATGGACTACGTCCGGCACTTCTACCTTTCAAACCTCCTCCACCTGACGTTCTACTCGGGCTTCTACCTAATCTACCTCCGGAGCCTCGGTCTCACCGATGGGCAGATTGGCCTCCTATTGGGCCTCTCACTAATCCTCGTAGCCCTGCTCGAGGTTCCGACCGGAATCGTCGCCGACAAAATCTCGAAGAAGGCGAGCGTTCTGCTATCCAAGGCCCTCCTGATTCCCGGGACGCTCCTCTTCTACCTCGCGCACTCCTTCCCCGATGTCATACTGGCCACAATCTTCAACTCCCTCTCGCTGGCTTTCCTGACGGGGGCTGAGACCGGCTGGCTCTACGAACTATTATCCCGCGACGGACGGGAGAAGGATTATCCAAGAGTTTACGGGAGGCTGAGGGCGTTTGAAATGGCTGGGAGCTTCATTGGGACAGTTGTCGGTGGTTTTATGGCAGACTCGCTCGGCATGCGTCTTGCCGTTCTCGTGAGCCTTCCCTTCACAGTACTTTCTATGCTTGTTTTGGCAACCGTTCCCGCCGACACCGCGAGGAGCGGGGTTTCCTACGGCAGGCATCTGCTTGAAAGCCTGCGGTTGATCCGGAACTCCCCGGAAGTCCTCTGGCTCTTCGTCTACGCGAACGTCATCGGGCTTCCTCTAACAGCCTTCACCTCCTTCATGCAGCTCTACTTTTACGGCGTCATGGCCTCTGTCCTCGTCGTCTCGTGGATTTCGGCCGGCTACACCCTAATCAGCGGCCTCTCGTGGTACGTCGATTTTGGCGGAAATATCAGAGCGACCCTTTACAGGTACTCTCCGGCCATGATTCCAGCCCTTACACTCCTCGCGGGGCTGAACGGCTACCTCGGTTTCCTCACACTGGTTCTGGGTAGCCTCGTTTTCGCTCAGGCCTTCAAGGAGTGGCAGGGACGCTTTCAAAGGGCGATTCCGGACGAGAAGAGGGCCACCATCGGCTCGTTCTACTCCCTGTTTACAGCAATCCTGAACGGGACTTTGAATGTTCTAATTGGCCGGCTCTACGGACGAGTGGGGATAATGGAGGGCCTCATCATGGTTTCTCTGTTTTTCCTGGGTGTAGGTTTTCTGATTCTGTTGAGGGGCGCAAAGAAGGATTCGCAAAGTTTAATTCTTTTAAAATGAGCTACGAACACGGTGAGATGATGAGTGAGAGTACAAACATTGCCCTCATACTTCGAGACATTCAGCTCATGAGAAAGAAGCTAGATGAAATAGAAGAGGAACTGCTCACGCTAAAGATTCAGGAGCTTGAGGAAGAGGAAGTTAGCGAAGAGGAGCTTAAGGAACTCGAAAAACTTTCCAAAGAAACCCTAGAAAACGGAGTGCCCTGAGAAGAGGCGAAGAGTGAACTTGACCTTTGAGGTGCTTTGAATGGTATGTGAAGTTCTTGTTCACAGGAACGTTCTGAAAAGACTAAGAGATGCTCCAGAAAATGTAAGGAGAAAGTTTGGGGAGTTGGTTGAAGAGCTTAAATTCAACCCGGTTCCTTCTGAAAAGTTTGATATCAAAAGCTCAAAGGGAGAGAGAACACGTTCAGAGTTCGTTTGGGCGAGCACCGGGTAATTTACGAAACTCCAACTGAAGAAACTGCTTGTTCTTATCATTAAAGTTGGAAAAAGGAAAACGTGTATGAGTGACTGGGATATACTACATACTGCTATTTTATTTGTGGTCGCACAAATGGATCCTCTATAAGCTTAGTCTCGAGACCATCTTTGGTGTATCTTGCCATGATAAAAAGGCCAGATTTTACGTTGAGTATGACAATGGGTTTGAAAGTGGCCCGATTATGATGCGAGTGACAGAGTCCCCAGCATGTGTACTCAATGACGAGTTGTGCTTGAGCAGAAGCACTTCGTCTTTCAATGGCGGCTCTAATTGCGGCTTTGACCAAGGGGTACAGCTCGTGAGAGGGTAGTCTCTCGAATTTCTTCGAAAGTTCCTCAAGCGTTCCATGATGAATCTTCACAAAGGGGAACTCCCCATACAGTTCACGGGAGAGTGTTTCCCCTTCTAGTCTTTTCTTGCATAATTTCAGCTCATACTCTACGAATTCCACGGGTAGATTGTACCTGAAGCTCTTTCCTCTTCGAATCCTAACGTCGTCCACGGTTAGCCCCTTTGACTGAAGCCACTCCATCAAGTCCTTTTTGAGTTGATGGTCTGTTATGGTGTATCCTAACAGTTCCCTCACTAGGAGCTTTACATCGCCAAGCGTGATTGGCCCATCTTCTGGCTTCATGACTACCCCCAAAGAAAGCTCTTGAGTTAGAAAATTAAAACTTCTCCTCGCATTCACACGGCTTCTTTCCGCAGTAGGGGCACACTCCCGGATACTTCTTCTTTGCCGCGTTTTCCAAATCCACCCCGAGAAGGTTGGCCAGACTCGCGAGCCAGGCTAAAACGTCGGCGAACTCCTCTTCCATAGCTTCTCTGTCCTTCTTCCTTATAGCCTCGCTCAGCTCTCCCACTTCCTCCACGAACCAGAGGAAGGTTCTCTCAACGCCCCGCTTCGAGTCCTTGTGGAAGTAGATTTCCCTAATCATCTCCTGGAATTCCCGTATCTCCACTTCTCCCACCTGGAGGAAGGGGAAGAAAAGGGCTTAAAAATCACTCGCTTGCCACTTCGATGAGTTTCCTCATGTGAATCTCGACGGTGTCGAAGACCTCAGCTTTAACATCTCCCTGCTTCACTATCAGCGGAAGCTCAGTGCAACCGAGGATGACGCCTTCAATGTCTTCCTTTTCTATGTAGCGGTTTATCAGCCCAATCACCCAGTCCCTACTGGTGAAGTTCTCGAACATCAACTCCTCCGTGATTATCCTGTTCAGCCCGTCCATCTCCTCCTCATTTGGCGTGATGACCTCGAAACCGGCCTCGCGGAGGGCGTCCTTGTAGAAGTCGGCCGTCATGGTGGTCTTCGTCCCAAGGAGGAGAACTCTCTTAACGCCCCTCCTCTTCATATCCTCGATGAGCGCGTCTATTATGCTCACCATCGGGACGTTTACAGCTTTCTGGACGTCCGGAAAGACTATGTGGGGAGTGTTGGCTGAAAGCGATATTATCTCGGCTCCAGCATTCTCAAGGGCCTTGGCGGCCTTTATGAGTATCTCCTTCCTCCCATCCCAGCCCCTCGGGTTGTGGATGAACTCCTTGAAGTTTATGGAGTAGATTATCAGCTCGGGGAAGACGTAGGGCTCGAACTTTTCCCTGCTTATCTCCAGGTATTTCTTGTAGTAATAACACGTCGCCTCGGGGCTTGTTCCGCCTATTATCCCTATCTTCTTCATGAGAACCACCGGAGAACATGACGCCGGGAGAGATATGAACCTTTTGGTCCAAGATTAAAGATCTAAGAAATCAGAGGGGGCAAAACATCGGAAAATTGGGAGAAGAAACGAAAGTCATTCGCTCTTTAAGTGAACATCGAGCTGTGGGAACGGTATCTCTATGCCCTCCTTCGTGTAGAGCTCGTAGATGCCCTTCGTTAAGTCCCCCTTTACGTCCCAGTAATCATCTGTCTTGGCCCATGCCCTTAGCTGAAGGTTTATCGAGGAATCCGCGAGCGCCGTTATGACCACGCTTGGCTCAGGATCGTCGAGAACCTGCGGGTGGTTCTTCATCAGGTCCATAGCGAGCTTTATTGCCTTGTCAAGGTCGGTTCCGTAGGCAACTCCTATGTCCACATCAACGCGCCTCGTCGGCATCCTTGTGTAGTTGGTTATGACGCTACCCCAGACGAGCTTGTTGGGTATGGTAATGAACTTGTTGTCAGGGGTCAAAAGCTCTGTGCTCATTATCCCAACCGCTTCAACCTTCCCAGTCTGTCCGGCTACCTCCACGACTTCGCCGATGTCAATCGGTCTTAAAGCGGCAATCCAGACGCCAGCTGAGAGGTTGGTCAGTGTGTCCTGCAGACCAAAGCCCAGTATCAGGCCGATCACCGCTGAAAGGCCGAGGATTATCGGAGATACAGAGACCCCAACCGCACCGAGCGCCACTATCATGACGATGACGTAGAGCAGTACTGCCAGAAACCTCCCAAGGAACTCTATTACGAGTGGGGGAAGCTTTGTCCTTCCAAGACTCTTCTTGAAGAGGCCGACGATTATCCTGGCCAGAACGTAGCCCACCACCAAGATTACCAGTGCAGATATAAGTTGGAACGGCGTGACCCCTATGTATGGAAGGGGTGCATCGAGGGCCACCATACTATCACCTCGAAGGGTTTTAGAGAAAATTGGATATTGAAGTAAAAAAGGTTTTCCTTATTCATCCAAGAATCGAAGTTATTTCATTCCAGAGCTCCCCGGCCAGCTCGCGTTTACCCATCCTGGGAAGTTTTTTGACGAAGTCCCTGCCCACGAGGATGGCCTCGTTCTCCTCACTGCCAAAAGCTTTGAGCGTGTTTGCAACAACTAAATCGCTCCCTGCCCTCTCGATCTGTCTTCTTGCTGCTTCGATAAGCTCCTCCCCGCTGAGGCCAGTCTCCGCCTTGAAACCGACGAGGAATGTGTCGGGCTGAAGTTTCTTTACCCTGTTTATTATCTTCGGCGTAGGTTCAAGCTCAAGGGTCAGTGTTTTCCCGCTCTTTATCTTTACGCTGGCCTTTTCCTTAACTCTGAAGTCGCTGACCGCGGCCGCTAAGACAACTATGTCGTATTTCTTGGCCTTTAACTCGTTCTCTATCGCCTCAAGCATATCCTCTACCGTTTCCACCTCGACCTGGCTCTCTACGAAGCTGGGAACGCTCCCCTTAGTCCTAATGAGCGTTACCTCGGCCCCCCTGAATTCCGCCTCCTCCGCTATAGCCACGCCCATTCTTCCAGAACTCGCGTTGGTTATGTAGCGAATCGGGTCTATGTACTCCCGCGTTGCGCCGGCAGTGACGAGAACGCGCTTTCCTTCGAGGGTCTTTGGATGGAGCTTTTTGATTACGCGGTAGACTATCTCGTCTATCGAGGCGACCTTCGCCTTTCCCTCCTCAAAGCGGGGGCCTATGAACTCGACGCCGAGCCTCTTGAGCTTCTCGATGTTCTCAACGACTATCGGATGCTCGTACATTGTTGAATGCATCGCAGGGGCTATCATTATGGGCGTGTGGGCAAAAGCTGTTGTCACAACGGTTGTAACTGGCGTGTCATCTATGCCGCAGGCGATTTTTCCTATCGTGTTTGCAGTTGCAGGACAGACGAGGATCAGGTCGGCCTTGTTCTCGTGCTCTCCAGCCAATTCAACGTGCTCTATAAAGCCGGTGATTTCCGTCACGACCGGATTTCCGGTGGCGAACTCCATGGCGTAGGGGTGAATTATTTTGGTTGCGTTCTCACTCATGACGGCGTGGACTTCCGCGCCGTGCCGTATCAGCTCCCTGGCAAGTTTTACGCACTCTACTGCCGCTATACTGCCGGGAATCGCGAGAACGATTTTTTTGCCAACGAGTTTTCTGCTTTTCGTGGCATGAATCAGTTTGACGTGGTGAAGCATGGAAACACCTCCAGAAGGGGATTCGTTTAACTCATATATAATGTATTGGGAAAATCAAAGCTCCCTGACCGCATCGTCCTCAAATTTTTTCATCTCCTCCGACGTTCCAACCCAGACAACTATCGTCGGCTCGACGGTTATCATGCCGTCCTTTATCATGGGCTTTACCTCATTTATGGCGTTCTCGATCTTGTATCCCCTGTCAACGACCTCTATCACGATGGGCAGGTCCGTCGAGAGCCTCATTACGTCGGCGGAGTGAACACGGCTCTTCTTTCCAAAGCCGTAGATGCCACGGTACACCGTTGCCCCTGCGATGCCCATCTTGCGGAGCTTTTCCACTATCGCCTTGTAGAGGGGCTTTCCATCAAAGCGGTCGTTCTCGCCTATGTAGATGCGAAGGCGGAGCGTGTTCCAGTGTTCGACTTCGACCATTCAATCACCTCCGGGCCAGGAGAAAGCCCGCGAATACTAGGGTGACGGTTATTATAACGTTTGCCGCGATGTTGAGACCCGCTATAAGGTACTCCCTCTCACGGAGAAGCGAAAAAGTCTCATACGAGAACGTTGAGAACGTGCTCAAAGCACCGCAGAAGCCAGTCCCGAAGAAGAGCCTCCACTCGGTTGAAATTCCTATGCCCCAGAAGAGCAGGCCGTAGAGGTAGCCGAGGATCAGGCTGGCTATGCTGTTCACGAGGAGCGTCCCAACCGGGAAGTCTCTGTAAACCGGCAGTATTCCCGAGATGTAGAACCTTGCCAGCGCACCGAGGGCGCCGCCGAGCATTATCGCGGTGATTATTCTGAAGTTCATTTTCCCACCCCTGTGGTTCTCGATTTCTGCCCTTCCTCCAGCATGCATCCAATGATCCCTACTTAAGATTTTGGGAGGGCTTTCAAGCTGGAGTGTGCCCGCGATGGCTGTAATACCTTAAATAATCGCCACTCCCAGCGGCCAGGGGTGGGGGTCGGGGTGGGTCTCTCCGAGAGTCTTCCATGCGTGGTAGGTGCAGAGCCCGGAGGTAAATGCCAATCAAATCCATGCCCACCACTCAGATGAACCCCTTCATGAAGTTAAGCACCGCCAGCGCCCGGTATGTGTTCTGGAAGTTCGAGATGCCCAGCTCCAGCGAACGTCTGAAGCCGCCGTTGGAGTTCTGAAGCTGGCGTATGAACCAGATGTGCCGTCTTGGACAGTCTGACCTCTCACCCTGCAGTTCAAGCCCTCTGGAAGCGTAGAACGTGGGCTCGAGGTAGGGCGGAAGGCTGTATGGGACCTCCGTAAAGCCGCCCCACTCGCCGCAGAGTTCGCAGTTCTTGAAGTGGGGACTCTTAGGCGGCCTGTAGCCCAGAGTGCGGAGCGTGTGCAGTGCCTGATACGTCATCGTCGTAGTTGGCCCCTTAACGCCGTAACCGTTTCCGTTCCTGAACTTCATAACGAAGGTCCTTATGGCTTCCTTCTCGTCGGGGCTGAAATCATAGCCTATAGCCTTGAACGCCTTAACGACCCAGTAAGTTGCCTCCAGCGGCGTCGCCGTTCCAAACTCCTCGCTTCCACCGAGACCAACGGCGAACCTGCCCTCAAGGGGGTTGTACTTGGTGAAAACGATGTCAAGGTGCTCCATCGCGATGTCTTTTGCACCCAGTATCGCCAGACCCTCCATTGCCATTGCTATCGCAACGACCGCCGTCTGGGGCTGTATTGCCCTTTCGAGGAACTCCACCGTCTTCTCTGGCTCCGAAACCTCCATGCCAAGGAGGTCATATATTTTGATGGCATAGTAAGTGTCGTTGACGTTGGTGTCGTCGAGAACGCTGACAAAGCAGTAACCGCCGTCCTCGTGGCGTCTGTCCTCTATATACCTCATGAGCGAATCAGCGTTAACAAATCGTCCGATTGTATAAAGCTTCGAGCCCATTCTACCGCCTCCTCAAGGTTTTGACGGAGAACAGGCGTCATCAGCCCTCGGCGGGCGGTTCGGCTCGAAGCCCGGGCGGACGCCATCGCCCACGTGACCCTTCAGGATGGCGGTTAAAAATCTTTGTGGTGCAACGGGCTAATCACCTAAAAGCTTAATAAGTCTGGTGAGAGCCTTTTTCTGTGATGAAATCATGGAGTTCATAGCCTTCACATACGTCGGCAACTTCATAAGTGAGGACCTGATAAAAGAAGTTGTCTTTGACGTATTCGACGGGGCTAACAGGTTCTTTGAAGAGAACAATCTTCCTCTGAGGTTTCTCTACGTTGGAAAGCTCAAGCTCGAGCCGGGTTATCTGATAGACATATACACCCCCGAAGGGAAGATCCGGGCCTATCCCCTTGAGGCCCTCGTCGATGTGCTCCATGCCAAGCTCATCCACGAAATTGAGGAGCGGCCGGATATCAAGATGGATAAGATGTTCGCCCTCACGACTTTCCCCCTGGTTTCCCGCAATCCATACTTCGACTTCTACGAGAAGTTCCTCGGCATCCATGAAACGAGACTCGGCCTCAGGATAATGGTGCTTTCGATGAACCCCTTCGAACCGCCCGAACTCTCTGGGCTGCTGAGAAAGACGGGTGGAGAAGACGGCCCGGAGAAGGAATCGCAGGGCCGTCTGAGGGCTTCCCTGGAGCTCTTCAAGGCAAGGCTTCTTAAAGGGGTTCTCCACGAGGTGGGCCATGGTTTCGGGCTGGAGCACTGCACCAACCAGTGTGTCATGAACCCGCCCGCCAGTATGGAGGAATGGGATTCAAGGGTACCCGGCTACTGCAGAACGTGCCTCCTCAAGTTGAAGTCGAACCTGTCTTCGGACCATCGACTGTGAAGTCCAACTCCAAATGCCTGGCTTCTTCATTATTGCCCTTCACTCACCAGCTTCCTTGCCTCTTCCAGCACCCTTGCCGCATGGCCCTTCGCACGAACGTTGGTCTTCTGCCAGACGATTTCTCTGCGGGGGTTGAATATGAACGTGCTCCTTATCACTCCCTCGTACTCTTTCCCGTAGCGCTTCTTCTTGCCCCAGGCTCCGAGGGCCCTTATCAGCTTCGCATCCGGGTCGCTCAGGAGTTTAACCTTTAGTCCGTGCTTCTCCTTGAAGCGTCTGTGGCTCTCGACGGAATCCTTCGAGACGCCTATCACCTGAAAGCCCAGCTTTTCGAACTCTGGGAGGAGCTCGGTGAATTCCTTTGCTTCCGTTGTACAGCCGGGTGTGTTGTCCTTTGGATAGACATAGACGACGGCCCATTTTCCGCCGATGATCTCCCGGAGGGTTACCTCCCTCCCGTTTTCGTCGAAAACCCGGATATCGAGGGTGTTCATGCCACCACCCATGGAAGTATGGCGTTCTAACTCTTAATCCTTTCGGCAAAGGTTATTAGGAAGCGCGGCAACTACAAGACTAGGTGAGAGAACATGAGGCTTCCCGCTCACAAGACGAAGATCGTGGCCACTATTGGGCCTGCGTCCCTCAAGAGCGAAACGATCGAGGCAATGATAAAGGCAGGAATGGGTGTGGTGCGTATAAACTTCGCCCACGGGGATCTGGAGCAGCACGCCCGCACCATTGAGCTGGTGAGGAAGGCGGCTCGGAGGTTGAACCGCCCCGTGGCGATCCTCGGCGATCTTCCGGGTGTAAAAATCCGCGTTGGCGAGATTGCTGGCGGTTCAGTGACCCTCAGAAGGTGGCAGACGGTAACGCTCACCACCAGGGACGTGGTCGGCAACGAGGGCCTTATTCCGGTCCAGTTCAAGGACTTTCCAAAGATGGTTTCCAGGGGAGACGTCATCTACCTGAGCGACGGTTTTATCGCCCTCCGCGTGGAGGAAGTCCGCGGTACCGACGTGGTATGTAAAGTCCTTGTTGGGGGAACCCTCTTTTCCCACAAGGGTATAAACGTTCCGAAGGCAAGGATAGCAATAGACGCGGTGACCGAGAGTGACCTCCGGTTCATAGAATTCGCCATGGAACACGGCGTCGATGCGATAGGCATAAGCTTCGTCGGCTCGGCGTATGACGTTCTCAAAGTCAGGCGCTTTGTTGAGGAAAAGGACGGCAGGATGTTTATCATTGCAAAGATAGAGCGGCCGGATGCCGTCAGGAACTTCGACGAGATTCTCCGCGCCGCCGATGGCATAATGATAGCGCGCGGCGACCTCGGGGTTGAGATGCCCATAGAGAAGCTGCCCATCCTCCAGAAGAAACTCATCCACAAAGCCAACGTCGCCGGCAAGCCCGCCATTACCGCGACACAGATGCTTGAGAGCATGACGGAGGAAAAGCTCCCGACGAGGGCCGAAGTCACCGACGTCGCCAACGCCATCCTTGACGGTACGGACGCGGTGATGCTCTCAGAGGAAACTGCGGTCGGCAGATACCCCGTCGATGCCGTGAGGATGATGGCCAAAATAGCCAAGACGATCGAGGCGTACAGGGATTCCCTCTGGTCCGCGCGCATAGTGGAGTGGAAGATGAGCGAGTGGAAGGGCAGGATGCCCAGGAAAGGCACAATAAAGGACACGATAGCGAGGAGCATCATTGAGGCCCTGAACTCGATGGACATCAAGCACATCCTCACCCCGACGAGGACGGGCGAGACCGCAAGGCTCATCTCGCGCTTCAAGCCGAAGCAGTGGGTTCTCGCCTTCGTGCGGGACGAATGGGTCGGCAACACGCTGATGTTCTCCTACGGAGTCTATCCATTCGTCGTGGAGGAGACCAGCGAGGACGAGATACTGCGTCTGATACGCGGTCTCGGCCTCGTCAAGGAGAACGACACGATCCTGCTAACGAAGGGAACCCCGATAGGAAAGACCGCTGGGACGAACACGATAAGGATTTTCACCGTTTGACTTTTTTATTCAAGCCGATTTTGGGCCGCCTCGCCGCACAACGGACGCTTCAGGCCTTCACCCGCTGGGAGGGGCTTCTGGAAGTGCAGATAGGTGGGACTTTGGGTTTACCGCAATCCTTTTAGCCTCCCGCGAATAACTAACCAGGGTGAGAAAAATGAACATTCTCATTTTTGGTCCGCCTGGGAGCGGAAAGTCCACCCATTCAAGGACGATAACCGAGCGCTATGGTCTGGTATACGTCTCTTCTGGTGACATGATACGGGCTGAGATAGAGAGGGGCAGTGAACTGGGGAGGGAGCTGGAGAGATATCTTGCAAGGGGTGAACTCATTCCGGACACCGTTGTCAACACCCTCGTGATCTCGCGGCTCAGGCGGAACCGGAAGAACTTCATCATCGACGGATACCCCCGAACGGCGGAACAGGTTCTGGCGCTCGAGGACTACCTCTACGACCACGGCATGAAAATAGACGTGGCCCTTGAGATCTTCATCGAGAAGGAGGAAAGCATAGAGCGGATATCTGGCAGGAGAATATGCCCGAAGTGCGGTGCCGTTTACCACGTTAAGTACCGGCCCCCGAAGGTTCCCGGAAAGTGTGACGTCTGCGGCGCTGAGCTGGTTCAGCGTGAGGACGACAGACCCGAGATCGTCGGCAACCGCTACGACCTTTACATAAAGAACATGGGGCCAATAATCAAGTTCTACCGTAAACAGGGAATACATGTCAAGGTGGATGGACACGATGGGATATCTCAGGTCTGGGAACGCATAAGGCCCCTCCTCGACTACATCAGCTCTCGCGAGTCTCTTTCCCCAGGACGCTCATGAGGTCCTGTATTTCGTCCATCTCCGCCAGTTCCTCTGCTTCCTTCTCTATCTGGTCCAAGCGTTTCATGATGACCCCAACAGTCTTGTCTCCCGGATCGAGCACCCTTGCCCTGACGGATATGTATTCCGCGTTGAGGGTCCTGAGGTAGGAGGATGCCTTGTGGGTGATGTCCCTAGCAAGGTTTTCCTTTATGCTCGATGGTTTTTCCTCGGGGAGCAGCAGGGTGATGGTAAGCTGTGGTCTGCCGTCGGAGGGCATGTTGAGGACGATGGTTGAAAAGTCGATTCTCTTGTCCTTCAGGTAGATTACAAGTCCCTTCCCCAGCCGTTCTATCGTTCTCCTGAGATCCTCGGGACAGTTCACCACGAGGCTGACTTCCTCCTTCTGCGGCTTTCTGGCGGCCTCTATGGTTCTGAATCCCGCCACCTGAAACCTGGCGTCGTACAGCCTCCCAAACGTGCGCGTAGCTTCTTCGGCCAGCTTCTCAAGGAGGCCCGATATTATCGAGTCCAGCTCGCCGGGAAGAAACGTCTCGGGCCTGCGGATTTCGAAGAGGAATGCCAGCTTTATTATCCTTCCTACAGGCTTCACACCGACTTTCATGCCAACGAGCTCCACGCCTAGGGTTTCGAGGGCATCCCGGATGTTTCCGGCGAAGAGCTTCTCGACCACGGGATAGTACTCGGGGGGTTCAACGGTTAGTACTGTCATTTGATAGTTCTACGGCGAAATCACTTTAAGGGTTTTGTTCAACTTTCTCAGGTGACCCGGATGAAGGTCATGTTCTATGCCACGTTCCGCGAGATAATCGGCAGGCGGGAGGTTGAGGTTCACGGGGTGAGGACCGTCCGCGAGCTCGTAGATTACCTCGCCGAACATTATACCCCTGAGATAAAGAAGCAGCTCCTTGGAACGCCCCGCGTCGGCCCGGATAAGCCCATAGACGGCATGGTCCTCGTCAACGGCCACAACGTTCTTCACCTCAAGGGCCTCGATACCGAGCTGAATGAGGATGATGTGGTTCACATATTCCCTCCAGCGGGAGGTGGTTGAATGGCGGTTGCGGAGCTCTGCCTCTTCCCGCTCGGCACGGAGAGTCCCAGCGTCGGGGAATACCTGCGTCCGGTTATCGACGTTATAACCTCCAGCGGACTGAAGTACCGGGTCTGTCCGATGGGGACGGTGGTGGAGGGCCCGGTGGATGAGATCCTCGAACTTGTTAAGAGATGCCACAGGGCGATTCTGGAGGCAGGGGCAAAGCGCGTCGTGATAAGCCTCAAAATCGACGACCGCGTTGATAAGCCGCTGACAATCGAGGGCAAGGTGGGCGTCTGAATGGTCGAGTACTTTGACAGGATAGCCGAACGCTACGATGCATGGTACCGGACGAAAACGGGCCGCTACGTGGACAGGACGGAGAAATGGCTGATATTCTCCATGCTGCGGACCGGGAGGGGAAGGGCCCTCGACCTCGGCTGCGGGACCGGGAACTACACCCTGGAGCTCAAAAGGAGGGGTTTCGATGTCGTCGGTCTCGACGCCAGCGAGGGAATGCTGAAGATAGCGCGCTCGAAGGGTCTGAACTGCGTCAGGGGAGACGCCTACAGCCTGCCGTTTCCGGACGGGAGCTTTGACCTCGTCCTGAGCGTCACGATGTTCGAGTTTATTCACGAGCCGGAAAAAGTCATCTCCGAAATCCACCGCGTCCTGAGGCCGGGGGGCGAGGCGGTCGTCGGCACCATGAACGGACGCAGTGCGTGGTTCCTCTTCAAACGGCTTAAGAGCCTCTTCGTTGAAACCGCCTACCGCTACGCTCGCTTTTACACTCCCAGCGAGCTTGAGGAGCTCCTCCGGGGGGCGGGATTCGAGGAGGTTGAGAGTGCTGGGGTAATATTCTTTCCCTCGTTCTGGCCCTTCACCGGGCTGGCCGAGGGGGTGGACAGGAAGTGCCACAGGAAATGCAGGAACCTTGCGGCGTTCGTGGCGGTCAGGGGGAGGAAGGTTTGAGGAAGATACGGCTCATAACCCGGGAGGAGGCGTTTAAACGCGCGGAGCGCATAATGAACGAATACAGGGCGGCCTACGGTATCGATTTTGAGATAGAGCATTCCTTCCTGCAGGTGGAGCTTCTTGTCCCAACACAGGCTGAGCTCAGTGAGGTGAAGCTTCTCGTGGTGCTGGAGGAGATAAAACACGGATACAATGCCCCGATAACGGTCATACCCTACGGGGGGCGCTACTATATCCTCGACGGCCACCACAGGGCCTTTGCCCTCTGGAAGCTGGGCTTCAGGGAGGTGGAGGCGCTCGTACTGCGGCCGAAGGTTCGGTTCCTGCCGGGGGTCGTGAGAACCGCGGAGAAGAGCGGGCTTAAGGACCTTGGAGGAGTAAAAATAGTCAGGGATTAGGAGGGCTCAGCCCTCCCAGATTGCGTACTCCTTCTTCGTTATGAACACCGGCTCCACGCGCTTCTTGACTATGACAACCTTGTCCTCGCCGTACTTCTGGTAGAGCTTCTGAATGTAGCCCTCAAATACGCCATCGGGCATTGATGCCTGGGCGGTTATCACGTTGTCACCGGCCTTGACGCTCAGTCCCTTGACCGGAACGTAGGTGATGATGTCCTGGTGGGGCTCGAGATGGAATTCGTCCTTTTCTATGTCCTTGCCGTTGGGGGCGACGTAGTAAACTACGCTGGCCCTGAGTGCAAGCTCCACGTCGCTGTAGTCCTTCCTGAACGCGGCCTTAAGCTCAAGCTGACCGCTCTGACCCTCATCCAGGAGGTAGCTTGGATTGGCGACCTCTCCGTTTACCCTCGGCTCGCCGTTGAGCACTCCAACCGGGCCGTCCTGAATGAGGACGAAGCGGTAGCTGGTGGCGTTCGGCACGAAGAGGCTGACCTCCACGGGGGTCTCGTTGAGGTGGTCTATGCTGAGGCCCTCGGCGAGGGTCTCCCTCTTGATGAGCTCGGTTCCGTTGTAGGCCTCGAAGATCAGGGCCGCGTCTTTGACGTCCCTACCGAAGGCTGAAATCCAGAGTCTGAGCTTCTGCTCTCCGAGCGGGAGTTTTCCTCCTCCCATCGTGCTGTAGAAGGCCTTCCAGGTGCCGTTCTCATACTTATCGATCCTGTACACGGCGAACGGTCTGAACTCGTAGGTGGATACTCCTCCATTGTTATGGACCGGCTTGAAGTTGGCGAAGAGCTTCTGAGCATCCCACGGCTCGAAGGAGTACGGAATGTGGAACGCGAGCCTGACGAAGTTGCTGAAGGCCACCTTCTTGTAAGCCAGCACACCGTAGTTGCCGAACACGTAGAGGACGTAGGGTATATCCCCGCCACCGTTTATGATCATCCCTTTCACGAGATCGACCGTCATAACGGGCTGATACGCTGCCTGGCCGGTGTTTATGTACACGACGGTCTTTCCGCTCTCATTGACGTACTGGATGTACTGCATGGGTATGACCTGGAACATCGGGACGTGGCTGTACTCGTAGTAGTCTATCGCACCGCCGAGGTAGCTTATGGCGTTGAACTTGTAGATGTCCTTCTGCCAGACGATGAGGTAGTTAAGCTCCCATGCCTCAAAGTCCTGCTCGCTCTCGTTGCCGTAGTGGGAGAAGAAGTCGGCAACTATGTAGCGCCTGTCATATGCGTGACCGCCATCCGTGGCGGAGCGTCTGTTACCAAGCAGGCTCGACTCGATCCAGTATCCGTAGTCCCACCAGCTCGTGGCGCTGTCGAGGGGATCGCTGTTGTCCCTGAG
Source organism: Thermococcus camini (assembly GCF_904067545.1). Lineage (NCBI taxonomy): Archaea > Methanobacteriati > Methanobacteriota > Thermococci > Thermococcales > Thermococcaceae > Thermococcus > Thermococcus camini. The sequence goes on along the minus strand of NZ_LR881183.1, from coordinate 1,109,524 downwards.
CCAGGTGAGGGTGTTCACCCAGTCGGCCGGGACGGAACCCTGGGCCTTGGCGGTGTTCGTCGCGAGAGCCTTGCTGTGCTGTGCACCGATTATGGGGAGCGGGAGGAACAGGATTATCAGCAGGATTGCGTAGAGGGCCTTGGTTGTGGTGCTCTCCTTCATGTTCTCCACGAAGAGGAAGACCTCGCCTATCGCTATGCCCGCCAGCAGGAGTATGGCTCCCGAAGCCTGGAAGACGAAACGGACGGCCGTAAGGAGAAGGTAGAGGGAACCGAAGTAGTAGGAAACGATGAAGACCTCCTTGTAGCCCGTCAGGTCGCCCCTAACCAGCTTGAGCACGAAGCGGACGAGGACTATCACGAAGCCGGCAAGCGAGACAAAAAATATTAAGCCGTCAACACCGACAATCTTCTTCAGAGTATAGTCATAAGTATAACGAAGGCTGTAATAGTCCTTAATGTCGGACCACTGCGTTTTAGCTAGCTCCGCGACGGTCTGGTAGAGCGGGTTGGACTGGGAGGCGCTTCCTAGGAACTTGAGCAGGTCCGGTCCAAGGTAGAAGTAGGCCGCGACGAAGCCGAGGACTCCGACTATCGCGACCACTCCAAAGCGGTGCTTCTTGTCGGAGTAGTTGAGGCCCGCCCTCTGGCCGTAGAGCATTATGGCCGCCAGTATGGCCAGACCTATGAAGGCCTCAATGGAGAACACCAGGAAGCCCTTTATCTTGACGAAGCCGGTGGTGTTGAGGGCAAGGCCGAGGAGCAGGGAGAGGCCATAGAGCGGGTAGAACTCCCCGGTAAAGCGCTTGAGCTCGTCAATTTTGCCGAAGATGAAGAGCACTACAGTGTGAACCGCGGCGAAGAGCAGGAGTATTCCAACACCGAACTGGCTTCCGAGCCAGACGCCCATGTAGAGGACGCTCGTAACCAGGAACAGCGCTCCGCCCAGGATCTTCTTCCAGTTCCACTTCTTCTCATCGAGGTATATCAGGAGGAAAAGCACTGCGTAGAGGAAGAACATCATGAACGGGCCTTCACCACGGTTGTTGCCGGACATAGTCTTGGTGAAGTTGGCGTAGGAGAACATCATAAATGCTGCTCCCCAGATGCCCGCCCAGCTGGAGTGGAGCTTCTTTCCGAGGAAATAAACGGCTATTATGGTCATCGCTCCAACGAAGGGCGGCCAGAGTTTGAAAGCTCCCATGACGTCGTATCCAAGCGGGCTGACGAGCTTGTAGAACGCCGCCTGCACCGTGTATAGCCCGAGGGACTCGCCTATCTTAAGGCCCGCGGGGGGATTGGCCAGCGGGAAGTACTTGGGAAGCCACTCCCTTATCGCAAGGCGGTAAATCTCGTAGTGATAAAATGTGTCCGGGTCGAGGAAGGTCTTGTAGTTCGAGGTTATGTTCCTCAGTTTGAAGCCCAGATACGCGAGCAGGAGTGCTATCAGCGGAAGGCCGTAGCTCTTGAACATCGGGTAGTATTTTCCGAAGGAGGAAGTATTTTCCGCCTTTTTCTTCTTCCGCTTTTCCTTAATCTCTGTTTTCACCATCCAGATCACCTCATTCAACGGTAACGGACTTTGCCAGGTTCCTTGGCTTGTCGGGGTCGTTGCCCCTCAAAACCGCCAGGTGATACGCGATGAGCTGGAGCGGTATGATATATACGATGGGGGTCATCAGTTCGTCGATACCGGGCATCTCGATAAAGGCGCTGGAGACGCGCCTCAGCTCCTCCCTGTCCCCCAGGCCGATTATGAACGCTCCCCTCGCCCTTGACTCCTCCACGTTGCCCACCATCTTGTCGAAGGTCTTCCCGCTCGGGGCCACCGCGACGACCGGGACGCCCTCTTCGAGGAGGGCAAGCGGGCCGTGCTTCAGCTCGCCGGCGCTTAAACCTTCGGCGTGGATGTAGCTTATCTCCTTGAGCTTGAGGGCTCCCTCGAGGGCGGTTGGCACGTTTATGCCCCTTCCAATGTAGAAGAAGTCCCTCCTGTCCGCGAGATTCTCGGCGAGTTCCCTGAGGGCAGCGTCGTGCTTAAGGACGCTCTCCACGAGGTCGGGAACCCTCTTGAGGCCCTTCTCAAGGGAGGAGAGGTACGCCTCGTCCGCCGTTCCGAGAACCCTCGCGAGTTCGATAGCGAGCATGGTCAGGACGGTGAGCTGGGTGGTGTAGGTCTTGGTCGCCGCCACGCCGATCTCCGGTCCGGCGTGGGTGTAGAGGGTCATGTCCGCCACGCGGGTGGCCATGCTGCCGACGACGTTGACTATCGCGAGAACCTTGGCGCCCCTCTTCTTCGCCAGCTTCATCGCCGCAAGGGTGTCGGCGGTTTCCCCGCTCTGGGTTATCGCTATCACGAGGGTGTCTTCGTCTATGAGGTCCTCGAACTCGTAGCGGAACTCGCTTGCGTCTTCAACGATCGGAACCCTCTTCGCGAGCCTCTGGAAGAGATACCTGCCCACGAGACCGGCGTGGTAGGAGGTGCCCATTGCAATTATGAATATCTTCTCATAGCGGGCTATCTCCTCCGCCGCCCTCTTCACTGCGTCGATGTTGCCGTGGATTGCGTCCTTTATCGCCCTCGGCTGTTCGTATATCTCCTTGAGCATGAAGTGTGGGTAGCCGGACTTCTCGGCCATTTCCAGCGTCCATTCAATCTCCTGGACCGGCTTTTCAACGACCTCGCCGGTTGCGAGCTTCTTGATAACGTAGAAGTCCTTTCCTATGACCGCGTACTCCCCGTCGTCGAGGAAGACGGCCCTGTTTGTGTACTCGAGGAAGGCCGGCACGTCACTGGCAGCGAAATTCTCGCCGTCCCCTATCCCCAGGACGAGGGGACTTTCGTTCCTCACGAAATAGAGCCGGTCGGGTTCTTCGGCGTAGATTATGCCAAGCGCGAAGGAACCCCTCAGCTTCAGAAGGGCATTCCTCATAGCGTCTTCGAAGCTGGGGGCGCTCTTAAGCTCCTCCTCTATCAGGTGGGCTATAACCTCCGTGTCGGTATCGCTTTTGAAGGTGTGCCCCAGGGAGAGCAGGTACTCGCGAATCTCTGCGAAGTTCTCGATTATACCGTTGTGGACGAGTGCGATCTTTCCGGTGCAGTCGGTGTGGGGATGAGCGTTAATCTCGTTAGGAACGCCGTGGGTGGCCCAGCGGGTGTGGCCTATGCCCCTCTTCCCCGGCATCTCAAGGAGGCCGAGCTTTTCGGTGAGCTCGTCTATGGCTCCGGCCCCCTTCTTTATGAAGAGCTTTCCTCCGTCCTCCGTTACAACGCCGGCAGAATCGTACCCCCTGTATTCGAGCCTCTTGAGCCCCTTGACTATTACCTCGCACGCGGCCCTATCTCCGATGTAGCCTATTATTCCACACACGGCAACCACCCGCTTTATTACTCTCTTCCCTGATAAACCGTCGAGAGTTAAAAGCCTTTCTCAGGGGACCTGTTTTCAGGCATTAATATGCCCTTTGGTTCATCCATCGATTGGGAAAAAGTCTTTATAGTTGTTGGGCTACCTACTCAGGGTGGCCGAATGAACAGGACGCTCGATGAGTTCCTTGAGGCGGCTCCCCCGAAGGTTCCTGGGGAGCGGAGGAGAAAAAAGAAGCGGCTGAAATCAACCAACTTGGAGTCTTTTCTTCCAAAGGAACACGTGGACTACTTCAAGCAGCTCCGCATAGGATCTAAGAAAATAAGGAACGCCCGGGTGGAGGAGCTATAGTGCCTCGGCTACCACGGCCTTCCCGCCGACCCTGAAGACGAAGGCCCTTCTGTCCCCGCTCAGGTTAGCCTCGATCCTCTTCCTAACCCGCCAGTACTCCTCCTGGGGGACACTGAGCTTGAGCGTGGCCCTTCCGAAGCCCTCCTTCCTGAGGAAGTCGTTTATCCTTACCGGGTGGAACGGGACAACGCCGACCACGGCGTAGGTTCTCTTGAGGTACGGGCTTTTCAGGGGTGCGTCGCCAGTAGCTAGAACGCGTCTCTTTTCGCGGAGGAGCATTTTGACTTCCCCGTTTAGAACGTGGAACAGCTCGTTCAGCAGGTCGGCGTAGTCAACGGCCTGCGGGACCTCGTAGAGGTACTCGCCGGGCTCGTCCGTCCATTCGAGGATGTTCTCAAGGTCCGGATTGCTCTCCAGCCTTGCACCCGCGGGAAGAACAACCGCGCTCCTCTCTACCCCTGCGAGGGGTTCGGTGTAGAAGGTCAGCCTGTTGAGGGCCCCGAAGAGGTCTATGTACTCAAACTCCCCCTTCCAGGGTATCCTCTCGCGCCTTATCTGCGGCGGGAGGTCAAAGATGAACGCATCGGCCCGGGATTTGTACGTTTCGTAGATTCTGAGCGGGCTGGGCAGGAGGTCTTCCAGCCGCCTTTCGGGCATTTCCGGGGGCCTGGCAGGGTCTGAGAAGACCACCTCGGCGTCGATCCTCCCGACCGTCTCGGGGGCGAGCGAGTCGGCGTTGATGAACTCGATGTTTGAGACCCCGTACTTTTCGGCGTTTCTCCTGGCGAACTCGACCTTTGCGGGGTCTATGTCGATTCCGTAGGCCCTCTCAACCTTCATGGCGTAGAATATGAGCTGGATTCCGATACCGCAGGAAACGTCCGTTATGCTCCTCACGCCGGCCTTCTCAAGGCGCTCCGAGCGGTACCTCGCGACTATCTCGTGGGTTGAGTAGCGCAGGCCCTCGAGGTCCATCCAGAGGTCGTCGCGCGAGAACTTGTCCTTCGCCTTGATCCGCGCCCGGGCTATTTCCGCGATGACTTCCCAGTCACTGCCGAGCCTTGCTCGGAGCTTCCTCTCGTCGTAGCCCCTTTTAATCAGCTCCACAGCTTCCCTGACCTTCTCCTCGCTTATCCCTTCGAACATGTTTTCGCCTAAGGGGAGAGGCTTAAAAACGTTGCCCGTGATATTCCTGCCTGGTGGTAGAATGCAGTGGCGAAGGATAGCCTTCATTCTGATAGTTGCCGTCACTATCATCGGCTCTCTGTGGTATCTCTACGATTTTGCCTCTCAGCCTGTTTTTCGTGACTACGTGGGGGATGAGGTCTGGTACGTCCCCGCGGGCAGGAACATCCTCCACAGGCTCGGCGTTGATCTGACCTACGTGAACGAGACCACGGGTTCCCGAGGGGTAAACGTCATCTTCTCCAACCAGAGCATGCGGATAAAATACCAATACCGGGTGGAGAAAATCGCTATGGGGCACGGGGCAACCTACGAGAGGGAGTACCTCAAGTTCCCGGGCGTTTACTTTGAGCTCCCCCCCGACGAGTTCGAGCCCTTCCTTGAAGAGGTCGGGAGGGAAATACCCGGGGGGGCTTACTACACGGTTCCCGGCCACTGGTATCCCGACAAGGACAACATCCAGAACTACCTCAACACGGAGCATCCTTTCCTCGGGAAGGACCTCATAATGCTCGGCATGCTCCTGGGGGATAAGCCGATAAACTGGCGCATACCCGGCATCATCGCCTTCGCCCTCATCGAGCTCCTCGTCGTCCTCGCGACTTACCGGGTGAGCGGGAGCTATCTGGCGGCCCTCATAGCCCTAGCCTTCACCGCAGCTGACCCCACCCTCCAGGCGATGTCCGTGGTGGCCATGCTTGACATCCACGTCGCCCTGTTCGTCGCCCTGTTCGTGTTTTTCCTGGCCTACGACAGGGACCGCCTCGCGGCCTTCGCCGTTGGACTCGCCGGCTCCACCAAGCTCAGCGGCGCCTTCGGGTGGCCCGTCCTTCTTGGGAGGGCCCTCAAAGGGAGAAAAATCTCATCAGCTTTCTAGTGACGATAGCGGTTCTTCCAGCGGTTGGATTTCTCCTGCCGAACGTTCCGGCGATGGTGGCGATCGGGCCGAAGAAGTGGTTCGACGAATTCCTCGGAAGCTTCAGGTGGCATCTCTCCAACAAAGGCGGCCATCCAGCTGCCTCTCCCGTCTGGGAGTGGTTCATAAACAAGAAAGCCTTCGCCCTGCACTACAACCCGGACGTCTTCGCCCAGACCGATCCCTTCCTCCTTCTGGCGATGGCGCTCTTCATCCTTGCCCTCCCGTGGCTTTACAGGAAAAAATCCGGAATCCTGGCATCTTTCGGGGTGTTCTGGAGCACCGTGGCCCTGTTCCTCATGCAGTATGCGCTCGGGGGCACGACACAGTTCAGCTTCTACGCAACCGCCCTGGTTCCCCCCGCGGCGGTGGTCATGGGCGTGGCCCTCAACGAGCTCCTCCGCTGGGAGGCCTTCAGGGAGTCAGTCTGGCTCTACCTGGAATGGTTGCTGGAGGTAAAGGACAGGATAAGGCTGAGACTGGGAAGGTGAGGACTCCCAATACTGATCCGGATTAGTACTAAATCATGTTTAAGAGAAACGGCATCGATATAGAGCTAGGACTCGAAAAGTTCCGGCAGTTCTTGGTAGAATCCCGCTACTGGGAGAGAAATTTGGGGAACCGGGGAGTTCCTGAAAGGGGTTGCTGATTGGGTTATTTCACTTCTTCAAAAACTCGTCCAGGCTGACCTGCCCTTTCTTCTTCGGTTTTCTGGCCTCCACCTCTGTACCCAGCTTCTCCTCGATCTTCTTCAGCGTCTTCCAGCTCCTTCTGACTATCGGCGGGAACTCGCCGTGCTCGCGGTAATAGTTCTCCAGGAACGCCCTCGTCCTTGGGTCGCTGGGATAGCCGCTCCCGATCTCGCCGTACTCCCCCTTCAGCTTCTCTATCGCCCTGTCGCGGGTTACCTTCGCTATTATCGAGGCCGCCGAGACCGGCACGAACTTGTCGTCGGCCTTGTGCTCCGCGACTATCCCAGCCTCAAAGTTCAGCCTCTTTCGAATGTCCTCGCCGAAGCGGGCCTCCTTCACGTCGGCGGCGTCAATGTATATCACGTCGGGCTTCACCTTGAGCGAGTTGAGGGCTTTGACGAAGTTCTCCACCTCGAACTCGTTTAAAGTTCCCTCGCGAGAGTCTATCTCCTCCGGCCAGAGCTCCAGAACCACGTAATCGTCCAGCAGAGAGATTATCTCATCGAACAGCTTCTCACGCCGCCTGGGGGTGAGCTTCTTCGAATCCTTAACCCCAAGCTCTTCGAGCTTTGGAACGTTCCGTTCATCCACAACAACCGCCGCTATGACCATGGGGCCGATTACGGGGCCCCTGCCAGCTTCGTCGATTCCAGCGAGCTTCAAAGTTTCACCTCCTGAAGAGCAGGGCGCCGTAGATGATGCCGAGCATTATCGTCGCCAGGCCGCTGGGGGGTATGTCGGTAAAGTAGGCGAGGATCACGGAGGACACCTGGACGCCGAGAGTTAGGAACAGGCTGGCCCCGATGACTTTGCGCAGGTCGCTGCTGACCATCAGCGCTATCGCGCCCGGAAGAACGGCCACCACCTGGAGGGTTATGAGGCCGACGGTCTGGACGATGAGGGCGCCGATGGCGCCGACGAGGACGTAGAGGATCATGAGGTAGGCCCTCGTGTTGCCCCCGTAGCTCTCCATGCCCTCCGGGTCGAAGCTGAGGTATAGGAAATCGCGGTAAAGGAAGAGGACGACGAAGAAAAGAAGGGCACCTCCGATGACGAGGACGGTAAGATCGTTGAGGGTTATCAGGAAGATGTCCCCCGTGAGGTAGGAGACTATGCTCTCGCCGAGCGGGAAGTACGGCCTGGTAGCCATCACCTTGTAGAGCACACCAAAGCCGAGGACTGTTAGGCCTGCGACAAAGCTGGCCACTATTCCAACGGCGGAATCGGGGGAGAACCCGAGCTTCTCAAGCTCCGCTATCGTGAGCACGACGATGACTGTGACGATGAGTGCAACGAGCATGACCAGGGAGAGGTTCTCGAACAGCAGGCCGAGTATCATTCCAAGAACCGCACCGAACAGCAGGGAGTGGAAGAGGGCGTGGGTTAGAAAGGCCAGTCCCTTCGTGTTGATGAGCGGGCTGAGCATGCCGAGCAGGACGCTTACCATAACGCTGGCAAGGAGAGCCCTGAGCAGATACTCAGGAATCACCGCCCGCCACCCCCGTGCCTGTGCAGGTGGACATCGCCGGTTATACAGAAGAGCTTGCCCTCAATGGGTATGACCCTTGCCAGCGGGCCGTAGACAGATTTAATTATCCTGTCCTGAAGTACGTCCTCCGGCCTTCCAAAGGCTATCAGGCGTCTGTTGAGGAGCATGATTCTGTCCCCGAGTTCGATTAGAGGGTTGATGTCGTGGGTTGTGATGACCATAGTTACCCGTCTCTCGCGCTTTATCTTGGCCAGAACGCTGGCGACCTCTGCCCTTGCGCTGGGGTCCAGAGCGGAGAGCGGCTCGTCGAGGAGGAGCAGTTTGGGGTCGCTCATGAGTGCCCTCGCGAGTAGAATCCTCTGCTTCTGGCCGCCGGAAAGCTCGCTGAAAAGCCTGTTACTCACTTCCGCGAGCCCGACGAAGCCGAGGACTTCCCCCGCCTTCTCCATTGTCTCCGGCGGAAGCTTGAAGTGGACGAAGCCGCGGCGGTAGAGACTCCCCATCGCAACGACCTCAAGTGCGGTGAGGGGAACCCTCTCGTTGAGGCTGTGGCTCTGAGGGACGTAGCCTATGAGCTCCTTCGCCCCGCAGGGTTCCCTACCGAAGACCTCCAGCCGTCCGGTGTAGTCCCTGTGGAAGCAGGCGATTGCCTTGAGTAGGGTCGTCTTGCCCGCCCCGTTGGGGCCGAGCAGGAGGAGCGTTTCGCCGTCCTCGAGAGTGAAGTCTACCCCCTCCACAGCGGGCTTTCCGTCGTAGAGTATCGTGAGGCTTTCGGCGGTTATTGCCTCCATGGTAATCTCCAGACTCCAGTTTAAGCGGTGCGTTTTTAAACCTTGATGTGCCCTTGCTGGACAGAGGTGGGTAATGGAAGGGCAGGATTTCTGCGCCGTCGTGGATTTGTGCAAAAATTTTAAAAGCACATGCCTGTACTCTCGTTAGAAAATTTTTGCAAGGCTCAGGTTTATAAGGGCTCGGGCCTATTCGCTGGAGGTGATGATCATGGCGTACCACAGAGGAAGAGGCGGAAGAAGTGGGGGGAAGAAAAAGAACAGGCAGGTTCAGGGTGACGAGGTCATCCGTGTTCCCCTCCCGAAGGAAGGACAGCTGTTCGGTGTAATCGAGCAGGCCCTGGGTTCCGGATGGATGGACGTGAGGTGCTCCGACGGGAAGATCAGAAGGTGCAGGATACCGGGCAAACTCAAGAGGCGCATGTGGATGCGCGTTGGAGATGTCGTCATAGTCCAGCCCTGGGACGTACAGACCGAGGAGCGCGGGGATATAGTTTACCGCTACACCAGGACTCAGGTGGACTGGCTCCTGAGGAGGGGCAAGATAAGCCAGGAATTCCTCAGCGGTGGCGAGCTCCTGTTCTGAGCCCGCTTCTTCTAAAATTCCAGCTGCCAGCGAGTGATGGGGAATGCGCGAGGATGTAATAGAGCGCGAAATCGAGGGAATGCTGGGCCTCCGGGAGAGGCGGGAGAAGGACAGTGACCTCTACAAGATAGCCAATGAAGTATTCGACAGAACGACGAAGGAGACCCTCGCCTACCTCCACAGGAGGGGGAAGGTCGAGGCCCTCTACGGCGTCATCAGCACGGGCAAGGAGGCCAACGTCTTTGCCGGCGTGGACGCAGAGGGGAACAGGATAGCCGTTAAGATATACCGCACGTACACGACCGAGTTCCGGCGCATATGGGAGTACCTCGCGGCAGACCCCCGCGTCGGCTACCTGCCCAAGGATATGCGCAAGCTCGTCTTCGTGTGGACGAGAAGAGAGTTCAAGAACCTCCAGCGGGCGATAAAATATGCGGTTCGCGTTCCCGAGCCGGTTATCTTCCGCAACAACATCCTCGTGATGGAGTTCATAGGGGACGAGCTCCCCGCACCCCGCATCAAAGACGTCGAGCGTTCGCTCGAGCCTTCGGACTTTGAGGAGCTTTACGACTTCACTATGGGCGTCATCGAGAGGCTCTGGAAGCGCGGGGACATGGTGCACGGCGACCTGAGCGAGTACAACATACTGCTCCACGAGGGGCCCGTTGTGATAGACTGGTCGCAGGCGACGGTGAAGAGGAACAGGATGAGCGTGGAGCTGCTCAGAAGGGATCTGAGGAACGTCATAAACTACTTTGGGCGGAAAGGCGTTGATGTTGATGATTTCAACGATAAGTTCCGTGAGCTGGTTGGGGTTTAGAGGGTGAGAGCATGGACGAGTTTGAGAGACTGCTGAAGAAGTATGAGCGGATAGACAAGGACGGCCGGCCCACCCGGGGCGGTCGCGATGAGGAGATCACCTACGCCGCGGAGGGCGAGCAGGAGGAGTTCATAAGAATCCCCCGCGACAGGGTTGCGGTCGTCATAGGCAGAAAGGGACAGACCAAGAGGGAGATAGAGGAGAGGACCAAGACCAAGATAGAGGTGGACAGCGAGACCGGCGAGGTCTTCATAACCTCCACCGAGGAGACCAGCGACCCCCTGGCTGTCTGGAAGGCACGTGATATTGTAATGGCCATAGGCCGGGGTTTCTCGCCCGAGAGGGCGTTCCGGCTCTTCAACGAGGGCGAAGTCCTTGAGGTCGTCAACCTCACCGATGTCGTCATCGGTAACGACAAGAACGCCCTTCCCCGCGTTAGGGGGAGGATAATCGGAAGGAAGGGAAGGACGCGTGAAATAATCGAGGAAATGAGCGGTGCGGATGTGAGCGTTTACGGAAAAACCGTCGCGATAATCGGCAACCCGATCCAGGTTGAGGTTGCCAAGACCGCCATAGAGAAGCTCGCCAGGGGCTCCCCGCACGGCGTCGTTTACAAGTACCTTGAGCGCAGAAAGAAGGACCTCGAACTCGAGAGCACGACCTACTACGAGGCCCTTGAAGGGGAGCCGGGCGAGTTCGGGGAGGACTACGATGACGAAGACTTTTGGGAGGACTGAATATGGCCGAGGCGAATCAGCTGTTTAAGGAGTTCAAAATCCAGAGTGTCAGCGAGTTCTTCAGACGGAACGCGGCAATGCTCGGCTACACGGGCAAGATACGCTCCCTCACCACGGTGATCCATGAGGCCGTGACCAACTCGCTCGACGCCTGTGAGGAGGCGGGCATACTTCCCTACGTCCGCGTTGAGATAGAGGAGCTTGGAAGGGAGCACTACAAGGTCATAATCGAGGACAACGGACCGGGAATCCCCGAGAAGTACATAACCCACGTCTTCGGTAAGATGCTGGCCGGTACCAAGGCCCACAGGAACATACAGAGCCGCGGTCAGCAGGGTATAGGTATAAGCGGTGCCGTCATGTTCGCCCAGATAACGAGCGGAAAGGCGACCCGCGTCATCACCTCCACGGGAGACGACAGGATCATCGAGGCATGGGTCAAGATAGACGTTGACAGGAACGAGGGCAAGATCGTGAAGAAGGAAAAGCACCCCAACCCGAAGGGCTGGCGCGGCACCCGGATAGAGCTGGAGGTGAAGAACGTACGCTACGTGCGCTCAAAGCAGGGCATCTACTGGTACCTCAAGCTCACCGCGATAGCCAACCCGCACGCCCACATAGAGCTCATTGAGCCTGACGGGAAGCTCATAGTGTTCCCGCGCTCCAGCGAGGACGTTCCCGAGCCCCCGGTGGAGATGAAGCCCCATCCGCGCGGTGTCCTCACCGACGACGTTTACAGGATGGCCAAGAAGACGAGGAGGAGTTCCATCAAGCGCTTCCTTGTTGGGGAGTTCTCGAGGATAAGCGACAAGAAAATCGACGAGCTGATAGAGTACATCGCGGCGCTGAGGCTCATAAAGACCGAGAAGGACAAGAACGTTCAGGAGCAGCTCTACGAGAGGCTCATGAAGGGCGAGGTAAAGGCCGTCCTGCGCTCGTTCAAGGGCTATACTAAGGTCGTCAAGCAGGTTGCGAAGCTCATGGAGAAGCCACCCGAGAAGCTGAGCTGGCACGAGGCGGAAGAGATAGTCGAGGCCTTCAAGTACATGAAGTTCCTGGCCCCGCCGACCCACGGCCTCAGGCCCATAGGTGAGGAGAACATAGAAAAGGGCCTCACCAACATCCTCAAGCCAGAATTTGTTACCGCGGTCACCAGGTCGCCGAAGGTCTACTCAGGAGGTATACCTTTCCAGGTCGAGGTCGGCCTCGCTTACGGCGGCGAGATTCCAGGTGGCTTCGAGCTCCTCCGCTACGCCAACAGGGTTCCACTCCTCTTCGATGCCGGTTCCTGTGTGACGACGCTGGCGGCGCGCTCCGTTGATTGGAGGCGCTACAAGGTTGATGACCTCGACCGAGCCCCCCTCGTGCTCATGATAAACGTCATCAGCGTTCACGTGCCCTACACCGGCACAGGAAAGCAGAGCATAGCCAACGTGGAGGAGATTCAGAACGAGATAAGGCTGGCGATAATGGACGCGGCCAGAAAGCTCCAGACCTACCTCAGCGGAAAGCACCGCAGGCTCCACCAGGCCAAGAGGAGAAGAACCTTTGAGAAGTACGTGCCGGAGATAGCCAAAGCTTTGAGTGTACTCACCGGGGAGCCCGAGGAGGATGTTAGGAACTACTTCCTGTCCTACATAGAGGGCCACTTCGCGGCCAAGGAGACAGGTGGAGCGGAGGAGGTGAGCGAGAATGCCTAAATCCAAAGCAGTCAGGCGCGAGAAGCCGAGGGAGCGCTTCAGCTACGACCCGACCAAAGTGCTCACCAGACTCGAGGAGTACGGAAAGAAAATCCTTGAGGACATAAAGATCGGAAAGAACCCCTACTTTGACATCCCCATGCGCGGCATTGGCAACGTTTACTTCGACGAGAAGAGGCGCGTCATCAGGATGGGCGACAAGCTCTCCAGGAGGTACTTCCTCAACGTTGCCCACGCGAGGAAGTTCATGCAGACGCTCCTCATAATGGCCTACGTCAAGCGCCTCGTAAGCGAGAACAAGCACGCGAGCCTTCGTGAAGCCTACTACGCCAACAAGCACACCATCCCGGGAACGAAAGAGAACACCTTTGAGGACCAGCGCGAGAGCGACCCCATCATAGAGGACCTCGAGAGGATGATGGGCGTCCTTCGTGAGGAGATGCACCTCACGGCGGACAGGCGCGGCTACATCTACGGCGACATAGTCATTCGCGACGGCGAGGATGAGTTCAACACGAGCAAGCTCGGTATGGGCGGCTGGGCCGTCCCGGGAACGGTTGAGCATCTCCAGTTCGTTGAGGTCAACGTGGACTACGCCCTGGTCGTCGAGACCGCCGCTATGGCCGACCGTCTCATCGAGGAAAAGTTCCCGAAGAAGGAGAAAGCTTTAATCATAGCCACCCAGGGACAGGCCTCGCGCGGCGTCAGGAGGCTCATCCACAGGCTTCACTACGAGGAGGGACTGCCGATAATAGTCTTCACCGATGGCGACCCCTACGGTTGGTACATCTACTCGACCATAAAGCAGGGCTCCATCAACCTCGCATACCTCAGCGACAAGCTCGCAACACCGGAGGCGAAGTTCGTTGGAATGACCATGGACGACATAGAGCGCTATGGGCTGAAGAACGTCACCGAAAAGCTCAAGGGAATCCCGCCGAACAAGAAGGGCGGCCCGACGGCGGATTACAAGAGAATCCTGGAGGAGATGGAGTACCCGTGGTTCCAGAACAGGGAGTGGCAGAGGCAGCTCAAGATGGCGATTAAGATGGGGGTCAGGATAGAACAACAGGCTTTAGCAAACAAGAGCCTCGAGTTCGTCGCGAAGAAGTACCTCCCCGAAAAGATAAACAACGGTGAGCTCCTGCCATGACGACGACTGAAGAGCTCGTCGCACAGGTTAACAAGATACTGGACGATATCGGGATAGACATGGACGGGTTATTTGAGACCTTCGAGGTCCCGTCCATCTCCTTCCGTTTAAAGGAGAATCTCTCTCTCCTTCAGGAGCTTGAGGATGACCTCTCAAGGCGCGTGGGTGAGACCACACCCTCGGCCGGATTCTCGGACAAAAAGAACAAGGACCCCCACATCCAGTGGATATACAAGAAAAAGCGCAACCGCGTTCTTGCCCTTGAGAGGCTCCGCTCGGCCATAACTGCCCACAAGATGGCCCTTGCACTAATCTCCGCCAACTACACCTTCTTTATGGGGAAGAAACTCGTGGGCCTCAGGGAGCTCACGAGGGAGAACGTTGAGCGGGTCAGGGCCGTTCCCAATCCGGTTCAGCTTGGACGCGTTGAGGTTCTTCCTCACCTCGCCTACTCCGGCGACGTCCTCCGTCTGCTCGCCAGGGAGGGTGTGGACGTCAGGGAGTCGTTCAAGTTCATAAAGGGCAAGCTCCGCGAGAAAGGAACCGTCAGGAACCGCGGGCTCAGGATAGAGGTCGAGTACTGGGAGAACAACCGTCTGAAGAAGGCCCGCCTCGACCTGCCCACCGATGCGGACATAGAGGCCGAACTCCGCCAGAGGTACGGGAGGCGCTTCCGCTGGCGTGTTCTGAGCTTCGTCAAGACGCGTGGAGTGCTCATAAACAACCACTACACTGTGGATAACCTGGCCCTGGCCTACTCCGTTCTTGACCCTGAAAACGGTGCCAGGAAGCTCGGCCTCGACCTCTTTCGCTACTACTTCCTGACCTCCGAGAACGACAGGGAACGCCTCGGCCTCTATCCGGACATAAGGCTCTGCATCGACTGTCACTATTCGATATTTGACCTTCCATTCGCCGACGAGCCCGGGTTCCGGACTGGCCACGGCAGCATGCTCCTCATAAGGAAGTGCGAGATGGAAAAGGCCCTCGTGGGGAGGAGGAAGGACATAGCCAACGTTCCCAACCACTTACTCGGCGGCGTTCTGCTCTACGGAATGAGCGAGTACAGCGAGGACAAAGTTGCGGAGCTTCTTGGAATTCAGGTCGATGAGCTGGTTGAGGCCGTGAAGAAGTTCGTCATCTCGGGCCTGCACAAGAGGCTCTTCGCCGACACGAAGAAGTTCGAGAAGTTCATGCCCAAGAGTGACAAGGCCAAACAGTTCCTGGCCCTGCTTCAGGGGTGAGGGTATGCGGGTGGAGATAAAGGCTCGCAACAATGCAGAGCTGATAGCAAAGCTCAGGGAGTCCCTGAACGAGGAGGTCACCGAGGTCTACATCAACCTCCGTCCGACGAAGGAGATACTCGTCAGGATACTCGAGCGGGCCCCCAACGTGCGCAAAATCTCCTGTCCCCCCAGCCTCTACCCCAAGGTCTCCAAGAGGGTCATCGCCGCACTCGCCCAGATGGGCATAGAACTCGTCCCCGAGGGCTATCCCCGGGGGAGGCCCAGGAAGTACGACGAGAAGACCGTTATGCGGATACGGGAGCTTGTCAGCAGAGGAGTTCCCGTGAAAGAGGTGAGCGCCCGCATGGGAATTCCCCTCAGGACGGTATACTACATGCTCGAAAGGTCGGGCAATAGGCCCGGCCTGAAGGGCATATAACCCGTTCTAACCGGCCAAAGGTTTATATACCCTGCCCCCAATTTCCTCTGGGTGGTCGTAATGGTGGAGGTAGAGCCCATTAGGAATTCCTTTTATTCCATAAACACCTTTCTAAAAACAGAGTACGAGGAGTTCGGCTTCGTCATCGAGGAAGCGGCACTGTTCCCCTCCGGCGAGTACCTTGTGGTCATGGTGCGGCTGGAGGATGACTCCAGATTCCTTCACGTGTTTAACACGAACGGCTCGGTTGCGCAGGGTTGGGAGAAAGGCGTTGCTGTCCCCTGTGCCGATGAAGCGATACTGCTCCCGGGGGAAAACGAATTCGCTGTTTTCACAAAATGCAGCCCGGGGAGGGCGGTAATATATCCCGTGACGTCGCAGGATCCGGAAAAGGAGTCGCTCGTTGTGGATTTTTCCAAGGTCCCCCTGTACGTTAGCTTCACCCCGAGAAAACGGCTCGTGGTTTTTGGCGACCCAACGCTGGATTACATGGTACCCGAGGGAGTAAGGGTGGTGAAACTCCCCACGCCGGCTGACGGCTATGCCTACCTTCACGCCATAACAGACAGCGACGATGCGGTTTATGTCCTTTACACGTGGAAGGACGGGCAGAAACATGAACTTCGGGTTGGAAGGATAAACCTCCCGGTCTTCCCGTATTACACACCGCGCCAGTTCTGGGAGGGCATGGAAAGGCTTGCGAGTACGGGGCCTTTGAGGGGTGGTAGAAAACCCGTGGGAGACCTTTATCTCATGGATAATGGCTCTTTTGTGGCCGTTCTCGGGAGCAAAGGGAGCAGAGAAATCGTCCTTCTTTCCCCCGAAAAAAGCAGAAGTATTCTCCTTCCAGGCGAGCTGATATACCTGCGCTTTACATCGAGGGGCCTTTTCCTGATAACTGGGGTCTACGGTGGGGGAATAAATGCGGGGGTGGTGTCTCTTGAGCGCCTCCTCGAGGCCAGGGAAATAGGCAGGGACGATTTTGAGGGGCTCTTTTCGCTCGGGAGGTACGTCCCGGGCGTCGTTGATCCCAAGTACGCGGGTGTCTCTGAAGACTGCAGGATCCTCTACTTTGGAAGAACCGCCTACAGGGCTATGGGACAGAGGTTCTACTACTACCTCCGCAGGGACGTGGATTACCTTTACGAGATACGCTGGGAGGCCTTACCTGGGGAATCACGGGAGGGCCTTGAAACCCCGGAGCCAGAGGAGGGCGTGGAGGAAGTTGAGTCCATAAGAACCCTCCTCAGGAAGTTTGGACAGGTCATACTGTACGGTCCCCCCGGCACCGGAAAGACGTACCTGGCCAGGAAAGTGGCCGTTAAGCCCGAGTTTGTA
The DNA here is from genome assembly GCF_904067545.1 of Thermococcus camini. Taxonomy (NCBI): domain Archaea; kingdom Methanobacteriati; phylum Methanobacteriota; class Thermococci; order Thermococcales; family Thermococcaceae; genus Thermococcus; species Thermococcus camini. The sequence goes on along the minus strand of NZ_LR881183.1, from coordinate 1,092,737 downwards.
TCGTTCCACCAGTCCTTCAGCTACGAGGACTTCGTTGAGGGCTTCCGGCCGACGAAGGGAAGCGGCGGGGTGGTTTACGACGTAGTCGATGGCGTCTTTAAGAGGATCTCGATAGAGGCAATCTACGACTCCCTGCCAGAGAAGTTCAGGAAAAAGAACGCCACGTACGGGGAGATGAAAAAAGCGGTTCTCGAGTTCCTTGAACGGAGAAAAGCGGGAGAAAACCTGAAGCTCGCACCGAAGAGGGAGTTCTACCTGGTCATAGACGAGATAAACCGTGGAAACATCAGCAGGATCTTCGGGGAGCTGATAACCCTCCTCGACACTGACAAGAGACTTGGCGGCCCGAGCGAGACGATAGTCAGGCTCCCGTACTCAGGTGAACTTTTCGCCGTTCCGCCCAACCTTTACATCATCGGCACGATGAACTCGGCCGACAGGAGCATAGCGCTGCTCGACATAGCCCTGAGGAGGAGGTTCGCGTTCTACGAGGTTCTCCCGAGGCCAGAGCTGCTGGCTGGAATGGAAGTCGGCGGGGTGAGCATGGAACACCTTCTCTCGAGGCTGAACTCCATAATCGAGCGGGAGAAGGGCAAGGACTATACCATCGGCCACGGCTACTTCCTGGATATAGCCTCGTCCGAGAACCCCGAGGAGGACCTCTATCTGGTGTTCTACCACAAGATACTGCCCCTCTTCCAGGAGTACTTCTACGGGAGCTGGGAGCAGCTGGGGTCGTTTTATCCTGGATTCGAGTTCATAGACGACAGGGGCAGGATAGTGATGATGGACAGAGAGTCCTTCATGGAGGCCCTTCGTCGGCTGGTGAGGGCGGAATGAGGAGGATAACCCTCTACGAGTTCCAGAGGAAGTACCTAAGCGCGATCCGAACCGAGGGCTTAGAGGTTACTCCGGAGAGCCTTCAGAGGTTCTTTGAGGTCATAAACGGGCTTTACGGCAGGGAGCACGAGGTTTTGAGCCTCAAGTACGACACCCGGAGGGGGGAGTACTACATCAAGGCTCACGGCAGCGTGGGCTTCGCCTACCACCTGGGGGAGCCGGGCTTCATGATCCAGGTTCTCCCGAGGCCCTACAAACGCGACCCAGACGAGGCGCGCTCCCTGCGCTTTTTCCTCAGCCTTATGAACCTCAGCGGCGGACTGGGGCTGGGAAGACGGGAGATAGAGGAGGCGGTATCAACTTACGCCCGCGGCGAAGGAGGTGTTCACGAGCTCTTCCTGTATCTCTACACCTACCTTTTGAGCAGGGAGCTCTTCCACGGTCTCTACCAGGAGTACTCCGAGGTCGAGGAGGAGCTCCGGACGATACGGGGAAGGGTTCTCCTCTCGCGCCTTGCCAGAAGGCCTCCCCTCGGCAGGGAAGTTCCGGTAAGACACGCGGTTCTCGACGTTGATACTTCACTCAACAGGGTCCTGAAGGCAGCTCTGGAGGTGGTCGTGGAGGTTTCAGCGTGGGAGGGCATAGCCAGGGCCGCGGAGGCCCTGATTCGATACTTTGCCGACGTTGGCCCGCTCAGGCAGGGGGACATAGAGAGGGTTACCTTCAACCCGCTGAATGAGAGGTTCCGGCCGATCTTCCACCTGGCAACTATGATACTCGCGGGCTTTGGAAAGCTTTCCCGTGGGGGCTTCACGGCTCCGGGGATATTCATAGAGATGGACCGCCTGTTCGAGGATCTCGTTTACCACACGATCCTGACGGCCCTCTCCGGGAAGGGAAGGGTCCACAGGCAGCAGCTCCTGCCGCATATAATCAGAAACGCGTCCGAGATAGAGGCCAAAATGGGCGCGGTGTTCACCTTCGGCCCCCCGAGGCCCGACATGCTGATCCAGATGCCCGGTGGCCGGTGCGTTCTGGAGGTGAAGTACAGGAACCTGAGCGTGAAGATGGGAGAGGCCTGGTGGCGCAAACTCGTCAGAAGCAGCGGGGAGCTCTACCAGGTGTACTCCTACTCCCGCATCTCCGGAGGCGGGGCGCTCATCGTATATCCGAGGTTGAGGGGACAGTACAACGGGTGGCTTCCCGACATGTTCGATGAGGGGGTCGAGACCTTCAGCTTCTTCGACGGCACTCCCCTTGGAATCGTCGGGTACGAACTGTCGCACATCGGCAGGGACGTGCTCATAGCGCGCAGGGGAGTGGTCCTCGACGGAAAAATCGCGGGAAACGTTAGGAACCTCCTCGAGTCCGTGTGCGTGCTGAACGGAGAAAAGGTTTAAAGCTGGTGCACATTACCTCGACTGATGGGTATGGATCAGCGGAAAACCGCGGCACTCGCTATGCTTGCCCTCGTGGTTATCTTCTCCCTCATACAGTCCTCAGGGGTTCACGGGGGCACGACGACCTTCAACTTCGAGTGGTACTTCTTCTTATCCTCGCTCTTTCTCTTCGGTGCTGCGGGTTACGTCGTCAAGCTGGCCATCGAAGGCCGCCTCAGCGCCCACGGCGTGAGGAATGGGAAGAGCAACCCGCTGGCGGGAATAATAACGCTCCTGGCAATAGTGGTGGCGGTTTACTTAATCTTCTTCAAAAGGGAGCCGGAGAGGCTGGTGGGGGGTAAGGAGATAGGCAGGGGTCTCGAGGGAGTCTGGTACAACGTCACCTCCGGCGATTTCGTGACTGTTTGGAATCAGTTTCCAGGCTGGGCTTACCTGATTCCCTTCCTTCTCTTCGTGGCTATCGTACTAACCGCCAGGAGAACTAAGAAGAGACGGCCCGTTCCGGAGGTCAAGTTCGAGCCGGAACTTACCTACGATGCCATTGAAGGAACCCCCGCGGAAAAGGTTATCCGAATGTACAAGAACGTGGTCGCCGGTCTCGTCGAGAAGGGCTATCCCTACCGGAAGAGCTGGACCCACCGGGAGCACGAGGAGAGGCTGAGGGAAGTCTTTCCCGACCTAAAGGACCTCGACGTCCTTACCAGACTCTTCGAGAAGGCCAAGTACGCCGGAAGGCTGAGCGAGGAAGATGCCACAGCTGCGCGCGAGAGCTACGACCGGCTCATGGAGTTTCTGAGGTGAGGGTAGCTTTAAAAGGGGGCGCGCTTAGAGGCCCCTAAAAAGAGAGGGTGATGTCCATGTTCGTCGAGACCCAGGAGGAGAGGCCCGAGATAAGGGAGCGCCTTCACCGCGTCGGAATCACCAACCTGAGGAGCGTTGCGAAGATAAACTGGAAGGGGAAGGTCTACACGTTCCTCCCGCTCTTCGAGATAACCATCGACGTCCCCGAGGAGAAGAAAGGAATCCACATGAGCAGGCTGGTCGAGAGCATAACCGAGGCCATGAGCGAGGCCGTTGAGGAGGAGGTCATGGAGGCTCATTCCTCGCTCGAAGAGCTGGGGAGAGCGATAATCGGCCGCCTGGAAGGGAAGCACCCCCACAAGAGGGCGGAGGTGTGGATAAGAACCCACCTCATCATTCCAAGGGAAACCCCCGCCAGTGGAAAGACCACCTACGAGCCCTACGACGTCGAGGTCGGGGTCATAAAGCACTACGACGGAACCTTTGAGAAGGTTCTCCGCGTCAAGGTCATCGGAAACACCGCCTGCCCCCACGCGATGGCCAACAACAACGGAAAGACCCACATACAGAGAGCCATAGGCGAGCTTGAGGTGAGGACGGCCTTTGATGAGGAGATAGCCTTAGAAGACATGATTGACGTGGTCGAGAGTTCGTTCAGCCACCCGACGTACACCCTGCTGAAGACGGTGGACGAGAACGCCGTGGTTCAGGGAATGCACGCCAATCCGAAGTTCGTGGAAGACGTTGCGCGCGAGATATTCGCCAGGGCGAAGGAGAGGTTCAAGGGCAGGATCCACGTGAAGGTCATCAGCAACGAGAGCATCCACAAGCACGACGTCATAGCCGAGACGTGGAGCTGAGGTTTGAAACTCGATATCCTTTATTCTCTTTACTCGCTCCGAAGTTTTTGCACAATTCTGCGACCTTTTGTTAAATTATTTCGTTAACACCTGCATAACCGGGTTGTTAGTTTTGACATATCTGCCTATGTGTTTGTACAATGTAATGGCCTGCAGGGACGTTCCCGATTTTTTTTGAAATTTATAATTAGACTTCGAAGTAAAAGTTAAATATGATAATGAGAGTATCACCAATTGCCCAAGGGGGCGTATTAACCGCCCCCGGGCAGGAGGGTCGGCACCATGAAGAAGCTTGTGGCAATACTGTTCGGTCTGCTGGTAGTGGTGACAGGGTTCGCGGCAGCGACGATATGGAACACCACGGTTGTGAGAGACTACAGTTCAGGCCAGTATAGCTGGGCCTATGCAGAAATCGGAGTCAAGTATGATGTCAAATATCTTAATGGATATTTGGAGGTGGTGTCTTGAACAGCAAAAACCTGAAATTCCTCGTGATTCTTTTGATCGTGCTAATCGGTGCGTATCCTGTTAATGCCATGCCATACTGGGCCAAACCGGGAGTTTATATTAAGTATGCCTCATTAAGACACGAGGAAATTGCCCGTAAGTATGCATCAACGGGCATGTCTCTCTCAACGGGTGACGTTGTTCTTGAGGTTAATGGTACTTACATCCAGATGTCCGCTATGGGGGACACATACTTGACATTTACCATCCTGGGCGACGAAGGAGACTACCTGCTCATGAAGCTGATTTTGGAGATGTTTAACGTAACAATAAAGCAGTTCGGGGACAAGACGGTAGTGCTGTGGCCGGAATCAGCTTTGATCTCAAAAAAGACCCTTGACAACGAGACGCTATTCAACGTCACGGAGGCTAGGTACTCATGCACCTACAAGATTAGAAAGGAGGACAGCATGGTCTTCGATACCGCAGGCACAAACTACGGCCACACAATCCTCTGGGACGATCTGGGAAACGCCCCTATAACGGTAGATCAGCCGTTCCAGCTTGTTGGTTTCGCAGGCAATTCCGTTTCAAAGGTGGTGAACGTTACTTCCCTGGACGTGAGTGTAATCACTAGAACTTCCAATTTCACGAAGCCGGTGATCTACGTCAGAACCGCGGGAGGTATGAGTGTAAAGACCCCGATTGGGGAGGTTTCCTTCTCAGGAACCGATGCGATACTGTATTTCGATGGATCCACAGGTATGTTTGTTACTGGCCTTTTTCCGACAGCCCCTGATCTCGCGGCATGCGGTGTCAAGCTGGTGTACTTTATGGACCAGTGGGGCATGTACATGAGCAGGAACCACAAGGAGGACGGGAAGCTCTACACCTACGGAATAGGGTTTTACGACACCAATGCAGAGTTTGGGGTCGCTGAGACGGTACAGTTTTCAAAATCTGAAACGGATACGAAGTATCTATACACGGCCGTTGTCCTACTCCTGGTGCTCGCAGTGGTTGTGGCGTGGAGGAAGAGGCAATGAAGGCTCTTAGGGGTTTATGGGTTTTATTTATGATATCTCTTCCTGTTTTCCCTGCATACGCACACCCGTACTGGGTCAAGCCGGGAGTCTATGTTGAGTATGCGGCTATGAGGTATGACCCGTATATCCAGTATCAGCTCTCCCAGGGATACTCAACCGAGCAAAGAACTGCGTTTCTTGTTTACCTTTCCCACAACGCTTCCTACCGAATCTACGCGTACAACGACACTTACCTCAAGTTCACTATTTTGGAGGAGATTGACGGTTATCTAACGGTCGGCGTCCGTATTGACATGAGCAATGTAACGGTTAAAGTCACCGTCCCAACTGGAGGGAACCTTAGTCCAATCTGGGAACAAAACGAGGTCATAAAAGTTGAAACCATACCAACCCCGAGCAATTCAGGTACCCTTGAATACAAGGTGCACCTCCGTTCCCTCAGGATTAAGGGTGTTTACAGAATACGGGAGAGCGATGGTGCCGTTTTCCGCCTGGACGGAACCCACTATGGTCACACTTTCCTCTGGATTGATACCGATCCAGGTCTGGTTCCGCAGGAGAACGAGACCTTTGTGGTTTTTCCGACCCTTAACTGGACGATGGAAGTCGAAAGGGTGTCCGTGAAGGATAAACCCTCGAAAACATATTACAGGGAATTCGGGCCCCCTGTTGCCACGCTGTCTCTCCTGGGATCGCCACTTGTTATGGAGGGTCTCGTGGAGTTCACCACCCAGACTCCTGGGGATTTGCGTTATGATCCAGCAACGGGAATGGTGTTATCCCCGACTACCCTCTCGATACTGATTTCCCCTGACCTTGCCGCTATAGGGATTCCTTTTGCATCCTTTATGGACGAGCGCGTGGCCTATGACCAGATAGTAAAGGGAAACTCCGTATGGGCCGGCCTGCTACCGTTGTATGACACTAATGCGGAGTTTCAGAGAGTAGAAGAGGTACCGTTCTCAAAGGCTAAAACGCCGTGGAAGTACGCGTTCTGGGGGTCGCTGGTTCTCCTCGGCTCTATCATGACAGCAAAAGGCGGGAGGAAATCAAAATGAGAAACGTCATTCCCTCGATGTTAGTGGCAATATTCATCCTCATTGGAGGCCTTCATTCAGCGCTCGCGGCCCCATACTGGATCAAGCCAGGAGTTTACATCGAATACATCGCCCAGAGGTACGACCCATACATTCAATATCGCGTCTCCCACGGGGACAAACCGGACTGGGTAACCACGTCGCTGATGATTTACAACTACTCCGGAGTTCTCTACGTGATAAAAACGTACAATGACACCGTGATAAGGTTCAACCTCTCCGATGAAAACAATGAGTATATCATTTCACACGTTCAAATAGAACTTACCAACGTCACCGTAATGACAGTTCTCCCCAAAGGGGTTCACCCCCCAGCCTTTTGGAAGGATGTGGATGTTCTCTCAGCGAAAACCGAGAAAAGTCATGACCCGGATTTCAAGGACTGGACCTGGTACATCTTCAAACTTCGGGAAGTCACGATAACTGGATCGCATCTCATCAGAGAAGCCGACATGCAGGTGGTAAAGGACGGAAAAGCCTACGGTCACACGATGCTTTTTGACAGTCCGTTGCACCCGCTCGAAAAGGGCAGTGCTTTTTCCAAGTATCCCTTCAGTACCGTTATCGGCAGGGTAACGGTGGATAACAAGAATTCGAAGAAGTGGAAGAACATCACGTATTACCCACCCCTCAAGACCGTGGTTACTGAGGGGTATTCGTTCAACCTAACCCAGCCATTTGGGAAGGGGTATCCCATCGAGATTGTCCAGATGGCAACCCTGATTTACACCTTTGACGCGTCGGATGGAAATCTCGTGTTCACACCCAACGGCGGGCCTGACCTCTGGGCCGTTGGCATTTTAAGCGCCTCATTTTCCGATGAATATGCTTTATATCAGGCAGAAGTCAGACATGATGACTCCTATGCAACAGGACTTGTGCTTAAGTTGTTCAAAACGAGCGCCAAAAGACTCAACACCATTAGCTTTCGCAAGCCGGACGTTAAAACAGCCTACGTCTTCCACGGTTCTCTCGCTATTCTCTTGATTATTGTCGGGCTGACCAAGATAAAGAAACGGAGGGAGTAGACACATGGGAAGACTTTACACACTCTTCCGGTGGGAGATGAACGACCTGGTTAAGAACGTCCTCCTGCTGTTTGGAGTACTCCTGGCAGGAATGGCCATGAAACAGTCCCTGATGGCGGTAAACTCGGGCATGGGTTTTGCCTCTGGAACCCAGATTGAACTCTTCGGGCCTTCAAAAGCATCTGGAGTTTCAACGGCTATACAGGGCATGCTCTCCCTCGACGACGTCTGGACGCTGGTGAGCTTCCTGGTTTTGCTCCTCGGTGCTTTAATGTTCCGCTATGACAGGGACAGCGGTGTCGCGCGTTCGATTTACTCGCTTCCTTACTCCAACGATGAACTCCTCGGAGTCAAGCTTCTCTCGCTCTTAATCTACGGATTCACCATGATACTGCTGCCCTTCGCCTACGTTAGCGTGACCACCTACGCAAGCATATTGAACTACCTCCCCCAGATAACCTCAAACTTCCTAAGCGATGCACTGGTTCTGGTAATTTTCCTTGTGCTCTACCTGGTGGCGGTTGCGACCTTTGTCCCACTGGCCTCCCCGAACGCGTTTCTTGCCTTCATGGTCGGCTTTGCGGTGATATACGCGCCCAGGGTTACCGGCCTTTCCAACCTCCCGCCGGTGCTCTTCATCAACGCCATACCCAGGAGCGGGAGCACTGACTTTACACCGTTCACAATTAACTACATCGGCTGGGGCCTTCTCGTCCCGCTGGCGCTCTTTGCCCTCTCGTGGGTTCTCATCAGAAGGAGGGATGTGGTGTGAGGTTCTGGGGTGCCCTGCTCTCTGCGATGCTCCTGCTCACCATTGGCTCGCTCTGGGTTTACAGTTCCTATGAAAACCAGGTCGGCTCAATCGGCCCGGTGTTTCTTCAGCCTGTCGAGAGACAGGGAAACTTCACCAGTCTCAGCACCGTAAAGGCGCACACTCCCACCAGCTCGCTGGTTGAGGCATCCTGCAACGGCAACGGGGTCGTTGAGGTATACGACGTTATAACAGGAGAGCAGGTGGATAAACACGCAGTCTACGGCCACGCAAAGTATCAGTTCATTCTGCCGGGGGAGGGGGACTACCTGATAATCAACAACGGCACGGACAAGCTAACCTGCTCCTTCCGTTTCATCAAAAACTACCCGACCAAGGAGGTCCAAAACTCCCTATACATCAGCGGTTCCTTCTTTGCAATCCTTTTGGCTTTTATCGTGTGGAGGTGGGGCAGGTGATAATCGAGGCGAGAGACCTGAAGAAACACTTCGGGAGCATCAAGGCGCTCGACGGCGTTACCGTGGGCATTCCTAAGGGAATCACCCTAATCCTCGGCCCCAACGGCGGCGGAAAGAGCACCTTCCTCAAGCTCGCCACCGGCGTTTATCGTCCAAGCGCCGGAGAGATAAGGGTCTTCGGTGAAGTCCCCTGGAACAATGGACGACTTAAGGCCCGCTTCGGCGTTGCCTACGACCCGCCGGCTTTTCCGCAGTTCACTACGGGCAGGGAATGGCTGACCCTCTTCGCCGAGAGCAAAGGGTTCGGTGAGGAAGAAGTCGAGAGGGTTGCGGAGCTGTTTGAGGTCAAAGGCTTCCTTGACAAGAGGATAAGCGGCTACTCATCGGGAATGCTCAAGAGGCTTTCCCTTGCACAGGCCTTCGTAGGGAAGCCCGAGCTGATATTCCTCGACGAGCCCCTGGCGAACATAGACTTCGACAGCATGGAGAGGGTTATTGAGATAATCGAGGAGATGAAAAAGACCAACTTCGTTGTCATAAGCCACATCTGGGAGCCGCTGATTCCGATAGTGGACTGGGTGGTTGTCATAGGCAACGGAAAGCTCGTCCTGAGCGGAGAAGCGGAGGAGGTTCAGGAAGAGGTCGAGAAGCTGTTCAAACCACATATAGAACGTTCAAAGAGGAAGGGGGCCCAAGAAGGCCCCTCTTCCTCAGGGCAGGAGGGTCGGCAAACTCCTGCCACAAGATAATTTTGAGGGCTTCCCTTTAAAATTTTTGCTCTTCTGAAGTATGCCGGGTTCATAATGGAACAGAACAGGTTTTAGTGGGGGGTAACCCCTGAGGGCTACCCCCCGGCCCGGGATAGAGGCCGGCCCGTATCGGCCGGCAGGGTGCGTATCGCCGCCACGTTTATTAATCTTTCGATTCTATGGCCTTCGTGGTCAAAATGAAAGTAATACGGGACACGATTCATGGGGACATATCACTGGATGGTTTCACACTGAGGCTCGTTGATACCCCTGAGTTCCAGAGGCTCAGGCGAATAACCCAGCTCGGTCCGGTATTCCTAGCCTACCCCTCGGCCAGGCACACGCGCTTCGAACATTCGCTGGGAACTTTCTATCTTGCGAAAAGGATAACCGAACACAACCCCGAAATCGAGGAGGGCGCAGTTTACGCGGCTTTACTGCACGACCTCGGCCACTATCCCTTCAGCCACACGCTCGAGGCCCTCTACCCGCGGCACGAGGAGAACACGAAGTGGTTCATAAGGCACGGCGAAATCAGCGATATTATCAGGGAGCGCTATTCCGTGGGGGAGTTCATCAAACTCCTCAAGCACCCCCTCGTGAGCGGAGATATAGACGCCGACAGGATGGATTACCTCGTGAGGGACGCCTACTACACAGGCGTGGCCTACGGCCTGGTTGACCTCGACAGGCTCGTGAGGAACCTTCACTACGATGCTGAGAGGCTGATAATCGGGGAGAAGGGCATCATGGCCGCCCAGAACCTGCTTCTGGCGAGGAGCATGATGTATCCCACCGTTTACCAGCATCACGTCTCGAAGATAGCGAGTGCCATGCTCATAACGGCTGTCGAGCTCGAAGGGATTCCCTCCGATGAAATACGCACCATGGACGAGGTTGATCTGATAGCACGGCTCAGGGCGAGTGAGAGGGTGGAGGTTCGGGAGCTCGTTCGGGCGGTGGACGACAGGAGGCTTTACAAGCGCGTTCTCTACACGGATAAAGACCCGGGCGAGAAGGCAGTTGAAGAGCTGAAAAGAGAACTAGAGGCAGAGTTCGACCACCTGGCGCTGGTGGATTATCCTCCAAAGCCCAAGTTCGAGGAGAAGAACGCCTTCGTCGAGACGGAAAACGGCTTAAAACGCCTTAGCGAGGTCTCCCCCCTCGTTCGCTCCCTCGTTGAACTAAAGGATACTCACTGGCGCTGGGGTGTCTACGCGAGGGCGGACATGGTGGAGAGGGTTGAGAAATTCCTGCGGGCCGGGTTCATTCCATAACCCAAAACCTTAAGTAGTTTGAACGTCCGGAGCGCCCTTCCATTTCTCCGCTGGGAAAGATTTATAACCGGGCTTCTTAAGTGAGTGGTGAACAAGCTCATCAGGTTAGAAGGTGGTGTAAATGGGAAGAAGGGAAGAGATGGTTGCGAAGATTAAAGAGCTCATGACCCAGCCCGAGAGGATCAGGAACATGGGTATTGCCGCTCACATTGACCACGGTAAGACGACGCTGAGCGACAACCTGCTCGCAGGTGCCGGAATGATCAGCGAGGAGTTGGCTGGAAAGCAGCTCGTCCTTGACTTCGACGAGCAGGAGCAGGCGAGGGGAATCACCATCAACGCGGCCAACGTTTCGATGGTTCACAACTACGAGGGTCAAGACTACCTCATCAACCTCATAGATACGCCGGGTCACGTTGACTTCGGTGGTGACGTTACGAGAGCAATGAGAGCCATCGACGGTGCCATCATCGTCGTTGACGCGGTCGAGGGAGTCATGCCCCAGACCGAGACCGTTCTCAGACAGGCCCTGAGGGAGTACGTCAAGCCGGTTCTCTTCATCAACAAGGTTGACCGTCTCATCAAGGAGCTCAAGCTCGGCCCGAACGACATCCTCCAGAGGTTCGCCAAGATCATCACCGATGTCAACAGGCTCATCAAGAAGTACGCCCCGGACGAGTTCAAGAACCAGTGGTTCGTCAAGGTCGAGGACGGTAGCGTTGCCTTCGGAAGTGCCTACTACAACTGGGCCCTCAGCGTCCCGTACATGAAGAAGACCGGTGTTTCCTTCAAGGACATCGTCGAGCTCACCAACAGCGGCGACCTCAAGACCCTCAGGCAGAAGGCCCCGCTCCACGTCGTCGTCCTCGATATGGTCGTCAAGCACCTGCCGAACCCGCTCGAGGCCCAGAAGTACAGGATCCCACACCTCTGGAGGGGAGAGGTTGACAGCGAGGTCGGCCAGGCCATGCTCAAGTGCGACCCGAAGGGCAAGATGGTCATGGTCGTCACCAAGATCATCCTCGACAAGCACGCCGGTGAGGTTTCAACCGGCCGTGTCTGGAGCGGTACCGTGAAGACCGGCCAGGAGGTATACCTCATCAACGCCAAGAGGAAGGCCAGAATCCAGCAGGTCGGTATCTACATGGGTCCCGAGAGGGTCAACATGGAGGCCGTTCCTGCAGGAAACATCGTCGCTGTAACAGGTCTTCGCGATGCCATGGCCGGTGAGACCGTCTCCCAGGAGCAGATCGAGCCGTTTGAGGCCCTCCACTACGCCAGCGAGCCGGTCGTTACCGTCGCCATCGAGGCCAAGAACGTTAAGGACCTTCCGAAGCTCATTGAAGCCCTTCGCCAGCTCGCCAAGGAAGATCCTACCCTCCACGTCAAGATCGACGAGGAAACCGGTCAGCACCTCCTCAGCGGTATGGGTGAGCTCCACCTTGAGGTCAAGCTCGTCAAGCTCAAGGAGGACTGGAAGCTCGACGTTGACGTTTCCCCGCCGATCGTCGTCTACCGCGAGAGCGTCAGCAAGATGAGCCCGATAGTCGAAGGAAAGAGCCCGAACAAGCACAACAGGTTCTACATCACCGTGGAGCCGCTTCCGGACGAGATCTACCAGGCCATCCACGAGGGACTCATCCCGGAGGGCAGGCCGAAGGACCCGAAGGCCGTCGCCAAGAAGCTCGCCGAGCTCGGTATGGACTACGAGGTCGCCAAGGGCATAGTTGACATATACCACGGCAACATATTCCTCGACAACACCAAGGGTATCCAGTACCTCAACGAAGTCATGGACCTCCTCGTCGACGGATTCCACCAGGCCATGGACGAGGGTCCGCTCGCCAAGGAGCCCGTTATGAAGGTCATGGTCAGGCTTCACGACGCCAAGATCCACGAGGACAACGTCCACCGCGGCCCGGCCCAGATCTACCCGGCCATCAGGAGTGCCATCCAGTGCGCCATGATGAAGGCCCAGCCGATCCTCTACGAGCCGTACCAGAAGGTCATCATCAACGTGCCCTACGAGTACATGGGTGCCGTCAGCAGGGAGATCAACCAGAGGCGCGGCCAGCTCATCGACATGAGACAGGAGGGTGAGGTCATGATCATCATCTCTGAGGCCCCGGTTGCGGAGATGTTCGGATTCGCCGGTGCTATACGTGGCGCCACCAGCGGAAGGGCCCTCTGGAGCACCGAGCACGCTGGCTTTAAGCGCGTTCCTGGAGAGCTGGCCACCAACATCATCAGGCAGATACGCCAGAGGAAGGGCCTTGACCCGAACCCGCCGAAGGAGCAGGACGTCTGCCCGCAGCAGTGAGGGCTTTCCGCCCTTCCCTTCTGCCTACTTTCTAGTCTCATGGGCTTGAGATACCGTGCCACTTAATTCAACGTCTCCTCCGAAAACTCTTTAATTTCTGACGATGATATCAGCTTCATGGGGGCACGAAGGAAGGTACTCTTCGTTGGAATTCTGGTAGTCATTGGGAGTTTACTGTTCGTCCCGTGGCCGGGGATGGTGTTCTACGAGCACTACTCCTATTTCTGGTGGGGGCCATCAACACCACAGGAGAAGGTGGAGTGCAAAGCTGGAACTGCACCCTTCGAGTTCGTCAGGAGTATCAACTATGAAAGCTGGAACGTGAGCGCGAACAAGTCTGATGGGATAGAAACGGTGGTGGCGGAGAGGAGTTTCCTCTCGAATGATGGATACGGTAGGACCTACCAGCGCCTCGTCCTGGTGCGAAAGGACGGTCGCTTGGTGGAGGTTAGATACACCTCGAGCACCGGCCCCTCGGAGAATGCCTACAGGGAAATTTGCTATACCCTTGAAAACGGCACGAGGGAGTGCGGGCTGGTTCTCACGGTGTATGACATTGACAGCAGGAGAGAGGAGAGGTTCACCATCTACTACACCCTCTGGGACTACCTCAGGAAATGCAGGCTGAAGGGGGGCTGAGGTTTACATTTTCCTGTTCAAACCCCCGTAGTTAAGTTTTTAAACCCGCTTCGTAAGTTAAGCACGGAACTCGTGAGGCCTCCCCGATAAACTGCGGGTTTCCCGCCCGAGGGGGCCGAGGTTCGAAAGATTTAAAAAGCCATCCTAGTCAATCGGACTAGACCAAAGTTTGGAGGTGTATGGAAATGGCTAAGGAGAAGCCGCACATTAACATTGTCTTTATCGGACACGTCGACCACGGAAAGAGCACCACCGTTGGAAGGCTCCTGTTCGACAGCCAGAACATTCCGGAGAACATCATCCAGAAGTTCGAGCAGATGGGTGAGAAGGGTAAGTCCTTCAAGTTCGCCTGGGTCATGGACAGGCTCAAGGAGGAGCGCGAGAGGGGTATCACCATCGACGTCGCCCACACCAAGTTCGAGACCCCGCACAGGTACATCACCATCATCGACGCTCCGGGCCACAGGGACTTCGTTAAGAACATGATCACCGGTGCCAGCCAGGCTGACGCGGCAGTTCTCGTCGTCGCCGTCACCGACGGTGTCATGCCGCAGACCAAGGAGCACGCCTTCCTCGCCAAGACCCTCGGTATCAACCACATCATCGTCTCCCTCAACAAGATGGACATGGTCAACTACGACGAGAAGAAGTTCAAGCAGGTCGCCGAGCAGGTTAAGAAGCTCCTCATGATGCTCGGCTACAAGAACGTCCAGGTCATCCCGACCAGCGCTTGGGAGGGCGACAACATCGTCAAGAAGAGCGACAAGATGCCCTGGTACAACGGCCCGACCCTCTTCGAGGCCCTCGACCAGATACCGGAGCCGCCGAAGCCGACCGACAAGCCGCTCCGCATCCCGATCCAGGACGTCTACTCCATTAAGGGTGTCGGTACCGTCCCGGTCGGCCGTGTCGAGACCGGTGTCCTCAAGGTCGGTGACGTCGTCATCTTCGAGCCGGCCAGCACCATCTTCCACAAGGCCATCCAGGGTGAGGTCAAGAGCATCGAGATGCACCACGAGTCCATGCAGGAGGCCCTTCCGGGTGACAACATCGGATTCAACGTCCGTGGCGTTGGTAAGAACGACATAAAGCGCGGTGACGTTGCCGGACACACCAACAACCCGCCGACCGTCGTCAGGCCGAAGGACACCTTCAAGGCCCAGATCATCGTCCTCAACCACCCGACTGCAATAACCGTCGGCTACACCCCGGTCCTCCACGCGCACACCCTCCAGGTCGCCGTCAGGTTCGAGCAGCTCCTGGCTAAGCTCGACCCGAGGACCGGTAACATCGTCGAGGAGAACCCGCAGTTCATCAAGACCGGTGACTCCGCAATAGTTATCCTCAGGCCGACCAAGCCGATGGTCATCGAGCCGGTCAAGGAGATCCCGCAGATGGGCAGGTTCGCCATCCGTGACATGGGCCAGACCGTCGCTGCCGGTATGGTCATCTCCGTTCAGAAGGCCGAGTGAAGGCCTTCTCTGACCTTTCCTTTACTTCCTTAAGCCTTAGGAGGGACGGAAATGCAGAAGGCAAGGATTAAGCTTGCGAGCACGGACATTAAGGCCCTCAACGAGGTCACCGACCAGATCAAGCAGATCGCCGAGAGAACCGGCGTTAGGATGAGCGGACCCATCCCGCTCCCGACCAAGAGGATAAGGATCACCACCAGGAAGAGCCCGGACGGAGAGGGCACCGCCACCTTTGACAGGTTCGAGCTCCGCGTTCACAAGAGGCTCGTTGACATTGAGGCCGACGAAAGGGCCATGCGCCAGATCATGCGCATCCGCGTCCCTGAGGACGTTACCATCGAAATCGAGCTCATCTCCTGATTCCTCTCCTTTATGCGCCGGGGTAGCCTAGCCTGGGAAGGCGCTGGCCTGGAGAGCCAGTGGGCTCTGCCCACCAGGGTTCAAATCCCTGCCCCGGCGCCACCAAACTTTGCCTGCGCAAAGTTTGATCAAAGTTGGCGTGCAAGTTCAAAGTTGCCTGTTTTCAGAGGGGTTATCCGTCATAATTGGTAGTTTATAGTGTTCCACTCTCCACAAGGCGTCCTTGGGACGCCAGAATAAAAGTGGAATCCCTTAAATAGTCGGTTTTATGTTAAGCTCTTTTTCATGGGCGAGTTTTAGAGTGCACGCTAACCTTTCCCAGCTGTTTTATGAGAAAGGGCGCTCTTTTGATAGAGTTTTGGTGAGCAAAGTCCTGATTGTAGGCCCTGTAGTTGGCTGATACACGACGGGAGAATATGGGCGAAGTTTTGTTTATGTGTAAACAGAAAAGTAAGAGGGGCCTCAAATCCCGGCCCCAATGTCCTCCGCGATGTCCGGGAGGTCGAGGGCCATGAGCTTGGCCTTGGTCGGGATTCCGTCCCTGCTCCAGCCCCTCGCTTGGTAGTACTCGTCGAGCATTCTGTCGAGCTCCCACGGCGGGACGTGGAGGCCTTTGCTGACACCCTCGGGAATCGGCTCCCACATAATCCTGTACGGGAGCGTGTCGTCTTTCCTGGTGAAGCCTTCCCTGACGTTGAAGGCCCTCGCTATGTTCATTATTCTCTCACCGATGACCATCAGCTCTGCTTCACCGATGTTCATGCCGGTGACGGCCTCGACGAGCGGCGGGAAGCCCTCAAGGAAGTACATGTGTCTTGAGAACTTGCACGTTCCGGTGGCGTCGTAGACCGCCATGAGGTTCTCGTGGAACGCTATTTCGAATCCCTTGTTCTCGCCCCTGGTCCTGTCGACGCCGTCGAACTTCCACCACCTGCCGACGAGCTCGGTTCCGTAGGCGCCGCTGGTGAGGTGGTCGGCACCGCGGACGTTCACGGCGAAGGCAAGCGCCATTCCCTTTATACCGCGGACGTCATAGGCAGGCGGCTCCATGCCCTTGACGTGCATGGCGAACTTCTCGCTGCCCTTGCCGAGCCTCTCGCTGGCCCTCTTGACGCCATCTGCCAAAAGCTTTCCGAGGTTGCCCTCGCGGTAGGCCATCTTCCTGAGGGCCTCGACCGCTGCCTCTCCGTTGCCGAAGGTCAGCTCAAGGCCATCTGCCTCTTCCTTGGTGAGGAGTCCCCTCTCGTAAGCCTCCATGGCCCAGGCGATGGTGACACCGGCTGAGATGGTGTCGAGACCGAGCTGGTCGGCGAGGTAGTTGAGGTAGGCAACGGTCTCGAAGTCGTCGAGCTCAAGGACGCCGCCGAAGGAGTAGAGGGTCTCGTACTCGGGACCATCCACCATGAAGGTGCCCCACTTCTCGCTCTCCACCCTGACGTACTGGCTGCACGGCTTGTTGCACATCGGGCACGGCTTCCTTCCCGTGCGGTACTTCGGCGCCCAGAAGTACGGGTCGATTCCGATGTGCTCTCTGCCCTCCTCCTTGGCCTTCTCGTAGGCCTTCTTGAAGAAGCCCATCTGCCAGTTCCTGGTCGGGAAGGTACCGCGCTCGCGGTTCATCCAGTCGAGGAACTCACCGCTTCCGTAGTCCATGTCCGCCTTGGTGGCCGGGTGGTCCTTGAAGACGAGGGCCCACTCCTTCAGGAGCTCGCGGAACTTCTCGGGGCTGGCTATCGGGACCTTCTTGCTGCCCTTCACAAGAATGCCCTTGAGCTTCTTGCTTCCGAGGACGGCACCGGGCCCTCCACGGGCGGCCTGCCTGTCATCGGTCTCGATCGTCGAGATGAGGCTGAGTCTCTCGCCCGCGGGTCCGATGAACGCGGTCGCATAGCCGGGGTATTCTTCCTTGGCCTTGGACCTTGCCTCGCCGGTGGTGAGGCCCCAGTAGCCGTCGGCGGGAACGATCTCGACGTCATCGTCGTTGATGATGAGCATGACGGGTTCGTCGCTCTGTCCCTCTACTATGAGCATGTCGTAGCCTGCCCTCTTGAGCTGGACTCCCATCTCGGCACCGGCCATGGCCCTTCCGTAGCCGCCGGTGAGCGGGCTCTTGAAGTTGAATGCAGTCTTGGAGCCGGTTCCGATGCCGGTATCAACGAACAGACCGGGCGTGATTATCATCTTGTTCTCGGGCCCGAGGGGGTCAGCTTTAGCTGGAACCTCGTCGTAGAGAAGTCTGGTTCCAAAGCCAACGCCTCCGAGGTACTTCCTCGGGAACTCCTCGGGGAGGGGCTCAACCTTGACCTCTTTGGTGGTCAGGTTAACCCTCAGAATCTTGCCCCAGTAGCCGCCTTTTGCCTCCATTTCAGAATCACCTCGAAAGATTTTCGGGTTGAAGGATATAAGGTCTTCGCAAAAGGAAGCGTTTCACAGTATATGTTAAGTTAAGTTCAATTGTTAACCACCAGCGAACTGCCTTCGACACAACGGACCAAAAGTTTGTCCGATGGAACAGAAAGTTCCATGGACGAACCCAATGGGGAAATTTAAACGGTCGCTGGAACGTCGTGCGGTTGGGACAGGACCTTTCAACGGAAACATAGAAGAAAGGCTCATCTCTTGAAGACCCTCACGTCAACGACGACGTGCCAGACCCCGGGGGCGTAGCGCTTGATTACCAGCTCGTTGAGCTTCTCGGCCTCGTAGCCGTGCTCCCTCGCGATTTCCCTGAACGTCCTGAATGGCTCTTCCGGCATCAGCCTCTCCGGAACTGTGTTGTGGTAGTGGATTATCGCTTCGTCCTTGGCTATGCTGAGCGCCTTGGGGATGAACTCGTGGGTCGTAACGACGTAGCCCATCAGAATCCTGTCGGCTATGTTCTCTCCAGGGAAGTCGCGGTTATCGATGTTGTATGCCGTCATCCTGTCCTGAACCCGGTTCAGTTCGATATTCTCAACGAGGAACTGGAATGTGTACGGGCTCTTTTCTATTGCAATGACCCTGGCCTTCCCGTGAACGGCCATCGGCAGGCTTAGGTGTCCGATTCCGGCGAACATGTCCACCACGAGCTCCCCGGGCTTCGCGACCTTTGCCATTCTAACGCGCTCTTTGACGTTGGCCGGGGAGAACATGACTCTGGCAACGTCGAGCTTGTATCTGATTCCGTTCTCAACGTGCACCGTCACCGTATCGCTCCCGTATAGAACCTCGTAGTTCGTCTCGCGGAACTCGCCGCCTATTCTGCCCTTCCTGAGGACGGTTTTGACCCCGATTACCTGGGCATAGACCTCGGCGATGCGGTGCTTGTACGGCTCAAGCTCCTGCCTGAGCGGCAGAATCAGTACATCGCCTATCTGAACCCAGTGTTTGGGGAGCATCTGGACTAACTCCCCGGGGAGTTCACGGGCCAACGTTTCCCGAATGCGGGGTTTGATGAGTCTGGTGTTCCCTTGTCCCATTTCACGTCTAATCCTTAGGCATGGGTTTTAAACCTTTGCCCACTACCTGTCATAAGTCCCATAATGTTTCCAAGATTGAAATAGAAAGCATTTTCAGACTCAGTGCCTCCTGCTTGTCCACAGCACAAAGGCGAATGCGAGCAATAAGATGACTAATATGATTCCATTACCACATATTTCTCGTTCACACTGCGAAAAATCAAGGGTCATATTGATCAAAACCTCTGGCCTGAGGTCTGGGGAATCATTGTATGTTATCCGGTAGAGGGGAAAAGTTTTGAGCTCATCTCCGTCGTAGAAAAACAGAACAATAGGGTTCAGTTTATCCACATTTTCGACCATGAGATTATCAGGGGAACAGTTTCCCCTTCCGTGTATTATAACATTTGGATATCCATAATCCGTCGTCCCCTCATAGAAAGGGACATAGAACAGAACCCCGTTTTTGAGAAAAACTGCCCTGAAATTGTCGTAGTCCGATTTTAACAGCACGTGGCCTTTCAGGTTTTCCAGCGGAACTCTGTATGTCTGGGAGCCGTTAGAAAAAACGAGGGTATCTCCTTCCACTCTACCCGGAATTCCATGATACGGGCGAAATAGATAGGACAGGTTACCTAATGGACGAACGCATGCCTTCCCCGGATGGATTTCGTAGTAATTCGACTCGTTTGCCTCCGGAAGCCCAGGCTTTATTTCACCGAACATGTAGGCCATCCTCCACGATGAGTTCGAATGGCTAAACCCGATTTCTACATCCACATTGGAGAGCTGGGGGACGTAAGCAACGTTGCTCCCGTTGAAGTAAAACACATAGCGCCTGAAAAACGTTGGATCGAGTGAGCAATAACATAGTTTCTCCTCCGAGCCGGTGCCTGGGCACATCGTATAATACGCCAGGTCCCACCCAACGACGATGAAAGCGTCAGATTCTCCAGGGTAAACGCGGATGGATGTGATAAATCCATCGCTCTGCGCTGCCGCTAAGGGTGAGATCAGGAGTATTAAGGCCGGGAGCAGTAAAAGAAGGCTTTTGGACATGATGCTCACCGATACTGCATCTGGCTGGTCTGAAATTGCCTTATTCTTCGCACTTTTAAAACTTCTTATCCTGCAGTGACAATAGGTAGTACTCTCTCACCACCGGAGATGGCAGAGATTTCGCCGTTTCGGCAAAAAGCGAGGAGAAAGCCTTAAAAAGCGGAACCGCGAATTTAAAACGAGAAATCCTCCGGAGGTAGATGAGGAGTATGGATGAAGAACCTTCAAGTAGTTGGTTCTCCCGCCTGTTTAAGTCACGTGAGAAACCCGTCTTTCTTGAGCAGAAGCTCAGCAGGGAGGCATACGAGGACTACAGGGAGCTTTTGATGAAGGCCAGGCCCGAAGTGAACGGCTCAAAGCTCACCCTGAGGCTGTCCAACGGAACGGTTGAGCTTGAGGACGGCGTTCTGAGGGTGAAGGCCAGGAACAAAAAGACCGCGGAGAAGATACTGAGGAACCTCCACCACTACGAGCAGCCACCGAGCATCTGGCCTGCTTATGGCCTGAGCTACTCGCTCAAGAGGAAGAAGGGTACCATACTCTGATTTCCTTCTCCCTTCATTCGGCCTTCTTTCCCCAAAGGTTTAAATGGTGGGTTAGCCTTAACCCTCCAAGCGGATGACGACCCTTGCCCAGTCTGATGGGTGATGACGTCGGTATTAGCTGACGCAGGGGCGGAGAGGTTCGCGGGCCGATGACCCGCCCCCTTCCTGGAGGGAACGGAATGGCCGAAAATGACGGAATCAACGGGAACGATGGTCTCATCGAGTTCTACGCCAGCGAGGCCTTAACCTGTCCGAGGAGGATATACTTCAGGCTCAAGGGCTACCCAGAGAGATGGCCGGAGTTCGTAAAGGTTAGGCTGAACCAGGGCATAAATACCCACAACGTCCTCGGGGAGATCCTGCAAAAACGCTTCGGTTTCGAGCTTGAGAAGCACCTCGTTCTTCGCTCCCGGAGGCTCGGTTTCGAGATACACGGCAGAATAGACGCCATAGGGGACTTCCCGATCGAGATAAAGGGCAAGACCAGCCTCCCCAGCAAACCCTACGACTACCATATGGCCCAGCTTAACATTTACATGCGCTGGGCAGAGGCGGAGTACGGCTATCTCTACTACGTCAAGCTCCACGAGGAGCCGATGAAGGTGATAAGCAAGATCGACTTCTCGCGCTTTCCAATCGTCAAAGGGCCGAACTTCAGGGCCTTTGAAGTCCCCTACGATGGCAAGCTCTTCCGCGAGACCCTCAAGCATTTCTACTCCGTCAAAAAGGCCTACAAAAGAGGAAAGCCCCCCAAAGGGGAATACTCCTACACGTGCAGGTTCTGCCCCTACCGCTACCTGTGCTATCCTGACGAGGAGTGAGTGCCCGTTCCTAACCTCTCAACCTCCATTTGAGTCCGTTATCAACGACCGCGTCCACCTTCCCCTCGTTGTAGAGCTTCGCAATGAAGGCCCTGGTGGGGACGAGGTTGAGGGCGAGCTTCTGGGGCGTGACCTCGACCCCGTAGTACTTCATTATGCGGAAGGCGATACCGTCGATGCCCATTGGCCCCTTCCTCAGGATGTCCAGGATGAGGCTTTCTGTTTCCTCGACACAGGTGAGGTTGAAGTCGAGCAGTTCGAGCGCCTCCTCCCCCTCCACCGGCCTGCCGTGGGAGGGTATCAGGAGAAAGCCCCTTTCTACATAATTCTTTAATTCTGTAATTGAAGCTTTGAATAGGTCAGGGTCGACCATGTAGGGCATGCCGACCGAGGTTATGACCCGCTCCCCGAAGAAGGCGTCCCCCGCGTAGAGAATCCCGCCCGCCTCGTCCACAAAACCCGTCATGCCGGGGGAATGTCCGTCCAGCTTCACAGACTTGAGACCGAAGGGTTCGTCACCCCACTCGAAAACCGCGTGAACCTTGACCTCGTCAGGGAACTGGAAGACGAGGAATCCGTTCGGCGCCTTTGAGCCAAAGGTGAGCAGTTCCCTGTTCAGCGGACTCTCGGCTATCGAGAACTCGAAGCGGTGCATGAAAAGAGGAGCGTCGATCCTCGGCGCAACCGATATGTGGTCCGCGTGGCCGTGCGTCGCAAGCTGGGCCTTTATTTCGACCCCCAGCTTCCGGACCTCCCTTTTCAGATCCTTGTGCCGCCCGCTCCCGTGGCCGGGGTCGATCAGAACAGCCCCTTCCCTGAGAACCTTTATCAGGGTAGATGGACTGCCCGGGTATAGGTAGATAGAATCTCCGAGCTTTCTCAGCGCCATGTTACCACCGCAAAAGTTAGGAAAGGGAGAATAAAAGGCCATCGATGGAATGGAAAAAGCAGGAAAAGGGAGAGGCCTCAGACGTGCCTCGGGTAGAGGGTCTTCTTGCCCTCGTCCTTGGCCCTCTTGACAGCCTTCTCAACGAGGGCTTTAACCTCGGCCTCGAGGGCCTCGTAGAACTCCGGGTTGACCCTCATCTCGGGGTCGATGGCCTTGACGGCCTCCTTAACCTTGCTCTTAACAATCATCTCAGCCATTTCATACACCTCCTTTCAGCGGGGCAATAATCATACCTCCTTGGGGTTTATAATCCTTCCTGCGGTTCCCGGGGTGCGGAGAGGTGCCGCTGGGACACACTCCAAAATGTTAAATGCTCCATGAAGATAGTGGTTACGGTGGTGGCATGAAAAATCGGAGGCTCGTCCTTATCGACGGCGAGCACTATCCAGACGTCACCGCGTGGGCGGTGGAAAGGCTCGGTGATGTCTGCTGCGCCGTCTTTCTGGGCGGGAGTGAGAAGATTAGGGACATTCGGGACATCGAGGAGAGGCTCGGGATTCCAGTGTATTACGCGGGGGACTACCTTGCCGCCCTCGCGAGGGCCCTCCGGGAGAACGATGTTTGCGAGGTCGTTGACCTGAGCGACGAGCCAGTTCTGAACTACGAGGACAGGTTCAGGATTGCATCCCTGTGCATGCTGCACGGGGTGACCTACCGGGGGGCCGACTTCACGTTCACCCCCCGGCCGCTGAAGAGGACCAGAAAGCCGAGCCTTGCCGTCATAGGGACGGGGAAGAGGGTCGGCAAGACTGCGGTCAGCGGCTTCATAGCCAGGACCCTCAAGGAGATAGCCAACCCCGTCATAGTCACGATGGGCCGCGGGGGTCCCGAGGAGCCGGAGCTGATAGAGGGGGACAAATTTGAGATAACCCCCGAGTTCCTGGTCAAGCTGGCGGGGGAGGGAAAGCACGCCGCCTCGGACCACTTTGAGAACGCGCTCACCTCACGTGTGGTGACCATAGGGTGCCGCCGCTGCGGGGGAGGCATGGCGGGGTTTTCCTTCTTCGATGTTGTGGATGAGGGAGTTAAGCTGGCCGAGAGCCTGCCGAACGACCTAATAATCCTCGAGGGCAGCGGGGCAACGTTTCCCGCCTACCGCGCAGATGGGTACGTCCTCATGGTCAGCGCCGCCCAGAAGCCCGACTTCATAGGCGGCTACTTCGGCCCCTTCAGGCTCTCCCTGGCGGACATAGTCGTCGTCACGATGGCCGACTCGGTACCCCGGGGGCGGCTGAGGAAGCTTGAGAGGATAATCCTGGAGATTAACCCCGACGCGGATGTGCATCTGACCGCGTTCAGACCGAGGCCCCTCGGGGACGTTTCCGGGAAGAGGCTGGCCCTCGTGATGACGTCGGGGCTGGCCCTCAAGGGGGCGAGGAGGTACATCGAGGACATGGGGGCGGACGTTGTTCACACCTCTGACAACCTGTCGAGGAGACCTGCACTGAGAAAGGACCTGGGGGGATTCGAGGGTATCGACGCGGTGGCCGTTGAGCTTAAAGCGGCCGCCGTGGACGTTGTTACCCGGTGGGCACTTGAGAGGGGAATCGAGGTGATCTACCTGGACAACGAGCCTGTCAACATCGATGGGAAGGACCTAAGAAGGGCCGTTTTGAGGCTCGGCCGCTCGATACTGGAGGGAAGAGGATGATAATCGTAACCGACCCCGAGAGCAGGGCCAGGCTCCCGTTCTCAAGGGGAATCCTCACGCGCTCAATAACCCTCGCGGGTGTTGATGTGGGTATAGCTTACATCATAGCCACGGAGGTTCAGAAGGAGCTGAATTCCAGAAAGGCCAAGTTTGTCACCACGGAGGAGATACGTGAGCTGACGTACAGGAGGCTCATTGACCACGGCCTTAAAGAAGCGGCGAAGCGCTACCTGTTCTGGCGCCAGCTCCGCCGCCTGAAGGTGCCGATAACCATTCTCCTCGGTGGGGCAACAGGTGTAGGGAAGTCAACGATAGCGACCGAGCTGGCGTTCCGCCTCGGCATAAGGAGCGTTATAGGGACGGACACGGTAAGGGAGGTCATGAGGAAGATAATAGCGCCTGAACTTCTCCCGGATCTACACACGTCGTCCTTCCTCGCCTGGACGGCCACCGGCAGGGTAAAGGGAAGGGACTCCCCCCTTATCAGGGGCTTCGAGGAGCAGGTTCGCCATGTGTCCGTTGGCCTCAAGGCGGTCCTTGAGAGGGCCCACAAAGAGGGCTTCAACACGGTCATCGAGGGCATACACCTTGTTCCGGGCTACGTTGAGCTCAACGACAGGGACTTCATGTACGTGATAACTGTGGGCAGCAAGCGGGACCTGGAGGCCAGGTTCTACGAAAGGGCACGCTACAGCAAGAGGCCTGCCGAGTACTATCTCGAACACATAGACGCCATCATGGAGATACAGGACTTCATTGTGGAGATGGCGAGGGAGCATGGGGTTCGGGTGATAAACAACGTCGAGCTGGAGCACACTGTGGACGTTATAATGGAGGACATAATGGAGCGGCTGATGAAAAAGGTGGGAGGGGACGTCAGAGGGTGAACGGGCCTTTTATTTTCCATATCCCAAGGAGCCTTCCGCTCCCCCACGTGGCCTGAACCTCAAAGGCGACTATCATCCCGGGGTATATGTCTATAAGGTTGAAGCTGTTTCCGAAGGGGTTCCTGTGGAGCTCCCAGCTTATTGAGCCCGCGTTGACTACCGGTGTTTTCTCAACCTTGACCGCGAAGGAGTTGCCTCCGTGGCCGGTCAGCACGAGGTTGGCCTCCCCCTCCGTCAGTGTCCTCAGCACGTCACCGGCGTCTTCGAGGAATCCCACCTCCCTGCTCCGCGGAATCGGGATTATGTTGTGGTGCAGAACGACCACAGTAAAGCTCTCGCGATACTCCTCGAGGTGTCTCGCTACTTTCCGCTGGCCTATCCGCCCGACGACCCCTATAGGGGTCTCGTACTGGGCGCTTATCACTGGAAGGAACTTGAAGTCCTTTATCTCCACAATCTCCGGTTCGCCGAAGTACTCCAGGAACAGGTCGTAGCCGAGGTAGGTTATGTCGTTGTGACCGGGAACGACGAGCTTTTCCGCTTTGATCTTCTCGTAGAACTCGTAGGCCTTCTCGTAGTAGCGCTCTATCCCCATATCCACGACGTCGCCGTTGTGAATCACTATATCCGGCCTCAGCTTTTCGTTTATTGTACGCACCGCGTTTTCGAGTACCTTCCTCCTGAAATACATCCTGTCAGAGACGTTGCTCTCGCTCATCTGGACTATCCGGAGCAGGCGCTCCCCGCGGGGCACGAAGATCTTCGGCTTTATGGGCCTGTGCTCCTTCCTCACCTCGTCCCCGGTCACGCGTTTTATCGTAACCTCTATCCTGCCGTCGTCGTGAATGGTGATGATGTTGTAACTGTTCACGTCCCCCTTCCTCGTCTTCCTGCAGGATGCGCACCCCGCGTTGTCGACCACCATATCCTCGATGCGGTAGACGTTGGGCACGTGCTTGTGGCCGCAGGTGTAGAGGCTGACCTCGTGCCTGAGGAGGAGGTCGAGGACGTCGCCTGCGTTGTACAGGACGTTTCTCTCCCGCCCGGTGTCGGGCAGCGGGACGAGGTGATGGTGCGCGGCGACGATTTTGAACTTCTTCTCGGAGTACTCCTCGAGTCTCGCTTTGAGCCACCGGAACTTGTGGCCGCCCACTCTGCCATCGCTCAGGTCGGGTATGGTCGAGTCAACCCAGATGACGACCCCATCGCGGAACTCGTAAACGCCGTTCAGCGGCCCTATGAACTTCTCGAACAGTTCGTAGCCGACGTTCCTGACATCGTGGTTGCCAGGGATAACGACGAGCGGCTTCTTTATTTTTCCAAGCTCGTACGAGGCCCGCTCGTATTCCTCGCGGAGGCCCTGGTTGGTCACGTCGCCGGTGTGTATCACGAAGTCGAAGTCCCCGCGGTTCACGTCGTTGACTATGAGGTCGTAGGCGTAGCCCTTGTAGGCGCTCTCGCCGGTTATGTGGGTGTCGCTTATGTGCGCTATCCGTATCATACCCATCACTCGGCCGCGATGGCTGTCTCGAGCCGCCTCCTGCTGGCGGTCAGCAGGTCGCTCAGGCTGAATATACCCACTATCTCGCCGTCCTCTTCGATGAGCATGTGCTTGACTCCTTTCTTGGCCATCAGATCGAGAACGTCCCTCACGGGTGTGTTCGCGTCAATGGTTATCAGCTCCCCGCTCATGATCTCCCGGACTGGGGTGCTATTTGACAGCCCCGGGATGACAACACGCCGGATTATATCGCTCTTCGTGAAGAACCCCACCACTCTGTTTTCTTCGACGACAACCAAGGAGCCTATGTCGAACTCCACCATGACCTCACAGGCGCGCTTTACGCTGTCGTCCGGAGAAACGCCTATCAGTTTCCTCGTCATGTAAACCTTGATCGGGGCATCCCTATCCATGTTGCCACCCAAAATAAAAGTGGGGGGCATAGTATATAACGTTTCACAGGCGAACCGTCTCAACGTCGAAGTCTTCCTCACCAAGCCTAACGTAGAACGCGGTTCCGTTTGGGATTACCCGGTAGTCCGCGGGGTGGTACAGCTCGAAGGTTGAGGACGTCACCGCGAAGAGGTCCTTATCTTCGATGAGGAGCAGCCTTCCGTAGTCGTAGTTCAGCGGGTTCCCGGCGTATTTCTCGCTCATGCTGGCGGTTATGAAGGCGGAGAATCTTCCCCCGGAATCCTGGAACAGGGTGACGGTGTTGAAGAGGGACTTCATCGTCCCGTTGATGATCCGGTACTGCTCCAGAACGTCATCGAGCGACGGGCTGGGGAGCCTCCTGCACAGGTAGGTGGCGAAGGCGTAGGTGTCCGAAACGTTCTCCAGCTCCTCTCCGTCCAGTTCGGCGAGCTCCATAATCCTCCCCTTGTCAAGGTCGCCGTTGTGGAGCAGCCAGAACGTGAAGCCGTGTCTGGACGAGAACGCAAACGGGTGGACGTTGAAGAGGTTCCTGGCCCCCTGACTGGCCGCCCTCGTGTGGGCCATCAGCACGGTGAAGCCCTCAAGCTCCTCTCTGAGGGAACCGAGGGCGGCGTCGTCCTCAAATATGGGCCTCAGCGAGCGGTAGTGCTTCACCGAACCCTCCTTCAGGAGGACGTACCCCCATCCGTCCCTGTGCTGATTCCCCCTTCCCCTCCGCTCCTTGTACGGGTCATTTTCGGAGGATCTTACCAGGGCATCCAGCAGCGGACGAATCCGCTTTCCGTCACCTGCTGCAAACATTACGCGGCACATAGTCCCACCGGAGCAATTTGAACCCACCGCCCAAAAGCTTTTAGGTCGTGGGGAGAGCACTAAAGCGGTCGGGGGTATAGGTATGGAGGGGCTTACCAAAGCCGTGGCCAGCGTCAGGAGGAAAATCCGTTCACACAGGGAACTCTACGCCAAGAACGAGGAGGCGGTGAAGCAGCACCTCATCGGGGAAATCTTCCAGGCGCTCGGCTGGGACTGGAACAACCCGGAGGAGGTCAGGCCGGAGGAGCGGACGGAGGACGGGAGGGCGGACTACGCGCTCATCCTCAATGGCGGGGTCTTTGCCTACGTCGAGGCCAAGAACCTCGGGGTTAACATAATCACGCGGGACGAGCCCCTCCGCCAGCTGGCGCGCTACTGCTTCAACTCCGGTGTTAAATACGGCATCCTCACGAACGGTGCCGTGTGGATAGTGGTGAAAGCCTTTGAGGAGGGCTCCCGTCTGAGGGACAGGGTTCTCGTTACCGTCAACATCGAGGAAGAGCCCCTTGAGAAGGCCGTGCTGAAGCTGTCCATTCTCTCGAAGTCCAGGATAACCGAGATGGAGAGGATTGCCTCCCTTCTGAGGGCGCTTGAGCTGAGCTTTCTGGGACTCAGACAGGAAGGCTACTCCGAGGATATGCTGATCGAGTACCTGACGTCGCGGGAGGGCATGAACACAGTTCCCGTTGGGGAGCTGAGGGGGGACGAGACGCCCAAGGCAGCCTATGTCTATGACGGTGGGTGGAAGTTCCTTCCCCTCCAGGAAAGGAGCATCAAGGGGGTTCTCCTCTCCGTCCTGCTGTATTTGGAGAAGCGCGCCCGGGGGTACGAGCGGGAGGAGGTACGGAGGGCCTACGAGCACATCAGGAGAATGTCGCTCAGCCCCGAGACTGCCCTGGATGTACTCAAAAAGCTGGAGGAAGAGGAAAAGCTGAGGATATCGGTTGAGATTTGATGGTGCTCAGACCACCTTCCAGAGCTCGTCGCTCTCAGGTCTCTCAAGGGGCCTCTCTTCCCCGTTCTCAACGATGACCCTGACGCCGGGGTCTTCCACGAACTCCCCTATGACGGAGGCGTTTATGCCCTTCTCTCCAAGGGCGTTCAGGATCTCATCCACGCCGTCCCTCGGGGCGGCTATCATCAGGGCCCCAGAGCTTATCAGGGCGAGGGGATTCAGGCCGTAGAAGCGGCATACCTTGAGCGTCTCCTCTCTGATGGGTATCCTCTCGAGGTGCACCCTGAAGCCCAGGCCGGCTGCGTCTGCCATCTCGTGAAGGCCGTTCGCTATTCCACCCTCCGTCGGGTCGTGCATGGCGTGAACGCCGACCTCGCTGGCCGTGAGGGCATCCTCCACGACGCTTATCATCTCGATGAACCCTCTCGCCCTCTCGACGAACTCCCTTCCGAAGGCTCTCTCAAGCTCCCCCGCTCTCTCGCCCGCTATTATCGACGTTCCCTCAAGGCCGGCCCACTTTGTGAGTATTATCGCGTCTCCAGCCTTGGCTCCGTTCGACGTTACAAGCTTTTCCCTCGGCACCTCCCCGAGCATCGTCCCGACGACTATCGGCCTGTCGAGGCCCGGCGTTACCTCCGTGTGGCCGCCCACTATGGCGACGCCAAGCTTTGCAGCGCTCCTGTGGAGCTCTTCCATTATCCCCGAGAGCATGGCCTCGTTGGAGTTCTCCGGGAGGAGGATTGAAACGAGGAACCACTTCGGCCTGGCCCCGAAGGTGGCCACGTCGTTGGCGTTGACGTGAACCGCGTAGAAGCCTATTCCCTCCCCGGCACCGGTTATGGGGTCGGTCGATGCAACGAGAACCGTCTCTCCGAAGTCTATCGCGGCCGCATCCACCCCGAGGTCGGCCCCGAGTATCACCCTCTCTCCCTTGGCCCCGAGGCGGTTGAAAACAAGCTCTCTGAGCTTTTCCGGTGGAATTTTACCCGCGGGCAGCATTTTTATCACCCTCTGACAGCACCACTGGGGAGTGAATGTCTGTGCTTAAATGGATTTCTGAGAAACGGCGTTTCATCATAACCTGCGGTGGGGGATTGGAGAATAAAAATTAAAGGACTCACGGGTGCTCGTGTCCCCTCCCAACGGGGAGGCGTTCGATCCCCTTGAATTTCCATCTTCCCTGCGTGTAGAGTTCGAGAAGCTTGTAGCGTATCTTCCACATCAGGGTATCGGCGACGTCGTAGTCACCGTTCTTAACGGCCGTTTTCAGCTCCTCAACGAGTCCCTTCAGTTCGGTGGTGTTTATTCCCGCCCTTTCCAGCGCGCTGATCTGAACCTCTATTCTCCAGAGGTATACCTGGAACCGCATAGAGTTGTTCTTCTCGATCTCTGTCTCCCACCTGTTTGAGGCCATCCTTATGACGAACTCGGCGTGGGCCTTCGCAGCTATGGCCTGCCCGTAGGCCCTTCCGTACTCACCGTCATCATAGGCGTTCCTGGCTCTCTCGAGCTCCTTCTTGGCGAGGTTCAGCATCTTCTCCGCGACCCGGTCCCTCTGGGGCGGCAGGGTAACGTTCGCGAGCAGCTCCTCGGCGGAGGCAATGCGCTCCTCGCTCGTGTTGATGGCCTCCATCGCCATCTCAGGGGTTATGTTTACATCGACCTCTGTGACGTTGGCCCCGACGCGGTTCTCGAACCTCTCCCTGAGCCTCTCGGTCATTCTCACCATGACATGGCTTCTGATGAGTGTCATGTTCTTCGGGTGGGCCTCTATCTTCATCATGACTCTGGTTATGTTGGTGGTGTCGTTGGCGAAGATTATCACCCCGTGAACCTTCACGGCCTTCCTGAGGGCGACCCTGATCGCGGCGGTGTCGTTGCCGGGAACCACTATCACGTGGTTCTCGAACTTTATCCTGAGCTTGGCGGTTGCGTTTCCTATGACCGCCAGGTTGGTCTCGTACCTGTTCCTGCCCCACCAGCGCTCGACGGTGATGTTGAGCTCCTTTAGATCATCCAGGTACCTATCGACGACGGCATCGGGTCCGCCAATTATTATAACATTATCGGGGCCGTAGCTCATCACGCCCGCCGTGACGTTCGGGTCATAGACCCCCCATGGGGTCGTCACGACCACCGCGCCTGTCATGTTGGCGAGGTACTGAGCCAGTGTGCAGTCAGCCTCGTTGTCGCTGACGAGTATGACGGTCACGCTGGTATCTGCGGCTGACACGTGGCCGAAGGAGGCGGTCGTCGCCACCATCATCAAACCAAAGAGCAATGCAATAGCTTTTTTCCACACCATAGAGCTTCACCTCGCTTTTCTTTTTGAAGACTGTCATATTTAAGCTTTTTTCACGAAATCGTAGTCTTAGATTCATGTTTGTTCAGCATAGTCCCTCTTTACAGGCTTTTTCATAGCTTATCGTTAAACAACGTTAGCCAACGTTTATTTAAGTTTATAGGGGCACAAAATCCCGTTATTTTGGTTGGGGCGGGTTTAGGAAAGAGTAGGCAGAAAAAGAATCACGGGGCGACGTAGTAGTACTCGCCCATCTCCTTCTGCTCCCTGTCCTTGACGCTGTTCTCCTTGTTGGCCCTGGGCCTGCCAGTGTCGGGGTCGCGTCTGAAGGTTATGCCGACCCCCGCGAGGAAGCGGTTCATTCCCTCGCGCATTCCCGTTGGGGGCAGCGCCTTACCGTGCTTTCCAGGTTCGCCCTCGAAGACCATAAGCCTGTCGCTGATGTAGTCTATCATGAGAACGTCGTGCTCGACGACGAGGGCGGTCTTGCCCTCCTTCTCCATCAGGTGCCTTATCGCCCTCGAAACAGCCAAGCGCTGCTCGACGTCGAGGTACGCGGAGGGCTCGTCGAGCAGGTACAGGTCCGCGTCGCGGATGAGGGCCGCGGTTATTGCAACCCTCTGAAGCTCACCGCCCGACAGCTCGTTCACCTGCTTGTCGTAGAGGTCCGGAACGCCGAGCGGGTTCAGGAGCTCGGTCTTGTAGAAGCTGTTGAGGAGCTTCCCGGCGTTTATCTTGCTCAGGAGATCGTAGACGGTTCCCTCGTAGTCAACCTTGATGTACTGCGGCTTGTAGGAAACCTTCAGCTCCCAGTCGACCTCCCCCTCGGTGGGCTTCTCGACGCCTGCGAGCATCTTCACGAAGGTGGTCTTACCGATTCCGTTGGGGCCGACGATGCTCACAACTTCGCCCATGTAGAGTATTCCGGGCTCGGCCTCGAGCCTGAAGCCGCCGTAGTCCTTCACCAGTCTCGGGTACTCGACCAGTATCTCGCCCTCCTGGCTCTTCCTCTCGCTGGATTTAGTGAACCTTATCTCCTGGGGCCTGAAGCGGACGTTCTCGTCCTTCAGGTAGCCGCGCAGGAACTCGTTTATTCCGTTGCGCGTGCCCTTCGGCTGGGAGAATATACCGTAGGCGCCGGGCTTACCGTAGACGACGTGGATGACATCGCTGAGGTAATCCAGGACCGCCAGGTCGTGCTCGACGGTGAGAACCGCCTTGCCCGAATCGGCCAGGTGGCGGATTATCCTGGCCACCTTGAGCCTCTGCTTTATGTCGAGGTAGCTGGACGGCTCATCGAAGAAGTAGAAGTGGGCATTTCTGAGTATCGCCGCGGCTATGGCAACCCTCTGAAGCTCACCGCCGGAGAGGTGTTTTATGTCCCTGTCAAGGACGTTCTCCAGCTCGAGCTCCCTTATGACCTCATCGAACCTGCCCTCCTCGTCGGCCCTCTTGAGCAGGTCCCGAACCTTGCCCTTAACGGCCTTGGGGATTAAGTCCACGTACTGGGGCTTGACCACAGGTTTAATCTGCCGGTTCTTGAGCTTCTCGAAGTAGTTCTGGAGCTCGTTGCCGCGGAAGGCCTTTATGACGGCGTCCCAGCTATCGTTATAGCCGCAGAGGTTCGGGACTATCTGACCCGAGAGTACTTTGACTGCCGTTGTTTTACCGGTTCCGTTCGGTCCGAGGATACCGACCACCATTCCGTCCTTAACGACCGGAAGGCGATAGAGAACGAAGGAATTGACTCCATAGCGGTGGACGCAGCCTTCTTCAAGCTCCTCGGGGAGGTTCACGATTGTTATCGCGTTGAACGGACACTTGTGGACGCAGATTCCACAGCCCGTACAGCTCGCCTCCTGGATCACCGGGCGGTAGTTTTCTTCGTCTATGATTATCGCCTCTCCGCCCATTCGATTGACTGGACAAACGCGCTCACACAGGAAGTGGCCGCACTTATCAGGGTTGCACCTATCGTAATCGATGACCGCTATCCTCATCACTCACCACCGGGTTAGCCTACCGAAAGCCCTTTTAAAGGGTTGCGGGATATCTCAATCCATGCGGCTCAACGGAAGAGACATCCTCTGGATGGTGCTCCTGTTGATTCCTCCCGCTGCGTTCTATGTGCCCTCAAACATAGTGAAATATTCCCCGTTTTTGATAGCGTCTGTGGTGGTCTTTGTTGTCTCGCTGTTAATGTACCACAGGGCCCGGAAGAAGTCAGAAGTGGGGCTGGAGGCCTTCCTGTCGGTGCAGTTCGTAGGACTGGTGCTTGGCCAGGTTGAGAGCCTCCTGGGGGTTTTGCTGTTCATACTGCTAGCTGCTGTTCTGACGGCGTGGCTCCCCGACAGCGTATCAGATGGCAGGCCCCTCGAAACCGTTGGAGCGATACTCTACACTGTTTCCATAGCCCTGCTGACGTACTGGCTGGTGGAGCCAGAGCGGTCCTGATGCCTCCAGTGAAGACAATTAGTTCCGACAGTCTCCCACACAGAAATTCGATTGAGTATTTTCCCCCATTTGCCTGAAAAAGTAAAAAGCCATATGGTATTATGGGGTGGTAAACGTTCTAACAGCCTCCCGGAGGAGTGGATCCTCAACCCAGTACCTTTTTTCCGATGAACGAACGAAGCCCGCCTTTTCCAGCGTTTCGAGGTATTTGTAGACGTGCTGTACCCTGGTAGGAGCAAGACCTATGGATTGAAGCCTCCTGTAGATTTCGGCCCCCCTGAGGGCACTTGGATAAGTTTTGGCCAGGACTCTTAGAATTCCAATGTAAACCGCACTGTTGTAGACGTTCAGAAAGGCCTCTATATCCTTCCGCCATTCCTCAAGCGCATACCTCCTGCTTTCCATAAGGGCCATTGGAAGCGCTTCTTCCGGGCTTTTTCCATCCCTCACGAAGTTGACGACCGTGATGCCATAATGGGAGACGAATCCCGGAACTCCTCCCAGCTCTTCAACGGCTCTTGAGAGCTCCAGCTCGTTCGCCAGGCTTATCCCGTAACTTCTGAACCCCTCCATGAGGTAGCCCTTCCCCTCACTGGTGCTCCACCTTGGAAGGGTGAAGATTTCCGCCGAGCGCATGAAGTTGGGCCTTTCGGCGCTTGGATTCAGATATTCAACCAGCATACCCGGCATTGAACCCGTGAAAACGAGGGAGATGTTCGGATAGCTGTCCGTTATCTCCTGCAAAAGGCCTCTAAAGTCGAGGTTCTTCAGTCTCGCTAAGACCTGGGCTTCGTCGAATATCAAAACACCCAGCCTGGCGTTCTCAGACAATACCCTGACCAGCCTTGAAAAGTCCCTGCTGAACTCCTCGATGCTCGTTTTTCTCACCTCCACGCTGAGGCCCCTGAAAGATAGTGTATAGCTCTTGCTCGTCGTTATCATCTTCAGCGATGTTCTCTTGGGTTCTATATCGGATATTGAAATCGCCTTCGACCCGAGGAATCGGGAGAAGTTGAAATAGACATAGTGGTGTCCCCTTTTTCTCCGCAGCTTTTCTGCCATCACACTAACCACACTCGTTTTTCCCACCCTTCTCGGACCGAGAAGAACCGCAGCATTGCCCCGGAGAACTGCCCTGAGAAGGCTCTCAACGGTCTTTCTGTGGCCCTCTCCCCAGAGACATTCCTCCTCCATCACCGGTCTGGTTCGGAAGAAGTTTTTACACCCCATGTAATTTACACCCCATGTAAATTACATGCCGTGTAAATTTAAGTGTTTCTCTGGAGGTCAGGATAAATTTTTAATAGGCATCCAGTGCACCCTACTACATGGATATTTTATCCCTCCAGGTCTCCGTCCGGCATGGCGACAACCCTGAGGAGATAGCTTACAAGGTTGCCCGCAGACTTAGAAAAAAGGGACGGTACAGTGAGCTGGTTCCACTCATAAAGCGCTATGGCTGTTCAGACAATGTTAAGATGTTAATCCTTTGGGAGGCACGGCTTCTCGCCCTCAGAGGAGACAGGACGGCATTTTACCTGCTTGAGGCATGCAACGAAACGGAACCCGATCTGCTCGTGGAATATTTAAGGAAAACTTGGGACAGTGTGACCGTCATTGAAAACCTCCACCTGGCCGGGGAGAACGTCCGCAAGGTGTTCAGGATAACCACAGAGGCACTGCGAAAAATAAACCTTCCAGGGGTTCTTTTCATCTGCAACCTCCCCAGGGGGAACTATCACAGGGAACTCTGCAGGTTGGCCCTTCTCAGAATGGCAATTCTAACCAAAAACCCAGGGGAGGCACTTGAGGTCTGTCATGAACTTCTCAGGCCTACGAGGGCAAAGCTGTTTCGAAGTATCGGAAGGGACATCGAAAACTGCGAAGAGGCCATTGAAGAACTGGTTGAGACTAACCGTGAGTCCCTTTACTGGAACGATTGCGTTGAGCTGGCACTGAGGGGAGAACTCACCAAGGCCCTCTCACTGGCAGGGAATTCCGAAAGACTGCTCGCTGAGATAATTAAGGATTACTTCCTCTCGGGTTTTATTAAGAATCCCCGCGAGCTCCTTGAGGGCCTTAAAATGGGGGAATTCAAGCGGGGTCTCAGGTGTTTCCTCGGGGCCTTTGTGAGGCGGGAACTCAAACTTGAACCTATTTACCTCGTTTACAGGTGAAGGAGATGGAAGTGGATGAGCTAATACGAGCTGGAAAGCTTGATGACGCGGAGAGGGCACTCAGGAGCGTTAATCGTCATGAACTCAACGACATAGAACTTCTGGACTACTCCCACGACGTTGTGGCCCTTGGACTTGGGTTCCTCAAACGGGATGGGCTTGAAAAAGCTACCAGCACGGTGCTATCACTCCTGGATGAGTTGGAGGACATCTCATGGGGAATTGGAAGAATTTTCAAGGAGTATCTCAAGGAATGCACCCCAGAACGGGTTCGGAAGGTTCGTGATATGATCTATCTCATCCCCGAACCAGAGGAGAAGGTGGACGTTCTACTGGATGTGTATGAGTGCCTGGAAAACACTCCGGAGGGAATAAAAGTTCTCCGTGAGGCGTTTGCTTGGGCTTTACATGTTGAGGGGCGCTCCATGAGGACTTACATGATCTCAAGGGTTCTCAACAGGGTGCATGATGTTGAGGATTACGATTTAATGCTTGAGCTATGCCGCAGGATAAAGGGGGGAGAGAGAAGGTCCGTGTTCGAGGATTTTCTCTTCGAGAACGAGAGCGCAAAAACCTGCGAAGAACTGATTGACATTCTGAGGAGGCGTTCTGAAGACGCTGATGTCATCGATGTAGTCATACAGGCCCACAAAGAGAACGAAAAAGAGCTGCTGCGCTCCAGAGGGCTGAACCCGAGGGTGTATAAACTCGTTCCCAGAAGAACCGAGGAGGGGGTTACCTTCTATGCCGTCCCGGTGCCGCTTTATCCCCTGCTTCTCCTCCTCTGGAGGATACAGGGTTTCTTGAGGGGGATGAAAAAGAGAACTTAGAGGCTCCCCTCAAACGAACTCATGAAGAGCCTCCTCAGCCTTACCCTCCCCCTCGTCCTCTCCGTCAAAAGCTCCATCAGCTTTTCCGCCTCGCCCTTTCTCGTCTCGACGGTGAAGGTTACCAGCTCGCCGTAGTCTTCTCCAACGACCCTCCCGTCGGAATTCTCAATGGTCTCCCTGACATGGTGAAAGAGACTGTAGGGAAAAGTCACCTGGAAGCGTTCCGTTTCGTGAACCTCGACTATACCCGCGTTCTCGATGGCCAAACTTGCAGTATCGCTGTACGCCTTAACCAGACCACCGTAGCCGAGTTTTATGCCGCCGAAGTAGCGGGTAACGACGACTACAACATTGCTCAGGCCTTTATTCTGGATTACCTTGAGAACCGGTTTCCCGGCAGAGCCTTTGGGCTCGCCGTCGTCATCGTAGCGAACTGCAAAGTTCTTCCCGTCGTTGATGAGGTATGCGGAAACGTTATGAGTTGCGTCACTGTGGTGGGCCTTGATTTTTGCGATGAATGCTTTGGCCTCTTCTTCCTTCTCCGCGGGTGATGCGTAGCCTATGAAGACGGACTTCTTGATCACCAGCTCCGCTGTTCCGACACCCTTCAGCGTTTTCACCTTTATCTCACCCTCTGAGAGTTGCTATGAGCTTTTTCTCGTCGAGGAGCATGCCTATGGCGTCCTTAACGTCCCTCACCACTACGTCGCTGGCGAGGAGGGCATCAATCGTTGCTCCCTCCGGTCCAATCACGCAGAAGGCAAGCTCTGCACCTTCGAGCATTGCCACGTCGTTGTTGCCGTTTCCAACTGCTATATAGGGTCCGTAGCCCCTCGCGATTTCCGCCTTCTCGGCACCGCTCGAAACTCTCTCGATCCTCAGGGGAAGACCTTTAAACTCCTCCTCCAGCGTCCCGAAGGTGTCCGCGCTCAGAACGACGACCGTGTATTTATCCGCGAGCCTCTCTATGAGGTGTTTAACTTCGTTATCGATCCTTCCGCCCTCCGCCAGGGTGCCGTTCAGGTCAAAAAGTACCGCATTTATCTCAAGGTTCCCGTAGTTCGGAATCTCCATGCCCGTTCACCATCACAGGTTGGAGTGTAAGGTTTTTAAGGCTTGGAGTCAAACCTGCAGTGTTCAAGAAGGTGAAGTTAAAGGCTTGACTACCTGGAGGTAGAAGTTATGAACATGCTCCAGCGGCGCCTTGAAGATCCGGAGGTGCTAGTAAGGCTGAACGCGTTCTTCCTCAGCTACTTTGGGTGGGTTGCCTTCGGCGTTCTGTACGGCGTCATCGGGCGCTGGAGCCTGGACTTAACGCCACAGTTTCTCAGACTCCCCCTCACGTCGAGGGATCTGGTCGTTGGCCTGGTGGAGTTCACCAAGGGTGTGCCGCCCCTCCACGCACTCTTTACCGTCGTGTACTATCTCGGCTTTGCCGGTTCCATAGCCCTTATCGTTGCTTACCTCCTGCTGTATCTGAGGGATCTGGAGGCGTCCGACCGACTGCTTGCCCGGTACCTGATGGCATACGCCGTCGCGGGCGTAATATATCTAATAGCTCACATCTACGCCCCGCATATAGTCTACAACCTGCCCGGCTACACTTCCAGCAATACTCTCCTGACGAGGCAGGAATTCGTCCTCCCCTCCCTTCACAACACGTTCATAATGATAAACATACTCACCCTGTGGAAATACCGGAAGCGCCTCGGCGGAAAGGTCCTGATACTCACGAACAGCCTTATACCGTTCGCAACGGTGTTCCTTGGGCACCACTGGATCTACGATGTCCTTACAGGCTTCCTCCTGGGCATGGCTGTGTCGAAGGCCCCCTGGGAATGGAGCGCAAGGATATCCACTGGCATATACCGGTGGGAGGTTTCCTCGCTCCAGAGGGTCACAGTCTTAAACTTTCTCCTCGCGGTCATAGTTCTGATAGTGGCGGCCGATCCCGCCAGGGCCCTGGCCATCTTCGGGGGGCTCCTTGGTGGCCCCTGAGAAAAGCTTATAAACTCCCCGCTGGTCTTTAACATCGGGTGCCGGGGTAGCCTAGCTCGGCAGGGCGGCGGACTCGTAATCCGCAGGTCGCGGGTTCAAATCCCGCTCCCGGCTCCACAATCGTCCTCCTTCTCCGAAAGCTACTCCTTTAGTCGAAAGCCGTTGTAAAATCGCATCCTCAATAAAACAGCTCCTGTTATACGTTGCAACCGTGGAGATCCTAACATTCAAGCCTTGACCGAGTCAGATCATCCAGATGCTGACCTCCTCCCCGCCCTAATGGGCGAGGCTTGCAAAAGAAAAATGTCACCACAGAATCAGTCCGCTCTTTACAGTAATTGAGACCCTGGCCTGCCGGGTACCCGGGGCCGGGACCAGCACCAAGTAGAGGTGACCCTTCTCCGGGAACCTCCAGATCTTCTCAATGCTGGTCGTGTCCTCCGCCTTGAAGAAGCACAGGGGCCCTTCTCCAGATTTGAGCATTTCCACGCCGGTTCCATCGGTGATGCAGACCGTCACCGGCCCTGTGGATTTTATCGAAAAGTACACGGTGCTCCACTGATGGCCGTTGAGCGTGTAAAGATAGTACTCCCCGGAGTTCAGCACGACGTCCTCTTGGAATCTGTGAGAGCCCCCCCACACCGCGGTGGCCATAAGCACAACTGCCACTATCATTAGGGAGAAACCGAGAGCTTCCATTTTTTTCAGGGTCAGGGGCCTCACGGTTATCGCGGCCATCCTCATCCCCCCCAAATTTATAAATAGCTACTGCCCTATTTAAACATTGTGACCCAAAGTCTTAATTTTGACTGATTTTGTTACTAATATCCCCAACTTTTGCTATTTTATCACGTACTTGGACAAAATCCAGGATGTTGGGACATCGTATGTACTGTCCACCCGCCGTCGGCTTCAGGTGCACCAATGGGAGGTTTATAAACCCTGAGAACCAAAACCTGGGTATGCGGCGCGAAGCCATGGGAACCGCCCTGGCGCTCTTGGGGATGGTGATATACGGACTTGAGCCAGTTGTTATAAAATCCAACCCAACCAGCCCCATCAGTTTTGCTGCTCTCTCTGCCCTAGTTGCATCGCTCATTCTCTGGACAGCGGTCGGCTGGGGTGGGGGGCTGGATGAGATCCGTGAAAATCCTACCGGAATAAAACCGGCGTTTCTGGTCGGTTTCCTCGGAACTGCGCTCGCTTATCTTGCGTACTCCTTTGGGGCCCGGATGAGCACCGCAATAAACGCCGCCCTCATAACGAGGAGCGAGGTGCTGTGGTCGTTCCTTCTCGCGTGGCTCCTTCTGGGGGAGAGGATAACGAAGCGCCTTGTGGCGTATTCCCTCGTTATCCTGACGGGCCTGGTTCTTATTATGGTTCCCGGACATTCGGTTGAGCTCAGGCGGGGTGATCTTCTGCTCTTCCTCGTGCCCCTCTTCTGGCAGCTGGGCCACGTTATAGCTAAAAGGCTTCCCTACAGCCCTCAGACGATAGCGGCCCTGCGGAACACCTTCGGCTTCCTCCTTCTCCTGCCTCTGGCGGCTGCGTCTGGACTTGAGTTCTCGGGCTTTGTAATCGCCGAGGGTCTGGTGATAGCGGCTGGCCAGCTCGTGTGGTACGGATCGATAAAGCGCATCAACCTCTCCAAGGCAACGGCCATAATAACCCCGGCCCCGGCAGTTGCAATAGGCGTCAGTGTACTGCTGGGGGAGACGCTGACCCTCCGTCACGCCGCTGGTTTCGCTCTCATAACTGCTGGAACCCTGGGGGCGATAAAGGTTAAAAGTGCAATCAAAACCGAAGGTACGCCCTGATGAAGCGGAACACGTCCCTGACCCCGAAACGTCCCTCCCGGGAGGGATCGTATATCATACTCACCGGCACTTCCTGTATTCGTGCTCCCATCTTTGCAGCTTTAATCAGCATCTCGGTTTCGACCTCGTAGCGGTTGCTCTCTATCTCCGGGAGGAACTTCCGGCTGAACGCCCTGAAGCCGCTCTGGGTGTCGTAGACGTACTGCCGCAGCTTGAGGCGTATGAGGCGAGTCGTTATTATGTTGCTGAGCCTTCTGTGGAGGGGTCTCTTTCCGGCTTCTTCAACTTTCCTTGCCCCTATCACCAGATCGGCCTCACCGCGGACTATAGGCTCCACGAGGTTCCTTATCTCCTCAGGTTTGTGCTGTCCGTCGGCGTCGATGAAAACTATCACGTCCCCAGAGGCTTCTTCAACGCCCCTCCTCATTGCGCAGCCCTTGCCGCAGTTCCTCTCTAGTCTGATCGCCTTTACCCTGGGGTCCTTCTCGGAGAACGCCCGTGCCACCTCATAAGTCCCATCGCCGGAGCCGTCGTCAACTACTATTACCTCGTCGATAAAGTCAGGTATCCCCTCCAGAACGCTGGGAAGGCGCTTTTCTTCGTTGTACGCTGGAATCACAACGCTTACCCGTTTTCCATCCAGCATTTAATCCTCCTCTCTCAGTTTCTCCAGGGCACGCGCGGCCTTTTTCCTGAAGTCCTCCTTATCGAGGAACTCCCAGTAGTGCTCCCTGCCCGGAAACACGCCGCCCTTAACCTCCTCCCGGTAGCTCTCAATCGCCAGGCGCATCATCCCACCGATGTCGGCGTACTTCTTGACGAAGGGTGGGGTCTCTTCGTAGATTCCCAGGAGGTCGTGCCAGACGAGAACCTGTCCATCAACGTAGGGCCCGGCACCGATGCCTATGGTGGGAATTGAGACTTCTTCGGTTACAAGCTTCGCAACATCTGCCAGTGTAAATTCCAAGACTACGGCGAAGGCACCGGCCTTCTCAAGTGCCTTAGCGTCGCGGAGGATCTCTTCAATTTCCTCTTCAGTCTCTCCCATCAGCCGATAGCCTCCAAGGCGGAGGTAGCGCTGCGGTGTAAGCCCGGTG
This sequence comes from Thermococcus camini, assembly GCF_904067545.1. Lineage (NCBI taxonomy): Archaea > Methanobacteriati > Methanobacteriota > Thermococci > Thermococcales > Thermococcaceae > Thermococcus > Thermococcus camini. The sequence continues at coordinate 1,051,443 of NZ_LR881183.1, read as the reverse complement.
TGCCCCATAACCGGTATGCCCATGCGGACGAGCTTTTTAACGAGTTTCCTGTGGTCGTAGCCCCCTTCTATCTTCACAGCATCCGCTCCGGCCTGAATGAGTCTTACGGCGTTTCTAACGCCTTCGTCGATATTGATCTCATAGCTTCCAAATGGCATATCGGCCAAAACGAGTGCCCTTTTGACGGCCTTCGAGACCGCCCTGGTGTGGAAGACCATCTGCTCCATCGTGACGTTGAGCGTGTTTTCCTCGCCGTAAACAACCATTCCCAGGGAATCGCCGATGAAGATGATGTCCATCCCTGCCCTGTCGGCTATCAGTGCGGACGGGTAGTCGTAGGCGGTTATCATCGCGATCCTTTCCTTCCCCTTCATCTCGATAATCCTTCGCGCCGTTATCTCCCTCATGTTCTCCACCTCTGGAGGGTTGGAGGGCGGTCTAATTAACGGTTTCGATGGGTTTATATACTTATGTCGGTAATTCATTACAGGTGGTTCGATGGGTAGGGTCAAGACGAGCATCTACGTGGATGAGGAGCTGTGGAAGGAGTTCAAGGAACTGGCAATCAGGGAGGGAAGCGAGGTCAGCAAGCTACTGGAAGAAGCAATGAGGAACTACATAGTCAGGGAGCTGATAAATGTAGACGATTCAGACATTCCGATATGGTTCGAGCCTGTCAAGGCCAAGGGAAAGCCGGCATCCGAACTAGTGAGGGAGATGAGGGATGAACGCGAGAAGAGTCTACTTGGACAGTAGCGCACTCATTAAACGCTACATAGAGGAGAGCGGAAGCGAGGTTATCCAAGAACTCTACAAAAAGGCCTACAGCGGGGAAATCAAACTCATAACGAGTCTCTGGAACGTCGGGGAGGCTTTGGGAGTCTTTGATAGGAAGAGAAGACGGGGAGAACTCGACGAGAAGACCCACGACTTCGTAAGGAGGGCCTTCCTGACAGACGTCAAGAGGATGTCAACCATCGGAGTCCTGGAGATAGTTCCCGTCCACTCCATGCTTCTGGCGGATTCATGGGAAATTATAGAGCGACACCATATTTATCAGGCCGATGCACTTCAGATAGTCTCGGCCAAATACGAGTCCGCTCATGAGTTTTACACCGCTGATAAGAGGCTCGGTGAGATTGCCCGGAAGGAGGGACTCAGGACAGTCTTACTGGAATGAGGAGGTGAGAAGATGAGGAAGTGGGAGCACTACGAGCACACGGCTGACGTTGGAATCAGGGGCTACGGCGAGAGCCTTGAGGAAGCCTTCGAGGCCGTTGCGCTGGCGCTCTTTGACGTGATGGTTGATGTGAGGAAGGTCGAGAGCAAAGAATGCCGCCAGGTCGAGGCCGAGGGCGGAGACATGATGGCGCTCCTCTACAACTTCCTTGAGGAGCTTCTCGTGCTCCACGACATGGAAGGGCTGGTCTTTGGAGACGTTGACGTTGAGATTGAGAAGACCACGGAGGGCTACCGACTTAAAGCCAAAGCCTGCGGTGAGCCCTTGGATTATGAGAAGCACGAGCCGAAGGAAGAGGTGAAGGCGATAACCTACCACGAGATGAAGATAGAGCGGCTACCGGACGGGAGATGGATGGCGCAGCTGGTTCCGGACATCTGAGGTGGTTCCATGAGCGCGAGGGACAGGATTAAAGAAACCAATCCCGTCTTTTACGAGCGCTATTCGATGCTCGAAGACACGGACGAGTTCTGGGAGTTTTTAGTTAAACCGCTCAGGCAGAGCATAAGGGTGAACACCCTCAAGGCTCCGCTTGAGGTGGTCGTTGAGAGGCTTAAGGAGGAGTTCGAGCTCGAACCCATCCCCTGGGTTCGCGAGGGCTTTTTCATCAACGTTGACAACCTCGCGAAGGTGCCGGAACACAGCCTTGGCCTGATCTTCGGCCAGGAAGCGAGCTCCATGATTCCCCCGGTGGTACTCGATCCGAAGCCAGGTGAGCTGGTTCTCGACATGGCGGCAGCACCTGGCTCGAAAACCGGGCAAATAGCGCAATACATGGAGAACGAGGGCTGTATAATAGCAAACGACCCGAAGCTCAGCAGGGCCAACGTCCTCATAGCGAACCTCAACAGGATGGGCGTCTTAAATACCCGCGTAACCACAAAAGACGGGGCTTACTTTGGCCGTTTTGAGAAGGCCTTTGACAGAATTCTCCTCGACGCCCCGTGCTCTTCGGTTGGCATGATACGGAAGAAATGGAGGTTCCTGACGGAGTGGCGCATGAAAGAGGTTGTCCGGTACATGAACATCCAGAAGAGGCTCATTATGGCAGCTTATAGGGCGCTCAAGCCCGGCGGAACGCTGGTTTATTCCACCTGCACCATAGATCCCATAGAGAACGAAGAGGTTGTCGATTACCTGCTCCGGAAGACCGACGCGAGGCTTGAGCCGATAGATCTGCCGGTGAAGACCAGCGAGCCGGTCCTTGAGTGGGAGGGGAGAACCTACTCTGAGGAGCTGAAAAAAGCCCTCAGAATTCATCCAAACGACAACGATACTGAGGCGTTCTTCATAGCCAAGATAGTCAAGGCGGGGGGAGCGGAATGAGCGGGGGAAACGCCACCAACCCCAGAGAAGAAGTCGGAAAGACGGGCGATATTGAACTCGTAAGGAGACTTCTCATCGAGAACTACGGCTATGCACCTGATCTCCTCTACGAGATACGCGGGAGGTATCACAAGGTCTACGCATGGAAGCCCTGCTCCCTTGAAATCAGGGGCCCCGACAGAAACGGGGTGTACTTCGGGAGAATAGAGAGCGATGGGATAAGGCTGAGCATCGAGGGGTCATTCCTCGTTGGGCCAAAGGCCACGAAGAACGTTGTCGTGCTGGACGACGAGAGGGCCAAGCGGTATCTGGCCGGTGAGAGCGTCGAGATTGAAGACAAAGAACTCCACGGCTGGGTCATCGTCAAGTGGCGGAGCTATTTCCTCGGCTCCGCTAAAGCGAAAGAAGGAAGGCTCATAAACTACGTGCCGAGGGAGAGGAGGCTGAAGCTGGAGTAACATTTCCGTCCCTCGAAAGCTTAAAATAACGTTAGGGTAATCTAAAACGGAGGTGGGAGGATGGTGCCGCTGAAAAGGGTAGATAAGATTCGCTGGGAGATACCGAAGTACGACAAGCGCATGAGAGTTCCGGGCAGGGTTTACGCTGACGACCAGCTGATAGAGAAGATGCGCGGAGATAGAACCCTTGAGCAGGCCGCCAACGTTGCGATGCTCCCGGGAATATACAAGTATTCCATAGTCATGCCCGACGGCCATCAGGGCTACGGCTTCCCGATTGGCGGTGTCGCGGCCTTTGACGTCAAAGAGGGCGTGATAAGCCCCGGGGGCGTCGGATACGATATTAATTGCGGCGTCAGGTTAGTTAGAACAAATTTACGAGAAGAAGAAGTAAGACCCCGCATCAAGGAGCTCGTGGACACGCTCTTCAAGAACGTTCCGAGCGGTCTTGGAAGCAAGGGCCGTGTAAGGCTCCACTGGAGCCAGCTGGACGATGTTCTCGCTGACGGTGCCAAGTGGGCAGTTGACAACGGCTACGGCTGGAAAGAAGATTTAGAGCACCTGGAGGAAGGCGGAAGGATGGAAGGGGCCGATCCAGATGCCGTCAGTCAGAAGGCGAAGCAGAGAGGCGCTCCACAGCTCGGTTCCCTCGGCTCAGGAAACCACTTCCTCGAGGTTCAGGTGGTTGATAGGGTCTTTGACGAGAAGATAGCGGAAGCTTACGGCCTCTTTGAGGGACAGGTCGTTGTGATGGTTCACACAGGTTCGCGCGGTTTGGGCCACCAGGTGGCGAGCGACTACCTCAGGATAATGGAGAAGGCCAACAGAAAGTACGGCGTGCCGTGGCCTGACCGTGAGCTCGTCAGCGTCCCCTTCCAGACGGAGGAGGGGCAGAGGTATTTCAGCGCGATGAAGGCAGCTGCAAACTTCGCCTGGGCCAACCGGCAGATGATAACCCACTGGGTCAGGGAGAGCTTCGAGGAGGTCTTCAAGAGAAAAGCAGAAGACATGGAGATGCATATAGTCTACGACGTGGCTCACAACATAGCGAAGGTCGAGGAGCACGAGGTCGATGGGAAGAAAGTCAAGGTGGTCGTCCACAGGAAAGGTGCCACGAGGGCCTTCCCTGCCGGCCACCCCGACGTGCCGAGGGCCTACCGCGATGTTGGCCAGCCCGTACTCATTCCAGGTTCGATGGGAACCGCGAGCTACGTCCTGGCCGGAGCCGAGGGCTCGATGAGAGAAACATTCGGTAGCTCCTGCCACGGTGCCGGAAGGCTGATGAGCAGGCACGCCGCGACCAGACAGTACCGCGGGGACAGGCTGAGGAATGAGCTCCTCCAGAGGGGAATCTACGTCCGCGCGGCTTCGCTGAGGGTCGTTGCCGAGGAGGCACCTGGAGCTTACAAGAGCGTTGACAACGTCGTCAACGTCGTCCACCAGGCAGGTATAGCGAACCTCGTGGCGAGAATGCGCCCGATGGGCGTCGCCAAGGGCTGATTTCGGTTTTTCCTGTTCTTTACAAATCTTCAAATAGAAAAGCGGAAAGTCAGTTGATGTCGCTGGTCATGAACCTGACGTAGGCGAAGGCAAAGGGCAGGAATAGCATGACCAGCAGTATCGCCAGGTTGTTGAAGCCGTAGGTGAAGGAGTCTCCAAGGGGGAGGTAGTAGTTGAGGAATCTGTCGCCTCCGAAGATGTACTGAACGAGCTGGGCGTAGTGGTGTGCGGGGTTCAGGAAGTGGAGCCTCGCCATCCATGTGTTCACGGTTTCCCGCCAGACCTCATGGGCGCTCGTCCCCCAAGGCGGCTCTGGTCCTGCAAGCTTTGGTGCCACGATCTCCACCACAATGCCGTAGAAGACCGTGAGGAAAATCGCCAGACCAACTGTGGCGAGCATCGAGGTCTCAGGCTTTTTGAAGAGCGTTGAGAACAGCACTCCAATTGAGAGGAATACCAGCGTGTAAAGCATCGTCGCCAGGATCGCCAGGAACCCTCTAAGGAGCGAGTCCCCATCAACGGGTATTCCCAGTATGAGCATCACGGCGATGATGGCAACGTATACCACCAGGTTCGTCAGTACTATCAGGGCCCCCATTCCAAGGAACTTGCCGTTGATGACCTCGTCCCTGTAAACTGGGTGGCCCAGGAGAACCTTGGCCGTTCCGGTTTCAACCTCCCGGTTTATTGCGTCCGATCCGAGGGCGGCTCCGAGGACCGCCCCAATGACGGTGATTATCATCATGTTTATCATGAAGAGCATCGCAAGGGGGGTCATGTAAACCTCACCCGTGGTTCCCCACAGGCCGAACTCGTTGGATTCGACGCCTGGAACGCCCATCTGAATCAGGTAGTCCTTGATGCCGTAGACCGCGAGGCCAAAAATAAGGAGATAGAGGCCCATGATGACGATGAACCTCTTGCTCTTCACCGAGGTGTATAGCTCCTTGAGAGCTATGTTCCAGGCGGGGTTCATCTCCTACCGACCCTCCTCATCAGCCATATCACGATGCCGAAGACGACCACGAGCAGGATGATTCCGAGATAAGCGCTGCTTGAGCCCTGCGTAACCCTGACCGTTATCACGGTTTCTGCCTTTGCCTGGTCACCGGTGGCGGTTACGGTGATGGTGTAGGTCCCCGCGGGGGCTGACTTGGGAACCTTGATCCTCAACTCAAACTGGCTGGGACCCTCGCTGACCACAACGTTTCCCTTTCTGGTCGGTCCTACGCGCGGTATGCTGCTGGGAACCGCCTCAACTTCCCATCCGCTGGGGGCCTGGGCGGTTATCTTGATGTTGGTGACCGTGGTCCCCATGCTGTCAATCCACACCGTGGTGGCCGTTGAGCCCCCTGCCTTGACCGTGAGCGCCGGATAATCAGCGTTGAGGGAGAGTGCGGCAGGGTTCTCGACTTTGATTATGACTGGGATTTCAACCTTGGTGCTCTTCCCGGTGATGATGAGCCTGGCATTTATATCTCCGGACACTGCGTTGAACGGGGCTATAACAACGAGGTACGCGCTGGCACTCTCTCCGGGGCCTGCTTTCATTGTGCCGATAGGCGTTGCGCCGGTGGGATCCCGGCTGATCACGTAGCTCCACTCGGGTTCGAGACCCTCCAGCGTGACATGGTACTCGTCCTCTTTGGAGCCGAGGTTGGTTATCGTTATCTCCGTGCTGGCACTCGCCCCCGCTGTCACTGTAAGAACGTCGTTCTTGAGCCTGGCCTCGAAGTAGTAGGGCGCCTTTGTTAGGGCTATATTGAGGGTCTTCTCCTCGCCGTCCCCCAGTTTTACAGCTTCCTCTATTGGGACCGCCCCAGGAGCGCCGGCGGCGATTCTATACTCTCCCGCTGGGAGCTCAACGGTAACGCTGCCAACTGCCGACGTCGTAACGTTCTTTCCGCCGATGCTGACCCATCCCTTCAATGGATTCCCGCTCCCGTCGGTCAGGATCACCGTCAGCTTCGCGGGCTGGCCGAGGTACGTCTTGTATACGTGAACCGTCAGGCCGTATTCCTTCCCGTTTATGGTGAAGCTCAGCCTGTGGTCGCCAAGGGTCGCGTTCCTGGGTATCTCGATGAACAGGGTGGCGCTGAAGGTTCCCGAAACGGTAAAGCTCCTGAGCCTGTACTGGCCGTCCGTCAGGTACATCGTCCATCCTGCCGGGACGTCAGTTGCCTGGAACTCCACGGCGCCGCTTCCCGTGAAGGTTATTGGAACCGCGAGTTTCTGCCCCGCCTCTGCGTCTAGGCCCAGATACGGAATTGAGACACCGATGGCAGCGGCCTCTATCTGAACGCTTCCCGGAAGGTCTCCAATGGAGAATCTGAGGGTTCCGCTACCGGCAGGCTCAATGTGAAGGCTGACCGTTACCGAACCCTTGGGGGGAAGCGTTATCTCCTCGACCTCGATACCACCGTACAGGAAGCTTGCCCTCCACCCTTCCGGCATCGAGGTGACCCTGAGGGGCAGTCTGAGCTCCGAGTTCGAGGCGCTGGTTATCGTTATCGGCACATCAACGGGCCCGGAGACCCTTATCTTCCCGTAAGGGTAGAACACCGAGTATTCCATGCTGACCGTTTCCGAGGCGGGTTCCGCGGCGTATACTTTTATCTCCTTTCCATCGTACTCCAGGGCTATGAGGTCAACGATGGCACTTCCGTTAACCTCCAGAGTCCTCGCAACACCGTTCACGGAGACGTCTACGGTCCTGTTGCCCGCTGCGATAACGCGGACAACGTTCCCATTGAAAACTGCCTTGGCACCGACTTCGGGTTTTAGGGACGTAACGAACTCTGGCTTCACGGACACGACTATGAAGCCTCCCTGCGCGGTGTAGCTCCCCATGAGTATCCTGAGGCCGTCACGCTCTATTTCGGTTCCAAAGGCGAAGGGCTTCAGTTCCAGTATCCTGCTTCCGTTCCTCAGCATCAGGTAGTAGCTCCCGTCGGCGGCCTGGACCACCGTTATCGTGTAGTTCCCAACCGCGATCGTCTGCCCCACGGAGATCCTGTCCTCGAACACCGTCACGTAAGGCTGAGCCGCAACGAGTGAGGACAGAAGAACGAAGGAAAGCAGAACCACCAGGAGTTTTCTCATTCCCCATCCCTCCCGTAGATAGTCCGGAGGAAAACGTCCTCCAGGCTGGGTTCTTCAACATCGAGCTTCAGGATCGTGAGGCCTTTTTCGGAGAGGTACTTGGAGAGGTCTTCCCTTATGTCGGTTCTGGCAAATATTATGGCCCTGTTCGGTCCGACCGGCTCGACCCTCGTTATCTCGGAATGCTCTATCTCCGGCAGCGGCTCCTTGGTCTCAACCTTTATCTCGTAGCCCTCAAGCTCCATGAACTGCCTCTTTATCTCCCCGAGGGTTCCGACGGCCTTCAGCTTCCCTTTCACTATTATACCGACCCTGTCGCTGAGCTCCTCGACCTCGCTGAGCACGTGGGATGAAAAGAAGACGGTTCTGCCCTCGGCCTTTGCCTCCCTGATGAGCCTCTTGACGAGGTGAGCTCCCTCGGGGTCGAGGCCGCTCGTCGGCTCGTCGAGGATGAGCAGTTCGGGGTCGTTTATAAACGTCTGGGCTATCAGAAGTCTCTGCTTCATACCCTTGGAGAAGGTCTTCGCCTTTCTATAGCGAACCTCCCAGAGGCCGACCATCTTCAGGAGTTCGGTTATTCGCTTCTCCTTCTCAGCGTTCGACATCCTGTAAAAGTTTGCGAAGAACTCCAGGTTTTTCCATGCTGTCAGCTCGCCGTATATCGTAGCATTTTCCGGGAGGTACCCTATGCGCTCTTTTACCCCGATAGGGTTCCTGGACATGTCCATTCCCAGTATTTCCACCCTTCCCGTATCGGGGATTATGATGCCCAGCATGCTGAGTATTGTGGTCGTTTTTCCGGCACCGTTTGGCCCTAAAAAGCCGAACACCTCTCCCCTCTGAACCTCAAAACTTAGGCCGTTAACTGCCCGGAACTTTCCATACGATTTGGTAAGGTTTTCAACCAGTATTGCCTGAGTGGGCATATCATGCACCCCTCTATGAAGTAAGATCCTGATAATCTCAGGTGTAAGTGGGAGTCATGGTTTTAAACTTTACCGTCCCCATTAGAATGGGGAGCCACATGGGTGAGCTGACGCACGTTGATGAAAAGGGTGTTAAGATGGTAGAGGTTGGCCATAAGACGGAAGTTTTTAGGAAGGCCACCGCCAGGGGCAGGATAAAGCTGAAGCCCGAAACCATTGAGCTGATAAAGTCCGGGAAGACGAAGAAGGGCAACGTTATAGCCACCGCCCAGATAGCGGGAATCCTGGCCGTTAAGAAAACGCCCGAGCTGGTTCCGCTCTGCCACCCGATACCGCTCACAGGCGTTGACATCTCCTTCGAGTTCGGCGAGGACTACATAGAGGCGACCTGCGAGGTCAGGGCATATTACAAGACCGGCGTTGAAATGGAAGCTTTAACCGGCGTCACAGTTGCACTTCTGACGATATGGGACATGGTCAAGGCCGTTGAGAAGGACGAAAACGGTCAGTATCCGTCCACGAGGATTGAAGAGATTAGAGTCGTGGAGAAGGTCAAAGCTCACCCCTCGCAGTAGCCAAGCAGAAGATATTCGAAAAGCTTAGCTACCTCGTTGAGAACGAAACCCACGAATATCCAGGCAAAGCTGATGATGGGGTTGTCCCCGACCATTTTCATTATTTCAAAGATCACGAAGGCCCATATGACAAAGGGAGGAAGCTCAAGGAGCAGCCTCTCCTTCCATGAGATTCTGCTGAGGATTAACCGTTTCAGCCCGTTTTCATCACGGGCTATAAACTTCTTTGGGCTTTTCCAGTCCTTTCCTTCAAGGGGTTTCCCATGCCTTGCGATGAACGTTTTTCCCTTGAACTTCATGAGGTAGACGTACTCACCGTAGCTTGAAGACATGAAGGATTCAATCTCAAGTTCCGGGTCGAGTTCGTTAGACAGCAGAGTGATGTGAGCCCCTCTCCGTTTAAATGCCTCGACTATCTTGTCGGGTTCAAACTTCTGGAGTTCAAGAACCGCGACGTGGTAACTGGGATGAAGTATTCTCCCGATCACCATCTACCTCACCCGATGACATTGTCCAGATGTTACTCCATAAGCTTATAAAATTTGCCGTTCTCGGGCTTCAGGTAACTTTTTTTAGTCCTTTGCCCATTTCCTTAGCGATGACGCTCAAGCTGAACCCCGAGGCTAAAGCGATATACCGCGCAATCAGGGAGGAGATAAAGAGGTGGCTAGTCCTCCCTGGGAGTTCGGTCTTTCTCGATAGGTTTGAACCCACCTCCGAGCGGGATGAAATTCTTCGCAGGCGGGACTATTTCCGGAAAAACCTCCCCAAAATCCGGGCCGAGCTGAGGGAGCAGATAGCCAAAGTCAAGCCGATAAAATTCCGCCGCGATTACCTCCACGACAGGATCCTTATAGTTGACGAAAGCGAACTCGAAAGGGCCCAGAGCCTGGGACTCTGCGAGGTCTCGACGGGTTTAGAGGAGGCGGAGGGCTATCAGCTGGTGCTCAGCACCGTTGGCTACGGGATTGACGTCGAGCTAACGCCGTCCCAGATAGCACCGGAACTCTACATCATGCCCCTATGGGAGAATAAGGAAACCCTTGAGGCCCTAGCCAAAATCGGCGAGCTAACCGGCGAAGGCAGCGTCGCCTCAGAAATCCTCCGGGAGCTGAACGAACTTGGGGAGGTCATGGGAAAGCGGAAGCTCCTCGATGGCCTGGAGGAGCTAATAGCCGAGAAAGAGCGCGAGCTCAACGAGGAAATAGCAGAGAAACTTGAGAAGTTCAGCCTGACGCTGAGCGGGAAGGAATTGCTCGACTTCCTCGGAGAGCTCAAGGCCGGGAACTACGAGGCCATATTCAGGCACTTTGGAGAGGTTGAGGGTGAAATTATTGACTTAATCAACGAAACCGAGAACGAGCTGAGCGAAATGCTCGGCATAACCGTTGAGCTCTTCTCCCGCGAGGAGCTGTATCCTGTGGCCGTGCCTCCGGAGAGGGTGGAGATGCTCCGCGAGGAGCTCGATAGGGAGCTTAAGGTCGAACTGTACATCAGGAGCAGGGAGGTGCTTGAGAGGATAATGCCACTTCTCCCCAAGCTCAAGGAGGAACTCGGCAGGGTTTATGAGCTTGACTTCCTGCTGGCGGTGAAAGACTTCACCGAGGGCTTTTCCTTTCCGGAGCTCTGGAAGGGTGGAATAGCGTTTATCAACGGGAGGCACCTCTTCATAGAAAACCCCCAGCCGGTCAGCTATGCAGTCGGAAAAACGCCCGATGAGTTCTCAGTCCCGGGAGCCGGAGATATAGGCGGCGAGAGGGTGGTTATCCTCACCGGTGCCAACAGCGGCGGAAAGACGAGCCTCCTGGAGCTGATGACCCAGATAACGATCCTCTTCCATATGGGCCTTCCCGTGCCGGCCGAGAAGGCCTGGGTTGAGCCCCTCGATGAGCTGTTCTTCTTCAGGAGGAAGAGGAGCGCCTACGGTGCTGGGGCCTTTGAGACCGCCCTCCGCTCATTCGTCCGTGCGTTGAAGGGTTCGGGCAGAAAGCTCATCCTCATAGACGAGTTCGAGGCCATAACCGAGCCGGGCGCGGCGGTGAAGATAATCGGTGAGCTCCTCAAAATTGCCCACGAGAAGGGCTTTTACGTTGTCATAGTCTCCCACCTGGGAGAGGATTTGAAGAAAGAACTCCCCTTTGCCAGAGTCGATGGAATAGAAGCCAAAGGCCTTGATGAGAACCTCAACCTCATCGTGGACAGGCAGCCGGTCTTCGGAAAGCTCGGGCGTAGCACCCCCGAGCTAATAGTGGAGAGCCTCGCGAGGAGGAAGCGCGGGAAGGAGAGGGAGATATTCGAGAGGATCCTCAGAGCCTTCAGGCAGGAGTGAGTTCTGCACTCGTCCCTGAGCGGTGACGGAATGCATGCATATCGTCCTCACGTGGGGACAAGGTTTATAAAGAAACGACGCGCAGGGGTATCATGGAGGACAGAATATTAACTTCCCTGGTAGCAACGAGCCGGCGGTTGATGGCGTGGGCGAAAAAATTTCCAAAGAAGCGCTTTCTTTACCCGGAACTAAAAAGGATAGACGAGGAATACTACGTCGGCATCAAGGGACTTCGGGGCGTTGGCAAAACGGTTCTAATGCTCCAGCTTGCCATGGAAACGAAGAAGAGCATATATTTCTCTGCGGATTCCACGCTTATAAAGCCCTTTTCCCTCTACGAGGTTGTCAAGGCTCTCTCCAGCCTCGGATACAGGAACGTCTTCATCGACGAAATCCATAGAAAACCCGACTGGGCGGAAGACGTAAAAACTCTGTACGACGAGCATGAAGTCAGGATATTCTTTTCAGGGTCATCTGCCGTTGATATCCTTCACTCCGGAGCGGACCTGTCCCGTAGGGTCGTGCTGAAGGAACTGCCGCCGGCATCGTTTAGGGAGTGGCTGAACATTCGAAAGGGTATGGATATCCCCGTCCACTCAATGGAAGAAGTGATTTCCAGACCGTTTGACATGACAGAGATGTACATGGAACTTCACGCCCTCTGGACGGAGTACATGGAGCGGGGTGGTGCCCTCTACCCGGAGAGCGGGTTCTACGATGCCCTCGAAAACTCCATCAGAAAGGTTATACTCGAGGACCTATCCGCGCTGAGGGAAATCAGCGTGAAGTACGAGACAGATGCATACCACCTGCTCTATCTCGTGGCTAAATCTGCTCCCTTTGAGGTGAATTATTCCTCAATAGCCAAGGAGCTGGGCGTCTCAAAGAACATGGCCATAAGGCTCGTTGAGGACCTCTCCAAGGCAGGTTTGCTATACACCCTCCAGCCCTGCGGTAGCGTAAGAAAGGAGCCAAAGCTCTACCTTACAGTTCCACTCAGAATGTTCTTTGCCAAAAAGGGCTTCAGCATTCACCGGGGTGCCTTGAGGGAGGAGTTCTTCGTGAACCACGTGAGGTGGATCTCCCAGCCGTGCTACCTAAAGGGAAAGCGGGGTGAAAAAACCGCGGACTTTAAAGTTGGAGACTGGATAATAGAAGTTAGTGGTGAGAAGAAGAGGAGATATCAGAGGCCGGATTACATAGCCGTGGACGGACTGCTGACCGGAAACGGCAGGATTCCGCTCTTCCTTTTTGGCTTGATATATTGAACTTACCCGACCCAGCTCCTCTCCCTGTACCTTCCCCTGCTCTCGATTTCTTCTATCTTTTCTCTGATTTCTCCAGCCCTCTCTTCACCGCGAACCTCTGCGTAGCCCTCCAGAACCGCCTCAAACCCCTCCTCGAACCACGTGTAGTGCGTGCTCTCCATGGCCCGCTTTAGGAGATGCAGATCGACGCCCTGGGCCTCCAGGGTGGGGTCAAAGTCCGCCAAACCGAAGTCTATCAGGTAAATCCTTCCTCCGCGGAGTATCATGTTGGAGGTCGTTAAGTCACCGTGAACTATCCCCGCCTCGTGAAGTTTTCCAACCTGCCTGCCTATCTCGCGGCAGAGGGAAAGCCTTTCCTCCACTGGAACCTCCTCGAGGTGCTCCTTCAGCCTCTTTCCGTCGATGAACTCCATTGCGATTACCATGTCCCTCAGATTGACCTCGTAAACGTGAGGACAGTTCACGCCGAACTCTTTGGCACGGTGGAGGACCCGGGCTTCTCTCACCGTCCTCTCCTTCCTCAGCTTCTCATCTATCTCCCTTATGCGGTAGCGCTTCGGAATTCTGTGCTTGATGATGACTCTTTCCTTGGGGAGCAGGTCCGCGCCGAAGTACTCGCCGAATTCTACGAGGTATATCTTGGCCTCCGCACCCTGCTTTATCAGCTCCATGAAATCACCCCTGGTTAAGCGCGAAATCCTCAATCAGCATTGAGTAGTCCTTTATTGCAACCCTTATCTCAACGACGTTCTCCATTTTGATAACAATCACTCCCCCTCTATCCCGTACAACTAAAACGGCCTTATCAACGTTTCCATTGTCTAGAATTCTGCGCGCGTATTGGAGCTTTTCGGCATTGGAGTATAGCATATCATCCAGAATAGAGGCGGCGTTGTCAACGTCCACACTTATAACGCCGTAGTCCTCTATGACGTCAAGAATGCTCAGGACTTTCTCTGGGGTCAACGGGTATATCACAGGTTCCATCACTCCCACCAGCGGTGCCTTGGTTCTAAAGGTTTTAGCCCTTTCCTCCGCATCTTCGGTCGGTTCCTGTCTATTGTTCAAATTTATCCGGATTTTTTGAAATTTTTGAACAAAAACTTTTTATAGAGCGCTGACGAAGCGTTTCTGCAAAAAGCAATTTGGTAGGAGGAATGTTAAATGGCACAGCTCAGCGGACAGCCGGTTGTTATTCTGCCCGAGGGAACCCAGAGGTACGTTGGAAGGGACGCCCAGAGGCTCAACATTCTCGCCGCGAGGATAATCGCGGAGACTGTTAGAACGACCCTTGGACCCAAGGGAATGGACAAGATGCTTGTGGACAGCCTCGGTGACGTCGTTGTCACCAACGATGGAGCCACTATACTCGACAGGATCGACCTCCAGCACCCCGCTGCCAAGATGATGGTTGAGGTTGCCAAGACCCAGGACAAAGAAGCCGGTGACGGTACCACCACCGCCGTCGTCATCGCCGGTGAGCTTCTCAGGAAGGCCGAAGAACTGCTCGACCAGAACATTCACCCGAGCATCATCGTTAAGGGCTACACCATGGCCGCCGAGAAGGCCCAGGAAATACTCGAGGATATCGCCATAGAGGTCACCCCGGACGACGAGGAGACCCTCATGAAGATAGCCATGACGTCCATAACTGGCAAGAACGCCGAGAGCCACAAGGAGCTCTTTGCCAGGCTCGCCGTTGACGCCGTCAGGCAGGTCGCCGAGAAGAAGGACGGGAAGTACGTTGTTGACATCGACAACATCAAGATCGAGAAGAAGGCTGGCGAGAGCGTCGAGGAGAGCGAGCTCGTTCGCGGCGTCGTCATCGACAAGGAGCGCGTCCACCCCAGGATGCCGAAGAGGGTCGAGAACGCCAAGATAGCGCTCATCAACGAGGCCCTTGAGGTCAAGAAGACCGAGACCGACGCGAAGATAAACATCACCAGCCCGGACCAGCTCATGAGCTTCCTTGAGCAGGAGGAGAAGATGCTCAAGGAGATGGTCGACCAGATCGCCGCCACCGGTGCGAACGTCCTCTTTGTCCAGAAGGCCATCGATGACCTCGCCCAGCACTACCTCGCCAAGTACGGAATCCTCGCCGTCAGGCGTGTCAAGAAGAGCGACATGGAGAAGCTCGCGAAAGCTACTGGCGCTAAGGTCGTTACCAACGTTAAGGACCTCACTGCCGAGGACCTCGGCCACGCCGACCTCGTCGAGGAGCGCAAGATCGCCGGCGAGAGCATGATCTTCGTTGAGGGCTGCAAGAACCCGAAGGCCGTCACCATACTCATCAGGGGCGGCACCGAGCACGTCATCGACGAGGTTGAGCGCGCCCTTGAGGACGCCATCAAGGTCGTCAAGGACGTCATGGAGGACGGCTACATCCTCCCGGCCGGCGGTGCTCCGGAGATCGAGCTGGCTATAAGGCTCGACGAGTACGCCAAGCAGGTTGGCGGCAAGGAGGCCCTCGCTATAGAGAACTTCGCCGAGGCCCTCAAGATAATCCCGAAGACCCTCGCCGAGAACGCCGGTCTTGACACCGTTGAAATGCTTGTCAAGGCCATCAGCGAGCACAAGAACAGGGGCAGGGCCATAGGCATCGACGTCTTCGCCGGCGAGCCGGCTGACATGCTCGCCAAGGGCATCATCGAGCCGTTGAGGGTTAAGAAGCAGGCCATCAAGAGCGCCAGCGAGGCCGCGATAATGATACTTCGCATTGACGACGTCATCGCCGCCAAGATAAGCAAGCCCGAGGGCGGCCAGGGCGGTGGAATGCCCGGCGGTATGGGCGGAATGGGCGGCATGGACATGGGCATGTGATGCCCCTTTTTTATTCTACTTTCCAGAAGACGATATCCAACTGACTGCCAGATTCTCGGCGGGTGGTGGCATGTACGCTGTGAAGAAGAGCAGAGCTGGTTACATCTTTGACCTTCCTCGCGAGAGGATAGCCTTTCTATTCAAAGATGACGGAACCTACATCATGTACCACGACGAGAGGGTTCTCTGCTATTCCCTTGAGCCCCTGCCCGTAACCATCGAGGAAGTTGAGAACTTCGAGAGAACGAGCGAGCTTCCGGCGCTTATCAGAGAGATAAAGTCCGGCCGCTTTCCGGAGTCCTGCGTCGTTAAGGAGCTCCCGCCCGTAGATGAGGACCTCATGCCCTTCAACCCAGACAGGAAGTGCGTCGTGGCCTTCACCGGCTTCCAGGATACCGTCATAGACTACATGGAGTGCGGTGGCAAGACCTTTGCGGTGGCAAGGCTTGTAGATGACCCTTCAAATGCCTGCAGGTTTGTTGGGAAAGGCAACTACAAAGTTGCGGCCGTTAACCTGAGAAAAGGTAAAAACTGCCTTGGCAGGGAGGAGTTCTTGTCTAGGCTGAGGGAATGCACCGAAAGCTTTTAGTACCAATCGGTTATTTTAACTTCTCTGGGGGGTGAAAAGATGGGACTGCTGATGTGGCTGAGAACCGGCCTGCTCATGGCCATACTGACGGGATTGCTAATGGCCATCGGCTACGTCTTCGGCGGGCCGAACGTAGCCTTCCTAATGTTCCTGTTCTCGCTGGCCTTCAACTTCATAACCTACTGGTACAGCGATAGAATCGTCCTGAGCTGGTACCGCGCGAGGATCGTGGATGAGTTTGAGGCCCCTGAGCTCTACGCGATAGTCAGAAAGCTTGCCGAGAACGCCGGCTTGCCGATGCCTAAAGTTGCAATAATCCCGAGCGAGACGCCTAACGCCTTCGCCACGGGGAGGGATCCGAAGCACGCCGTCGTGGCAGTCACGACCGGACTTCTCAGGCTTCTCGACAGGGATGAACTTGAAGGTGTCATAGGCCATGAGCTGACCCACGTAAAGAACAGGGACATCCTCATAGGGACGATAGCTGCCGCAATGGCCGGGGCCATAATCCAGCTCGCCTACTGGGCAAGGTGGATAGCCATCTTCGGCGGCTTCGGCAGGGACGAGGACGACGCCGGCAACGTGCTTGTTGCTATACTGATAGCGGTCCTGGCCCCAATAGCGGCGATGCTGATACAGGCCGCGGTGAGCCGTTCACGGGAGTTCTTAGCCGATGAAGGTGGAGCAAAGATAAGCGGCAAGCCCCACGCGCTGGCCAGCGCGCTGATGAAGATAGAGGGGGCGGTTCGCTACAGACCGATGAGGGAAGGGAACCCAGCAACGGCCCACATGTTCATCGTGAACCCGTTCAGAGGTGTCAGCGTCGCGGAGCTCTTCTCGACACACCCGCCAACGGAGAAGAGAATCGAAAGGCTCAGGAAGATCGCCGAGGAGATGGGAATCTACTTCTGAGGTTCTTTTCTGTTTCTATCTTGCCTTTGCCGATAGGTGGATATTGCGGAGTTCTGGAATCCCATAATTATCTAATTCTGCAATTAAATCATCGACAGGCATTTAAGCGTTCGGGCGGACTCTTAAGCGGTGACGACCATGAAGGCCGTTAAAGCCACCATTCTCTACGACGGTCTGGGGAACGTTCTCAGGGATGTGTACGTCGTTTTTGATAGGAACATAGTTGATGTAACGAAGGAAAAGCCGAAGGAAGCCGAAGTTATAGCCGAGGGCGTTGTTACACCCGCGTTCATAGACGGCCATAGCCACATAGGAATGGAGCGCTACGGAGAGCCCTACCAGGAGGGCGAAGCCAACGAGCAGATGGACGTGGTTCTTCCGCTCGTTGATGCCCTCTACTCGATCTACATGGACGACAAGGCCTTCAAACACTCGATAGAGTTCGGTGTTCTCTACTCGTCAGTTCTGCCGGGAAGCGGAAACATAATCGGCGGAAAGGCGGTCTTCATAAGGAACTACGGACGCGACATCGAGGAGGCTTTCATCCAGTACGCCGGCGTCAAAGCGGCTTTCGGCTACAACCCGCGTTCCACCAAGGAGTGGAAGGGGACGAGGCCAAGCACGAGGATGGGTGCAATAGGGATACTCCTCAGCTGGCTCATAAAGACCAGGAACACCATAGCGCTCCTTGAGAAGGGCAAGAAGGAGCCGGAGGAGGTCGAGCCTACGGTTGAGGCCCTCATACCAGTCCTCAAGGGCGAAGTCCCGCTCCGCGTCCACGTCCACAAGGAGGACGACATCGCGGCGCTCCTCATGATAAAGAGGAAGTTCGGACTGCGGATTACAATCGAGCATGCCGGCGACGTCCACAGCAGGGAGACTTTCGAGAAGATAAAGAGGGAAGGCGTTCCAATCGTTTACGGCCCCTTTGACAGCCTGCCTTACAAAGTCGAACTCAAGCACGAGGACTGGAAGAACGCCCGCTACCTGCTCGAGGTCAAGCCCCTCTTTGGCCTCATGAGCGACCACCCCGTCACGCTCCAGGCCAACCTCTACCTCCAGCTCAGGCACTTCATAAGGCTCGGCATGAGCAAGGGGGAGGCTATAAGGGTCATCACCCACAACAACGCGAAAATCCTCGGCGTTGACGACAGGCTCGGAAGCATAGAGAAGGGCAAGTGGGCTTCCCTTGTCGTCTGGAACGGCGACCCCTTCAGCCTTGAGAACTATCCGACGCACGTCTTCGCGGAGGGCGAGCTGATTCACGAGGCGGAGCTTTAGTCTTCCAGCTTTTCATACTTTTCCACGAGCTTTATAACAATCTCATACAGCTCATCAATTCTGCTGAGGCCCTCCCTCACAGCATCGAGGTTAAGTCTGTCGTACTTGTGAACAATGGCATTTCTAAGTCCGTTGTACGCCCTCAAAAGTCCGGCTTCATCTTCGGAGATAACTTTTGCTTTTCTAAGCCGATCGATGTTTGTATAATCATCTTCAACGGTCATGCCCAAGTCCTTAACAAGCATTGCTGCAAGATCCATAGTTATATCGACACAGAGCTGAAGGGAGTAGAAGAGGGCCCTCTGGGTAACATCGTCCTTCATTTCATGGCTCTTTATGAACTCGTATTCCTCCTCAAACCGCTCAAGCTTCTCTAAGTACCTGTGCCTTCTCACGGGCACGCCTCCTGAGTCTTATCTTCTCCCTCACGCTCTCAAACCGGTTCTCCTTTATCCTGTGCTCCATGTCCCTCCACAGCTTTCGGAAGCGGTAGAAGTACTCTGACAGTTCAACCTCGTCGCCGTAAATTACTTTGTGGTTCCCGATAACCTCAATCTGGATGTAGAGGGGAAGCTCCTCGAAGACTTTGATATCGTACTTTCCACCGAGTTTTTGGAGAACTTCCCCATATACGCCGGGCTTTGGCTTAACGAGGCATACATCGATGTCGCTTCTGCTTGTAGCCTCTCCCTTAGCGTGAGATCCGTAGAGGAGAATCCCCATGCATGAGTCTTTGAACTCTCGGAAGTCCCTGCGGAGCCCTGCCATGAGTTTCATTGAACCACCAGAGAGGTTGGGATGAGGAAAAGATAAGCCTTTCGTCAGCTCACCTTAAACTCAAACCCCCTCGCGAAGGTATAGGCTTCCCTAAGCTCCGGTCTCTCTTTGAGGAAGCGGAGGATGTACTGGCCGCAGTTCGAGCCGATGAGATTCTCTCTGGTGTCGCCGACGGAGATGATGACTTCGTAGCCGAGCCTTCTGAGGTCATCAACAAACTTCCTGTGCTTCATCGGAAGGCCTGTCTCAAGGTCAACGTCGTTGGTGAGCTTGTTCTTTAGGGCACTCACCGTCGGGTTGAGCGGCGTTATTTTGATGAGGAAGTATTCCCTTGGGAAGTACTCGGCTATGACTTCAGCATCGGCCTCGTTCTCCCTCGCAAGGGCGAAGTTGAGCGTAATCTTCTTACCGCCCTCGTCGTAGAAAGCTTTACCGTACTCGGCTATCCTCTCGAAGTCCCACTTTCTAACGGGGATTATCTCGTCCCTCTGCTCAGGACTGGTGGAGTGTATCGAGAACTGCAGCTGGAAGTTGGTCGGGAAGGCCTCCTTCTTCAGCTCCAGCAGTGCCTCGAAGAACTTATCGGTTCCTATCGGGGCAACGGTGGAGAGCGACGGGTGGAAGTTCTCGTAACGCTCGCCCAAAAGCCGCATCGCCTCTATCACTGCCATGTTGAAGCTCGGCTCGCCCATTCTTGCGAATTGCACCTTGAATTTCCTGGTTTTTGGCTTCCCGTTCCAGCGCTTCTGGATTGGATACTCTATCTGCTCCATCAGTTCATCGAGGTCCAGCCTTCCCTTGTAGAAGAAGCCCGCGTCACACATCTTGCAGCCGACCGGACAGCCGTTGAGCGATGAAACTATGAGAACCCACTTTTCTTGCGGATTGTAGGTCGGAATCGATTCGACGAACTCGACGATGTTCCCCTTGGAAGTCTTTCCTATATAAACCACCGCAACGTTGGGGTCGCCAACCTCACTCAGTATCTCCATACCTCTCCCTCCTCCATATCACCATCGCGGTTTTGATTCCATCGGCTATGGCCAGGGCCGTTTGCCTGTAGATTCCGTTCTTAACGTCCCCGACCAGGAAAAGGTTATCGTCCTCGATGTCCTGAACCAGCTCGATGTTTGGAACCCTGCCGATGGCCCCGAGCACTAACTCTACCTCAAAGTCGCCAGCGCTCGTTCTGGCTAAAAGCTTTCCCTTCCCGTTTATGGGCCTTATTTCCCGAACTTGTCCCATCAGCGTCCTGATGTTTGAGCGCTTTTTCACAAGCCCCTGGAGATAGGGCAAGGCCTTCGGCTCGCTCCTCATTAGGATTATTACCTCGTCGCTGGTCTCGCTCATCGTCAGCGCGTAGTCAAAGGCCACATCGCCGCCGCCGATTATGAGAACCCTTCCGTAGTGCCGCCTCGGGACTTCAGAGACGTGGTAGACTATCCCCTCGAAGGGAAGCTTTCTCGGCCTCGTCCCCGTCGCAACCACGAGGTACTTGAAGCGGTAAGTTCCTTCCTCTGTTTCGACTTCAAACAGCTCGCCGGTCTTTCTCACGGCCTTGACTTCCTCGTAGAGGATTTTCAGGCCATACCTCCTCACGTACTCCTCAAGGATTTCGACGACTTTCTCGCCCTTGATTCCGTCTGGGAAGAACATCGTGTTCTCCACGGAGTAGGCGTTCCTTATGAGCCCACCTATCCGGCCGCGCTCAAATATCACGCTCCCTATCCCGTAGCGCTTGAGCTGGACGGCCGCTGCAATGCCCCCTATTCCCGCCCCGATTATTCCGACGAGAGCCATTCAAGCACCTCCTTTAACAGGGGCGTAACCGCGAAGCCGTGGGAGAGGTTTCTGAGCGTTGCCTCATGGAAGAGCCTGTTCTGGGTCAGCGTCCCATCGACGGGGAAGACGACGTTGAAGCCCCTGACGAAGGCCTCTCTGGCAGTGGTTTCACAGCAGAGGTGGGTCATGACGCCGGTTACGATGACCGTCTCGACTCCAAGCCCCCTCAGCAGGCCCTCGAGGTTAGTGCCGTGAAAGGCGTCGTAGGTCTTCTTCTCAATGACGGTTCCGGCGAAGGGCTTGAACTCTTCGAGAAGTTCGTTCAACGGGTCGTTATTCGGCATGTCTCCGCCCCACCAGCGGGTCATGATGTCGTTCTGGTGGAAATGACGGGTGAAGATTAGCGGAACGCCGAGCCTCTCCGCTTCCACGTAGAACTCCACCAGCTTCGGAATGAAGCGCGGCGCCGAGGGCAGGAACGCCCTGCTCTCTGGCCTGAGGAAATACGCCTGAAGGTCTATCGCCAGAACCGCCGCCTTCCGGAACGGCCTAATCTTTCTCCATTTGCTCGGCCTGAAGTACCTCTCCCCCATCTCCGCTATGAATTCCCCGGTTAGGTAGTCCTCCTTCATGGGTGTGGGAAGGGAGGGCGGCCTTAAATGTCTATCCCCCTCGTCATCGCGCCGTCTATGACCACCGTCGAGCCGAGCATGTATTCCGCTCCCTCGCTCAGGAGAAAAGCCACGAGCGAGCCGAGTTCTTCCCACCTCCCAGTCCTGTGGAGGGGCGTTCTGGCCAGAACCTCCCGCTCCCAGGTTTCCTCAAAGGGTTCTCCCCTAGACTCGGCAACGGCCTTAAGGTTCTCCCTCGCTCCCGGCGTGTCAAAGCTACCAAGGAGGATGGAGTAGGCCCTTATTCCGTGCTTTCCGTAGGTTCTCGAAACGCTCTTAGCTAACTGAACAAGGCCGGCTCTCGTAACATCCGCCAGAACCAGTGGCGGCATTGGCTCCTTTATCGAGACTGAGTTGAGGTAAACGAGAATGCCCTTCCTTTTTCTCTCGAGCCACGCCTGAACGAGGAGGGTCGTTAGATAACCAGGGGCTACCGTGTGGAGGGCAGAAGCTTCTATCCAGTCTGTGTAGCTCGCCTCGTGAAGGAGGCACGGCTCACAGCGGACGTTTCCCGCGTTCCATACGAGGGCATCAACCTCACCCAAAAGCTCCCAGCTTTTTTTGACGAGGTTCTCAAGGTCTTTCTGGTCGAAGAGGTTTGTCCTGACGGAATAAACCTCACCGTAGCTCGAAAGCTCATCCAGGGCTTTCTTTAGGTTCCCCTCGCTCCGCGAGCTTATGACGACCCTTGCGTTCCTCTTCAGCAGCTCCTTTGCAATGTTGAAGCCTATGCCTCGCGATGATGCCGTGACTATGACCCCGAGGCCGTTCAGATCTATCTTCACCGGCATGTGGGAGAGTTGGGGAATGGAAATAAAACGCTTTCCCAAAACTTTATACGTCCACCCTCGTAGTGCCAACCATGACCGAGCCGAAGGACATCGTGCTAAAGGAGAGCGAAGAGGTCGAGGGCCTTCCAATCGAGGGGCCCTGGCCCGACGAGGTTTCGAGCCTTGAGGAGGTTTTGGATTATTACGAGCGCATAGGCTTTCAGGCGGCGCACCTCGGAAGGGCGATAGAGATATGGCGGAAGGTAGAGGAGAAGCGCGCTAAGGGGGGTGAAGTCAGGGTCTTCCTCGGCTACACTTCCAACATAATCTCTTCCGGCTTAAGGGAGCTAATCGCGTGGCTCGTCAAGGAAGGCAAGGTAGACGTCATTGTAACTACCGCCGGCGGAATAGAAGAGGACTTCATAAAGGCCCTTAAGCCCTTTGTCCTCGGCGACTGGCATGTGAACGACGTCCTGATGCGCGAGAAGGGAATCAACAGAATCGGCAACATCTTCGTGCCCAATGACCGCTACATCGAGTTCGAGAAGTACATGATCCCCTTCTTCGAGCGGGTTCTTGAGATGGAAAGGAAGCGCGGTAAACCTCTGACGGCGAGCGAGTTTATCCACGAGATGGGTCGTTACATGGACGAGAAGCTGGGGAAGGAGAAGGAGCGCTCGGTAATCTACTGGGCCTACAGGCGGAACGTCCCGATATTCTGTCCCGCTATAACCGACGGCTCGATAGGGGACATGCTCTACTTCTTCAAGGAGGAGCGCGGTGACAGGGAGCTTGTCATAGACATCGCCAACGATATAGTCAAGCTCAACAACCTCGCGGTTACCGCCGAGGAGACCGCCTCGATAATTCTCGGAGGATCTCTACCCAAGCACGCGATTATCAACGCCAACCTCTTCAGGGGTGGAACGGACTACGCGATTTACATCACCACTGCCATCCCCTGGGACGGCTCTCTGAGCGGTGCTCCACCGAGCGAAGGTGTCAGCTGGGGCAAGATAAGGGCTAAGGCCGACTACGTTGAAATCTGGGCAGATGCAACGCTCGTCTTCCCGCTGCTGGTGTGGAAGGTGATGAGGGGATAGGGTTATATCTAATGAACCCCAAATTAAGAGCGGTGGGAGTATGGAAGAGGTAACCCTTCGCGTGAAACTACCCGGTAAGGTTAGTGAGGAGACCAAACGGACCATTGAAAGAGAGCTTGAGCTTGAAGCCCTTCGAATCTACCTTGAATTAAAATTAAAGAAAAAACGTAAGAAACTTCCCGTTGAGAGCTACATGGGAATACTCGGAAAGGCTTCCGTTGAGGAGCTTGACACCTACGCTCTGGAGGCTGAGGGCTTTGAGGACATACATTGACGCCAACATCATCTACAACTTTCTTTTCACGACGTCCTTAACTCCAAGAGCGAGGGACATACTGACTTCAGAAGACGAGCTGGTCATTTCTCCGATTTCAATCAACGAAGCAGTTTACGTCTCTTTTAGGAAGCTCGCCAAAGAGAAACACGGAATTTCTAACATCTACGATGTAAAGCGATTCGTCAAGACTACAGATGGTTTAAAACTGATTGAAACGGCGTTTTCCATGGTCTTAGGTCTCATCGGGGATGCTGGGATTTATATCCTCCCCGATGAAGATAGAGCCGAAATAATAAAAGAGGTTGCCGCCATGTACGGCCTCCTGCCAAGCGATGCAACGATTCTCGCGACCTGCATAAAGCACGGCATTCCAAGGATAGCGACTTTTGATTCTGACTTTGAGGGCATTAACGCGATTGAGGTCATTAGAT
This sequence comes from Thermococcus camini, assembly GCF_904067545.1. Classification (NCBI taxonomy): domain Archaea; kingdom Methanobacteriati; phylum Methanobacteriota; class Thermococci; order Thermococcales; family Thermococcaceae; genus Thermococcus; species Thermococcus camini. The sequence goes on along the minus strand of NZ_LR881183.1, from coordinate 1,027,306 downwards.
AGATTGCATCCTCACTGCAAGCTCTTTTTAAATCCCTTTGCAGGGTGAATGCAAATCAATCAATGATAATCACCGTCATGATAATTGTGATTATCAATATCTTACTTCACAAAAGTCTCAAAATCCTCTCCTCCCCACCCGGCAGCACCAGCGGCCTCGACAGGTGCTTCCTCGCGTCTGGCGGCACTTCGTAGATTTTCATCTCCAGCTCGCGCGGGACTTCAACCGGAATGAGCTTCTTCGGCATCTTATAGCCGCAGCGCTTGCACTTCAAATAGTCGCCCTTGCTCTTCATCGTTCCCCCGCACTTTGGACACTTGGGCTTCTGATATTCGATTTTGGAGACGAGCTTCACCGGATAGAACTTTTCGAGGTTGAGCGTCAGAACGCCCTCGTGCTCCTTAACACCGCCGGCTGCGATAATTTCATCTCCTGGCAAAAGCTTCCTGACCCAGTTCCGGAACTTCTTCGTCGGCTCGAAGGCCGCGACACGGATTCTACCGGTTTCATCTTTAAGCTCGAAGAAGACGTGCCTCCCGCGCTCCCAGTAAGGGCTTGCAATCCTGCCCCTAACTACCGCGCTGTCGTAGAGCTTCAGCTCGCCGATTTTCTTTGGGGTAAGGTGGTCGTCGGTGTTCTGGTTCGTCTTGTAGAGCTGGTAAAAGGCGACAGGCTCCTCGAACTCAACCCTCTCGAAGGTCTGGAGGACTTTCCCGGCATCAATCCCGCGGATTCCAACGAGAACGGGGTCTTTGCCGTGTGGCGTTATGAGGACGCTCCTCTTGTATGGGTCAACGTTGTCGTAGGTGAAGGGGTAGCTCCAGCGGTCGGCGGCGAAAACACTCTTCGCATCGACCTTTCTCGGCGTCCCCCAGTTCTCGGGCTCGCGGTAGGCCAACAGCTCGTAGGTGAAGCGTTCGAGCGGGTAGCCGATTGAAGCTAAGGCGCCAATTATTCCCCTGCCGAGCTTGAACTTGAAGACCTCCGCCCCGACATCTTTCGCGACCCTTTCGGCATCTTCGATCTTAACGTGCTCCCTCAGAGCTTTAAGCGAAAACTCGCGGAGCTCTTCTGGAATATCCCCCTCCAAGAAGACAACTCCCGGGTTGGTGTTCTCGTGGGTGAAATCTGCCAGCTGGTTTACGTAGAAAAGGACGGTATCTTTGATTTCTGGGATCAACTCCTCCTCGACCTCGAAGGTCATCGCGACCGCTCCGTTTCCCCTCGTTTTGTAGGGGATGTTCGGGTTGAGTCTGATAAGCCTCGGCAGGTCTATGGGCTCCGCTAGACTGGAAAGCTCCCTGTAAAGGAGGGCACCGAGGTATGTGGTGCACATGCCGTTGGGTGAGTCGGTGTCGTCGATTCCGATGTGGAGGAGCATGGTTGAAGAAATGGGAAGGGGTTTAAAAATCAACCGCCGAAGAGCCAGAGCACCGCGTCCGGAAAGCGCCTCGACCAGTAGTACTCGTTGTGTGTGGCTCCTTCGTCCTCGATGACGAGAAGGTTTTCGCCCTCCACGTAGCCCTTTTCCGTCAGTACATTCACCATCTTTCTGTTGGTCTCTATCATTCCGGCCGGGTCACTGCCCTCAAGGGTCCCCCAGTCGATGTAGATTTTCTCCGGGCCCTCCGGGGCGTTCCTCACGAAGTCGTAGATCTCCGGGTTGAACCAGAAGGCTGAACTCATGGCCCCAACGTAGCGGAAGGTCTCCGGGTATGCGAAGCCAGCGTAGATCGAGATGAGTCCTCCAAGGGAGGAGCCCATTATCCCCGTCTCGTTCGGGATGGTTCTGTAATGGGAGTCGATGTAGGGCTTAAGCGTTTCGACGATGAAGCGGACGTAGGCGTCTCCCTCCCCGCCCCTTCCGTAGTCCTCGTTCCTCCACGGCGAGTACTCGTCTATCCTCCTCTCGCCGCCGTTGTCTATGCCGACAACTATGATCGAGAAGTTTCTCTCCCGGAAGAGTTTCTCCAGGGCCTCGTCCACCCCCCATTCGCCGGCGAAGGAGGTTGCCCGGTCAAAGAGATTCTGGCCGTCGTGCATGTAGAGGACGGGGTATCTTCTGTCGCTCTTCCCGTAATCTGGCGGCAAGTATATCCAGATTCTCCTCGTCTCCTTGAGCTGAGGCATGAACATCTTGAAAGTCGTCACGTTCCCGACTATCGTGTGCATGCCGACCCCTACTTCCTCCACGTAATCGCGCCAGTGATAAACCGTGAACTCGTACCTCCCGCTTTCCTCCAGCACCAGGGCCCTGTTCGGAATCTCCTCACCGTTTCTGCCCTTCTCAACGGTCTCCCACGAGCCGCGGGTGAACTTGAACTCGATCCTGGTCCCTTTCTTGAACTCCAGCGTTATCTCCCACTTCCCGTCGTCGCGCTTCCTGAGCCTGTAGTTTTCATCACCCGGATTCCAGCCGTTGAAGTCACCTGCGATATAAACCGCGTCATTTCCCGGTGTGTAATCGGGGACTGAGACGATGAACGTGACCTTGACCACCCCATAGGTTTCCGCAGCGGTGGAGGTCGTTTCATTGTCCCTCTTGGGCACTTCAGTGCTTGGTGTTTCTGTTGTTGAAGCGGAGTTCGTTGGCACTGGGGTGGTCTGTGAAGAACCGATCGTCTCACTGGTCTGGAAAGCGGTACTCTCGTTGGACTGTCCTGAGGCCGTCTGTGTGGCTCCACCGCTGTTGAGACATCCCGCGGAGAGGATGAGCATTCCCGCGAGCAGCACAACGAGGAGTCGGATTCGACCGTTTCCAGCCATTATTCCACCTCCGGGCGGCTTTCATGTCCCCTACTTGGAGTGGTTTTCGGTGTTCTCCCGGAACCGCTCGTAGCAGAGCACATCAACGAAGCCTTCCCCTGGGACGTACTGGTGTTTCTTCCAGCGGCCGGCGAGGGTGAAGCCGTTCTTCTCAAGAACCCTTATCGATGCGATGTTTGTCTCGAAGACGTGGGCATAGACCTTCCGCAGGTTGAGCCACTCGAAGGCGTATTCAAGGGCAAGCTTTACGGCCTCGCTGGCATAGCCATGGCCCCAGTGCCTTTTGGCCAGGAAGTATCCCAGCTCGGCGCGTCCGTTGTGGTGGTCTATCCTGTGCAGTCCCACAAGTCCAACGAGGGAGCGCGAGGAGTTCTCCATGATCGCAAATACCTTTTCGTGCTTCTTCTCCCGCCTCAGAGCCTCATACCACTCCAGCTCATCCTCGTAGAAAAATATCTCCTCCGGGAACGAGAGGTACTTCCTGACGTCGCGGTCGTTGTACCAGAGCCAGACCTGCCGCAGGTCGTCCTTCAGAAGCATGCCTATCGACACGAGACTTCCCCTGAGTATGATCGGCCTCATAGCGACACCTTAACTTTATATAAGTTGTTTGCGTATTTAAGGGTGATGGACAGGGAAAGGCTCATACGGACGGTTGAGGCGATACTAAGGGGCACGGGGTATAAAACGGCGCGTATGGAGTTTAAGGGCTCGTGCTTTGACATAGTGGCGAGCAGGTTATTCCTCCTGCTCTTCATAAAGGTGGCCACCAACATAGACACCGTCACCGGGGAGCAGGCGGAGGATCTAAAGAGGCTGGCCCGCTTCTTCAAGGCTTCGCCCCTGATCGTCGGCCTAAAGACGAAAAACGCCGAGCTTGAGGAGGGCGTCGTTTACGAGAGGTTTGGAATCTACGCCCTCAGACCCGAGACCCTCTACGATGTTCTTGTCGAGAACGAGATGCCGGCAATATTCGCCGAGCGCGGCGGCTTTTATGTGAGGATAAACGGCGGTCTGTTGAGGAAGCTGAGGGAGAGGTACGGGTACTCAATAAACGAGCTGGCGCAGCTCCTCGGCATCTCCAGGAAGAGCCTCACCAACTATGAGCGCGGTGAGCAGGCGGTCTCGCTTGAGGTCGCCATCCGCCTTGAGGAGCTCTTCGACGAGCCCCTTGCAGAGCCTATCGACGTTCTCCACTCGACCGTTGAGGCCAACCTCGACGTTACTCCTGAGACACCGCTTGAGAGGGAGATATTCGACCGCCTCAAGGAACTTGGCCTCGGCGTTGTCAAGGTCAAGAAGGCTCCCTTCAACGCCGTCTCTAGGGAGGACGAGTTCAGGATCCTGACGGGCATAGACGAGCGCAAGACCCGCTCCACAGTCAAGCGCGCCGAGATGGTGGCGGAGGTCGGCAGGATAATAAACAGCGACGGTGTCTTCATACTCGAGAAGACCAGGACCGAGGTCGTTGGAGAGGTTCCCCTTATACCGAAGGACAGCCTCGACGAGGTGAGGGACGCCGACGAACTCATAGACCTCATAGAGGAGCTGAAGAAGGAAATAAAGAAGCAGCTCTTCGGCTGATCGCGTTCCGGCGCCCCTTCAGCTGAACAGCACCTTTCTCCAGGTCTCCCGCAGCTTGGGTACGTACTCTCCCGGTGACGCTATTAGGACGGCCCAGCGCGGCGTCTGGCGCCTTTTCAGGGCGTTGGCGAGCGGAGTAACCTTTGTCAGTGGTTGAAGGTCGCCATTGTCAAGGAGAACGTTTATCTCCGTTGCCTTAAGCCTCGGCTCGCTGAGCATGAGGTCCGCTATGCTGAACTCCAGGATTACTTCCCCTTCCCTGGCACCAACCGCATCGGCGAGTGCCCTTTCTATCTCCTGCCTCCTTTTGACGTTCCTGTACGCCGTCAGCAGCTCCCTCTTTTCCTCGGTACTCAGTTCGTCGGCGTTTGCCAGAACCGCGGCCTTGTAAAGCTCCCTGTACTTCACGCGCCGCACCATCTCTGCGGGGAAGCCCTCGAGATCCTCAAGCTCCACAAGAACGCGGCAGTCGGTCATCTTCCAGAAGTCCCAGAGGTGGCCCTCCTCAAGGGCGAACTCCAGGGCCCTAGTAAGCATACCCTCCGCTATCTTCACGGTGTGGTGGAAGTAAACGCGGGAGTACATGAGGGAGCGGGCGACCATCATGCCCTCAACTGCCTCGATGCCCTTCTCATCGACAACGAGCTCGCCGTCGTGAATCCTGAGAACCTTCATGAGCCTCTCCAGGTCGATTATGCCGTGGGCGACGCCGGTGTAGTGCGCGTCCCTGATGAGGTAGTCTAACTGATCAACGTCAACATCGCCGTGCAGCATCTGGCCGAGATAACGCTTTTCGTGTTTGCCGAGGATGAGGTTGGCCACGTCCGCCGGTTCGAAGTCATAGCCGTAATCTCCAATTATCTCGGGAATCCTGCCGCCGTTCTCGCTCTCGGTTATGTTGACCCTGCCGAGAACTATATCCTGTCCGAGCCGCATGTGGTCGTGCTCTTTAACGTAGTGCTTGTATATGGTCTCGAACGTGTGGCTGAAAGGCCCGTGTCCGATGTCATGGAGCAGGGCCCCAACCTGGAGGAGCATGCTTTCATCCTTGCTCAGCCCAACTTCCGCGGCGAGTCTTCGGGCTATGCTCCACGCGCCGAGGGAGTGCTCGAACCTGCTGTGGTTGGCACCGGGGTAAACGAGGTACGCGAGGCCGAGCTGTCTTATATTCCTGAGGCGCTGGAACTCGGGGGTTTTGACGAGGTCAAGGATGAGTCCCGTGAGCTTCATGCTGCCGTGGATACCGTCGTGAATAATTTTCCCATTCATCGCTATCACCGCTGAAAATTTGAGAACAGGCTTAAATAAATTTTCGGCATTGTGACAACGACGGAATAAAATAGTGGGAGGGGAGGCTCAGAGGTCTTTTCCCACTATATATATCCTCTTGGTTTTTCCGAGCCTCTTCGGGAGGTCCGCCCTGAGCTTCTCCAGCGGAACCGCCACTATCTCCAGTTCCGCCTGCTGGGACTCTTCCACCTCGTACCGGACGGGATTGTTGGCCTCATAGAGCAGTTCCCTGACTTCTTCCTCTATCCCCGCGGGCTTCTTCTCCCCGTATGCGATGCGTATCGTTGCCTTTGGTTTCGGGTTTTCGGGCGAGAGCGGGTGGTATATTATCACGAAATCAAGGAGGTCCGGATGGTCGTACACTATCTCCATCACCTGATCGATGTGGAGCTTCGCTCCAGCGAGGGTCACGACGTCCTTGATGCGGATGATGTTCCTGACCTCACCGTTCTCGATCCTCGCCAGGTCCCCAATGTCGTAGTTGAAGAGCGGCAGTCCGGTGAGTTCACCGTTCCTCATCACCTTGGTTATGTAGATGCGCTTGTAGTCGTCGTAGCCGTCCCCGCTGTCCTTGAGGACCACTATGGATTCCCCAAAGTTAAACTTCGTGGCCTTCTTCCTTGTGATGACGCGGTAGCCGGTTACCGCATCCTCCGTTGAACCGAAGTTATCTATTATCACTGCGTTCTCAAACAGCTCCAGAGTTGCCCTTGCGAGCTCGGGAGTCAGGGTTTCGCCGCCGACGACTATGGTCTGTATGTCCTTCTTTATGGACTCGGGCAGAGTAAGGCCGAGGTTGTACGCCGTCGCTGTGAGGCAGAAGATGGAGGTTGGCTTTATGTCCTGAAGCTCCCGCAGGAGCATCTCTCTGTCCAGGAGGTACTGAATGGGCACCTGATAGTAGGCGGTTTTTGCATTGATGGCCTCAAACCCGCCAAAAGCAAACATGCCGGATGACGAGGGAAGCGGAGGGAAGAACGACGCGATTCTGTCGCCTCTATCCATGTACTCCCGTATCCACGGCTCGAGCTGGCGCCCGCTCCTCATGCGGTCGTCCCGGGTGTAAGGCACCCTCTTGGGACGGCCAGTGGTCCCGCTGGTCCTCATCACGGTATAGAAAATCTTGGGATCCCGGATGTAGTCGGGCCATATCTCGGAGGTTCGGTACAGGTCGTGGGGTTCGATGGTCACCCGGTCGGTCAATTCTGCCAGGTCTTTGGGCGTTATTTCCTCTGCGTTCACCCCCGAGAACCTTTCTTTCCAGAATTCCGTCGTTTCCAGGGCCTTTTCCAGTGTGTACCTGAAATCTTCTACCCCGCTCCTGTCAACCCTGCCAACTATTAATCCCATTGAACATCCACCCAATTACACATGCACTTTTTCCTATTTAATGTTTGGCATTTATTTAATTACATTGAAACGGTATTGGATTTGAAAAAGCTTTTATACTGTTTGGTTAAAACATTCAGTATGAACTATGAAATCCTGTTGGAGAACCTGCAGGAACACCCACTGGGTGTTAAGGAAACCTGGATACGGGAATACCTGAGGGAGATATTTGAATTTCATTTTGAGAGAACTCCCTACTGGAGGAACGTCACTGAGAGGCTGAAGCCAGACCTCGATGAAATCTTTCAGGGAACTATCACTGAGGTCTTTGAGGAGATATTCAACCTGGGCCTTACGGTGGACGAGGATTACCTCCGTGCCAACTGGCTTGAATTTGTTCCCGAAGGGTACCGCGGTAGAATACGCTTCTACCAGTCCTCCGGAACTACACGTGAGAGGGCCATCGGGCACTGGGACGCCCGCTACATGGATGCCCTTCACGCGTACCTGCGTGCAGCCCTGGATGAGATCTACGGGCTGGCGGACGTTTATCACGATGACCACCAGATGCGTGCCATCTCCCACGGCCCCTACGGCTGGTACCAGGACGAGATAAGTCAGCTCGTCTGGAGCTACGGGGGGATTCTTTACTTCATAGGCATGGAAACCGATGGCCTGAAAAAAGTCCTCCGCGAGAAAGGCCCCGAGGCTGTGCTGAAGATCCTGGATCCACTGGTGAGGTACACAAAGCGCGTCATGGAGACAGACAGGATAAACACAGTCCGCTCAGCTCCCCCGTTGATGTCCCTCTTTGAACCATATAGCGAGTCCATTGAGACTGCGATAATAAGTGGAGTCGGGATAAACAGGGATTTCCTGGAGTACGTCTCTAACACCTTCGATGGCACAAAACTCATTCCCCTCTATGGATACTATCTCTTTGGAGACCTGGTTGGAATCTCCCGCCACGGGGAGTTCTGGTACTACCCCAACTACCCCACAACCCTCATGTTCCCCATGAAACTGGTGGATGGGGTGCACAGGATAGTCCGGTATGGGGAGAGGGGAAGAGTAGCATTTATAATCGCCAGACCTGAAGTTTTAGTTGTCAAATTCGAGGATGAGACAGCACTTCGAGTTCCACCGGAGGGACCGTTTAAATGGGATGGGTTCGGTGAGCCCAGCAGATAGATGAGGTGAGGTTGTTGGACGGCATCCAGGCACTCCTGCTAGTAGAGGCCGCACTGGTGCTGATCGCGGATGCGGTGGCCGCGACGTGGATATTCAGAATATACCTACGCAACAGAAGGAAATCTGCCCTGGCGTTCTCGATAGCGTGGGTATTCGATTTCCTAACGATCCTCTTTACGATGCAGCAGAGCGTTACCATCCAGCTGGCGGGACTCCTGTGCCTCTCGACGTTCGCAGGCTTCATTTTCTATGGCTCTGTGAAGTTCCTTGAGGAGGAGTCCATAAACGCCAGGCACAGAACCCTTACCATCCTTTCCGTTATGCCCGTTGCGTTCATGGTGTACATGCTGGGCGTGTACTTCTACACGGGGGATGCCTCCTGGACGGCCACGAGCGCGGCGGCACTTGGGATAAGCGGGGTCTTTGTGGTGGCGGGTGGACTGCTCCTGATGGGAGTTGAGGAGATTTATAAGAGTGCTATCAGATACCTCTCCATCAGCATACTTCTGTTCGGGGTTCACCTCGTCCCAGCAGCCCTCTTTGGCCTCTACTCCTGGTACGAAGCGATAGGCTTCACGTTCTCATCGATACTCATTGTCTTCATGGTGTGGGCGATGGTCAAGCTGACGTCATCCAAGACATTCATGCCCTCAAAAGAAACGGCCCCCCAGCAGCCGGACCTCAAACCGGGTACACTCCTTGTCGGGATAAACGAATACAAGAAGCTCAAGGAGAAACTCCGCGACATGCCCGTGCTGGCCTTCGTCAGGGACGTCTCGGATATACCCGAGGGATGGGAGTGCTACTTCGTGACCACCATACCCTTCCAGGGCACTTTCAAGAACACAATAAACCCCACCAACCTCGCTAGGATGACCGAGATAGCCTACCAGTACCTCGAGACGTTTGCCAAGTCGGGAAAGCATGGTATCATAGTGATTGACTGTTTTGAGTACCTCACGGTGTACAACTCATGGGATAGTCTCATGAAGTTCATTTCAAAACTGAGGGACTTCACCATCGTGAACAACGGCACTTTGGTGGTTGTCCTGGAAAAGGAGAGTCTGGAGCCGAGGCTTTACTTCCAGCTAAGGAAGCTGACAGAGTGAGGCAGCTTTATATACCCTCTTTTTCAACGTGTTAATGCCCCCGCGCGAGGACTCCGGGGACGAATGAACCGGAGTGCGATGCGGGGGCCACAGCCCGGTCTTACAGCGAGGTCCCCGCGGGAGGGCCTTCCGCGTTACGGAGCACGATGGCCGCGGGAAACCCAGACCGGGCACAGACGGCCCGCCTGGGTTAGCCCGCCCGAGCCCGCCGTCTGGCATCGATGAGGGTGGGAGTTACGGGCGGGCCATAGCATCGTAACATCCCGTGGAGTAAGGTTTATTAGGTTCGTGTGGTAGTTCTACCGGGGATTTAGGTGGTAAGACAGAAAAAGGATCCTTGGGACGATGAAGAAGAAAAAATCAGGGCCGTTCTCCCATGGGGAAAGTCAGATTTTCTCAGTGATGTTATCGAGGAAAGAAGAAAGGAGCGCAGTGAAGCCCTTGAGATAGTGGAGAACCTCGTTGATCCAGACGACTTCCCGGATGATGTTAAGCTCATAATAAAAAAGCCGGATAAAAATGAGCTGATCGGGGAGTAGTGGTGTTTAGTACAGCACAACCTCAACCGTCTCCCCTTCTAGGTACCCCTCGCTGTCCTCTGGAATTTCTATGTACCCGTTGCTCTCCACGAGCGAGCTTATTATCCCGCTGCCCTTCTTCTTAATCGGCCTTGCCCTGCCGTTCTCGTACCACACCTTCACGAACTCGCGCCTTCCGAGCTGACTGGAAATTCTCTCAGTGAGCGTTGCTTTAACGCGAACCTCGTAGTTCTTAGCACCGACGAGCTTTGCCAGGGCGTGCTTGACGTAGAGGTGGAACTGGGCAAAGACAGCCACAGGATAACCGCTCATTATGAAGACCCTCTCGCCGTAGCCTATTGGCCTTCCGGGCTTTATCGTCGTGCCGTGAAACATGAGCCTGACAAAGCGGTGGGCGAAGTCCTTATCGCCGAAGGCAGAGCCGCCGGTGACGAGGACGAGATCGTTCTCATTCTTGGCCCTATCTATTGCGTCTCTTATGGCTTCCTCGTCATCGGGAAGGACGCCGTAGAAGACTGGCTCACCGAAATACTGCCTTACAAGTCCCTTTAGCATCACCGAGTTGCTTTCGAGGATTTTGCCTGCCTTCAGCGCGTCCTCATCAAACTCCTCAATCAGCTCGTCGCCGGTAACTATTATCCCGACGCGGGGCTTTCTCTTGACCTTAACGGTTCTAAAACCGATGCTCTTAAGCAGGGCCAGGTCCTGCGGCCTTAGAACCTGCCCCTTCCGCAGGATTATTTCCCCCTTCTTTACGTCCTCGCCGGCGAAGGCCACGTTTTGTCCGGGAGCAACGGGGCGAAGGACCCTTATAATGTCCCCCTCACGCTCGGCCATCTCCTGCATCAGGACGGCGTTTGCTCCTACTGGCATCTTTGAGCCGGTCATAAGCTTTACCACCGTTCCGGGTTCAACTCTTGCCTTGCTCTCCTCGCCGGCAACTATTTCATCAACCACCTTAAGCTCGACCGGGCTGTATTCCCTCGCATGGAATGTGTCCTCTGCCCTTAAAGCGTAGCCATCAACGGCGGAGCGGTCAAAGGGTGGGCTGTCAATTGGGGAAACGATATCCTCAGCTAAAACCCTTCCGAGAGCCTCGCTCAGGGGAAGCTCTTCAATTTCGTTAAGCTCACTCAGGTCATCGAGGAGTAACCTTAGAGCTTCGCGGTAGGGTATTAAGCGCTTGAACTCCATCATTTTCAAACCCCCATTGTTTTTAGAAAATCGACCCTCTTGAAGTCGGAATCAAACGTGGCTATTTTTTCGATGCCATAGTTCTTGCAGGTTAGAGCTATTTGAGCGTCGGAAGGCATCAAGCGATACTTTTTCATGATACTCCTGAGTTCACTTGTGCCCTGGAAATCCTGAAGCACGACAATGTCGCCCTCTCTGATTAGGCCATCTAATGCTTCCACAACTGGCTCAAATTTGGCCCACCCATTTTTCCTTATGAACTTTCGCAGACTGTGCTTGCCTTTTATTCCAAACTTTTCACGCCCGAACGCCATTGCAAGTGCCCCGAGTGATTCGCGATAGACTATTGTCGAGGTCACGTTGGTCGAAGAAGCACTTAGAACGATTTCTGCAAAATCTGCCTTTGGCCCGTTCAGAAGGTACTCGACTATAATAGAGGTATCGATAAAAACGACGTCTTTCAAATCTCCTCAGCCTCCTCAATGGCCCACTGTATCGTCTTTTCATCAAACGTCCCGAGGATTCCCCTGAACTTACGGATGCCTTTGAGCTTTCCCTCTCCCTGCTCCGCCAAGGCACCTTTCGTCTTATTGAGGTTCTCCACACTCGTCACCTCTCAACCTTTTTTAGACCCTAAGAGGATTTAAGTTTACTCCCTCCCGTGCTTGAGGACGTGGCCGGCCTCCTTGAGGATGATCTTTACTCCCGTCTTCGCCGCGCCGAGGCTTCCCGGCAGGCAGAAGATTGCCATCGCCCTTCCCGAGCTCCTGATTATGCCGGCGGTTGCCCTCGTCATGACCGCAGCAGTTCCAATCTCCTCGTAGCTGAGAAGCCTGAAAATCTCACCGAATCCCGTCAGCTCCTTATCAAACAATGGCCTAATGCTCTCTATCGTAACGTCCCTGCTCGCTATTCCGGTTCCGCCGGAGGTAACGACAACTTCAGCTCCCCTCTCAAAGGCCTCGACAACGGCGCCAATTATCTCTATCTTCTCGTCGGGGACGATTTTGTAGAGCACCCTCTCATGCCCGGCCTTTTTAAGCTCCTCAACGAGGAACTTCCCGCTCTTATCCTCCTTCTCGCCCCTGCTCGCGGTGTCGCTCACAGTTATGACCGCGAACTTGAACTTCTTTGGAGCCCTTCTCTTGTGTTCCTCCGCTCCCATATTACCACCCGATTAAGCTTGTTTCTGAACTTAATAACCTTTCAGCAAACAGAAGCGTTTAACGGGAAGGGTTATATTCTGAGAAGCCGATGAGGGAGTCATGGAGTTTGAGCACCTTATACGTCCCTTCAACGAGCCGATGCTGGCTCTAAGCAACGCGCCCTACAGGGGAGGATTAACCAAAGCCAACGGCTTCTTCTTCATGATGGTGCACAAGGATTATGCGGGGGATTACAAAGCTGACTGCCATGCCTTTGAGATGGAACATGGGCTCAAAAACTTCGTCGGCTTCATGACGGCCGCTGACGTGGGGAAGGTTTTATCGGTGGCGAAGAACGGGAGCGTTAGGGCCTACATCACGGCTGGGATAACGAACCCTGCAATAGCGGGCGAAGTCCCTCCTCCCTGGAAACTGGGAACTATAAACCTTGCCCTTGTCATCGAGGACGGCCTGACCGTCGGTGCTATGGCCAACGCGATAATGACGGCAACGGAGGCGAAAACATACACCCTTCTAAAGCTCGGTTACAACGCCACCGGAACGACGAGCGACGGCATCGGCGTCTTCGCTTTCGAAGGCGAAATCGAGTGGGCGGGAACGGCAACGGAGCTGGGGATAAACATCGGGAAAGCCGTTAGGGAGGCACTTGAGGAGAGTTTGAGGAAGTGGGAAGCGACAAAGGTTAAATAGCTTCAGCCCCTATTAACGCTGGTGAGAGAATGGAGGACGTTGAGAGCCAGGTTGAAAGGCTCTTCCTTGATGCACAGAATCTCCTGTTGAAAATACGGTTAAAGGAACTTCGGAAGAGCAGGGTTACCCTTGAAGAGCTCATTCAACTTGCGGAAGAGGAGACTGAGTACACGGAAGACGTAGAGGACATAACCGAGATGGTACGGGAGATGAGGGAGAGGAACTATGACTACTGACCTCGTCCTCGACACGAGCGTCTTCGTGAAGGGCTTTGTTCCACCAAAGCGGAAGAAAAGGGACGAAGTTTACTACTCCCGGCTCGCGCTTCACAGAAAAGCGAAGTCCATTCTTGATGAAGTGACCATGGGTAGGATACTGCTACACGAGCCGGTTGCTATGCTTGTGGAGACGGCTTCCGTTGTCTCACGCCTCTCCAACAATCCTGCCCTTTCCAGGCTTGCGGTTAGTTTTATTACCGAACATTCCTTACTGTACTCGGACGTTTATCTCCTTGAAATCGCCATTGACCTTGGAATTACTACAAAGGCAAGCGGTTTTGACGTCCTTTTCCTAGCATGTGCAAAAAGAGCCGGTGCCAAGCTGATAACCGACGACAAAAAGATGTACGAAAAAGCGGTAAAAGCCGGGATAGAGGCTGAACTGCTCAGGGGGACGACTTCATCTCCATAAGCCTTCCGTAAAGCTCCTCGACCTTTTTGCTGACTTCTTCTGGCGAGAAGCCGGCTTTAACGGCCAGCCACGTCGCCCCTCCCGCTCCAACTCCTTCCTTGACGTAGCCGCGCTCGTAGTCTCTCAGTCCTTTAAACTCGCTCTTTGAGAAGTCAAGGTCGGCCGAATAAGTTATTATTCCGATTTCCCTCGCCGTTTCGAGGAAGGTTGCGCTCTTATCATTGACCACCCACTTCGTCGTTGCAATCATGAACCTGTTTAAATCCTCGCCGAGGGCCTTTAGGAGCGCTGAGATGGCCAGCATCTGCGTTCCTCCAGCCAGGACGACGTTCTTCCTGAAGCCGAGGGAAATACCTATCACCGTTGCCAGCATAGGGTCGCCGAACTGCCTTAGAGCTTCGAGCGGATTGTCTCTGAGCTGGCCCTTCTCAATTCCGGCCCTCTTGAAGGCCTCGCTGATTACCTTCTCCTTCAGGCTTTGAGGGTTATTGGGCGAGGCCGAACTCGTCTTAGCTTCATACCCGAGCGCCCACAGAACGGTCTGGGCAGTTGTAGTTCCGCCGGGAGTGGATTCGCCGATGACGAGTTCCTTGATTGGCATCTTGTTCAGCTCCTCGCCGAGGAGCTTGGCACGCCTGATTATCTCCCCAAACTCCGGCAGTGCAGGTTCTTTCCTAAAGTCCCTCCCGACGGCGTTGCTGATGTGGATATGGGGGACGAGCGGAGCGAGATATGTTCCACCCCTGACAACTAGAACCGGGAAGTTCGCAAGCTCCTTCGCCGCTTTGGTGATTATAGCCGGCGTCGGGTGGCCTTCAGGGGTTACGGGGATTACGTCAATAGTCAGGGGCTTCTCGTGGAAGAGGTACTCCGCATCGGCTACTGGGGTGAGTCTGGTAAGTTCGGGTGTAGCCCCGGCCACACTTATTCCCGGGACTGTGCTTATCTCCGTGTTACCCAAAACCAGCAGGAAGAGGCTCTCCATTTCAACCACCGCTGGACTTTTTATCCAAGGGTTTATATGTCCTTCGGCCAACTCCGAACGGTGGGAGAATGGGAGATGCCTTGATGGTCTTAGGAACCTCGTCCGGAGCTGGCAAGTCGCTCCTCGTCACGGCACTATGCCAGATTTTCTCGAACCTCGGCTACGACGTCGTTCCATTCAAGAGCCAGAACATGAGCCTGAACGCAGCGCCGAGCATCGAAGGGGGCGAGATAAGCAGGGCGCAGTATTTGCAGGCGATAGCGTGCAGAAAAAAGCCCAGCGTTAAGTTCAACCCGATTCTGCTCAAGCCTGAGGGCAACATGAGAAGCCAGGTCGTCTTCATGGGGAAGCCAGTGGGAAGCGTTTCGGCCAGAGACTACATGCTGTCCAAGAAGGAGGAGCTCTTCAGGAAAGCGATGACCGTTCTCAACGAGCTGAAGGAGAAGCACGACCTCGTTATAATTGAAGGCGCCGGCAGTCCGGTCGAAATCAACCTCAAGGACTACGACATAGCGAACACGAGGGTGATGCTCCACGCAAAGGCAAAGGGAATCCTCGTTACAGACATAGACCGGGGCGGGAGCTTTGCCTCGATAGTGGGCACGATGGAGCTTTTGAATGAACGCGAGAGGGAAGCGATAATCGGCTTCGTCTTCAACAGGTTCCGGGGGGATGCATCGCTCCTAAAGCCCGGCTTCGAGTACCTTGAAAAGCGCTACGGGAAGCCCACCTTGGGCGTTATCCCGTACGTCGAGCACCGCTTACCGGAGGAGGACTCCTTAGCAGAGTTTCCAAAAGTCAGAGGCGAGCTCCACATACAGGTAATCAAGCTGCCCCACATAAGCAACTTCACCGACTTTGAGCCCCTCCACTGGGCCAACGGCGTTGATTACGTCACCAAAGCGGAGGAAATCAAAGGTGATGTTATCATAGTCCCCGGGAGCAAAAACACCGTTGAGGATTTGCTCTGGATGAGGGAGAACGGAATTGAGGAGGCCGTCTTGGAGGCCCACCGCGAGGGTTCTTTCGTCGTCGGGATCTGCGGCGGCTTTCAGATGCTGGGTGAGAAGATAATAGATACTGTTGAGTCGAAGCGCGGTGAGGTAAAGGGCATCGGCCTCCTGCCTGCCAAGACAGTCTTCGAGAAAACCAAGAGGACGAACCACTTAACCGCTAAAGTTCTGTGGGGGCCGGCAAAGGGAACGGCGGTTGAGGGCTACGAGATACGCTTCGGCAGGAGCACCTCTGAGAGGCCTTTCTCAGTTATAACCGCCATCAACGGGGCGAAAACTTTCGAGCCTGAAGGTGCGATTGGCAAGAGAGCCTTTGGGACTTACCTCCACGGCATCTTCCACAACTTTATCTTCACAGAGCGCTTCCTTAACTTTCTGAGGTCTGAGAAGGGCCTTGAGCCGGTTTCGATTGAGCGGTGGAGCATAGAGGAGGAAATTGAGAGGTTCGCGGGGATTGTTGAGAGGAACCTCGACGTGGAAAGGATTTTGGGGGAGCTGGGGCTCTAAAAGTAGTCTTCCGGCCCCTCAAGCTCCTTGGGTGGGTGTCTCTTCGCCCACCAGAGCCTCAGGCGGACGTAGAGGTAGAAGCCGAGGAAAAGGAGCAGACCGGTGAGGGTTAGAACCACTGCAAAGAGCAGGAAGCCGAAGACGAACAGTCCAGCGATGATCATGAAGAGAACGAAGGCTATTGCACCCTTAAGTTCCTTGCCCCTCATCTTCCCACCAGCCTCGCTATCCCCTCGGCGAGCTTTAACTCTTCCGGTGTGTTCACGTTGAGAGCCAACAGCGGGTTGCTCAGCTCGAAAAATCGCTCTCCCTCAGTTCCGACGGCGTTGAGGCCGACTATCGCGTAGCCCCGATAAACAACAGGTCTTAAGTCCTTCGGAACGAGCTTTGGGGGAAGGACCCCCGTCAGGCTCTTCCTCCCGTCAAAGGCCTTCTCGATGGCCACTACATCACTCGCCTTCAGGAAGGGCAGATCGGCGGAAACGCTGACGAAAGGCCCGAATTCGCGAAGGAGGTAAATCAGGTCCTCAACGTAGCCGTTCCCCGGCGTCTCAACAAAGGAAATCCCCTCGCGGAGGCAGAGCTCCTTCGTTCTGGGAGTATTCCTGGAGACGGCAACGAGAACTTCTCCAACTTTTTCGGTCTCCTCGTAAACGCGCAGGAGCATCGGTCTATTTCCGACTTCCAGGACGGGCTTCTCCCGGCCCATTCTGCTCGACTTTCCGCCGGCCATGATGATTATCATGGGAGTTGATAGCGGGCAACGGTTAAAAGGCCTTCCGCCCAACTATCTCTATGCGGCTCCTCGGCATACTCCTCTCGCTCCTCATAGTTTTGGCCTCTGCCTGTCTCTCAAACGCCCCAACAGAGAAAACCAGCACGACTTTATTCCCGTCTTCTTCTCGCCCCATACCTGAGACGAGGTCTTCTCCTTTTCAGACATCGCACACCTCCTCCCCGGTTTTGTCTAATGTAACCTCTCCCAAAATGGCCCAGCAAAACGTGACATCAACGATCCAGACCACTCCAAAAGGCGAAAACTCAAGCCAAATCCAGGTTAAGGGAAGGCTGAACATTTCCTCAATTAGGAGCTGGGCGTACTGGCTCCAGAACGCGAGTCCGGAGGTTATAGCGAAGAGCGGCTTCGACTTAGTCGTCATGGACTACTCAAGGGACGGGAGCGATGAGAGGGCCTACACGCGGGAAGAAATCGAGATGATTAAGAGGACTGGGGTAATCCCCATAGCCTACATCAGCATCGGCGAGGCCGAGAATTACCGCTTCTACTGGAAAGAGGGGTGGAAAGAGAACCCTCCCGCGTGGCTCGGGCCGGAGAATCCGGACTGGGAGGGCAACTACGCCGTCAAGTACTGGGAGGAGGGCTGGAAGCAAATCATCTTTAAGTACCTAGACAAAATCATCGCGCAGGGTTTTTCGGGCGTTTATCTCGACAAGGTCGATGAGTACTGGTTCTGGGCCAAGAAATATGGGGAGAGCTGGACGGCCAGGCAGATGATTGAGTTTATCCTGGAAATAGCGAACTACACACGCTCCAAGGCAGGACCGAGCTTCATAATAATTCCCCAGAATGGGGAGTATCTGCTCGAATACGACAATGGAACGCTCCTTGAGACGGTTTCGGGCTGGGCGAGCGAGGACGTTTTTTACAACGGTCTTGAGCCGAGCCCCTGGACGGACGAAAAGGTTTCACTCCTCGACAGGGTTGTTAAGGCCGGAAAAGTTGTCTTAGCTGTGGACTACGCTGACGACGGGACGAAGAGTCAGGAGGACATGGCGAGAATCCTCGACTTTATAGAAAAGGCCCAGGATAGGGGATACCTGCCTTATGCGGCCCTCGAGGACAGGGAGCTCGATAGACTCGATGTGATTCCGGGGATTCAGCCTCCCACGTAAGCCCAAGCAAAAGCCATGACCAAAAGCGTTCCGGCCCTCGTTATCTCCGCAACCGCTCCAAGGCAGTCGCCGTTTATCCCGCCGAAGTTGCCGAGGGCAACTTTGATGGCGTAGCCCCCGAAGGCCAGACCGAGGAGCGAGACCAGGGCATTTTGCTCGTAGACAACTACAGGGGCGAGGAGGATGGCGTAGAAGATGAGCCCGCCGAGGAGCTGGCCGCTGTTCATCTTCTCCATGAAGTAGGCCCCAAGCCCTTGGCCGAGCGGTTTCTTTGTTGCCAGAGCGAGGAGCATGGCGAGCTTTGAGTTCAGCTCGGCTAACAAGAGCGCGTAGAAATGAACGAGCCCGAGCGAGTAAACCTGCAGGAGCAGAACCATTACCACGGCAAAGAGGCCGGCTATACCTGTGTTTACGTCCTTCATGGCCTTTATCTTCCTCTCCCGCTCGCCCTTGACCATCACTCCGTCGGCAAAGTCCGCCAAGCCGTCGAGGTGAAGGAGGCCAATGGTGAAGTAAAGCGCGATAACCGCTAGGACGTTCGAGAGGGGAAGCCCTAAGTAGAGGACGAGCGTTGGGAGCGCTGAACTAACCAATGCAACGAGTGGAAAGGCCCAGAACTCCTCGCGGGCTTTTTCGAAGTCGCCCTTGATTGGCACCCGTGTCAAGAACGGCAGGAGGTTCCTCATGGCCAGTCCGCCTCCGATTCGAAGAGCCTCGTCATGCAGCCCGCTATAAAGCCTCCGATGGCATCGTCCAAAAAGGGTGGTAGCTCCGCCAGAATCCCGGGCTTCCTTGTGTCGTAGTAGAAGAAGTTGAAGAGCGCCATCTTTCCGCCTATGTATTCGGCGATGTTTATTCCAATCAGCTCGTCCGCCACTAAATTCACGGGGTCGCCTTCGACCGTGAAGTTCTCCTCAAGCAGGAGAGCTGAAAGAATTAATGCCTGAACGTTGATGTCGCTCAAATACTTCAGCATCAGCTCATGAAGTTCTTCTTGAATCTTTTCCCGCTCCTCACCTATGTAGAGCTCCAGAGCCGTGTCGAGCAGGGAGTCGAGGGTTATGCCTTTTGATTCGATTTTTTTGAGGATTTCTTCAGCCCTCATTCTCCCACCAGCCTAAACTTTAACCAGTAATACCTCTCGCTTTCCTCAGTTGAGAACACCTCAAGGACGAAGCGTTCCTGGAAGAGAGGAGCTCTCAAAACGACCGTGTGGAACTCTCCCATCTCTCCGATCGGGTCAACACTGGGATTTGAATCGAGGAAAAGCTCTAAATCCCTAACCGAGCGGAAGGTGTAGCCAAGCCACGCTCTGTCGAGCTTCTCCTTGTTGACCGCGATCATCGCGTATTCAAAGCCAGCCTCAAGCATTTCAACGGCGAGCTCCTCCGTGTCCCGTTCCCAGAGGGGTTCAAATGGAGTCACACCGGCCTTACGGGCGAGACGCTCAACCCATCTCAGGTGATCCTCAAGCAGAACGTCTCCCGCTATGATGTAATCCACGCCGAGAGAGCCTATAAACTCCGCCAAAGCATCGCTTCCCTTTGCCATGTCAAAAGTGAGCAGTTTTTTCCCTATTGCTCCGGCGAGTGTTTCTAAAGCTCCGAGATTTTCCCTGTGGGGTGAGAGGCCTATTGTGGTTTTCAGCGTGAGCAGATAGGGGATTTTAATCCCTTTTCTCTCCGCAAGATGGACTGCGTAAAGCCCGTCCTTTCCACCGGAAAAGAATGCAATTCCCTCTTCGTGAGACATCGAACCACCAAACCTATAAACCCTCTGGACTTTTTATCCATTATGCTCCTGCCGTTTGAGAACCTCAAAAAGGTCGGTGGGGTCTACACAAACCCCGCCAATCTTAAAGTAATTCCGTTAGCCCTCCGCGACTGGAGGGATTTCCTGAGCTTGGACGAGAAGACCTACGGGGTCTACGCGAGAACGATATACAACCCCGGTGAGCGTTTCCTCGTCGTGAACAGGGAAGACGAAAGAACAGCCCGGGAGCTGGGAGGCCTCTACCAGGAGCTTCTCAAAGACCCCCTGAGGTTCTGCCGCGAGGAATACCACCGCTATCAGCTCAGGGTGGGCGAGTTTGAAGGCCTTCCCTTCGCCAACGGCTGGCCCGGCTCGGGGGTTGCCCTCGTTGGAGAGGCACCGGGAAGGAAGGGCTGTGGAAAGACCGGGATATGCTTCTACCGCGACGCATCGGGAATGCTGCTGAGGAAGACGCTCTTCACTCTGGGTATCAACCCGGACTTTGTCTACATAACCAACGTCGTGAAGTGCAACCCTCCGGGCAATAAGCTGAAGGGTTTTGGCAAAGGGGAGCTCGAACTCTTGGAGAAGGAGCTTGAAATTTTGAGGCCTAAATCAATTTTCGCCATCGGCAGAACCGCAGAGAAGGCCCTGAAACGGCTCGGCTTTGAGTTCAGGTACCTCAAACATCCGGCATGGTACGTGAGGAGGGGGATCAGAGAGCCGAACGAGGAGATGCTGGAGGAGTATTCTGCCATAGGGGAGGTTTTCGGAGAATGGAGGTTCTGACGGTTTTTCTTCTGGCTTTGCTATGGGACCTACTCCTTGGGGAACCGCCAGCACTAGCTCATCCCGTGGTGTGGTTCGGAAAGATGGCGGGCTTTCTTGACAAAAGGTGGAAAAGAAAAAGCCCTCTCCCCGATTTTATCGCCGGAACACTGGTTGCCCTCATCGTTGTCATCTTCGCCTTAGCTCTCTCGCTTATTCCTCCTTACCTCCCCTCCCCGCTGGGCTACGCCCTTGCGGTTTACCTCCTCAAGAGCTCCTTTGCGATAAGAAGCCTTCATGAGCACGTCGTGAGGACGATAACTGGGGACATCGGGGAGAAGCGGAAGGCCGTCTCGATGATAGTGAGCAGAGACACCAGAGCCCTCAACGAGGCCCACCTCAACTCTGCAGCGATAGAAAGCCTCGCCGAGAACCTCAACGACTCAGTAATCGCCCCGCTGCTCTACTTCCTCCTCTTTGGCCTTCCGGGAGCTCTGCTCTACCGTGCGGTGAACACGCTCGATGCGATGCTAGGTTATCGGAACGAGCGCTATGAATATTTTGGAAAGTTTTCCGCCAGGTTGGATGACCTCCTCAACTTCATCCCGGCCCGCTTGACGGTTCTCCTCTACATCCTCCTTGGTGGAAGGAGGGTTTTGAAGTATTACCGCCTTGCGCGCTTTAAACTCAACTCCGACAAGCCGATGGCTGCCATGAGTGCAGTTCTCGGTGTCTGGCTTGAGAAGCCGGGCGTTTACCGGTTCCCGGGGAGGGAACCGGGGAACGAAGACATAGTGCGTGCTTTGAGGGTTTACTGGTTGGTCGTTTCGGAATGGGTAATTACCATAGCCCTACTCCTTGCAACGGGGGTGGTTCCATGCTTGAGCCCGTGAGGTTCTCGACATACCACGGCGGTGCCAGGGAAGAAGGTTTGCTGGACTTCTCGGCATCACTAAACCATTATCCACCGGAGTGGCTCGACGAGATGTTCGAGCGTGCCAGGGGGATAAGCAACCGCTATCCCTACTACGCGGGGCTTGAGGAGGGATTAGGAGAGCTCCTCGGTGAACCCCTTACCGTAACGGCTGGAATCACCGAGGCGCTCTACCTCCTCGGCATCCTCACGCTCCGCGGGAGAAAGGTCGTAATCCCGCGTCACACCTACGGCGAGTACGAGAGAGTGGCGAGAATTTTTGGAGCAGAGGTCATCAAAGGCCCGAACGAGCCTGAGAAACTCGCGGAACTCGTCGAGAGAAACTCCGTTGTATTTTTCTGCAACCCCAACAATCCCGACGGAAGATTCTACCGCGTCAGAGAGCTTAGACCCCTTCTCGACGCTGTGGAGGATAGAAAAGCCCTCCTCGTTCTCGACGAGGCCTTCATAGACTTCGTTGAAAAGCCGGAAAGTCCCGAAGGAGAGAACGTTGTAAAACTCAGAACCTTCACCAAGAGCTACGGTCTGCCCGGAATAAGGGTGGGCTACGTCCTTGGTTTTAAAGAGGCCTTCGGGAGCGTCAGAATGCCCTGGGGCATAGGCTCGACGGGGGTTGCCTTCCTTGAGTTTCTCCTCAAAGACGGCTTCGAACACTTAAGAAAGACCATGCCCCTAATCTGGCGGGAGAAGGAGAGGATTGAGCGGGAGCTGGGCGTTAAGAGTGACGCCAACTTCTTCATAAAAAACGTCGGCAATGCAGGGGTAACCGTCGAACGGCTGAAAGAGAGGGGGATCCTCGTAAGGAACTGTGAGAGCTTTGGCTTACCAGAGTTCGTTCGCTTTTCGGTCAGAAGGTCAGAAGAGAACGATAAACTGATTGAGGCCTTCCGAGAGTTGGAGGTAGAATTTTAAACCTGAACCTACATTCATTTTTGGTGGTGCGATGCACGAGCTCTACACAGTTCTGGCGGAGTATTACGATACCATCTACCGTCGAAGGGCCGAGCGGGTTAGAGATGAGATTGACTTTATGGAGGAGCTCTTCAGGAAAGAGGCTGAACGGGAGGTAAAGAAAATCCTCGACCTCGCCTGCGGAACCGGAATCCCGACGCTCGAACTGGCGAGGCGCGGTTATAACGTGGTCGGTCTCGACCTCCACGAAGAGATGCTGACCGTCGCGAGAAGAAAGGCCGAAAGGGAAGGGCTTAGCGTCGAGTTCATTCAGGGGGACGCGCTTGAGAGTGATTTTGAGGAAGAGTTCGACGCGATAACGATGTTTTTCTCCTCAATTACCTACTTCGATGATTCCACAATTCATGAATTATTCAATTCTGTAAAACGAGGCCTGAAACCGGGCGGGCTTTTCATCGCCGACTTCCCGTGCTGGCACTATGGCGGAAGCTCTCCGGTAGTATGGGACGAGCGGAAGGGCGATGAGCGGTTAATCATAACCGACTGGCGCGAGGTCGAGCCTGCTTTTCAAAAGCTCCGCTTCAAGAGGCTGGTTCAAATAGTTAAGCCCGACGGGAGCGTTAGGGCCTTCATGGTGGACGATGAGCTCAACATCTACACTCCGAGGGAGATGAGGCTTTTGGCGGGGAAGCACTTCAGAAAGGTCAAAATCTACGGAGATGGACACGAGCTGAGGCCCAACGACAGAAGGTACTGGCTGGTGGCGGTTAAGTAGCCAAAACTTTTTAAACCCCTGGCTCATTTCTATACCCTGGTGGTGCCTATCGTCCACCGTAACGCCGATTTCGACCCATGAATTTCATGCGTTCCGCGCTTCTTGGTTAGTCCTTACTCCGGCACCACCGGCGTTGCTAAGATTTTTAAGCCGCCCTTCTGAGGGTAACCCATCTTCAAAAAACAGAAAGGGTGATGCCTATGCTTCCCAAGACCTACGACCCGAACGAGATTGAGCCGAAGTGGCAGAAGTTCTGGCTTGATGAGAAAATCTACAAGTACGAGCTCGACGAGAAGAGGCCGAGCTATGCGATAGACACTCCGCCCCCGTTCACAAGCGGAACGCTCCACCTTGGTCACGTGCTCAGCCACACCTGGATTGATATCATAGCGCGCTACAAGAGAATGACCGGCTACAACGTGCTCTTCCCCCAGGGCTTTGACAACCACGGCCTCCCGACCGAGCTGAAGGTTGAAAAGGAGTTCGGAATCAGCAAAGATCAGCCAGAGAAGTTCCTCCAGAAGTGCGTCGAGTGGACCTGGCAGGCCATCGAGGCGATGAGAAACCAGTTCATCAGGATAGGCTATTCCGCTGACTGGGATCTGGAGTACCACACGATGGATGACTGGTACAAGGCTGCCGTTCAGAAGTCCCTCCTTGAGTTCTACGAGAAGGGCATGCTCTACCGCGACAAGCACCCGGTCTACTGGTGTCCGCGCTGCAGGACGAGTCTGGCTAAGGCTGAAGTCGGCTATGTTGAGGAGGACGGTTACCTCTACTACATCAAGCTCCCGCTGGCGGATGGAAGCGGCTATGTGCCAATAGCAACCACGAGGCCCGAGCTGATGCCGGCCTGTGTTGCTGTCTTCGTCCACCCGGAGGACGAGCGCTATAAAGATGTAGTCGGCAAGAAGGTAAAGCTCCCGATATTCGAGAGGGAAGTGCCTGTTATAGCCGATGGGGACGTTGACCCCGAATTTGGAACCGGTGCGGTCTACAACTGTACCTACGGCGACGAGCAGGACGTCGTCTGGCAGAAGCGCTACAACCTGCCGGTTATCATAGCAATCAACGAGGACGGCACGATGAACGAAAACGCCGGCCCCTATGCCGGCCTTAAGACGGAAGAGGTCAGAAAGAAAATCGCCGAAGACCTCGAAAAGATGGGTCTGCTCTACGACAAGAAGAAGGTCCACCACCGCGTGCTGAGGCACACCGAGAGGAGCTCCTGCATGGCACCCATCGAGCTGCTCCCCAAGACCCAGTGGTTCATCAAGGTGAAGGACTTCACGGACGAGATAGTGAAGGTCGCCGAGGAGATAAACTGGTATCCAAGCGATATGTTCCTCCGCCTGAAGGACTGGGCCGAGAGTATGGACTGGGACTGGGTCATCAGCAGACAGAGGGTCTTTGGAACGACGCTCCCGTTCTGGGTCTGCAAGAACGGCCACGTGGTTCCGGCGAGGGAAGAAGACCTTCCGGTTGATCCGCGCTTCGACAAACCTCCAGTTGAGAAGTGCCCGGTCTGCGGTGCAGAGCTTGAGCCCGTAACTGACGTCCTCGACTGCTGGATAGACTCAAGCATAACCCCGCTCATCATAACCCGGTGGCACGAGGCCATGAAGGGCGACGAAGAGGCCAAGCGCTGGTTCGAGCACAACTTCCCGACCGCGCTCAGGCCGCAGGGAACGGACATCATAAGGACGTGGGCATTCTACACGATATTCAGAACCTATAAGCTAACCGGCGAGAAACCTTGGAATGATGTCCTCATCAACGGAATGGTCGCCGGCCCGGACGGCAGAAAGATGAGCAAGAGCTACGGCAACGTGGTTGCACCGGACGAGGTCATACCGAAGTACGGCGCCGATGCGCTCCGCCTCTGGACGGCCCTGGCACCGCCCGGCGAAGACCACCCGTTCAAGTGGGAGACGGTGGATTACAACTACCGCTTCCTCCAGAAGGTCTGGAACATCTACCGCTTCGCCGAGAGGCACCTTGAAGGCTTTGACCCCGCCAAAGCTCCGGAAGAGCTTGAGCCGATCGACCGCTGGATACTCAGCAGGCTCCACAGGCTGATAAAGTTCGCCACCGAGGAGATGGAGCGCTACCGCTTCAACCTGCTCACCAGAGAGCTGATGACCTTCGTCTGGCATGAGGTGGCCGACGATTACATCGAGATGATCAAGTACCGCCTCTACGGCGACAACGAGGAGAGCAAGCTGAAGGCGAAAGCGGCACTCTACGAGCTGCTCTACAACGTGATGCTCCTCCTCGCTCCGTTAGCCCCGCACATAACCGAGGAACTCTACCAGGAGATGTTCAAGAGGCACATCGGTGCCAAGAGCGTGCACCTCCTTGAGTGGCCGAAGTATGACGAGGGCAGGATAAGCGAGGAGGCTGAGAAGCTCGGAGAGCTGGCCAGGGAGATAGTCGGTGTCATGAGGCGCTACAAGAACAGTCACGGCCTCGCTCTGAACGCCAAGCTCAGACACGTGGCCATCTACGCCACCGACTCCTATGAGGCCCTGAAGGCCATCGAAAAGGACATCGCCGGAACCATGAACATCGAGAGGCTGGAGATAATCCAGGGCGAGCCGGAACTCGAGGAGCGCATCATTGAGATAAAGCCCAACTTCAGGACGGTTGGGCCGCGCTACGGCAAGCTCGTGCCGAAGATCACCGCCTACCTCAAGGAGAACGCGGAAGAGGTTGCAAGGGCCCTCAAGGAGGCCGGAAAGGTCAAGTTCGAGGTTGGCGGAGAAAAGGTCGAACTAAACAAGGACGACGTTGTCATCAGAAAGGCAGTGTTCAGCGAGGGCGAAGAGGTCGAGACGGCAGTTGTTGGGGATGCGGTGGTAGTGTTCTTCTGACCCCTTTCTTTTCATTCTCCGATTTCTACACAGGATAAAAGAAAGCCTCAGCAGTTATAGCACAGCATCGCGGCCTTTTTGAGCAGAATCACCCTGTAAAGCTTTCCGTTTATTATCCTTGCGTTGGAAATCTTGTTGAGGTGGTGTATCCTCTTCTTCTCAAGCGCTATTAAGTCCAGCTCCCTCAGCACCTTCACGAAGTCCTCCCAGCGGATCTTGAGCCATCTGGAGTATTCATCGAAAAGCTCCTTCTCGATGACCCTGTAGGTCTTGCCGTTCACTTTGTATCTGATCGCCCTCTTGGGTAGCTCCTTCCTCAGGCGCCAGCGGGCGTGGAGGGGTTCTTGAAACTCGTAAACTGCCTCGTCCATCGACTTCCCTTCCACCATCATCTTGAGGATTATCCCCAGAATCCGGTTTATCCTGTCGGGGACGCCGACGATGTCGCCTTTGAGAACGATCTTCCTTCTGCGGACCTTAATACCAGCCCTCTCAAGCTCTTCTCCTATCTTGGGCGTGGTCTTCTTCTTGTTCCCACCGGTGTCGACGATGCCGCCGATTATGAAGGCCCCCACGTCAAAATCCTTCTCGCTCAGAACCTCCTCCGCCCAGGGGTCAAGGAGAACAACCTCGTCGATGTCCTTTTCCTTCAAAAATTCTGCCGTCGGTCCGGCATAGGGGGTTATCCTGTCGATGGGACCCTTGAACATCCTTTTGAACTCGTCGTTCGCCCACGTTACGGCGAGCTCCCTTCCGGTGTAGTAGTCCCTCAGAAGGCCGTAGCTCTGACTCACTTGCAGGCAGACCTTGCCCTTCTCCTTCTGGGTGTGCTTGTCCCAGTGGTAGAGGTCAATTATGAAGTACGGCCACTCGGGGAGCTTTGAGCGGAGCTCCTCCGGCGAGAGAACCATCTCGAACTTCTCCGTCATGCACAGCGGGGCGTAGGCGTAATGAGAGCCCTCAACGCGGTTGCCGTTCAGGTCCCAGGCCACTGCAGTCTTCTCAGGAACGCGGAATACTGCCCCCTTCCCGTTGATTATCTCCACTGCCACGTCCTGGAGCTTGTTCTTTGACTTTCTAAAGCGCTTTGAGAGCACCCCGAAGCTCTCGATCCCCTTCTCCTTCAAGGCTTCCCTGAAAACCTCGGCGAGCGTTTTCATGGCCATCGATTGAGGGTCGGGCGGAGGTTTAAAAAGTTTGCCTAAAGAACTGCAGAATTCTGGTGCCCCGGCCGGGATTTGAACCCGGGGCGCGGGCTCGAAAGGCCCGCATGTTTGACCGGGCTACACCACCGGGGCTCGATATTAGGGAAGGGAGAGCGTTTAAAAATCTTTCGTTGGGGTAGTTTTTTAAATTCCTTCCCAAATCCCCTCCTGATGCTCGCGGTTAAAGTCCCCAAGCGGGAAGCTGAGAAAGTCAGAAGAAAACTGATCGAACTCGGCCTCTTGGCTAAAGGATACGCCGTCAGAAGAGAGGGCGAGTTCGTACTCTTCCCCGTCACAGAGCCGGTTGAGGGCTTCGAGCTCATTGAGGCTGACTTTGAAAGGCTTGAGAGAAGACCCCACAGCTACCGCGAGGTCGTTGAGGTTCCCGAGAATGTTAGACCGCTCCTCCCGAGCTCCTTCGACATAATCGGTGACGTAGCGATAATCGAGCTACCTGAAGAGCTGATGTCCTATGGAAAAGTTATTGGAGAGGCCATCCTCAAGGTTCACCGGCACATAAAGGCCGTCTTTGCCAAAGGGAGCAAGGTTTCCGGGGAATACCGCGTGAGGGAGCTGGTTCACCTCGCCGGCAGGAGGAGGACTGAAACCCTCCACCGCGAGAACGGGATAAGGCTCAAGCTCGACGTTGCCAGGGTTTACTTCTCCCCCCGCCTGGCCACGGAGCGGATGAGGATTTTCGAGAAGACCCGGCCGGGGGAGATTATATTTGATATGTTCGCCGGGGTCGGCCCGTACGCGGTGCTTCTGGCCAAGAAGGCAAAGCTCGTCTTCGCCTGCGACATCAACCCCTGGGCAATTCGCTACCTTGAGGAGAACATCAGACTGAACAAAGCCAACAACGTCGTGCCGATCCTCGGAGACGTGAGGAAAATAGCCGGAAAGCTCGAAGCTGACAGGGTGATAATGAACCTCCCCAAGTTCGCCGACCGTTTTCTGAGGGAGGCAATGCTGAGCGTTAAGCCTGGTGGAATTGTCCACTACTACGGCTTTGCTCCAGAGGAAGACCTGTTCTCGGAGCACGAGGCGAAGATAAAGGCGGCCGCAAAAGAGCTCGGCTTCACCGTCAAGTTCCTGGAGAAGAGGAAAGTCCGCCCCTACGCGCCGAGGCAGTTCAACATCGCGATTGACTTTAAAGTCATGAAGTAGTGTTTTGTGGGAAGAACAAGATTTTTAAAAGGAATGTTTTATACATAAAACATGATTGAGCGTGAAACGTGGGAAGAGATCATATCGGACTACCTTGAGCTCAGGGTTAAGTACGTTCCCAGGCAAATCGAAGTTAAACTCCCTAAAACTAGAGCTCTCGCCATCGTTGGGCCCCGAAGAGCTGGAAAGACGTACTTCCTGTTCCAGCTATGGGATGAGCTTGACGGGGAGAGGAGGAGAAGTCTCTATATCAACTTCGAGGACCCAAGGCTCGTCGGGGCAACTGCAAACGACCTCATGGAGATGCTGAGGGTTTACTACTCCCTCGCCAGCCTTCCAAAGGGGGAAAAGCTCATTTTTCTGCTCGATGAGATTCAGGCCGTTGATGGATGGGAACGCTTCGTTCGTTACCTCCTCGACAGGGGACATGGAGTTATCCTGACGGGCTCTTCCTCAAAGCTCCTCTCAAAGGAGATAGCGACCGTTCTGAGGGGCAGGGCAATAACGCTCCATCTTTACCCATTCTCCCTGGGAGAGCTCACAGGACTCAACATTGGTAGGGAGCTCCCAACCCTCGAAGTTCGGGGGAAAACTCTTGGCGTTTTAAGGGAGTGCCTTGAGTGGGGAGCTTACCCGGAGGTGGTTTTACAGCCCGAATTGAGAAGGGAAATCCTCCGCGAGATTCTCGACGTTACAATTTACCGGGACATCGTGGAGCGCTGGCGCGTTGACAACCTTAAAGCTCTCCGCTTCCTCTTCAAGCTCCTCGCGAAGTCGAGCCACACCTCTGTGACAAAGCTCCACTCCACAATGAAGAGCCTTGGACTCGCTGTGGGAAAGCCAACCCTGGCGAACTACGTTGAATACCTCAACGATGCCTTAGTTCTCTTCCCGCTCAGGGCCTACGTTAAATCTGAAAAGAAGAAGGAACTGCTTGGTTTCAAGCCGTACTTCGTGGACAATGGCCTGCTCGGCGTTCTGGGGGTTAAGGACAGGGGAAAACTCCTGGAGAACCTCGTTTTCACGGAGCTCTTAAAGGAAGGCCTCGAACCAAACGAGGACCTGTTCTTCTACGTCACAAAATCGGGACACGAGATTGACTTCATACTCCCCGAAGAGGAGCTGATTCAGGTAACGTGGAAGCTTTCCCCAGATAATGAGACGAGGGAGCTTTCACCCCTAATCGAGGCATCGTTCGAGACGGGAATCGAACGGCTAACGATGGTCACCTGGGAGAGAGGAAAAACGATCAAAATCAGAGGAAAAACGGTTCGCGTCGTTACCCTCGAAGAATGGGTGAAAGATAGGGAAAAGTAGTCACTTCCCAGCTATCTTTACGTTCTCGAACTTCACGAATGGTGTTATGATGGTGGTCATGAAAGGCATTACGGTCTGCTCCTTCGTTACCTCCGTGGCGCTCTTCAGCAGTTCGTAGACGTTGCCCGCAACGAGGAAGACGCTGGCGCCCTTTACTTCTCCGTCCTCGATGAGGAAGGCAGGGTTTGCGGTCACCGCGAAGTTTCCGTTGTCCGGGTTGCTCGAGTGCGCGCCCTGGAAGCCGTCCACGAAGTAGCCGTGCTCGATTTCCGCTATGACCTCCTCCAGCGGGCGCTTCCCCTTCTCGATGACCACGCTGTGGAAGCCTATGTTTATGCCACCGCTCCTTATGTCCCTCTTGCCGTTTCCGGTGCTCTCGGTGCCGTGGACTTTGGCCCAATAGTTGTCCCAGACAAAGCCCCTGAAGGTTCCGTTCTCGATGAGGACGTTTTTCCTCGTTGGAACACCTTCACCGTCCGCTATAACTGGCTCGATGGCCAGCTCGTGGAACGGGTCGTCGTATATCGTGAGCACGTCGCTGGCTATCTTCTCTCCTACCTTCCCTGCCAGCGGTGTCGTTTCCTTAACCAGGCGCTCACCGCTGAAGGCTGGGAAGAGAGCATAGCTGAAAAGTCCAGCAATCGCCCATGGGCCGAGGATTATTGGAACCTCCTCGTTTTTGCTGGCCTTGACGTTGTAGGCCCACTTGACCTTCTGGACGGCCCTTTCTACGACTCCCTCAACATCGAGCTCTAAGCTGCGCTTCGCGTCGAAGTCAAAGATGCCGGGCGTTACGACGTCACCTTTCCTGCCGACCAGCTCTAGGAACAGAAACGCCGCACCGCCCTCCTGGGAAACGTCTACCCCGTGGGAGTTGACGATGTGCCTCTCCTCCCACGAAACGCCGCCCTCTCCTCCTGCAACCACAACGTGCTCATCCTTCTCGCGGGCGAGCTTTATTGCCTTGACGAGCATCTCGACGAGCCCGTCTGGGGAAGCATCTTTCAGCTCGTAGTTCGGCTTCGGTTTCTCAAGGTATTTTCCTGGCTCTGGAAGCGAAACCCACTTCTCGTCCCTGCTGTTGAGCCTTGCCATTTTAGAGGCATGCTCAATGGCTTCCCTTATCTTGGTTGGCTCGTCGCTGTCCACTATAGCCAGGCCGAGGCGCTTGTCCTTGATTCCTCGGATTATCGTCAAAGCCCCGCTCCTCGTTGAGGCCATTGAAATCTCATTCAGCTCTACACTTGCGCTAACGTCACGGGAGCGGTAAAGGGCAATCTCCAGCTCGTCGAAAAACTTCTCACCGTACCTTATGAGTTCCTCCATAGTTAACCCTCCACCTCAGCAGTCTCAAACTTCAGACCGAGCTCCTTAATTCTCTTCAGCATCTCCCCGAGGAGAACTTCTCTGGCGCGCCATACCTCTATCCCCACGATGTTGCCCTTCTCATCGTAGTCAACCAGCAAATCCTCATCCAGCTCCACGGTCTCGGCGGCCTTTTCATGGGCCACCTCAATGTACAGGACATCCCCAACGGGGTCGTATCTGACCTTCATATCCCAACCCACCTGCCTCTTCTTAGGCGGTTCTCTATTTGAGCCTTTCTTGAGACCTTGTAAACGGTCACCACTTCCAGGCTTTGGCCGTAAACGTCGTAAACTATCACAGTCCACTTTCCGTTTTTCTTTATGGCTATAAAGTGTCCCGTTAGCGTATCGACTGCCCTGAGTTCGGCCTTTTCTATGGCGTCAATAACTTCCTCCGGGGTGATGTTCCTCTTTTTCATGGCTTCAATGGCATGTTCGGTGAAGTTAACCTCAGCCAATCAGTATTCCCCCGTCAAAGCGCATGTGCGGGCCGCCTGAGCTGACGAAGGCAGTCTGCCCCTTCCCGCAGAAGCCGACTTCGAGACCAAAGTCCTTGCCGACCGCTGAAATCTTCTTGAGGGCCTCAATGGCAACGCCCGTTATGGACGTGTCCCTTATCGGCTCTGCTATCTCACCGTTTCTGATGACGTAGCCCTCCTGGACACCAACCTGGAATGCTGAGTTAAGCTGGGCCTGTCCTCCTCTGAAGTCAACCACGTAGTAGCCGAACTTGATGTCCTCGATGAGCTCCTCGAAGGAGTGGTCGCCGGGCTCGAATATAGTGTTTCTCATTCTAATTATCGGTGGGTAGCGGTAGCTCTCGGCTCTGGCGTGGCCGTTTGGCTCCATGCCCCACTTGTGGGCGTATTCCCTGTTCAGCATTATCTCCTTGAGGATTCCGTTCTCGATGATGTGAATGTCCTTAACCGGGACGCCCTCGTCATCATAGCGGTCGTTCCCAAAGCCACCCTCAACGTAGCGCTCGCTCATCGTGACGTATTCAGGTGCAATCTGCTTCCCGATGAGGTCCTTGAAGGGCGAGTTTATCGTTAAGTCCGCCTCTGCAAGGTGGCCCAAAGCCTCGTGTGCTATGATTCCAACGACGATCGGGCCCGCAACGATTGGGAACTCGCCGCGCTTCGGGGCAACGCCCTTCAGCTGGCTGTGCATCTTTCTGAGGAGTCTCTCGGTGACCTTTTCGTTGGGTTCGTGCTCGGTAATGAGCTCCCAGCCGTAATCAACGGCTCCGATGCTGTCCCTCGCCATGGCGAGCTTACCATCTGCCTTTCCGGTGACGTAGGTTCCCTGGTAGAGGTAGTTGTAGTCCCACTCTATGTGCGTCCCTTCGTTGGTAAGGAGTATCTTCTCGCCGCTTCCGTCCTCGTAGCGTATCTGGACGCTCTTAACGGCGCTGTCTTCCTTGAGAAGCCCCTCCAGCTCCCTCAGGTGGGCAACCTTCTCCTCTATGTCGACGTCGCGGGGCTTGACCTTCATCCTGCTCTTCACGAAGTCTTCCACAGGCTTTATCTCGGCCAGCTGGATTTTCTCCTTCTTCGTCTGTGCGGCGGCTTTGGCTAACTTGTAGGCCTCCTCGATCTTCCTCTCAAGGTCGTTTAGATCGCTCGTCGAGGCGAACCCCCATGCTCCATCGGCCAAGACCCTTATCGCAACGCCTCTGTTCAGCTTTCCTGTAAAGCTGGTGAAAACGCCGTCTTTGAGGCCGAGCGTTGTCTTTCTTAGGTTTTCATAGCGGAGCTCTATGTACTCAGCCTTCAGATTCTCCTCCGCCCAGCGGAGGGCTTTCTCCAGCGCTTCCATGGTCACCACCGTTTCTACCTGTTCACCGATGAATCGCACGCCGGGTATAAAAGTCTTTTGAGCCTTTCGATATGGGTCGAAAGGATGATATTACTCGGTTATAAAACAAATGTATATCAACATTCATTGCTAAGTTCTTTTCCGAACGAAAGTGTTATATATGATGAGTGCAAAAAATAATGCAAGGATCCGTTGGGGGGTCGATGCAGAGGCGTGCACTGCTGGCCATGTTTGTGGTTTTGCTGTTGATCGGAGCCTACGGTGCTTGCATTGCAATCGAATGCCAATGGTGCGTGCAGAACAACTGCTTGGAACAGGGTTCCGAATGCCAAGGAGGATGGGCTCCCGGGCCGTAGGGGGAGGTACCATGAAGGCTGAAGAAACCGCCGTTATTCCATTTATCTTGATTTTTATCGGTCTGATGCTGTCGTTGCTTTGGGAAAAAGATGGCGGCTCAGTCAAGGAAAACGCAGAGCTTTCGTTTTATATCCTCCTCGCAATTCCGGTAGCGCTAGCAATGTGGAGGGCGATACATGAAGTATGGAAACACACATCCAACGCAGTAGTTTCCTGCCTGCTGGGGATTGCGGTTTTTATGGGGTTTGGCATCGCCTATGGAATCATGACGTTTGGCAGAGTTGATAAGCAGGGTCTCCTTGCGGGTCTGGTTATTGGAACGATCGCCGTTATCTCCGAATACTGGAAAAAGAAAAGCAGTGTTATCAATACCGGCAACTAATCAGACAGCTAATCAGAAAGTCTCCGGAGACGTAAAGAGACTTTCCGCACTCCCCCACGAGGAAGTGGTAGGTGTCACAAATGCAAACCAATAATGCCCATGCCGTGATCGAAACCTACCGGCGGAATTACTCCCCAAAACCGGGAGCCTTCTTAAAGCGCCTCGCGGGGTATTTTGCAGTGTTCTTAGTTATAACCCTCTACGGCCACCCTGAGACCGCACTGGAGGTTCTGATAGTCCTGCTACTGCTGGACCCGTTCATTAGCCGGGTACTGGGCGGGACAGTATCAAAAGAGGATGGTGGTCATAAATGACTCCGACAACGCTCATTCCCGGGCGGGGGTGAAAACATGGACGATGGGAGATTTTTGGCATTCCTATTCATGTTCTTTTTTGCCGGCTACATTGTTTATCTGAATGAGTTTTATTCCACTACGGAGACGCTTTTCATGGCCACTGTCACAGTGGTCCTCGTGTACCTGATTCCAGTTGCGCTGGTGAAAATTATCCAGGGAAAAGGGTACACTCTCGTCAGCGGAATATTTGCTGCCACGATCTGGGAATTCATGTTGGCAGCTCTTGCGAGAGTACTGGCATTTCCAGCGTGGGAGAGATTCCTGCTGGCGGGGGTCGGCGGAGCCCTCACAACGGCATTCCTTGCGTTTGTGCGACAAGGGAAGGAAAAACGGAATGAAAATGCCGCGAAAGTCCAAATCTGAAACGGGGTGTCACAAATGTCCGCCACAGTGAACCCGTGGATCGGGGTCTTTGTAGTCCTCGGCATCCCTCTCCTCATCTATTTATACTCCAGAAGACGAATGAGCGCCCCTAAAGCCGGTCTGATGGCAGTTGCTTTATACCTCCTCCTTGGACTGGCCCTGATAGCCCGCGGCTGGAACATCAGCCCCTGGACAATAATCCTTCCCGGCCTCTTCGTGGCCTTCTTGGACGTCCTCCAGCTCAGGCAGCGCCCTTAGCAATCTTTTTATCCTCCCGCTCCAAATCCGCATCCATGAAGGCCGAAATCAAAAACTTCATCGACAGGGGCACTTACAGAAAGCTCCCGCTCTTCGAGGGAGAACTGCCCGAAGGCTCTTACGCCCAGATAGTCGAGGTCAAGCCGGGGCAGACGGTTAAGAAGCACTACCACAAACACCAGTACGAGCTGTTCTACATAATGAGTGGCGAAGCTAAACTTGGCATCGGCGAGAGAGAATACATCGCAAAGCCCGGGGACATCTTCCTTGTCAAGCCAAAGATCGTGCACTGGGTAATCAACGAGCGGGATGAGCCGTTCAGGCTCTTCGTGGTCAAGCTGAACTACTACGGCGATGACTCAGTCTGGCTGGAGGAGTGAAGACCAAAACAACAGAAACAAGAAAAACCGGGAAAATCAGAGCTTCCCAGAGAGAAACAAAGATAAACTGTACTTCAGGAGCTCTTTTTTGTCGTCATCGACAAGCGTTTCGGCCGCCTTCAGCAGGACTGGAATCTCCTGATATGGTGTGTACGCAGGTGGAGCCTCCCTCCCGAGATCGAGGAGGGTGTAGACGCCTATCATTGCAGACTTGACGGAATACTCGACGGTGAAGACGCACTCCCCAGGTATCTCGACGTACTGGCCGAGCAGAGCTAAGTTTCCGTAGTTTTCGGGAACAACCGGAGGCCTGTCGCCTGGCTTCCTCGGCATGAAGTGGGCGGTTATGTAGGGCATCATGGCGGTTCTCACGTTTATGACGGTCTCAAGGAGCTCGTCCTTCCTGTCAAGCCAGCCGAGGTGGTAGAGGAGCTCAAGGAATATCTCTTTTCCAGTTGCCTGGCTCATCGGCTTCTTGATGTAGTCGCCGGGCTTATCTACGAAGAGCCCGTAGCCCCAGAGAACGGTCACGTCATCAGGCTGGTTCCTGAAGTGGGGCTGTCTGAATGCTACTATTGACATCAGCCAGGAGGAGTCTTTGAAGGTGACCAGTCCGCCAGTTCCTGTCCTGTTGCCCGTGAACTCCTCGAGCATTTTAAGGAACCTATCTCCCCTGAAGGTTATCGTGAAGGATTCCCACTTGGTCTTGTCTATGTCCGAGGCAAAGGCATCGGGGTTCCCTAAGGCAGGATCCTTTTCAACCAGCTTTCTCCAGAGCCTCCAGCTGTCGCCCTCGCCCCTGTTGAGAACCGGTGGATGGTTAAAGTCCCCATAGGTTGAGTTGTCCACCATCGAACCCAGTGTTATGAAGACGAGGTCCTTCGGGTTAACTTCGATTGTCCCGCCATGCTGGCCCTTGAGGTGGAGCTTGGTGACATATTTTGTGCCGTCCCTCTCCTCGATTTCCACATCGACAACCGTCGTCCCCATTATGAAGTTGACGCCCCGCTCTTGGAGCCACTTCTGGATGGGCAGGATTATCGAGTCGTACTGGTTGTATGGGGTTCTCTTAACGCCTTCTATCCTGTTCATGCCCGGAACGAGGTGCATGAAGCGCAGCATGTACCGCCTCATCTCGGCAACGCTGTGCCAGGGCTGGAAGGCGAACATCGTTGCCCAGAAGTACCAGAAGTTCGTTTCAAAGAAGTCCTTCGAGAACCACTGCTCTATCGTTATTCCTGCGAGCTTTTCCTCCGGAGTTAAGATAAGTTCGTTCATCTCGTTGAGGTGCCTCACGGTTAAGCCGTACTTCGAGAAGTCCACCTTTTTGCCCGGCGTTCCAACGAGGCGGCACTTTGATGAGCCAACGTACTCCTTATTGAACTCCACAACCTCGTCGAGTATCGTCTTCTCTGGGTCGTCGAGTGAGGGTATCGAGCCGAGAAGGTCCCATGTGGCCTCATAATGCTCCTCGAACATCCTTCCCCCTCTGAGCAGGTAGCCGTTCTCCGGGGTTCCGGAACCATCGAGACAGCCGCCGTTGACCGGAGTTTTCTCAATGATGTATATGTTCTTCCCGGGCATCTTGGCGTCCCTTATGAGGAAAACGGCTCCGGCAAGAGAGGCTATCCCGCCTCCAACGAAGTATGCCTTCCTTTCCTTAATGTCCGGGATTTTCCTTGGAGTCGTCCTCCTGTAGTTCAACATATTCCTCACCCCAACATGTCTTATAAAGACATGTTTGATATAGTCATAGTGGCCAAATTTAAAAATATTTCTCAATAAAGGTTAGTGGTGAGTGAATGACTGAGAAAACCATCGGAATCCTCGGCGGGATGGGGCCTTTAGCTACTGCCGAGCTCTTCAGGAGAATAGTGGAGAAGACACCGGCAAAGCGCGACCAGGAGCATCCAAGGGTAATCATCTACAACAATCCGAAGATACCCGACAGGACCGCGTTCATCCTTGGGAACGGAGAAGACCCAAGGCCCGAGCTCATTGAGAGCGCTAAGAAGCTCGAAAGCTGGGGTGCGGACTTCATAATAATGCCCTGCAACACCGCCCACTTCTTCGCCGAGACGATCCAGAAAGCGGTAAAGATTCCGCTCGTCAGTATGATCGAGGAAACAGCAAAATTGGTTCGAGGAATGGGGCTGAGAAAGGTGGGTCTCCTCGCCACAGATGGTACCATCAAGGGCCTCGTGTATCACAGGGCCCTTCTATCCCACGGCGTTCAAATCGCTGTGCCGGGCAGAAGAGACCAGGAGCTCGTCATGAAGGGAATCTACGAAGGTGTGAAGGCCGGGAACCTTGAGCTGGGAAGAAGGCTCCTTTTGGAGGTGGCCAAAAGGCTCGAGCGCAGGGTTGATGGAATAATAGCCGGCTGCACGGAGGTCAGCGTTGCCCTGAGACCGGAGGATTTGAAAATTCCGCTGGTAGATCCTCTCGACGTGATAGCCGAGAAGGCCCTGAAACTCGCCCTCGGGCTCGACTCCTAAATCCACCTCTTCTTCCTGAAGTACATGAGCATTCCAACCGCGATAGAGAGCATCAGCAGGAGAACGAAGGGATAGCCATACCGCCAGTAAAGTTCCGGCATGTATCGGAAGTTCATTCCGTAGAGGCCGGTTATGAAGGTTAGGGGGATGAATATCGTCGAGACGACCGTGAGGATTCTAATGATGTCGTTTGTCTTCATCGAGATGGTCGAGTAGTAAAGCTCGACGAGGCTGTTGGCGAGCTCCCGTTGCCCTTCGAGGATTTCGAGAACCTCAAGGACGTGGTCGTGGAGTTCGTCTATGAAGGGCTTGGTGTCCTCGCTGAAGAAATCCCCTCCCTCAAGCCTCAGCTTCCTGAACGCCTCCAGGAGGGGGAATATCGTGCGGCGCATGAAGAGTATCTCCCGCCGTATTCCGTGTATCCTGTGAAGGATGCCCTCGTCCACCCTCGAAAGTATCCGCGCCTCGAGCTCTTCCATCTGGGAGCTTATGCGCTCGATTATCGGTACGTAGTTTTCAACTATCGCCTCAAGAATTGCGAAGAGCAGAAAATCGGCACCGTGTTCGCGGAGGAGTCCCTCCCCCCTGCGGATGCCTTCCCGTATCGGGTCGAAAACGTCCCCAGGGGTCTCCTGGATTGTTATCACGAGGTTGCCCTTCAGGAGGATGCCCATCCTCTCCCTCTTCAGTCCACCATCTATCTCATAGACCTGGTGGAGAAGGAGAAAGAGGTAGTCCGGGAACACCATCACCCTTGCCCTGCCGTTCGCCCGCCCCAGGGTCTTCATCGGCGTTTCGTGGATCCCCAGTGCATCCCTCAGTTCGAGCACGAGGGAGACTGTATCCACGTTCACCCACACAACATCATAGCCGCTTATGGAGAGGGCCTTCTCGATGCTTTCCGCCTTTCTGCTGAGAAACTTGTCCCGTGAGTACGCGAGGACTGTTATCCTCGGCTTTTCGTCGGTTTCTGTTGTCATGTTCCCACCTCAGAAGCCACGCCCCACCTCAACCCAGCACGGTAGCAGGTAGAAGGTTCCTCTACTCCAGTATCCGCGACTCCACCACAGTTCTTTCGACTGGCAGGGACGTATATTCGCATGGGTTTTCACCAAAAGAACTGGTGCAAAGGTGGAGTTATAGTTTTCGGCCGAAACCCCTTAAAACCCTCGCGCGAAGTTAGGGCGGTGGTAGCATGGAGATAGGTGTTGTTGGAAAGCCAAACGTCGGAAAGTCAACTTTCTTCTCGGCGGCAACCCTTGTCGATGTCCAGATTGCCAATTATCCGTTCACCACCATTGATGCCAACGTCGGCGTCACCTACGCGATAGCCGAGCATCCCTGCAAAGAACTCGGCTGCACACCGAACCCCCAGAACTACGAGTACAGGGACGGAAAGGCGCTTATCCCGATAAAGATGATAGACGTTGCCGGTCTCGTTCCGGGGGCGCATGAGGGAAGAGGCTTGGGCAACAAGTTCCTCGACGACCTGAGAATGGCCTCCGCTCTGATACACGTGGTTGACGCCACCGGAAAGACAGACGCCGAGGGAAATCCTGTGGAGCACCATGACCCCGTGGAGGACATCGAGTTCCTTGAGAAGGAGATAGACTACTGGATATACGGCATTCTCCGGAAGAACTGGGAGAAGTTCGCGAAGAGGATAAAGCTCCAGCATCTCAAGCTCGCCCAGGCCATAGCCGACCAGCTGACCGGAATAGGGGTGAGCGAGGAAGATGCCTTCGAGGCCATCCACAAGCTCGGCCTCGACAACGACCCGACTAAGTGGAGCGATGAAGACCTATTCGCCTTCGTCCGCGAGCTGAGGAAGATAAACAAGCCGATTATCATAGCGGCCAACAAAGCCGATGCCGCTGCCGATGCCCAGATAGAGCGTTTGATAAGGAAGGGCAAGAGCAGGGGTTACATAGTCGTTCCAACGAGTGCAGCAGCAGAACTAACGCTGAGGAAGGCAGCTAAAGCAGGGTTCATCGACTACGTCCCCGGTTCGAGCGACTTCAAAATCCTTAAGCCGTTGAGCCCCAAGCAGGAAAAGGCCCTTGGGCTGATAAAGGAGAGAGTCCTCGATCGCTTTGGGTCCACTGGTGTTCAGGAGGTAATAAACCGGGCAACGTTTGAGCTCCTGAAGCTAGTCCCCGCCTACCCTGTGGAGGACGAGCACAAGCTCACGGACCAGTTCGGTAACGTTTTACCCCACGTCCACCTCCTTCCAAAGGGTTCAACGCCCCGCGATTTGGCCTACAAGGTGCACACCGACCTCGGGAGGACCTTTCTCTACGCAGTCAACGCGAGAACCCACAGGCGCGTTGGAGAAGACTACGAGCTGGAGTTCAACGACATCATCAAAATTGTAGCCACGGCACGCTGATTTTGATTTTGCCGTTTTATTTTTCCTCAACTTCCCTGATCAGCTCCTGGTAGAGCCTCGGCTCAACGTCATCCTCGGTGAGGCCGAGCCTTTTCGCGATTTCCCATATCCTGCGCTTGGCTTCTTCCACATTGTCAGAGATTACCTCGATGTCCAGAAAAGCTCCCAGCCCTTCTACCTCGTTCAGCTCGAAGGTAACACCCTCCAGCCGGTAAACGAGGCGGCGTTTCCTGATCCGGATATCCTCCCGGAACCCAAGGCGCTGCAGGATCTCGACGGTCCTGTCGAAGTCGGAGACCTCAACTTCAATCTCGTCGAACTCCTCGTTTCGCCCGGGGTCAGCTATGCGCTTGTAGGTTAAAAAGGACCTCCCAAGGTTCGAGATCCTTCGAACCCGAAGAAGCTCATGGGAAGGAAGGGAGAAATAGATATCCTCCTGGATCTCCTCCCGCACGAAGTCAGCACCCAGGGATTCTATGGCGGCCCTGGTCTGATTGAAGTCGATTCGAAACTTTACCTCGATTTCCATCAGACACCCACCAGAAAGCCCACAAGGCCACTGCCCTTGCCGAATTCGTCTATGGGAATGACCTCCACCCTCTTGAGCGTGGGGAGAACCTTGATGGTTTCATCGACAAAGCGGTTTAGCTTTTCGGGGCTTTCCTCACCGACGAGGGCAACGACACCATCCTTGCCGCTCCTGGCAACGGTCAGGACATTGGGGAGGAGTGAGAGCGTTTTCATTATGTGCCTGATATATCTCTCCAGGAAATCCTCGATTATGGGAGTTTCGGCCTGTATGTAAACGATCGCCAGGGCTTTCGGCTGGAGATCCTCCCCGAGGACGATTGTGTATTTGCCGATGATGCCGCGCTCCTGGAGCTTTTTAATTCTGAAATGGATGGTTGATTCCGGCCTGTTCAGTCTCTCTGCTATCTCGGAGATGGTCAGCCTGGCATCTTCCTTCAGGATGCGGAGGATTGCCCTGTCAAGGTCATCGAGCTGAACCATGTTAACTCCTCCACCGGGGATATACATCGTTCTCAATGCTAAGAAGGTCTAAGATTTTTCCAATTATAAAGTTTACCATATCGTCTAAAGTTTTGGGCTTTGTGTAAAATCCTGGGGAGGCTGGCATAATTATCCCGCCAGCTTGAGTAACGCGCACCATGTTTTGCAGATGTATCAAGTTCAACGGTGTCTCCCTGACGAGTAGGACAAGCTTTCTTCTCTCCTTTAGCGCCACGTCCGCCGCCCGGGCGATCAGATTGTCAGCATAGCCGTTTGCTATTGCCGAAAGGGTCTTCATGGAGCACGGGGCTATGACCACGGCGTCGAAGGGATGTGAGCCGGATGCTATAGGGGCAAAGAGGTCGTCATCCATGTAATCCGGCTTGAAATCCGCGCCGGTCTCGTGCCGGAGCACTGCGAGGCCCGTTTTCGAGGCAACGGTGATGACCTCGTGTCCCTTTTCCCTGAGCACCTCGATGAGCCTGAGCCCATATATCGCGCCGCTGGCCCCTGTTATCGCGACTATCACCTTCATCTCCCACACCAATGAAACTACGTGCTGCCTGTTTTAACGTTTTCTGGATGTGCCCGGGCCGGTAGATTTTTATGTTGCAGGTGGTACTCTAAAACGGTTGGTGAGCATGGGGCGGGGGATTCCTGAAGTTTTAATAAACAGCGCGATAGGAATTGTGAAAGAGCTTGGGGGCAAGGCCCTCGTCATTCTGGAAGATATCGACCCCGAGAGGCTTCGGGACGCAGGCGTTACCATAGTCATAGTCGGTTCCTCCTTCGATGTTGAGGAGGAGATGGTC
Source organism: Thermococcus camini (assembly GCF_904067545.1). NCBI lineage: Archaea > Methanobacteriati > Methanobacteriota > Thermococci > Thermococcales > Thermococcaceae > Thermococcus > Thermococcus camini. The sequence continues at coordinate 985,645 of NZ_LR881183.1, read as the reverse complement.
AAGCGGGTCTCGATACCCCAGAACCTCGACTTGAACAACATCCTGAACCTCATATCTGCGTTTCTGATAGAACACAACATCCTCGGGGAGGGCGAGTCCTTCGTCTACGTCACCCGGGAGATGATAGGGATAAAGACCGTCAAAAAGAGCATATCCGCCATGAGGGGATTTTTTGCCCAGAACCAGAGCGTGCTCCAGCGGCTGCTTGAGATAACCATAGAACTGAGTGTGGAAGGCCGCGAGGGAACGCCCGTTGGGACGATATTCGTCATCGGCGACACCAGGCGCGTTCTCAGGCACTCCCATCAGCTCATCCCGAACCCGTTCAAGGGGCATAAGGTGAACGTACTCGACAGGAACAGTAAGGAGATAATCAAGGAGTTTGCCCAGCTGGACGGGGCGTTTATAGTCCGCGACGACGGCAGGATCGCGGCCGCCGGCCGCTACCTGGAGGTCGAGCCGAAGGTCATAGACCTCATGCTTCCACCGGGCCTGGGGAGCAGACACATAGCGGCCGCGGGGATAACGAAGCTCACCAGGGCGATGGCGATAAGCCTCTCCGAGAGCGGCACGATAAGGATATTCAAAAACGGCCTCATGCTCCTGGAGTACAACCCGCGGATAAGGTACTGAAGGAAACTTTGCTGGTGCAAAGTTTGGCCCTCCATAAAAAAGTAGAGGATTGAATGAAAAATCAGAATAGCCACTGGTTCTCTATGCACTCGTCGCACGGCGGCTTCTCGCCCGCTATGGCTTTGAACTTGGTGTAGATGCACTCCGGCAGGCCGAGCGGGCAGCGGTCCGGGGTGACGCCGGGCCTGACCTTGGTCGGGTCAAGCTTTATCTTGATGTATGCCTCGTACTCCTCAACCTTCTTCCACGGCAGCACCTTGGCTCCGTAGATAACGAGGTTATCGTAAATCTTGGCGTAGTCGCCGACGACTGCGGTCTCCTTGAGTATGACGTTCTTTCCGACGACGACGCCCTCTCCGAGGATGCTGTCCTTTATCTCGGAGCGCTCCCTAACGATGTCGTTGCCTATAAGTATGGCACGCTTGAAGTAGGCCCTGTCCTCGACAACGGTGTTCGGACCTATATACGTGTAGGCCTTTATCTTGACGCCGTGGCCTATCTTAACCCCCTCGTCGATGTAAACCGGCCCCTGTATCTCAACGTCCTCTGGGACTTCGGCACCCTCTTTGATGACAAAATAGCCGTTCTCCTTGGCTATCTCATCCATCGCAACCTGGTGGGCGTAGAAGAGGTCGTCCGGGGTCCCGAGGTCGATCCAGTGGTACTCGCGCGGTATTTTGTGGGCGTAAACAAGTCCCCTGGCCACGTACTTCGGGAGAACCTCGCGCTCGAAGTAGACCTCCTTATTCTTCGGAATCTCCTCCAGGACCTTCTTGTTAACCATGTAGATGCCCGCATCGACGAGGTTGGTGCGGGGCCTGTGGGGCTTCTCCTCGAAGTGGGTGACCTGGTTTCCATCGTCCAGCTCGACGACTCCGTACTTCTCCGGGTCATAGACCTTGGTAACCGCAACTGTTATGAGGCCGTCGTTCTCTTTGTGGGCCTTAATGAGCTCCCTGAAGTCGAAGTTCGTGAAAACGTCACCGTAGATGACCAGAAAGTCGCCATCCACGTAATCCTCCACGTTCTTGAGCGCTCCGCCGGTCTCGAGCGGCATCGGGTCATTAACGAACCGTATCGTTTTGGGGTAGTCGGCCATCTTTTCGTCGATGAATTCCCTTATCTCTCCCCTCATGTAGTGGACGGACAGGATTATCTCATCGATCTCCTGGATTTTCTCCAGGCTCTCAAGGAGGTACTGAAGGTTTGGCTTGCCAAGAACCGGGATCATGGGCTTGGGTCTGGTCGATGAGAGCGGCCTTAACCTCGTTCCAAAACCGCCGGCAAGAATAACTGCCTTCATGGTATCACCATTTACCCTTTCAACAAAGGGTTTTATATGTTTTACGGCCATAAAATATATAACCGGCGGTGGCAGGTTTAACTGGCGGTGAAAAGTTCAAAAAATTCGAGTTTAAGCCTTCACAGGAGTGTTTTGTCCCAAAAATCGGGGTTTAACCGCGGAAAAAGATAAGTTTTTTGTAAAGGCCCCATCACGGTTTCAATGCCCGTCCTTCCGGCCGAGCCTGAAATCTGAGAGCTGATATACCTTCCCCTTAAAGCGAAAGCAGGCGCCGGGGCAAACGCTCTTAAGAGGGCAGGTGGCGCAGGAGTCGCCCGCTTCCACCTGCTCCAGGTAGCCGAGGTCGGCCAGCACCTCCATGGCGCCGACGACCTCGTCCCTCGGAACGTCCAGCTCCCGGGCTATCTCGTCTATGCTCCTTCCTTCCTCCAGCAGTTCTAGGATCCTCTCCAGCATTCTAACACCTCAGTAGCCCAGCGCCGTCCCCACGTTCCATATCAGGATCCCAACGAGCGACGCGAGGCCGATCATGTAAACCACCGTGAAGGCGGCCCATTTCCAGTTGCTCTCTGCCCTTATTGCCCCTATCGTGGCTATGCACGGGACGTAGAGGGTGGTGACCATGCCAAGCACGTAGGCCTGGAGCGGTGTCATTGCTCCCACTATGGCCTCCTCGCTTCCGTAGATTATTCCGTAGGTTGAGATGACGTTCTCCTTGGCGATTATCCCGAACAGCAGACTTACAGCTGCCTTCCAGTCAAGGCCCATGAGATGCATGTACGGCTCGAAAAACATGCCAAGCCTCTCCGCGTAGCTTCCTCCGGTGCCCATCCCCACGGGATAGCTGCTGAGGTACCAGATGGCCATCGAGCCGAGCAGGATTATGGTTCCCGCCTTCTTTATGAACTCCTTGCTCCGCTCCCACGAGTGGAGCGTCACCGTCTTCCACGACGGGATGAGGTACTCCGGCAGCTCGATGATGAACGGACTCTCTTCGCCCCTGATAACGAATCTGCTCAGGAGCCAGGCCACGAGGAGGGCAAGCAGCACTGCAGTGGCGTAGATGCTCACCGCGACGAGCGCCTGGTGGCTGGCAAAGAAAGCCCCAGCCAGGAAGCTTATGACGCTCAGCCTGGCGCTGCAGGGTATCAACGGGTTGACGAGCATGGTCAGCAACCTGTCCCTCTCGTCATCGAGCGTTCTGGTGGCCATCACTGCCGGGACGTTGCATCCGAAGGCGAGCACCAGCGGGATGAAGCTCTTGCCCGGCAGGCCGAACTTCCGCATTATGCGCTCCATGACCACGGCCGCCCTGGCCATGTATCCAACGTCCTCGAGGATGGAGAGGGCCAGGAAGAGAAGGAAGACGAGCGGGAAGAAGCTGAGCACGGAACCAACACCCGCTATGATTCCATCGACCAGGAGTCCCCTCAGAGCCTCGTTTGTTATATGCGGCGCGAGCCATTCTCCGAAAGCCGTGAAAGCATCGTCGAGGTATCCCTGGAGGGGCAGCCCGACGGCAAACACGAATTTAAACATGAGGTAGAAGACACCGAAGAGCACGAGGAGGCCGTAGACGGGGTGGGTGAGGAACCTGTCGAGCTGGTCGCTGAAGCTCTCGCCTTCCACCTTTGTGTACCTCACAAAGCGGTGCATGAGCCTGTCGATGAACTCGTACTTCTGGCTGGCGATTATAAGGTCCATCGCGCGCTTGTAGCGCTCCTCAACCTCCGCTATGTGCCCCATGATCTCATCGAGCTTCTCACTCCCAAGGTGCCGGAGGACGAGCTTTATGACCCCATCATCGCGCTGAAGGAGTTTTATCGCAAGCCAGCGTAGGTTGTAATCCTCTCCCAGTTCTGTGCCCCTGAGAACCGCGGTTATGTGCTCTATCTCCCTCTCGACCTCCGGGTCGTACCGGGGGATCACGGGCCTCTCCTTCAGCATCCCGTTGGCCATCTGGTGTATCTTCTCCTTCAGCTCGTCGAGACCGGCGCCCTCCTTTGCGCTCATCGCCACGACCGGAACGCCGAGAACCTCCTCCATCCTCTTCACGTTTATCTCGATACCGTGCTTCTCGGCCAGGTCTACCTTGTTGAGGGCTATGATAACGTTGTTGAGGCCCATCTCCAGTATCTCCATGGTAAGGAAGAGGTTCCTCATGAGAGCCGTTGCGTCGATGACGTTCACGACCACGTCGGCGCTCCCCTTCAGGAGGAAGTCCCTCGCGACGAGTTCGTCGATGGAGTGGGCCGTGAGGGAGTACGTGCCGGGGAGATCAACTACGAGAAACTTCTGGCCCTTGTACTCCAGGATTCCCTCCTTTTTCTCGACCGTGACGCCGGGCCAGTTGCCGACGTGCTGCCTCAGCCCGGTCAGTGCGTTGAATATGGTTGTTTTTCCGACGTTGGGGTTTCCTGCCAGTGCAATGACCTTCATCATGACGGCCACCTCACAGTTTCCGTATCATGACCTTCGCCGCCATTCCCCTGCCGATGGCGAAGCGCACGCCGCCGACGGAGATGATTATCGGGCCGTACTGGTGGGACTCGATTATTTGAACCGTCGCTCCGGGGGTGAGGCCCATGCCCACAAGCCGCTGCCTCGCGGTGGGGCCGCCGAGGATGTTCACCACAATCCCCTTGTCCCCGGGTCTGAGTGCGTTTAAAGGTACAATCATGAGCATCACCGTTAGGCTTTCCTAATTCGATATTCCAATCCCTCGATGACCTTAAAAAGCTTTGGTGAGCCTAACAAAATCAGAGAGTTCGAAATCAGAAATCCACGGGTTCCGAGACGCTCCAGAAAGGTGTTCCCGGAGGATACGAAATTTAAAACTTCGGAAAGGTATTTAAGGGATTGTGGAGAATACAAGGAGTTGAATTTCGGAGGTGTGTTATCATGGAGGAGACTCCGCCCGAAGAACCCAAGAAGACGTCCCTCGGCATGGATGAGAACCTTGAGGGGCTGCTTGCCTATCTCGCCTGGTGGATTACAGGGATAATATTCCTGGTGCTTGAGAAGGAGAGCGATTTCGTCCGTTTCCATGCGATGCAGTCGACGATAACCTTCATAGGCATCACTGTGCTCCAGGTGATCCTCAGCCTCATCCCGTACATAGGGGGCATCCTCGCCTGGCTCCTGGGAATCATAGGCTTTGTCCTCTGGATCCTCGGCATGGTGAAGGCCTACCAGGGCGAACGCTACAAGTTCCCGGTCGTCGGCAACCTGGCCGAGGAGTGGATGGGAAAGGTCAACGTCTGAGGCTTAGCTTTTTAAGCCTCCTTTTTTACCTCACCCCATGAGGGACATCGAGAGCGTTGTTGAGGAGATAGCGAGATTCTCCGGGGAACACGGGCTTTATGAAAAACGCATACTCGTCATGTTCTCTGGCGGAAAGGACAGTTCACTGGCCCTCCACATCCTCAAGGAGGCAGATCTTAACGTATCGGCGCTAACCTTCTTCCACCGCTGGAGCTGGAGGGAAACGCTCAACTGGGCGATGGGCTTTACCAAAAAACTCGGGGTTGAACACCACCTCGTTGATGTTACCGACGGGCTTCTTCGCGAGGCAGCCGGAAGAAAGGGGCCGATCTGCATCAACTGCAAGAAGGTCATGCTCTGGAACGCCAAGTGGTTCGCCATCAACAACGGCTTTGACATCCTTGCCAAGGGGGACAACGCCAACGATAAGATAATAGGTGCCCTGCTGGATCAGTGCGAGGGAGATATAAGGCTCTGCGGACTTCCGAGGATAGGGATTCCCTTCTTCAGACCTCTGATTAAATACACGGCCGAGGATGTTGAAGCCCTTGCAGAAGAGGCCGGAATAAGACCCTACCGCATGTACGAGCACTCGCGGAGAAGGCAGTGGAGGGAGGGCTGTCCGCTCCAGTACATTGACCGCGAGGAGATAGTGACAGAAAAGCTCATGGACTTGGCCTATCGGGTCAACTACGAGGTGAGCAAGATTGCGAGGAAGCGTAAAGTCCGCGTAAGCGTCAGGGTTCCCAGCTTCGAGGTCATGTGCTGGGACTGCGACGGGGAAACCCTTCGGGAGGTGGGGGAGATTATCTCGAAGTTTGGAGGGGATGAAAGTGGAACTTCCGCTCGGAAAACTTAGAAACGACCTCCTAAGGGACGTTGTGTTCCCCAACCTGGGAGTAGAGGACATGAGGGTGGTGTATGGACCCAGGGAGGGTTTTGACTCGGCGGTCCTCGAATACGACCACGACCACTATCTGGTGGTTGCCACGGACCCTGTTCTGGGCGTTCCGGAGGAGACCTTCGGGTTCTTTGCATACCACTTCGCGGCAAGCGATGTTGCGGTTTTCGGGGCGAGGCCGATGTGGCTGGTGGTTGATATCCTCCTCCCGCCCGGAAGCGAGAAGGGTTTTCTCGAAAAGGCTATGCGCGACTTAAACACGGAATGCTGGAAGTACGGGAGTTCGATAATAGGCGGCCACACGGGCGTTTATCCGAGTGTGGCTGAGCCAACCGCTACCACCACCGCGATGGGGCTCGTTAGGAAGGACGGGCTGAAGCTCCCTCTTGCTAAACCCGGCGACAGAATAGTCGTGACCGGTAAGGTTGGCCTTGAGTTCGCGGTCTCGGCTTCCTATTTCCGCGAGAGGGAGCTTAGAAAGCTCCTGTCCTTCAGGGAGATAGCCAGACTCAAAAAGTCCTTCAGGTTTGAAACCGTTGTTCCTGAGGCCCTCACTGCAAAGCCCTTTGTGAGGGGCATGCACGATGCAACTGAAGGCGGACTAACTGCCCTCCACGAGATAGCCGACAACTCTGGGCTTGGGTTCAGGGTATATGCCGAGAAGCTCCGGCTCGACCCTCTCGTGGAGAGGGTCCTCGATTTCTACGGGATCGAACCATGGAGCGTCTCCTCAACAGGCACGCTGATAGCGATAGCCCCACCAGAAAAATCCAATTCCCTAATTGCAGAATTACAGAAAAACGGAATTATTGCATTTGAACTCGGTGAGTTCACCGCCGATAGGAAACGTATCCTAATCGAAAACGGGGAAGAGAAGGAGTTTCCAACGTTCAAGGGCGACCCCTACGTGGAGCTGTACGGCAAAGGATAAATACCGGAAGGGTGTATTACTGACCATGAGCCGTGAGACGATCAGAGATGTGATTCTTAGGGTATCGAGAGAGCTCGGCCTAGAGGTCAATGATATAATCCTTTTCGGTTCCAGAGCCAGGGGCGATTTTAGAGCCGACAGCGATTGGGATGTTCTGGTGGTTCTCCCCAGGGCATTGGAGAGGAAGAAGGAACTGGAAGCGTACAAGAGGATACACAGGGAGCTTCTGTTAAAGGGAATCAAGGTGGATCTCCTGTTTATTTCTAAGGATGAACTCGAAAAGGTCAAGGATGACACGGGTTTTCTTTACTACTACGCTCTCAGGGAGGGTGTGAAAATTTGAGCTTTAGGAAATGGCTCGAAAAGGCTGAAAAAGACTTTGTACTGGCCAAAAATAGCCTTTCTCTTAAATTCTACGACTATGTAACCTTTCACGCCCAGCAGTGTGCTGAAAAGGCTTTAAAGGCGTTTTTGGTATCAAAGGGGAAACCCATCAAACGAACCCATGATATTGGAGAACTCATACTCCGGTGTGCCGATGTAGATTCTGAATTCTTAAAGCTCTTCGATGATGATGTGGATCTTCTAACCCGCTTATGCTGTGGAGGCAAGATATCCGACCATTCATGAGCCGGAGAAAGAAGAGGCGGAAAGTGCCATAAAACTGGCTGAGCTCGTCCTTGCATTTGTGAAGTCCAAACTTACTTCACCCTGAACCTCAGCAGTGCCGCCAGGCCGCCCAACGCTTTCAGCTTGTCGCCTCCCTCGTGCTCCGAGCTTACAACAACAACCTCGCCCCTCGAATACCTCACCGCGTCCATGAGCTCCTCTATCTTTTCCCTGTGCTCTCCCTTCAAGAGCTCGTCCAAAACGAGTAGCGTCTCAACTGCGCCGTAGTTCACAGCTTCCTCAACTTCCCTCAGACCGTAAGCGGCCAGGCCGTTGTTTCTGGCCACGTTTTCAAGCACCTTCTCGACGAGCTGGACTTCTTTCGCAACGCGGTTCTCGTGGTAGACCCTGTCAACCGTTCCGCGCCTTATGACCTCGTAGATGCCCGTCCTCCCGGTTACGCTCGTGTCCTCGATTACCACCTTCTTGGCCAGCTCTGGATAGTTTTCGCGAAGGAACTTGTGGAAGTCCTCCTTGACGAAGCCGGGACCGGCTACTATGGCCCTCTCTATTCCTTCACGGCTGATTATCTCCTCCATGCTCTTGGCGACATCGTGGAAGAACTTCTTCTCCTCGCTCTCGCGGTTGGTGCTGTACCTCTTCCCCCCGAGGTTGTAGCGTATGCCCTTCAGTATCTCGACGCCGTATTCTCTGATTATCGCCATATCAGCTTCTCCGTCGTCTATGACGACTATCATGACCCTTGCCCTCTTTGATGCCTCAACCGCTTCTTTCAGCCTCTCTATGTGGTGCTCCTTCCAGCGGGGCTTCTGAATGGTAACGACCGTGCCTTCCTCTATCGCTATCGTGTGGTACTTGCCGAGCGGGACGTCGTCCCTGCTGGCGTAGACTATCGGCCCGGTAACGCGAACCTGGTTGGCGAACTTGTGGAAGTTTATCTTCTCTGCCTTAACGCCGAGGAAGACGGGAATGACCTCAACCTTCTCGGCCCTCAGGGAATCGCTCCTCTGGCTCTGCTTCCTGAGCGTTTTCGCGTAAACGGTATCGCCCGGGTCTATGATGTGGTAGAGGTGCCAGAGGTCGTCGAGGGTCTCGGCCTTGACCTTTATCTTGCCCTCCTTGGCGTCCTGGTGGATTATCTGCACCCCTTTCACCTCCCGAAAAGAGTACCCTTAGCCCTTTAAAAAGTTGCTAAAAGGGAAGAGAATCAGATGAGCTCCCTCTCGGTTTTGGTGAGCCTCTTTGCACCGTTCTCCGTGATGAGGACAGTGTCCTCTATGCGAACGCCGCCGAACTTGGGAAGGTATATGCCAGGTTCGATGGTTATCACCATCCCTGGCTTGAGTTCCGTCTCATCGAACTGGCTCACCCTCGGCCACTCGTGAATCTCTAGGCCAACACCGTGCCCCGTTGAGTGTATGAAGTAGTCGCCGTAGCCGTACTCCGCTATGACGTCCCTGACGATGGTGTCGAGTTCTTTGGCCGTCATCCCGGGTTTGGCGGCTTCAACGCCCTTTCTCTGGGCCTCAAGAACGACGTAGTAGATGTCCTTCTGCTTCTCGTTCGGACTGCCCACGACTATCGTTCTTGTCGTGTCCGAGTGGTAGTGTCTGTAGAGCGCTCCCTCATCTATGACGACCAGATCGCCCTTCTCTATCCTCTTGTCGCTGGCTATCCCATGCGGAAGAGCTGAACGCCATCCGCTGGCTATTATCGTGTCGAAGGCCGTCTTTTCCGCTCCGTTCATCTTCATGACGTACTCCATCTTGGCCGCTATTTCCCTCTCGCGCTTGCCCTCGCTTATCTCCTCAAGGGCGGCCATCATTGCCATGTCCGCTATCTCGCAGGCGGCCTTTATGAGCTCGATTTCCTCTGGAGTCTTGATTATGCGGAGCTCCTTCACCACATCATCGACTGAGATGAAATCCGCGGCGCCCACCTTCTCCCTGAGTGTCTGGAGGGTCGAGAAGCTCGTTCTGCCCTCTATGCCAAGCCTTTTCAGCTTGAAGGAGGAAAGCCTCTCGTAAAGCTCCTTTCCTGTCTTGAATTTTTCGACGGGAACCCTGGAGGCTTCCCTTGCCTCCTCGTACTCCAGCTCCGGGACGATGAAGAGGGCATCATCAGGGGTAACGACGAGGTATCCCCCGAGGACGGGTGATGAGCCGGTGAAGTAGAAGAGGTTTTCCCGCCCAGTTATTAGAACCCCATCGAGCTCGTTTTTGGATATGAACTCCTTAAGCCGGTCAATCCTCATCTTTTAATCACCGGGCATTTGTAATCGTCATTACAATAAAACCCTTTCGGCAGACCATCGACGAAAACCCGAGCTTCTCGTTTCAGGAAAAGGTTATAATCCAGCTGAGGATACTAGGTACATGACGGTTTATCTGTTCGACTTTGATGGAACCCTCGTGGACAGCACGGGCGCGGTTGAAAAGGCCCTTCGCATAGCCATCGAAAAGACAGTCCCCGCGGTCATCGAGAGCGACCTGTACGAGGACTACTACAAGGCCCTTGCCCTGTTCATCAAGGGCAAGCTGACCTACCAGTACCTCGGTGTCATTCACGAGCTCGTCGCCCAGGGCACGATACACGAGTACTACAAGCTCATGCCGCGGTACATCAAGGACTTTCCCCACGCGAGGAGGGTTATCCGGGAGCTCAGAGCACGGGGAAGGCGCGTAATAAGCTTCTCCGGTGAGCATACTTACCCAGGCGGAAAGGTCATCTTCATGAAAAGGACAAACTGGTACGACGAGTTTGACGAGGTGATAACCTTCAGGGGCACCAAAGACATGCTCAAGAAGTTTGAGAACCTGCGCGAACTCTATCCCGACGAGCCCTTCGTCTGGGTGGACGACAGCCCGAGCAGGTTCACTTACATACTGGATGAGAACACGCTACTCGTTCAGAAGGCATCGCCGTACAAGAGCGACGTGGCTCTTCTTTTTGAGAGACAGAACTTCCTGAAGATAAGGAGCATCAGGGAAGTGTTGGAGATAGACGACGGGCTCTTCGCCTTCGCGGAGGAGGATAAGACTTAAAAATGTCTGTTGGAGAACCCTCACCCGGTGGAGGTGAGGGCGATGGCCAGGGGGAAGGCTCTCGTCCTTGCCTACGCCGGGACGAAAGAGCACCAGGACAACCACCACATGATTCTAAAGCCCCTTGGCATCGACGACAGGGGCGCTGCCTCGAGGCTCATAGGCAGGAAGGTCGTGTGGAGGACTCCAACCGGCCGGAAGATGTACGGCAAAATCCTCAGGACGCACGGCAACCGCGGTGAGGTGAAGGCCTACTTCAAGCCGGGCCTTCCGGGCCAGGCCCTTGGGGACTACGTTGAGATTCTCTGAGCGCAATCCTTTAAACCTCCCAACCTTTTCTTTCTCCGGTGAGATAATGGAACTCGTTGAGGTGCGCGAGGGTCTTGCAAAAATCCTTGTCCCGAAGGCGGAGAGGATATACGATGCTCCCGTCTTTTACAACCCAGTCATGGCCCTAAACCGGGATATAAGCGTCCTGGCCGTTGGAGTGCTCAAACCGGGGACTGTTCTCGACGCTCTCTCCGCCACAGGTATTAGGGGTATCCGCTACGCCCTCGAAACTCCGGCCAAAGAGGTCTGGCTCAACGACATAAGCGGGGAGGCCTTCAACCTGATTTTGGAAAACGTCCGGCTGAACCTCGGCATCGATGGGGAGAGAATAGGCGAGAATAGGGTCTCTTTTGAGGGAGAGAAGAGGATCGTGGCCAACCTCGACGATGCGAACAGGTTAATGGCGGAGAAGTTCCGCTACTTCGACTTCCTCGACCTCGACCCCTTCGGCTCGCCGGTGGAGTTCCTCGACACCGCCCTAAGGAGCGTCAGGAGAAGGGGCGTTTTAGCCCTTACCGCCACCGATACCGGCGTCCTCTGCGGTGCATACAGAAACGCCTGCCGCAGGAAGTACCTCGCCGAGCCCATACGGGGTGAGCTCTGCCACGAGGCCGGACTGAGGATTCTCATAGGGACGGTCGTCAGATATGCCGCTAAATACGACCTCGGCATTGACGTTCTCCTCGCGTACTACCGCGACCACTACTTCAGGGCATTTCTGAGGCTCAAGAGCGGCACGAGGAAGGCCGACGAGAGCCTTTCAAACCTCGGCTATCTCTGGCAGGATGAGAGCGGAAAGTTTACCTACGAACAGGCCTTCCTCCCTGAGAGGCCAAAAGCCTACGGTCCTCTCTGGCTCGGTCCACTGAAGGAACAGGGGTTCGTTGACGATATGCTGAGCCTGGCAGGTACCCACTCCCTCGCCCACAAGAAGACTCTTCCGTTCCTCGAAACCATCTCCGGGGAGCTCGACGTTCCGTTCCACTACGACACCCACGCGCTGGCGAGGAGGAACAACCTTCAGGTCGGGAAGCTCGCGGATATAATCGAAACCCTCCGCGGGAAAGGCTACTCCGCAACGAGAACGCACTTCTCTCCGACAGCGATGAAGACAGATGCGCCCTTCGAGGAGGTGCTGAAGGCACTGAGGAGCCTCCGATGACCGACACCCATTTAACCTCAGCCGCTGTTCTTTCCAGGGGGTGGGGGAATGGACGAGATGCTGGAACTAGCGAGGGGCTTTTATAAGGACGAGTACGCCGATTCAGTCCTCTACGCCCAGCTTGCAAGGATTGAAAAGGACGAGGAGATAAGGAAGGAATTTCTTCGGCTCTCAAATATCGAGTCAAAGCACGCCAAGTTCTGGCACGACTTCATAAAGCGACACGGAGGGGAGGTTCCAAAGCCTTCCGTGAAAAGGCTCACAATCTTCAGTGTCAAGCTCCTCAGAAGGCTCCTTGGACCAGGCTCGGTCGCTTCGCTCCTTGAGATGGGTGAGAACAGTGCGATAGGGAAGTACTTCAAGTACCTCACGACCTACGCGGACAGGTTCAACGAGGATGAGTTGAGGGAGATAAAGGATGTTATACTGGACGAGCTGGAGCACGAAAAGTTCTTCTACGAGAGCAAGGAGCGCTTCCACGTCGAGAATACCCGCGACCTCGTTCTGGGCATGAACGACGGGCTGGTTGAAATCCTCGGAGCAGTGACAGGTCTTTCTGCCGTGTATCCGAACAACCCGCAGCTCGTTGGAATAAGCGGCCTCATCGTCGGTGTAGCAGGCGCGCTCTCGATGGCGATAGGCACCTTCGTTTCCGTCCGCTCCCAGAGGCAGATTAAGGAGTCAATACGCGAGAGGATGGAGGTTCTCTTCAGAGTCTCGCCGGAAAGGGCGGCAGAAGAGCTTGTGGAAAAGCTCGTCGAGGGAGGAATGCCCGAAGAGGTCGCGAAGGAAGTTGCGAGAGAACTCGCCGACAACAGCGAGGCGGTAATGCAGCTCCTCCTCCCTGAGGCTGAGGAGAACGAGATAAGGGCGGCTCTCTACACGGGCTTCGCCTACCTCCTCGGTGTCGCTTTCCCGGTTACGCCGTACTTCGTAGCTTCCAGCTCGCTGACCGCGCTCCCGTTCTCGATACTGCTGGCGGGCTCGGCACTGGCGATAGTGGCGGCGTTGATTTCACTACTCTCCGGAATCTCAATCAGAAAGAAGGTCGCGGAGATGGTGGCAACGGGACTTGGAGCTGCCTTCCTGAGCTATCTCTTCGGCCGGCTCATGGAGACCCTCTTCAACGTCTCGACGCTTTAGAGGTAGGTTACCTCAACGCCGAGTTTCTCCGCTATTTTTCCCTGCTCTTTGTCACTGGTGGCAAGTTCGCCATACTTCAGGGCCTGAGCGATGTAGAGGGCGTCATAAACGGTGATTCTGTGCTCCAAGGCTATGCTCTTCGCGTGATGAAGATACTGTAGTCCACTTTCCAGAATGACCACATTAGGTACTGCGTCAACCACAAGCACCCGTTTTTCGAATTCCTCCCGTGAGATTCTTCCGTAGAGGACGTGATGTTTCCAGAGGGCGTTTGAAACCTCAGCCAAGGCGTAGTCAAGCGAGACGACATCTTTCAGGAGTAGCTCCTCGATCCGTTCCCAGCCAGGTTCGAGGAGAACGTATTTGGCTAGGACAGAGGCATCAATTACCATCACGGTCCTCCCTCACGTACCTTTTTGCGGTTCCTTCCTTAGCGGGGATTCCCCCAGCGAGTAACTCGTGCATCATCTCAACGGTTCTTCTCTTCTCCTCCTTGCTTATTCTCGAAGCTATGAACCGCCGTATCTCCTCGCTCCAGTTGATGTCGTACTTCTTCATCTTCTCCTTTAGCTCGTCCGGGACGCGAACGCTTATGACCGCCATACAACCACCGTTTACAGAAACGCATTACAAGGATATAAACGTTGTCGTCATACCTTCACGTACTTCCACTTGCCTCGCTTGAATGCCCACCAGAACAGCCCCGCGGTGGTGAAGGTTTCAAGGCTCATGGCTATCCACGCGGCGATGACCCCAAGGCCCTCAAACTGCACCGGCCCGATTGAAAAGCCAAAGCCGAGGATGTATGCCGGCACTATGCGGAAGAGGAGCTTGCTGACCGCTGTGATGTACATCGGCGTTTTAGTATCGCCGGCTCCCCTCAGTGCGCCTCCGAGGACGAAGAGCCATCCGAGGGGAATTTCGCTTATTCCGACTATTATGAGGTATATGCTGGCAAGCCTCATGACCTCGCCGTAGTTCGGGTCGCTCGGGCTTATGAAGGGCATGACAAGGTAGCGCGGGAATATTATCAGGACAGCCGCCATGACGCTCATAAACAGGCCCACCATCTTGAGCGCCTCATAGACGGTCTTTTCAGCCTTTTCTGGTTTTCCTTCGCCGAGGCTCTGACCGACTAAAGCTGATGTCGCCACGTTGAAGCCGAAGGCGGGCATGTACGCTATGCTCTCGACGCGGAGACCAACCTGATGGGAGGCAAGGGCCACGGTTCCAAAACGCGTAACGATGCTCATATAGAGGAAGTTGTAGAAGCTGAAGATGCCGCGCTCGATCATCGTCGGCACACCGATGCGGAGGATTCTGCTCGCCATCTCGGGGTGGAAGCTCCAGCTCGGCCGGAACCTCAGCACCAGCTTTCCGCTCCAGAGGAGGTAGAGGCCGAGGAGGAACGAGGTGGTGATTCCTATTCCCGACGCCCAGGCCGCTCCAACGGGGCCGAGCTGTGGGAAACCGAGCTTTCCGAATATGAGGAGGTAATCGAGAACCGCGTTTACCACGTTCATAAGGATGCCGAGCTTCATGGGGGTCTTTGTGTCTCCAGCCCCTCTGAGGGCCGAGAAGGCCGTAAAGCCGGCGAATCGAATGGGATAGAAGGCAAAGATTACCTTGATGTACTCGTAGCCCAGAGCAACTACGTCCGGCTTAGCGCCCATTATCCTCAGGATGTCATCCCCAAGGAACCAGCCGAAGAGCATAACGGGGATTCCAAGGAGGAACGCCAGGTAGAGGCTCTGCTCCAAAGCTAAGGTTGCGTTCTCCTCGTCTTTGGCTCCAACAAACCTCGCCACCAGCGCGAGGGTTCCCGTGGCTACGGCAGCCATAATGGGCATCATGAACCAGCTGACCTGGCCGCCGAGGCCGACAGCGGCTAAGGCCAAAGCCCCGAGCTGGCCGACCATCATCATGTCCACTAGGTTGAGAAGCGTCTGGGATATGTTGCCCATGATTGCGGGCCAGGCAAGCTTCCAGAGCCTTCTCTGCTCCTCGTTGAAGTGCAACATTAAGACGTCCCTCTAAACGAACAGAATGGCATTTAAGTTAATAAGAGTTGCGGTGAACCTGAAGATGCAGAAGGGGAAAATAAAAAGGTTCAGTAGGCGAGGTTCCTCTTCTTCCTCCACTTGTGGGACCAGCTGTACTTCCTCATGCGCCTGCTCCTGCCGAAGCCACAAGCGGCGCAGTAGCCCTTCTGGACGTTGAAGGCGCGCCTTCCGCAGCGCCTGCATCTAATGTGAGTTGGAGTGTGGTTCCTCCTGCCCTTTGGTTCGGTTCCCGCTCCCATGGTATCACCTCGCTAAGCCACGACTTCACTCAAGCTCAACCGGGGAGATGGCGAGAACGTTGTCTCCCCTGATGACGATTTTACCGTACCTCTTAACTTCCTCGCCCTCCTGGATGAGGGCAGCGTCCGCAAGGACGACGTTCAGGTGGATGTCGTAACCGATGAGCCTGCCCCTGAACTCCGAACCCCTCTTGAGGAGCACGAGGACATCCTTGTCGAGGGACTTGTGGATAACGTCGAGTGGTCTTTCCGCCATTTTCACGCACCTCCAAATAATCAAAGCTCGTAACGATAACGAGGGAAACGGTTTATAACTCTTTCCCCGTGCTTTTCGCTGGGGTTCCGGGAACACACCTCCTGTGGAAAACCATATAACTATGTATCACCAAGGGTGACTATGGTGGTTCCATGAAAAAAGGTGGCCTGCCTCTGATTCTCATACTCCTAACCGCCATACTGAGCGGATGCATCTCGGGTGAAACCCAGAACCAAACGGGCACGACTTCAAGCTCGGTTCCCACGACAGCCACTTCTCCGGTGCTCACTTCAACATCCACATATTCCCCTTCTCCAAAGGGTGAGTTCAGACTGCCGGAGGGCAACTACAGGGCCATCTACACCGGCCTCGGCAAGTCATGTCCAACCGGAATGGTTCCCGTGCGGTTTACCTATTATCCTAGGAACGAGACAGTAAAGTTAGTCAGTCTGCGCGGGAGTTTCAACAACTGGGATGAGTTGTTAATGAAAGAGGAGAACGGGACCTGGAGCACAACGGTCTGCCTCAGGCCCGGGAAGTACGAGTACAAGTACTTTATCAACGGCCAGTGGGTCAAAGACATGCCAGATGATGGCACAGGAAAGCCCTACGATCCGGACGCCGATGGATATGCCGATGACGGCTACGGCGGGAAGAACGCGGTCAGGGTCGTTGAGGGGAAGGAGAGCTTTTACCTTGACTTTGATCCCGGCGACCCGGCCTACCTGAGCGTTGCCGACAACAGGACGGTTGTGAGGTTCGAGGCAAAGAGGAATGCCGTAAACTCGGCCGTCCTTGTGACCGACAGAGGAAACTACACTATGGAGCTTCAGGTATGGTGGGACTCTGGGGAGGTGTGGCGCGCCGAGGTGCCGTTCGTTGAACCAATGAGGTATTACATCGCCGTAAATTCTACCGACGGTGGGATGTTTCTCGTCCTTAACACAAGCGAGAGCCCGTTCTTCAGCTTCGACGGCGTTGATAGGTTTCCTCAGCTGGAGTGGGTGAGCAACGGGATAGCCTACCAGATATTCCCCGACAGGTTCAACAACGGTAACGAGAGCAACGACGCCCTGGCGCTGGACCACGACGAGCTTCTCCTCAACCAGGTCAACCCCGGGAGACCAATACTCTCCAACTGGAGCGACCCGATAACTCCCCTCCACTGCTGCCACCAGTACTTCGGCGGGGACATAAATGGAATAACCAAAAAGCTCGACTACCTTCAGAGCCTGGGCGTCACGATAATCTACCTCAATCCCATCTTTCTCTCCGGGAGCGCCCATGGCTACGACACCTACGACTACTACAGACTGGATCCGAAGTTCGGGACGGAGGAAGACCTCAGGGAGTTCCTCAATGAGGCCCACAAGCGCGGCATAAGGGTCATCTTCGACTTCGTGCCCAACCACTGCGGGATTGGCAACCCTGCATTCCTTGATGTCTGGAAGAACGGAAAGCAAAGCCCCTACTGGGACTGGTTCTTCATAAAGAAATGGCCATTTAAGCTGGGCGATGGGGAGGCATACGTCGGCTGGTGGGGAATTGGCAGTTTGCCAAAGCTCAACACGACGAATCCAGAGGTGAGAGAGTATCTCATTGGTGCCGCCCTATACTGGCTCGACTTTGGCTTCGACGGGATAAGAGTGGATGTGCCAAACGAGGTTCTCGATCCCGGTACCTTCTTCTCCGAGCTGAGGGAGCGGGTAAAAGAGAAGCACCCTGATGCATACCTAATCGGCGAGATATGGACGCTCTCGCCTGAGTGGGTCAAGGGAGACCGCTTTGACTCGCTCATGAACTACGCCCTCGGAAGGGACATTCTCCTGAACTACGCAAGGGGCTACCTGAGCGGTGAAGCCGCAATGAAGATGATGGGCAGGTACTATGCCGCGTACGGTGAAAACGTCGTCGCGATGGGCTTCAATCTCGTTGATTCCCACGACACGTCGAGGGTCCTCACCGACCTCGGCGGCGGGAGCTTTGGAGATGAACCCACCAACGAATCTATCCAGCGGCTCAAACTGCTTTCGAGCATCCTCTACTCGCTTCCTGGGACTCCAGTGACCTTCCAGGGCGACGAGAGGGGCCTGCTGGGCGACAAGAACCACTACGACGAGCATCGCTATCCGATAGGGTGGGATCAGGTGAACGAGGACGTGCTGAACCACTACAGGGCGCTGGCAGAGCTCAGGAAGAGAGTTCCCGCCCTGAGGAGCAGTGTCATAAGGTTCTACACTGCTAAGGGAGGTATGATGGCCTTCTTCAGGGGGCACAACGATGAGGTTCTCGTCGTGGCAAACAGCTGGAAGAAACCTTCTCAGCTTGAGCTTCCCCCTGGGAAGTGGAGGATCGTCTGGCCTGAGAACTACACTGGAATTACCGTGTCAGGCCCCGTTGAGGTGCCCCCAGTTAGTGTCCTCCTACTGGAGAGGGACTAACTTCCCTCAGTCTTTTTTCATTGCCACTCCGACGATTCCCGTTCCAAAAGCTTTTTATGAAATGGCCTTACTCCAGTTTCAGGTGGTGAGTAATGGGAGAGAAGCCCGACAGATACGAGATTCTTCAGGACTTGATGAGGAGGAGAGGCTTTGCCTGGGGGAGCTTTGAAATCTACGGTGGTGCGAGAGGTTTTTATGATTACGGTCCGCTTGGTGCGACGATAAAGAGGAAAATCGAGCGGAAGATACGCGAGGCCTTCCAGAGGGAGGGCTTTTTCGAGCTGGAAACACCGGATATAACCCCTGAGAGGGTCTTCATAGCGAGCGGTCACGTTGACAAGTTCGTCGACCCGCTGGTTGAGTGTAAGAAGTGCGGTGCGCGCTTTAGGGCAGACCACCTTGTTGAAGAAGCCCTCGGCATAGACACAGAGGGCATGAGCGCCGAGCACCTAACTGAACTCATCCGCGAGCACGACATCCGCTGCCCCGAGTGCGGCGGCGAGCTTTCCGATGTCTGGTACTTCAACCTCATGTTCGAGACCAAAATCGGCCCCTACGGCGACCAGAAGGGCTATCTGAGGCCAGAAACCGCCCAGGGCATCTTTGTGAACTTCAAAAGACTGAACGCTTTCGCCAGGAACAGGCTCCCCTTCGGCGTATTCCAGATAGGTAAAGCATACCGCAACGAGATTTCACCGAGGCAGGGGATGTTAAGGCTGAGGGAGTTCACGCAGGCTGAAGCGGAGATATTCTTCAACCCGAAGGAGACTGCCCATCCTCACTTTGACGAGGTCAAAGACGAGGTTCTGCGCCTCTATCCAATAGAGCACCAGCTCAAGAACCTCGGTACGATTGAGATGACTGCGCTGGAGGCCGTGGAGAAGGGCTACATCATGAACACCTTCTTCGCCTACTACATGGTCATGGTCAAGCGCGTCCTCCTCGATATCGGCATCCCCGAGGATAAGATACGCTTCCGCCAGCAGCTGCCCGAGGAGCGCGCTCACTATTCGCGCGACACATGGGACGCCGAGATACACAGCGAGCGCTTTGGCTGGGTGGAGTGCGTTGGGATAGCCAACAGGGGAGACTACGACCTCAGCAAGCATCTGAAGATGAGCGGGGCAGATTTAACCGTCCTCATACACTACGATGAGCCCAGGATAGTCAAGCACCTCAAAGTAAGCCTCAACATGAAGAAGGTTGGTCCCAAGCTGAAGAAGGACGCCAAGAGGATAAACGACCTCATCCAGGGCTGGGACGAGGAGAAGAAGCGTGAGCTGGTTGAAGTCCTCGAAAGGGACGGAAAGGCTATCATCGAGGGCTACGAGCTTGAGAAGGACGACTTCATAGTCAGGGAAGTAGAAGAAAAGATCACCGGAGAAAAGATAGTGCCCCACGTCCTTGAGCCAAGCTTTGGAATAGACAGGCCGTTCTACCTGCTCCTTGAGAACAGCCTTGTAATCGAGGAGGACAGAACATACCTCAAACTGAAGAAGGATATGGCGCCGATCGAGGTCGCGGTTCTGCCCCTCGTTGCGAAGGAGCCGCTGAAGAGCATAGCCTACGACGTATTCAGGGCGCTCCAGAAGGCGGGCTTCATAGCGGTCTACGACGAGAAGGACACCGTCGGGAGGAGATACATCCGCTACGACGAGATAGGAACGCCCTACTGCGTCACAATAGACAACCAGACGCCCGAGGACAACACCGTTACGATCCGTGACCGCGACACGAGGGAGCAGATGAGGGTGAAGATTGAAGAGCTACCGGAGAAGCTCAGGGAGCTGATTTTTGGGGAGTGAGCTTAGCAGAGCTCTTTTACCATTTTCTCTTTAGACATAAACGAGGTCCCCCTTTATGTGCTCCCAGAAGCGATTTCTGCTCATAGCTGCACTTTTTGTTATCAGATCCACTTTGACTCCAAGCAGGGATTCGAGGTAGTCCTTGAGATCGACTATCTCCCAGCCGATGGGCCGTTCAAACTCGACGAGTATATCCACGTCGCTAAGCTCTGTCTCCTCTCCCCTTGCATAGGAGCCGAATATAGCGATTGAGCTGACTCCGAATCTCCTGCGGAGATCCTCCTTATGTGTTCTAAGAATACTCTCAACCTCGGAAAGGGTAATCCCTGTCATCAATAAACACTGAAGTTGTGAAAATATAAAAAGGTTCAGTCCCATCCCCCTTGGGGGTATCATGGCCGGGAAGCTCCACCTCATCTACCGTCGCCTTCCAAACAGGATTCTTGAGCGCGATGACGAGGTAGTCGCTGATTTGGGAGATGTCATAGTTGCCAAATCCCGCTTTGAGGGCATGCTTGCCCCGCTGAGAGTGAACGGCGTCGAGGTAATCAAGAACGGTTATAATATGCTCTATTTTGCCTTTGTCGGAGAGAACTACGACATCCTGAAGGTCTACGACGAGAAGGGAAACTTCAAAGGCCTCTACATCGACGTTCTGGCTTACACAAAGAGGGAAGGAAACACCCTTGAGATGCTAGACCTTTTCCTTGACATCTTCGTCTTCCCGAGTGGCGAGGCCTTCCTCCTCGATGAAGACGAGCTTGAGATGGCACTTAACTACGGAGTGATTGAGGGGGAGACCTTTGACTTCGCCTACCGCGTTGCGAGGGAAATCATCGAAAAGATTAAACGGAATGAGTTCCCGCCAGATATCGTGTGGAGATACAACTGGAGGGATTGATAATGAGCGCGAAGTTCCTGAAGGAGACCAAGGACGGGACGATTCTACTCGTTTACGTCCAGCCGAAGGCGAAGAGGAACGAGATTGAAGGCGTTGATGAGTGGCGCGGTCGCTTAAAGGTCAAAATCAAGGCCCCGCCCGTAGATGGAAAAGCCAACAAAGAACTCGTCAGGTTCCTCTCGAAGGTTCTCGGTGCGGAGGTTGAGCTCGTCAGGGGTGAGACGAGCAGGGAGAAGGATGTGGTGGTTAAGAGGCTAACCCCTGAGGAAATCAAGAAAAAATTGGGGCTGTAATCACTTCAAAATCCCCAGGCTCTCGTTCGTCTTCCTTATGCTCTCCCACTTGTCGGCCATCTCAAACATGGCCCTTATCGCGTCTATGTTCTCCGGAACGACGTCGCTCTCCTGGTGAACCGCCTGGATGTAGAAGAGCCTGTTTCTTCTCACACTTACGCTCTCCTTCCAGACGGCAATCTCGTAGAGGTTGTTCCACTCGCGGTGCAGGTCACGGGCGAACTCTATAAGCTGGGCCGTGCTGTCAAAGCCCTTCTCCTTCTCGAAGAGGAGAACCCTTGTGGTGTTCTCGAAGACCTCAACGACGTCCTTGGATTCGAGCGGCTTCTTCAGCTCGACCATTATGCTGTGAACGTGCATGAGCGTGGTCGGAACAACAAAGGCGCTCGTTTCAATGTTTATCGGAATCACCGTTTGAACATCAGGGCCGTGGTGCGAAGGAACCGCTACGCTCGGCGTTATCGCATTCACAGGTCCGCGCTTGGAGTCGTTCGGGTCGGCGGCCCTTCTAATCATAACTGCGTAGACGTAGTCTATGTACTCCTGAATCGCTGAGAGGGTTCTGGTAAGGCCCGTGGTGTTGCACGAGACAACGCGGACGTAGTCCTTCCCCAATGCTTTCTCGTAGTTGGCCTGAGCCACGAAGGAAACCTCCGCGACGCTAGCCTTCTCGCCACCCTGGAAAATCGCCTTAACCCCTGCCTCCTCGTAGAGCTCCTTGTTTTTGGCTCCCATTCCCCCAGGGGTGGCATCCACAATGACGTCAACCTCCTCAAGGAGGTCACCGAGTGTTCCTGCCACCTCAAAGCCCGCCTTCTCGAACCTTGGCAGGAACTCCTCGCTGGCAGCATAAACCGGAATTCCAAGCTCCATCGCGCGGTAAGCTTCAAAGTCCGGCTTCGTCTTGGTAACGCCCATGAGCTTCATATCGTCCTGCTTCGTGACCGCGTAGGCGACGCGCTTTCCTATCGTTCCGTAACCGTTAACTCCAACCTTCACCTTCATGCTACCACCGGAGAATTTTATCGCGATAAAATACTTAAGCCTTGTTTTCACCCGCGGTGAAAACTGCTATTGAGGGTACTGGATTTTTACATTTTCCTGCAAAGGAATTCCGCTGGGGTTATAAGGAGTTCCCCTGAAAATCCATCGGTGATTGTGATGTTCGCCGAGATACTCACGATAGGCGATGAGCTTCTCACGGGAAACACCGTGGACAGCAACTCCGCATTTATTGCCCAGAAGCTCACAGAGAGGGGCTACTGGGTGAGGCGGAAGACTACGGTTGGCGATGACGTTGAGGAAATCAAAACAGCGGTAAGGGAAATCCTCGCGAGGAAGCCCGAGGTTATTATCATCTCTGGAGGGTTGGGTCCAACTCACGATGACGTCACGATGCTGGCAGTTGCGGAGGCCATAGAGAGGAAGCTCGTCCTCTGTGAGGAGTGTCTTGAGAGAATCAGGAAGTTCTACCGCGAACTCTACGAGAAGGGCCTCATAGACAATCCTGAGTTAAACGAAGCGCGCAAAAAGATGGCATACTTACCCGAGGGTGCGGAGCCTCTGGAGAACACCGAGGGAGCCGCGCCAGGGGCATACATCGAGCATGGAGGAGTCAAGATATTCGTCCTTCCGGGGATGCCGCGCGAGATGAAGGCCATGCTTGAGGAAGAAGTTATGCAGAGGCTCGGCGAGAGGAGGTTCATCCAGAGAAAGCTTTTGGCCGAGATAACCGACGAGAGCAAGCTCGCGCCGATTCTCATCGAGGCTCTCAAGAAGTTCCGTGTGAGAATACACTCATCTCCGAAGGGCTTTGGGAGGTACATTGGCATCATAGTCTTCGGCGAGAGCGAGGAGGAGATAGAGCGCGCGAAGGCTTTCATGGAATCCAGAGGGATTAGGTTTGAAGAAGGCTGGTAGCGAAACGCTGATAAGGGAAAAGGCGAATTAACCGCGTTCCGTGCCAATAATGCAAGGTGTTGCCCATGCTTCCTGCCGAGGTTCGTTCAATCATTGAAGAGATGAGGGCTGAGAGAATCAGGGGCGCGGGCTGGCTCGCTAAAAGGGGTGCCGAGGCGTACATAGTCCTCTCCGAACTCCTCGAAGGGGAAGAGCTTGAGAGTGCCCTGAAGGAGATGAAAGAGGAAATCCCAGCCGTCAACAGGACGATGGCGTCACTTTACAACCTCTCGCGCTTCATGCCCATAACGGGGGATCCCGACGTGGTGAGGGCAAAGGCTGAGGAGTTCATCCGCCTTGGTGAAGAGGCAAAACGCGAGATAGGCAACATCGGGAGCGAGCTGATAGACGAGAACGAGGTTGTAATCACGCACTCATTCTCCTCGGCCGTTCTTGAGATATTCAATGCCGCGAAGAGGAAGGGCAAGCACTTCAGGGTCATACTGACCGAGAGCGCGCCCGACTACGAGGGGATAGCCCTAGCGAGGGAGCTGGATTCCATTGGAATTCCCTTCGAAGTTATAACCGATGCTCAGCTGGGCCTCTTCACCAAGAAGGCCACCCTCGCGCTGGTCGGGGCGGACAACGTTACGCGCGACGGGGCGGTTGTTAACAAGGCCGGAACCTATCTCCTCTCCTTGGCCTGCCACGACAACGGTATTCCTTTCTACGTCGCCGCGGAGAGCTTCAAGCTCCACCCAAGGCTGACCTCGGAGGAGGTTGAGATAGTCGAGAGGCCCTACGCGAGACAGGGCTACCGCGTGAGAAACCTGCTCTTCGACGTTACCCCCTGGCGGTACGTCAGGGGCATCATAACGGAGTTCGGAATTCTGGTCCCTCCAAAGGAGATATGAGCCGGCCAAGCAAAAGAGGTAGAAAAGAAAAGGTCACTCCTGGTGGGCAAGCCAGAGGAGGGCACCTTTGATGAAGGGCCAGGTGCTCTTGATGTATTTCTGATAGTAGTCGTCGCTGAGGGCCTTGCTTGAGCCGTAGGCGACTATTCTGCCGGTGCCGAGATCAACGGCAGCCGCTATAACCGGGTTGGTGCCGGGTATCCTGACGACGTTTCCATCGGCATCGACTGAGTAGCCGGTGTCGTAGCCTTTGATGAGCCATACAGCGGTGCCTCCTATTGTGAGGGTGTTACCGTTGTAGTACATCGTCCAGTCGTCGGGCACGAACTTCATGACCGGGTGTGCCTTGTTGTATATTCCGACGAACGGGTAGTATGGCCTGCCGCCGTTCTGGTCGTCGTCCATGAGCTCGTCCGGGTTGAAGGTTATTCCATAGTCACCAACTATCTCGTTGAAGTTCTCGACGTTGGCGTACTTGTACCATTCGCCCGTTATTAACAGGCCTCCGCCGTTCTCGATGTACTCTTTGATGCTCTCAATCTCTGAGGCGGTGAAGTCGTCCTTCGGGTCGGTAAGTATCACAACGTCGTACTCCTTGAGTAGGTCGTAGGTGAGCGGGAGCTGGTTTATCTCCACCTCCCAGCCGAGCTCGCTCTGTATCTTGTCCACGAGGTAGCTGACGCCGACCTTATTGACGTAGTACTGTCCGTGGGCGGCGTCGATGAGAACGCGGGTTATCTTGATGGTAACGTTGGTTGTGGGGGTGGTGTTGGTTTCAGGGGTGGTTCCCGTCTCGTTGCCAGGAACGGTTTCGTTGCCAGGGTTCACCTCGGTTTCGTTGGCCGGAGCCGGTGGGTGGCAGAGGGGCTCGACCTGGGTCAGTACTGCCTGGAGCTTTGGAAGGAGGTTGTTGATCTCCTCCGTTACATCCCTTCCCAGCATTGCGGCCTTCCTTATGTGGACCATTACCGGATAGTAGTACGAGTTCCTGTACGGGTTCTGCTGGACGAGAAGGCCTTTGAGGGCATCGTAAAGCTGGTACTGCCTCTGTATCTCTGCCATGCTGTCCTCTATCCACTGGACCTTCGGGGCGAGATCGCCGAGATCAACACCGCAGGCCTGGAGCTCGCTGACGGTCCAGGTAATGTTCTCGTAGAGCGGGGAGAGGGCTTCCATTTCCTTGGTGTAGAGCCTCTCGTAGTACGGGGTGAGGCCATACGCAACGACGTTGGGGTTTGGGACGACCCTGTATTCGTAAACCCTTTCATCAACCAGACCCCAGTCTCCCGCGAATACCTGTATGTCAATGGAAAGCTCTCCCAGGTTCATCGGGATGTATGAAAGCTCGTAGGTTACGCTTCCGTTGGTTTCTATCTCATGGGTTGCATTCCCGACCTTCGCCCCGTTGGCGTAGAGAACCACAGTTACGTTGTCTGCCACTTCTCCGTTGTTAACGACTGTAATCGTGAACTTCATCGGGATGCCCTTAATGGAGTAGTCCGGCTTGGCTACGTGAGAGATGCCAACGGACGGTATGTAGAGTTCATAGTCCGTTGGATAGACCTCAATGACCCGGTACTTGTAACCGATTCCCTCAACATATCTCAGCATTTTACCCTGAGTGACGTCCATTATTCCGTAGTAGTCGTAGAGAACCAGCGTTCCGGTGTCGTCAGCGACGGTGATGCTCTTCCCATCCACATCTACAACCCGGACCCACTCTAACCTGACGCGCATGCTCTGGTAGGAATCGTTCATCTCCCCTGCGCCAAGCACAACGGGTTCAGGAACTTCTGCAGAACCGACAACTTTGTAGGTGGGGTTCTTTATCTCGTAGAGTCCATTGTACGCAGCGGTTGTTCCATTAACCTGGACGACGTCTCCGGGCTTGACATCATGCATGAAGGAGCTGCCAACGTACACGTAAATTCCGCTGTTGGGTTCAGTGCCGTTCTGGATGAAGAAGCCGGTGCTGCGGGTGCCTATGACTATTCCGCTGGTGACGACCTGCTTGCCGGTCTCCCAGTTCTCCCTTATCTCCCTGATGGGCTGGTACTGCGGGCCCTCAGGGACGTAATAGACAACCTCAAGGTAGGGGTAGTTTCCATACTTGCTCTCCTTGGAGTTATAGCCTATGCTCTCGGCCACAACCCCCTCAACGTCGGATATGAGAACGAAGCTGACGACCTTGTCTCCGGAGAGCTCGGCCTCGACGAAGTCCGTCACGTTCCAGACGGACCAGTGGCGCCCATCTGTATCAACGAGGTCCTTATCGAGAAGCTCCCCTGCTGGGGGCTTGGTGTTCCAGGTTATAGAATCCTCGGTCCAGGAATCGTCGGAAACCGCGTAGGCGCTTATGTTCACGGGGGTTGAGTAGGCGCCGCTGTAGGTGTAGGCGTGGAGAGTTGCGCTGACTATGACCGCGTTGTCCGGAATGCTGGAGAGGTCGAACTTGAGATATGTCCTCTCATCTGCGTGGTCTTTGTAGTAGGTTCCGACGTAAAGACTGCCGTAGGAGCCGTAGTTTGAATCTGGAGCGGTATCCTTGACGTACGCGTCGTCGGTGGGGTTTATTTGAACCGTCGTTGCTGCAGCCGAAACCGCGTGAAATGCGACGTTCGGCACAATGCTCAAAATCAACAGGGCCATTAAAACGATGCTCCATCGCTTCATAGGGATCACCTGAGAAAAAACGGTATCAATGTATAAATAAGTTTTTCCACCAATTCCTTGTATCAATTATCACCCAAGGTATTCACCAACGCCCATAAAGGCTAAAAACTGAAAGGCTGCCAATTAAAGAGGTGGTCAAAATGTCCATCACCACGAAGACGGGAGATAAAGGTTTGACCGGCCTCTTCACCGGCGACCGCGTGGCGAAGTACTCGCCTATTATGGAAGCCAACGGGGCTATAGACGAGCTCGACAGCTTTCTGGGAGAGGCAAAGCACTACGTTCCCGAGGAGATGGTCGGGACTCTCGAAAAAATCCAGGTTCAGCTCTACGACCTGATGGCGGAGCTGGCCAGCAAGGGGAAGTACCAAAAGGTCGGTGAGGAGGAGGTCGAGTGGCTTGAGGGACTCATCCATAAATACGAAGAGGAAGTCCAGCTCCGGGCCTTCGTCCTCCCGGGCTCAACAATAGCGAGCGCCAAGCTCGATGTATGCAGGGCGATAGCGAGGAGGGCCGAGAGGAGAGTTGCCAAGCTCGTCCTTGACTATGGGTTTGGCCAAAACGCTCTCGTCTACCTCAACAGGCTCAGTGACCTGCTTTTCATAATGGCAAGGGCGATAGAGAAGAGGGAGGGGAAGCTGAGGGGGGTCAGGTGAAGGCTTCACTTTCCGTTTTCCCGCTTTTTCCGGTTCCGGTTGCTGCAGAAGAGCCGTTCTGTGCTTTGTCCAGAACGTAGAGTGGCAAAGCCACTTCCTTCACCGCCCAGCCGAGCTGGGAGATGAACCTTCCTATAGCAAAGAGCCAAAAGTTCCCCTTGAGGCTCACGGCACCACCTCCGCATTTTCTGAGCCGATGTTCACGACGGTTTCCCTAAAGCGAAGATAATAGTACAGGGTTACCATTACGCTCGGGACGGTGAGGGCGAGGATTATCACCGTTGTTCCAGCGACGTCGATGAGGGGTCCAACGAGGGCCATGCCGAGGGGTGTGGTGGCCATCATTATGGTTTCCATTGCCGTGAAAAATCTGGAGCGGACTTCATCGGGAACCGCCTTCTGGAGCTTCGTGAAGAGCGGTATGTTGACCAGGGTGTTGAAGAACCCAATCAGGCCGATTATCCCAAGCAGTGATGGATAAGCCAGTTCGCCGAGGATGGAGCGCGTCACGAAGGCGAGGCCCGTCAGGCAGAGAAGCTGGGCAAACAGTGCCCCGAAGAGAAAATCCTCAGATTTCTCGCCGAGCTTCAATGCGATGAGCATGTTTCCAGCCAGTGTTCCTAGAGTCGCCGCCGTCTCGACGCTGCCGAACTTGACGGAGGAGAGACCCAGCTCAATCCTGGCGAGGTAGGGAAGGACCACCGCGAACACCGGATTGAGGAGGGTGTTGAGGATGACTCCAAAACTCACGAGCACCATGAGGTTTCTCGAACTCCTCATGAAGCGGAATCCTCCGACCATGTCGTCCCAGACCTCACGAAGGCTTGAGAGCTTCCGTGTTTTCCATGGATATTCAATTAGAACCTCAAACAGTCCCGAGCCGAAGAAACTAACCGCATTGATGAGGATAGCCAGCTTAATGCCCCCGATGGCGTAGATTAACCCGCCGAGGATCGGGCCGAGTATCCTGAGTATTTGGCCGCCGCTCTGCAGTATCGAGTTCGCCCTAGCTAACTGCTCCCTCTCCACCAGGTCTGGGAACATCCCGACTATGCCGGCCGAGAAGAAAGCCCCCATAACGCTCATCGCCATCTGAACCACAAGGAGCTGGTATATCCCCAGCAGGTTGAACCCTATGACCGCGAAGAGGAGAACTCCTCTCGCTATATCGAGGCCGTACATGAGCTTCTTCCTGTCGTAACGGTCGCCGATTACTCCAGCTATCGGGTTTACGAGCAGCCTCGGAATCAGCTCGACCATTATGAAGAGGCTCATCATCGCCCCGCTACCGGCCTGGTCGAGTATATAAAGCGGAACGGCGACATCCTGGATAACCCAGCCGGCCTGGGATATCCACCTGCCTATGGTGTAGAGCCAGAAGTTCCTACCGAGCTTAGCCTCGAACATCTCATCTAACCCCCACTAGCCCAATTACCTAATTAAGTAATTGAAGAATTAAAGAACTAAATCAGCTCGACCCTAATGTCGCCGTTCACGGTGCTGACCTTAACTTCGAACTCACCCGTCCCTATAATTGGTTCGTCAGGGTCTACCCCGACCAGCTTGACGTCTCCGTTGACCCTTTTGCTGACAATCCTAGCATCGCAGAACTCGGTCAGGCGAAGCACGATGTCTCCGTTAACGCAGCTTACCTCGACGTCTCCCTCAAGCTCCTCGATGGTAAGCTCGATTTCCCCGTTCACGGTTTTAACTTGGAGCGGTCCGGCGACCGTTAGATGGGCCCGTACCTCACCGTTCACGGTGTTGAGCTTTTCGGCCTCGCAGTCTTCCATGCTTATTTCGCCGTTTACAGTCGTGACGTCCTCAAAGCGCACGCCCCTGGCCTTAAGCTCACCGTTCACGTTTCTGGCCTTCACCGGGACGCTCCGTGGAACCTTCACAACTATCTCGGCCCAGCCGTTCCCCTTGAGCAGGTTTAGGAACCTCTTCTTCGGTTCCTCCCGGATGATGAGCCTGCTTCCCTTCTGCTCGACTTCAACGTTTACCTCGCCGTGGAGGGTGTAGTTCACCTCGGCGTAGTCGTTTTCCCAGCCCTCTATCTCGATCCGGCCGTTGGTGGCATTTATCTCAACTTCCTCGACGTTTTCAAATATCACATCAAACCCCCCAGCGGATGAAATTCAAAATCAAAAAGGGGCCTCTCGTGCCCCGTCTTCTTTTCACAGCCTTCTTTCACTTCACCTGGGACTGTGATGGTTCCCAGTGCTCTGGAAATTGCCGCGGTTTCCATCCTCCTCACCCGATATAGCCCATCAGCTCGTCGAGAAGCTCCTTCACGCGCCTGTTGAGCAGGGTTCTGTCTATGCCAAGGCCCTCTATCAGCTCGGCGCTCTGCTCCTCCACTATCTCCTTCGCCTTCTCCATGACGAGCCTGTATGCCTCGGGGTCTTCCACCGTGTAAGTCCTTCCTCCGGCCCTTATCCTGACTTTGCCCTCTCTGGCGGAAATGACGACGTCCTCTATGCGTATCTTGGCCCTTCCCCTGCCAACGCTGACCGAGATATCTCCAGAACGGAGCGAGACAGTCTCACCAAGGCTGAGGCTCTCGTTTCCGCTCCTGTAGGTTACCCTCTCACCGTCGACCTCGATGGAGTACTCGTCGGTCTGGACCTTCAGCCTCTCGCCGACCCTGGTCAGCTGGAAGCCGTTATGGAGTTCTCGGATGGTCAGCATCTCAGCCGGGGGCATCTCAGGGTTGCCCTCGCGGAACCTCATTGGACCTATCTTGACCTCCTCACCGCCCGGCGTCTCTATGACCTCGATGAAGGGCAGTTTCACGTACTCAAAGCCTTCGCCCTCGTAGACCTTGATGAAGCCGAGGTCAACCACGCCCTCCCTCTTGCCCTTCTTGTAAAGCCCCTCAGGGTTCACGAGGTCGTTCACCCTTGAGACAAAGCCGGGATCCGCGGAAGTTTTCCGCCCGGCTATCCTCTCCTCAGTCCACACGATGACCGGGCTGAGGAGCCTTTTCGTTATCCTCCCGAGCGGTGTCTCCGCCTCGACTTCAACGCTTCCATCTATCACCCAGGCAACGTTCTTCCTTCCAAACTTCACGGGATAGGCCTTGCCAGTCCCCCTGAGCTTCACCTCGCCGAAGTCTGCCCCGCTGAACTCGTAGGCCTTACCTTCAACTTTGATGTCAAATTTTCTCTCATCGAACTTAGCCAGCAGAATTCCCGCTATGACGAGGACGACTGAATAAGCGAAGGCCGTTCCCGCGTAATTGTGGAGTGTTTCGGACATTCCCAGCCACCCCCCGAAGAACAGGAAAACGCTCGTCCAGAAGAAGCCTTTAGCCAAAGCAAAGACTATTCCGCTTATCGTTACTCCGAACCATTTGCCGACGCTCAGCAGCTCGAAGGCGAACAGGAGCGCCACTATCGCGTACACCAGCTGATCGTTGTATGCCTCAAGCCTCAGCGGCCCCTTGAACAGCCATGCAATGAGCAGTATCGCCGTGAGGGCTTTGAGGTACTCCGCCAGCTTAAACCTTGGGCCTTCGCGATGGGCATGGTACTTCCAGCTAAAACTCATTCTTCCACCTCCTCGAGGGCAGTTATTATCTCAAGCAAGCGCAAAAAGAGACGTCCATCGGGCGATATTTCGTATCTTTCCCCCTTTCTCACCATCCGGGTTTTCACCAGGAGCTTCAGGTGGTGGGAAACCGTGGGGCTTTCCACCCCAAGGGCATCCTTTATTTCCTTGAAGCCCATCGGTCCCTCGGAAAGCATCTTCAGGATCCTTATCCTGTCCGGGTTGGCGAGGGCCTTGAGGGTTCTCGCAGCTCTCTCCTCGTCTATCTCTGGCAAACTTCCACCTTCGAGCTTTCTCCTCAGGCGGGCCTTTATCGAGAGCATGACCTCATCAACGGGGTCAATGCTCTCCTCCAGCACCTCCAGCCTCTTCTTCAGCTCCTCGAGCTGAACTCTGAGATCCTCCATGGTACCACCGGGTACAGATTTTTGTAGTACAATCTTCTGTACTTAACTAGTGCGGTGGGTATATAAAAGTTTATCGGTTGATGGTCGCACGAGATAAATGCCGCCCTAAATATCCGGAAGGGGAGAGAAGAGAAAAGCAGGGAAAATCAATTCTCCGCGGAAAGTTCGGCCTCTATAGTTTTTATTTCCTCGTCCAGTATGTCGCGTATCCTCTTAAGGAGCTCCAGGTATGTCTTGACGGTCTCCCTGTCCATCGGCCTCTTAAGTTCCATCTCCTCAAGCTTTCTCTTCAGGGCCTCGTGGTAGTTGATTGAGGTATACAGCACCCTGAGGGCGAGATCGTTCGAGGTTCTGAGGTAATCCCATCCCTTCTCGGTGAGGCTGTACTTAACCCGTCTGACTTTTCCACGATACTCCTCCCTCGGCTCCAAAAGTCCCTCCTCAACCATCTTGCTCAGGATGGTGTAGAGGTTGCTGTGGCTGGGCTTCCAGAGGCCGATAGCGAGCTTTTCAAGCTCCTTCAGTATCTCATAGCCATGAGCTTCTCCCTTCAAGCCCACTATGACGAGTATGAGGTTCTTCAGGGGCACCGTAAAAAGTCCCTTGATTATTCTTCGCTCGGCGTTCTCCATGGTGACCACCTATGTTCAAAGTTTGAACCACAATCCTTATAAATGCTTCTCTCAACGACATGTCGAACTTTGACATGTTAAAACACATCATGTTGATGAGCGACAATGGTGGTGGGTATGGCCTGGAACGAGTGGATAGTGAAGCACGCAAAGGCCATCGTGGCCCTGTGGATAATAGCCGTCATAGCCGCGATGCCCCTGGCGATGAAGCTCAACAGCGTTACCAACTACAGCATGGACCAGTTCCTGCCCAAGGACGTGGAATCGGTTAAGGTGCAGGATACCCTGGCAAAGGAGTTCCAGGAGTTCTCAACGAGCACCAACCAGACTTACATGATAGTGAGCGGCGTTGATATCAACGACCCGGCAACGAAAGAAGCCTATAAACGCTTCAAGGCCGAGGCAAGGCCCTACGGTTCGAATTTCACCTCCTACTACGATGCCGTTGACATGCTCCACAACAAGTCCTATGAGATAGCGCTCAACCTCACCAGAACTACAGCTAACCTAACCGGAATCTTCTACGACTCGGCAATCAACGCCAGCAGCACTTATGGAACCCTTCTTTCTCAGATTGAGAACCTCAGCGAGCAGGTCAAGACACTCAACGAGACCGTCCCCGAGCTTGCCGGGGCCTACTTCGCGCTCGAGGCCAACCTGAGCGTTCTCTACAACCAGAGTCTCACCCTCCGGCAAGCGCTCAACCAGACGGATTTGGCCTACGTTGAGCTTCACGAAAACCTCACCCAGGCCAGCGAACAGTTGAAAACGCTGAACTCCACGATAGCAGGCCTTAACGTGGGCCTCTACAACCTGAGCGATAGCTACGCGAGAACTTACCTCGGAACGATAGGAGCCTACGATGCCCTCGTTCAGGCTGGAGCCTACGAGAGGAGCCTTGACGAGAGAACGGCGCAGGCGATAGCTGAAAAGCTCGGCGTTCCCGTCGAGTTCGTTTACGCGGTTTACAACTCCACCTACCCGGCCTACTCCGCATATGGTTCAGGGGCAATAACCGACGGCTTCCTGGCCAACGTCACCAGGGTGATGGTTCTCGGTCAGATCAGCGACCCGATGCAGAGGAACCTCGCCGAGGCATATTCCGTTGCATTCTACCAGGGCGTCATTGTGTTCGACCAGAAAGAGGGAAGCAACTACGCCCTAATCCAGCTCGGCGAGAATGCGGTTAGGCCCGTTGATGGGATAGCAAGCAACGCCCTCAAAAACCTCCCGCTCGTCGTCGAAGGGACTGGGGGAAGCTACGAGGTTCCGGGTTTCGGTGAGGTTCCGGCGGAGACTTTAGCTTACATCCTCAACGCCTCGATAAGCCTTGGAAGGAATCCCAACGCTTTGGCCGTCGAGAACGCGACCGTTGAGGTCGCAAAGGCACTCATGGCAGGAAGCCCGCTCCTCGAGATGCCGAACGCGGATGGGGTACTGAGGACGCTCCTCGTTTACGGCCCGACGAGGGGACTTGAGGAGAGCCTGCTCACCGGAGTGCTCAAAGAGAAGCTTCCAGAGGAGCAGAAGGATTTAGCAGAGCCAATAGTCAAGACCGTTGTAAACTTTGACTCGAACGCCACCGGCGTTCTGGCGAAGAACCCTGAGGTGCTGAAGAAGGCCACCGTCTCACTGCTCGCCCAGCTGGTTAAGGAAAAAGGCGTTGAGCTCCCGGAGAGCGTTATTGGCGGAGTCTACGACTCCAACGGGAACGTCACGCCGATAGCGAGGGAGATACTAATTCAGAAGACCGCCGAGAAGGTTGGGAGCGAGAAGGTTGCCGAAACCATCGTCGATACCGTCCTCAAGAACCCGGAGGAGCTTGCCAGGGGAGTTGGCGTTAAAGAGACCGTCAAGGAGATAATCACGAGCCTGGCTGGAGACGTCCCGATAGACCTCGGCAAAGCTGTGGACGATGTTTACGCCGGCAAGAGTCCTGAGGAGATAGCCTACGAACTCTTCGAGGAAGGGGTTAACGAAAAACTCGCCAACGTTACCGCCCCGGAGGACGTCAAGGAGACGCTGAAGGAGATAATGCTCACCGTTGCCAAGAACTACCCGATGAGCAAGTCCCAAATTGGGACCCTCGTCAAGGAGAAAACGGTGAAGCTTGTCGAGAAGTTCGTAGGGGAGATTAACCTCGGAGTTCCGCTCCACATAAACGCCATCGAGCTTGTGAACATCGCCTTCGAATTCAGGGACGACCCGGATAGGATAACGAAGGAAGGGGTCAAACCAATAGAGGAGCAGGTCTACCCGTCCATTTACAGCCTCGCAAAGAGCTACATCGGGATGCTCAAGAGCCCGGACAACAGGACGATGCTGATTCTATTTGTTCCAAAGGGCCTCAAGGGTGTAAGTGACCTGGAGAAGCAGAGCAAAGCACAGTACGAGAGCTCGTTGAAGGTCAAGGAGGTCGCTCTGAAAGAGTTCAGAGCGGTCTCGCCGAAAGTCGAGGTATACGTAACCGGAACGCCTATTCAGACCTACGAGGCCATTAAATACGGCAAGGAGGACAACGACAAGACTACGAAGTTCAGCATAGCTGGGGCGCTCCTGGTTCTCCTCGTCCTCATGGGCGTGGCGTTACTTGC
Source organism: Thermococcus camini (assembly GCF_904067545.1). Classification (NCBI taxonomy): domain Archaea; kingdom Methanobacteriati; phylum Methanobacteriota; class Thermococci; order Thermococcales; family Thermococcaceae; genus Thermococcus; species Thermococcus camini. The sequence goes on along the minus strand of NZ_LR881183.1, from coordinate 950,976 downwards.
AACGCTCCTGCCTTTCACTGGCGTCGCGACTGCAACGCTCACCGCGCTGGGAATACTCTACCTGCTCGCGAAGGGTGACTACCTGGACGTCGGGAGCTGGGCCCAGATGCTCACCGTCACGACGGCTCTCGGGCTGGGGATAGACTACTCCACCTACTACCTCCACCGCTTTAAGGAGTACCTGGCGGAAGGCTACGACCACGACAAAGCTGCAAGCGAGGCGCTGAAGAGGGCAAAGGACGCGGTCTTAGCGAGTGCATCGACCGACATCATAGCCTTCGCGAGCTTTATCCTTGCCTGGGAGTTCCCGATATTCAAGACCATCGGCATGATAGCACCCCTGGCAGTCATCGTAGTCCTCCTTGCCAGCCTGACGTTCATCCCTGCGATAACCGTTCTCATAGGCGAAAAACCGGCCTTCTGGTGGCCGAGGCACATCGAGCACCACATCGAGAGTGTGGACATCCACGAGAGGAGCAGAATCGCGGAGTGGGCCGTCAAGCACGCTAAAGTGGTTGTCCTCATAGCGCTCCTAGTGGCGGTTCCAGCCGCGTATAACTTCGTCAACTTCAACGGTACCCACGACATAAAGCTGTTCATCCCCAAGGACAGCGAGACCTACAACTTCCTCCGGCTCAGCGAGAGCACGGTTGGTGCGGGCGTTACCTCCCCGACCTACGTGGTCATAGACCTGGGCCACCCGCTGAGCGATGACGACCTCAAGGCCATCGAGGCGCTCGCGGGAAGGATTTCAAAGGTGGAGGGCGTCGAGTACGTCTACACCGTGACCCGGCCCTACGGGAGGCCCATAAACGTCAGCGTGGAGGAGCTGAAGAGCATCGGCGGTGACCGCTACATCTCGGAAGACGGCACCAAGGTGCTGATTCAGGTTACCGGGAAGTACGAAGCAACCGACGACCGCTCCAAGGACATGGTGAGGGAGATAAGGGCGATAGTGAAAGACGAGGAGAAATCGGGAGCAATAAAGTCAGGAATGGTCGGAGGGAACACAGCTTTGGCCCTTGACCTCAGCGACCTCATCAACGACGTCTTCTGGCACAGAATCTTCCCGGTGGCGCTCCTGCTGATGTTCCTCTCGCTGATACCGACCCTCAAGGGACTGCCGGCGGTTATAACCACCATAGGCACCATAGCGGTCGGCGTGCTCCTCAGCATAACCGTCTCCAGCTGGCTCTTCGAGAGGGTCTTCGGCCAGCAGGTTATGTGGTTCCTGCCCATGATGGTCTTCATAGTGCTCATGGGAGTCGGCATAGACTACAACAGCTTCTACCTGGTCAAAGCCAGGGACGAGTTCGAGCGCAGGAGCGCGAGGGACGCCCTGGTGGTCGCTGCCGGAACGATGGACACCCTCGTCGTCGGCCTCGCCGCCGTGCTGGCGGTAACCTACGGCTCGCTGATGACGGGAGCGACTTGGGGAATAAGGGAGATAGGCTTCGCACTGGCCATCGGAGTGCTCTTGACTGCCACGGCGGCGGTTTACTTCATTGGTCCGGCCACGATGGCACTCTTTGGAGAAAAGGCCTGGTGGCCTCTGCACAGGACGAAGAAGGAATGAGCCCCAACCCCTGCTTTTATTTTTTCAAGTTCTGCCCCAACCCCTTTTATTTTTCCACACTCGACAGACTTTTAAACGCTGAACTCAATGTTTAAGCATGAACATCGCCGAGATGCTCGCCCTCATAGCTCTTGGTTACGTCCTCAAGAAGCTGGTCAAATCGGAGAAGCCATTTGACTACCTCCGAATCCTGGTGAACGACTTTCTCCTCGCCCTGTTCATCTTTGGAAACGTCGCGAGCAAGGACCTGAACTACCTCCTGAGCATAAAGACCGTCTTCCTCTACGTCTTTTTGATAATCGCAATAAGCCTCGGGTTTTCGTACATCTATGGCAGGTTTAAGCTCAAAAACGACCCCTGGGCCGGTGCGCTGATGGTTCTCTCGGTCTATCCCAATACCGCCGCCCTTGGCTTTCCGATAGCGAGCCTCTTCCTCGACGACATAACGCCCGCGATACTCTACTCCACGACCAACTCGATGATAGTTATTCCAATCGTCACCTTCATAGCGGCCCACTACTCCAGCGGCGGCGCGAGCGTTAAGGACAGCTTCATCAAGGCCCTCAAGTTTCCGCCGACGGTGGCGAACCTCGTCGCCCTTGCACTCGTCATAGGCGGCGTTCATATCCCTACCCAAATCCTTGAGCCCATACGAAGCGTCGGCTGGCTCAGCATACCCCTACTTATCATCTACTTCGGCTCGCGGATAACGCTGAGGAGCTTCGACTGGCGCAAGCTCGCGGAGGTCGGGGCCTTCAGGATAGCGATTCCATTCACCTTTGTCTTCCTCACCCTCCGCTGGGCGGCCCCTGAGGTTTTCTACTCAGTCTTGGTTGAGGCCTCGATGCCCCCAGCTATAGCGGCCAACGCGATTCTGGCCCAGTACCGCCTGAAGGCCGAGGAGGCGATAAGCGTTACCTTCGTGCTGACCCTGCTCGTCATAGGGCTCTTCATGGTTCTCAGCGCGCTGACCGGCTGAGACCGATGCCCTTTTTAACCCTTCGACCTTTCTTTTAACGGTGGTCACGATGGAAAGGGTCGTCCAGATTCTCAGGGAAATCCTTGAGATACCCTCCCCGACGGGCTATACGAAGGAGATTATGGCCTACATAGCGGGACTTCTCAACGAAAACGGCGTGAAAACCTACTTCACCAACAAGGGTGCCCTGATAGCGGGCAACCATCCGGAGCCAGAACTCGTCATAGCAGGTCATGTAGATACGCTCGGCGCGATGGTTACTGGAATTCTGCCGAACGGGCATCTGAGCTTTACCAGGATAGGCGGCCTTCACCTTCCGGCCTTTGAGGGCGAGTACTGCACGATAATAACCCGCTCCGGGAAGAGGTTTAGGGGCACGCTCCTCCTCAAGAACCCCAGCGTCCACGTGAACAAAGACGCCAGCAAGAAGGAGCGCAAGGAGGAGAACATGTACATCCGCCTCGACGAGCTCGTTGAGAAGAAGGAGGACACGGAGAAGCTCGGCATAAGGCCGGGGGACTTCATAGCCTTCGACCCGAAGTTTGAATACGTCAACGGATTCGTTAAGGCCCACTTCCTCGACGATAAGGCGAGCGTTGCGGTTATGATTGACCTGCTCCTCGATTTGGCAGGCGAACTCGAAAAGCTCCCGGTGGCGTTCTTCTTCTCGCCCTATGAGGAGGTCGGCCACGGCGGTTCGGCGGGCTATCCGAGGAGCATGAAGGAGCTCCTCGTCGTCGACATGGGCGTTGTTGGAGAGGGCGTCGCGGGCAAGGAAACGGCAGTGTCAATAGCGGCCAAGGATTCAAGCGGGCCGTACGACTACGAGATGACGACGAAACTCATCGAACTGGCTGAGAAGCACGATATCCCTCACGTCGTTGATGTGTTCCCCTACTACGGCTCCGACGGCTCCGCTGCTTTAAGGGCAGGCTGGGACGTTAAGGTCGCCCTCATCGGCCAGGGAGTGCACGCAAGCCACGGCATGGAGAGGACGCACATTAAGGGCCTGCTTGCAACGAAGGAGCTGATAAGGGCCTATATTGGGGAGAAGTTCCGGGTCTAATACTTTCTCCATATTTTTGAACCTGAAAAAATGGGAAAGTCAGCGGCCTCATCTTTTCCGTCCCATCAGGACCACCAGTGCAAGTATCAAAAGGCCTGCCAGGCCGATTGCATACACGGGCGAGATGTTGGTGGCCGTTTGATGGCCGTCTGGTCCGTTGGCTGGTTCCTGAGGATATGGAGTCGAAACCTGGGACGTCGTGGGGGTAGTTGACGGGGAGGGAACTGGAGATGCTCCCCCAAATGCCCTCAGCTCCAGGTACAGGCTCCTTGGCTCGGACCTCTCGATGTAAAACGGCCCATTGCTTATGAAGGCGTGGCCTCTTTCCTCAATCCACTCCACCGCCCGCTTATAGCCCCTCGTCGGGTCGTCCACGTCCCCCGCTATCGCACCGGGGACTTCCTTCCCCTCCTTCAGAAGATCAAGTACCCTCTTCAGGTCCATCGCGTGCTCCCTCTCCAGAAGGTTGAGGCACAGGGGGCCTCTGCTGAACGAGTAATCTCTGGCTATCCCGTACTCGCCCGGCCTGGCAACAAGCTCGCTCATGGCGTGGTACAGTTCCCAGGGAAACGTTGGGTAGTGAAGGTAGTGCCGGGCCGTTACGTCATCGGCAAAGGGGTGGGCGTAGTTACCGTAGACCACGTAACCGTTGCCGGTGAACTCGAAGCCCAGGACATCTGAGAGTGATTTGGCCATGTCGTCCAGGTTCTCGTCGTAGTAGGGGTCGTCCGGACCGTCTCTGTAGGCCCAGGTGTAGAGGAACGCCAGGTAGTACTTGAAATCCGCCCCCCTAAGCTCCACACCGTCGTGCCACGTTGCCGGGCGGCAGGTAAAGGTTACCCTGACGCTGGCGGTCTCTCCGGCGTGGGGACTCACCCAGCCCAGGCTCTGGTTGTAGACGACGGCATCTCCAGGGATCGTGAAGTTGCCCCTCTCGACCGTCCAGTTGCACCCGTAGGGTTCATAGAGCCCGCCACTTCCAACGCGGCCACCGGGAACGTGGACGAATCCCCATAGGCTGATCGGAACGGTGGGGCTGTCAAAACCATCAACGGGATTGAAGGCACCGCAGAGTCCGCAGGTGGGGACGAAGTACGCCACCCTGAGCATCCCGTCGGGGGTACTCGTCCCCAGCAGGCTCCACCGGTTGAGGATTCCGGTGGTCGAATCGGGGGTTACGCCCGTAACCCTCTCCCTGTTCACCGGCGAGAGCTCCCACTCCTCGACGAGGAAAATCCCGGCGCTCTCCAGTATTCCGATGCCAACTGCCATCTTCTGCATGTCCCAGTACTGGTTGGCGCTGGTTATCGCGTAGCTCTCGCCGTTCACCTCGGCGCTAAGATTAAAGAGAAGCCTCGTCAGCTCCTCCTCAGTCCAGTTGAGCATCTCCCCCAGCTCCGAGGCTCTGCCGTAGTACTCCGCACCGATTGCCCTCAGGCCGTTATCCGGATTGCCGTTGCCGACTTCCCTCAGAAAGTCCAGGACCGTGACTGTGTTCCTGTGCTCCGGCCCAACCCTTCCCGGAAGGTAACCGTACCATGCCGAGTAGAACCAGGCGGCGTAGTCGTCTATCCAGAGGCCGGAGCTTTTATCGGCGAACCAGCCGCCGGTGTAGACGTTCCATTCGTAGTCGCTCGGAGGCTCGTTGAATATGACCTTGCTGGCCTTTTGCCTGTCGAAGTAAATCATCTCCACGGCGAAGCCGGCTTTTCTGAGCTGCTCGGCGATGTATAAACCCAGTTTTACCCTCTCGTCCTCGGTGCGGACGGCGAGCTTGACGGTTACCGGCCGGCCATCGAAGTGCCAGGTTTCGTTTATCTTTTCCAGCCTGTGGCTGTACTTGGCGACCTCATCCGCGGCATCCTCCATCGCCGTCTCAATCATCTGGAGGGCGAGTTCTTCGTTTCCCCCGGCCGTGAGGTTCAGGGCGGCATAGACAGGCTCGATGTACCCGCTGGCCGGGTGGCTGGGCCTCACACAGCTTAACATCGGTGCGGCAACTCCGTTGTAAATCTCCCCGACTATGTGCTCTCTGTTTACGAGATAGTTCATCGCGAACCTGACCTTTCTGATGGCGAAGGGATTGAAGTATGTCTCGTCTCCCCGGGTGACGATTGGGGCTTTCTTGTCCGGGTCATGGTAGGTGTTGAAGGTCAGGTCCACGTACGAGACGACGGTCTTGTAAAGTTCGAGGTTTTCCAGGCCGCGGTAGTTCTCTGCAGGGAGGGAGAAGAGTCCGACGTCGTATTCACCGCTGGCTATCTGGGGTATAACCTGCCCGCGGGTCTGAATCCCCTGGAACTTGATTACCTCCACGGGGATCCACTCCCCGGCCTCCGCTAAAGGTGCCAGAAGAACGAGGACGAGCAGGGAAAGGACGATTGCCGACCTCATAATCCATCACCGCGATGTTACCCTGTGAGATAAAGCCGACAGAATAATATACCCTCTGAAGCCATATAAATCTTACCACATTCGAGGAAAAAGAAAAGGAACTCACTCAATCTTTGCCCCGCAGACCGGGCAGAACTTCGCCCCCTCTGGAACTATGTGACCGTTGGGACAGCGCTTAATTTCGTGCCCGCAGTAGGGGCAGAAGCGCGCTCCGGGCGGGATTGGCTTGCCGCAGTAGGGGCAGATTTCCTGGTTAGGTTGAGCCGCTCCGGCAGGCTGGGCTCCCTGATATCCAGCCGGCGGAGCACCTCCACCGGCGTAGGGCTGGGCCGGTTGAGCAGGTTGAGCCGGTTGCTGGAGGAGCTGGGGCATTATCATCATACCAGCCCCTATAGCAGCTCCTTCACTCTTTCCGAGTTCTGCTGCCACCTGTTTCGCCGTGTCCATCTGCATAACAGCTTGAGCGTTGCCGGTCTGCATTATCCAGAAGAGCCTCTGGCGCCACTCGTCGGTGGTGTTTACGCCTTCAATCTTCACATCGACCAGCTCAAGGCCCAACCTGCGGAAGTCCTCCATGAGCTTGACCTTTACCTGCGTGCTCACCACCTCAAGGTTCTGGAAGAGGTCGACTATTGAATAGGCCGAGAGATGCTTCATCATACCCTCGTTGAAGTACGCCCTGATGAACTTCGTAACGTCCTGGGTGTCGTAGAGGCTCTGGCCGCCGACAACTTCCGTCAGGAAGAGAACGGGATCAGAAACCTTGAACCAGTAAACGCCGTAGTACTTGACGGGAGCGAGCTCCCTCGTCTGCGTTTCTCCTCCATAGCGTCCCTGGAACTGCTTCATACTGACGAATATCACCGTTGCCTTGAAGGGACTGTTTGAACCTCCAACGAGCTTGTAGAGGAGCGGCAGGTTCTGTGTCGTTAGGGTATGTCTGCCCGGCCCGAAGACGTCGTAAACCTTGCCGTCGCGCATGAATATTGCCACTTCGTACTCGTGGACTATCAGCTGGGCCCCCCACTTTATGACCTCGTTGGGGTACCTCCAGATTATCTCATCTTCTCCGGGATTCACCCACTCTATCACCTGCACCATATCAATCACCCATTATAACGTGGTTCCGCCTGTCCAGGAGCTCCTCAAGTTCTCGCACCTTATCATCGAGCTCAAACACCGCCATTCCGAGGGAATTCGGGTCTGCCATGGAGCCGTTGAGCCTCTTCACGGCCTCTTCTATCGCCTGGGCTGTCTCTATCAGCTTTGCGTCGTACTCTATGAGCTTCTCTATCTCCTTCTCCCTGACCGATATCCTGTCGAAGTACCCGGAGTAGCCCGCCTCGGCATGCCTGACCCTGCTCTCAAGGGCCATGAGCTTCTTCCTCAGGGTGTCTATCGCAACCAGCTGGGCACAGTTAAGCATGGCACACCTCTGCATGGCCCTCTCAATGTCCTTCCGTGCGAGGGCAAGCGTGTCCGCCACCTTGCCCCTGACTATCCTGTCGTCTTCCCTGAGAAGTTCCTTCTTCTTGTAGCCGTGGTAGCCGGGAACGATCAGTTCTATCTTCTCCAAAAGTTTGGTCTCCTTCCCCATGTTATCACCTCATAGGCTTGAAATACAGGTTCCCTCCACCGGTCCTCATGACCTCGCTCACCTTCCTCCTCTTGACGGAGCCCTTGGAGAATATCCCAAATGCCCCGACGCCGGCCGGGATAAGTCCCCCGATGAGACCCCAAGCACTTCCGTAGGCACCGGCGGCGGCAACACCGAAGACCAGGCCGGTTGCCAGAACCCCGGCCCCCAAAACCGTCGCCTTTTTCCTGGCACTGCTCATGAGCGGATACTCACCGAGGATAACCCGCCCGTCGGTGCCATCGACGTAGCCGGCAAAGCTATCTCCACCGTACTCATAGTGAACCTCCCAGATCGGGTAGTGTACCAGCCCGAGGAAGCGAACGTCGATTTCCATCCCTCCGACGGACTTATCCTCCTCCATTGCCTCGCTCCTGAGTGCGCTCTCCATCTCCTTCCTTGCCATTGACTCAGCCTTCTCCCGGTCAAGTTCCGGTTCGTAATACCTGCCCTTTTTGACTATGCTTTCATCGAAGAAGCGCTTTCCCCTTATCGGAAATGGGTAGTGGTCAAGTAGGTCCATAAACCTTGAAGCGGCCGGAAGGCCGAGGAACCTCACCTCCTCTATGGTGGACCAACGGGTGCTCCTTCCGTGGAGGTAGAAGAAGTAAACCGGAACCCAGTGGAGTTCCTTTTTCGTTATTCTCGCGCCGGTTATATCGGCTGGAGCCCCGTACTGCCTTGAAAGGAACTTAAGGAGAACTCCCCCGGCATCTTTCCTCATCGGTGGGAAGAAGAAGTGCTCCTCCTCGCTTTTCTCTCCGGTGTGGACGTGAAAAGTGGTACCGCAGTAGGGGCACGTGGCCACGCTAACCGTATCGGGGACCTTGAACCTGGCCGAGCAGGTGGGACACTGAACCTCCATCGTGATCACCTCTTAAAGGCCCCGGCGAAGTTTCCAAGGATTCCGCCGGAGCGTTCTATTCTCTGTCCCTCCAGAACGAGCCTTCCGAAGTAGCCGCTCGCCCCGGCGCCGAGGAGGATCGCCAGGATTGACACCACCGGTGCCCCGTTGATTCCCCCATAAGCTGCTCCAGCTGCCCCTATCAAAATGCCGAAGACCGTTCCAGCGAGATACTGGGCGCGCCTCCAGACGGGCATCGGCTCGGTGGACATGACGTCCTTCCCGTCCCAGCCCGCGAAGACCGTGTAGAATATGGAGTTCTCGAAGCGGTAATAGACGGTCCACATCGGAAGGAGAACGAGGTGAACGTTTTCGGGCTCGTCCGCGGTGATGTCAAAGCGGTCTATCCTGTCGGCTTTGGCCGAGTAGTGGTCCCTTATCACATCTATAGCGTCCTCCCGCATTATCGTCTTTGCCTGGGTCTCGTCCATCTCCGTATTGAGTATCTCAAGCTTCACTTTTCCCCACTCTTCTTCCTCCAGCTCAAGGAGCTTCTTTCCCTCAGGTCTGGAACGGGAGTAGTGGTTTATCATATCATCAACGCCGAGGCTCTTCACCTGCCTCCGTGCAGAGCCTATGAGCGGAAGGTTCTCGTTTATCCTGTCCCTGTAGTGCCTCTCAACGGTGTGGCAGTGGGTGTTGCCCTTTGAGTCCGTGTGGCACTCCTCTTCGCGGACGGTGTACTCCACGATGCCCTCGACGTGAACCGTCCCGACCCAGTAGGGGGCGTAGTGCCCCTCCACCTCAACTATCTCCAGTTTCTCCTTCATTCTCTTGAGGTCGAAGTCCCTCTCAACCCTATCCCAGAAGGCCTTGGCAATGGCGTTCTTGTCGAGTGTCGGGACTATGAAGATGTTATCCGTCTTCAGGTTGCCGCTCAGGTGGTTGGGAAAGCCGCAGTAGGGACAGATCGCGACTATCGTTTCGGGCGAAACCTCGAGGGGCGCACCGCACCTCTCACATTTAAATTCAATGGCTTCCATGAATCACCACAGTGCACATAACTACCTTGGAGTATTTAAGAGTGCCGGAGATTTTTATGAATCGTGGTAATATTGGAGGGCTTACAGCATTTTTCTTACCAGCCCCACAAGCTCCCACAGGTCGTTCACGTAGTAGTCGGCACCCTCAATTTCACCAAAGCGCGTTACGTTAACCACCTTCATGCCGGCGCGCTTTCCCGCCAGAACGTCATGACGGCTGTCACCGACCATCATAGTCTCTCTGGGTTTCAGACCGAGCGTCTTCAGGGCCTTTTCGACGAGGTAGGGGCTTGGCTTGACGCCGTCGAGGTTGGAGTAGTCCTTGCCGTACACAACGTCGAAATACTTCCCCAGGCCAAAGAGGCTCAGAACGAACTCCGTGCACTCCTGAGAAGCGTTGCTCACCGCGGCGACCTTCAGGCCCATCTTTTTCAGTTCTCCCACCGCACCAACATCGGGGAACGGCTTTATCCTGCCGAGTCTGGCCATTTCCCTCCGGTAGCGGAGGTTCACACCGTCAATGATCTTCCAGAACTCCACGTGGTCTATCCCGAACCGCTCCACGTAGCTCCTTGGCAGTTCGCCGGTTACCGTCTTTCTGTATGTCTCGTAGTCCAGCTCGATGCCCCGCTCTTGAAGGGCGGGCATAACCCACTTCTCGTACCATTCCCTGTGGTCGTAACCCTCGTAGTAAACCAGGGTCTCATCAACGTCGAATATCAATCCTTTGAGCATGCCTCGGCCTCCTGGACTGGTCATCACCCATCAGCCGGTTGATCCCTCGTCATCGGCGTAGAAAGTAGGGAAAAGAGGTTAAAAGGTTTCAGAACAGCTCCTCGAGCTTGACGTCAATCTTGTCCGGGTTGAAGGGCAGGACGTGCCTGGTGGTCTTCGGGGAGTAGACCTCGCCGCGCTTGACGAGCTCCATAACCTCTTCCTTGCTCGGGGCCTTCCTGATGAAGACGTAGTCGATCTCGCCCTTGCTCATGTCCTCCCTGGCGTCCTCCTTGAGGCCGTAGTAGATGAGCTCGATTTTACCCTCAACGCTCATCTCGTCGAGGACCTTGCTGACCTTCTTCTGCTCCTCAAGGTCGCCGGGTATGGCAAAGCTCTTCTCGCCGACAAGGGCAAAGGCTATCTCGCCCCTCTCAGCCTTCTCCTCAGCCTCAGGATCCTCGATGACTTCGAGGCCTTCCTTCTTAAGCCTCTCAAGAACCTCCTCAAGGCTTCCCTTGAAGGCCGGGTACCAGGTGTAGACCTTGACGTCGTCGCTGAAGTAGTCGAGTATGACGGAGGGAGCCTTCTTGGCGCCGAGCTTTTGAAGGCCGGCCCAGCGGTGGTGGCCATCGACGATGAGGTACATGTCCTCACCGGGGACCTTGGCGAGGAGCATGGGCTTCCAAAAGAGGCCGGAGCCTGTGACGCTCTCGATGAAGGCCTCGAGCTCCTTCTGAACGAGCTGCTCGTGGGGCTTCATCTTGTCGAGCTCGATAAAAACGTAATCAACCTTAACGGTCGGGATGTCGTACTTCGGAACCTTCTCAACTCCCATCTTCAAACCCTCCGTGAGCCTAAACCAGCAGACGGAAATCGAAGCGGAGGATAAAAAGGCTTTCCCATTTATATGACCAGTTTTTCCTGATGATTCTGCGTACTGTTGCCCAAAATTATGAAAATTCTACGGGGATAAGGGTTAAAACTCCGGACAGGTATATAACTTCGATGAGGAACGTAGCCCATCTGCCCCTCCACGGCGGCCGCGTCCCAGCGTGGCTGGCGCAGAGGATGAGAAAGCTCACAAGGTTAGTGTTAATTTTAGCGGTTGAGGAGTACGGAACGAAGGGCCTCCTTGAGAGGCTATCTGACCCGGTCTGGTTCCAGGCCTTCAACAACGTCATCGGGATGGACTGGGACTCCTCTGGCTCGACAACCGTAACGGCGGGCATGATAAAGGACGCCCTCTGGAGGGAGGAGCTTGGGGTTAAAGCCGCTGGGGGCAAGGGGAAGAAGAGCCGCGCCACACCAGATGAGCTGAAGAGGATAGCGGAACTCTACGACCTCGACCCCGAGCCTTATGTGAGGACATCCAGGCTAGTGGCCAAAGTCGACACGGTTGCGCTCCAGACCGGCTACGGGCTCTACCACCACGTCTTCCTTCTCGATGAAGAGGGTAACTGGGCGGTGATACAGCAGGGCATGAACGAGAGGGAGAGGATGGCGAGGCGCTTCCACTGGTTTGACGCTGAGACCTTCACCCTCGACCCCCACAAGGCCATCTCCGGGCTCAGGAGAGAGTTCGCCCTCAACACCGTCTCAAAGGAAGCCAAAGAATACCAGAAAACGCTCCTCAACGTGGTTCAAGAGAATCCGGTTAAAATAGAGCGCGAGCTTGAGAGTCTGAAAGCGCTCGCAAAAGGCTACCGCCCGCTCGTTTACTACAAGCCCCGCAACGTCAATGAGGTTTCCATCCTAAGGCGCTACGAAAGTATGGGAAGATTTGAGCTGAACAAGAGGGCATTAGAGTTTGCCCGCGAGCTTAGTGTGAGCAACTACGAGGAGTTTTTGCTGTTGAAGGGCCTCGGCCCGAGCACTTTACGCGCTCTTTCGCTCGTCCTTGAGCTGGTCTACGACGTCCACCCGAGCTGGAAAGACCCCGTAACGCATCCACCCGACCCCTTCAAGTTCACCTACGCCGTCGGGGGGAAAGATAGAGTGCCTTTCCCGATAGACAAGCCGGCCTACGACGAGCTCATCTCATTTCTTGAGGAGCTCGTCTCAAGGCACCCGGAGGAGAAGGCCCTCGTGAGAAACGTGACGAAAATAACCAGAAACTGGAAGTTCCCGGAGGAGGATAAGAGGGCGACATGATAAAACAGAGAACAAAATGGAACGGTTGTACCCCCGCTACTTTTTGGCTAAGCATAGGATTACCTTCATATTACCCCCCTCTACCTGCCCTTTAACCCAAAACCTGTTGTAGGTTCTCAAGTCAGAAACAATCTCCTTGCTGTCGATTATCTGGGAATAGATGTAATCAACGAACTCGTCGTGGAATAGAGGAGTGTAGTGCTCTGTGAAATCTGGAAACGTAGTTTTCCATGTAACTCCATCAGAGTAACCATACGGCAAAGACGTAGCAATATCAAGGTTAGAAATCTTTGAGTCCAATTGCAAGTTTGGGAACTTTCTGATGAACTTTGCCCTTAAATCTGAGATAAGCCTTGTTAAATCAGCCCCTGAGAAAGTATAATCGTATTTCTTGAATTCCTCACCAGTCAGAGTTCCTACGTAGTCAACAACAACTTTTCCAGACTCCAATCTCGCCTCATAGACCTTTGCAGAGGATATTATCAAATTCCTCAATGTTCTGTCAGAGTACTCGCTGCGCCAATAGGCCCAATACTTCCAATACGTCCCCAAATCCATTATTGGGGGGTGCTGGTCTATCATAAAGAACTGCCCATTAATTTTTATCGCAGTAGTTGCATGTCCCATCGGATCGTTTGAGAAGTCAATTTCAAATACGTATACCGGAGAATAGTTCATTGCCAAGAGCAGACCTGCAGTCAGGACAGCGTAATCCACGCAAACCCCCGAGCCACGCTGAATAGTCTCAGAAGGCTTCTGTATCTTAGTTGACCTCAAACCACGGTATTTTGCCCAATCGTATTGAATGTGTTGATCCTCCCACTCCAAGATATTCCACGCGCTCTCCTGCAGAGTCGAGCTCTTTAGTTGAAATGCCAGAGGTTCTAAGGCTTGAAACTCATTCGGATCGTTGAGGTAACATTCCAACGCAGCCTCCAACGAATAATCCACATTAGAGCACGCAACTGCAGTGGATGCCAGCGACTTTACGGAGGGCACTTCTTCAGTGGAGTTCTTTGCTGTGTCCCAAAACCCCAAAATCTTAGCCTCAATATCGTCAGGAATAGCCTGTCGCACAAGTTGCCCATTAGTATGACTAAGATCGTAGAGGGTAACTAATACCAAAAACACCAATATGAATCCAAAGAACTTTTTCCAAGGGCGTTTCCATTTTCGCTTTTTCTTAGGCTTTTCTTGTGAGGATGTTGCGGGAAAGGTTCTTTTATTAGTGGCAGGGTAAATTTTTCTTTCTGGCTCAGAAATGGACTTCCTGATTGACCTTTTGTTCACTTTAACACCAATATCCTCTTTTTTCTTCTGTTCTTCCAGTTTTTGTCTGAGTTCCTCATCTCGCCTCCTAATTTCAACTACCTTGTTGCTGAAGTACTCTTTCTTTGACTCTACATAGCCCTTGAGTCCGAGATAAGCCTCTACTTTCTCGGCCATCTCCCACAGATTGGATATTACCCTACCCTTGCTGTCGCTGTCAGGAAGTTTAGCTTCAATCCGGATCATAATTTCAAGAAGAGAATCTAGAATCTCGGTACCACGCTCAAGAAAATTCTCTCGATAGCTATACCAGAGATTATTTCTCCACTCTTCAAGCTCTGAGGCAAACGTGTCGCTTAAAGTATGATCCATCCAGTGGATGCGGGTATAACCATCACGACCATATAAGACGCGATTGCTAGAACGCAAAGAAGCAACAATCCAATTCAAGTATGGGTTGATGATTCGTGTAATAAGGTAATGGAGATCTTTCTTGGACATGTGAAGACCCCCCAACCAATTTAAGGAAGTCCACATGTGTTGTTACAGAGAACTATAAGAAAGTTTCGGCCCTTAAAATGCAACCTGAATATCCAAATCCGGTGTACAACTATCACAGGATAGTCTGAGCCCTCACACTAATGCCCCCTGGGCGTGTATCCGAGTTTTGGAAAAGCTTCACCAAAAGTTTGTAGCTCCTCGCAAAGAACGCCATGCGAGTGAGATTTTATGCTCCAACTGCAAAGTTTTTAAGCGGAGAACACTTTAAAAAATCCATTGAAATGGGTTTACTTTCTTTTAACGCCTACGGGCGTTTTTTTCCATGACTAAAACCTTTACGCTGAATCTTTGGATAGGTTCTCACTCAAAACAATGCTTTTAATTATTAAGAAACCCTCAGGAACTTGTACTTCGAGAAGGAGCTACGAACTTTGATGAAACTTTTCGCCAGAAAAGTTTCTATGGTGGGCCCGCGGGGATTCGAACCCCGGACCTCCACCTTGTAAGGGTGGCGTCATAACCATCTAGACCACGGGCCCGCCCGAAATAGGAGAAGAGAGGGACGTTATAAAATTTTCTACTTCTCAACGCCCCTGCGAACCTTCACGGCTAAACCGCTCTGGAAGACCTTCAGTTCCTCGCCGTTGAGAAGGGTCTGTCCGGTCGCGAGAAGCTCATCGCGCTCGTTTACCACCAGAACCTCGTCGTAGGGCCTTATATCCGGGTCTGCATCGACCACGAACTTGGCGAAGACGTTCTTGCCCTTCCGTGCGAAGGGGTCTGCATCTTCGTTGACCACAACGCGCATCCTCGGGAACGGCAGTATCTCACGTAGCCTTCTGGCACCCTCGATGCCGAGGGTTAACAGACCGTCCTCCGCTCTAAAGGTCGCAAGGTGCTTGCCATTGGCCTTTATCTGCCTCGGCATTCCGGTCTTTCTTGACAGCTCGACGAAGGCATCTCTGAACGCCTCGCCGGCCCCTTCTCCGAACTGGTATTCCGCTATGGCCATAACATAGCTCCTTGCTTCTCCCCTGGCGGGCTTGGTTATGGTGAATTCTTCCTCGCCCTCGCTCTGGGCGAAGGGGTAGGTTAAGCCGAGGTACCTAGGTATCTCTCCGAATATAGGGTGTTCTATTGTCTCAGGGAACTTGCTCTTAACGCGCTCTGCCCTCTCCTTAGCGCGCTGGGCGATCGGCCAGCTCATAGCTTCCTCGCTCACCTTGAAGAAGGCACTCGCCTTGGTCACCGGCTCGTTCTTTTCGAGGTAGTCCCTGTACTCCAGCAGTCTCTTGTAAGCAGCGTAAAGCTTCGGGTGTGAGCGAGCTCTCTCGTCCACGAGCTCCCAGAGGGTTCCCTCCTTTATCGCCTGCTTGACCCGGTTGAGCTCCTCGCGGATTACCCAGAGGTTGTGGAGAGCCAGAAGCCTCGTCCTCTCTTCCTTCGGCATCTCGCGAAGCTCTTGAGGCGTGTAGCGTGAGCACACCGGACAGGAGCAGGGAAAGTATTCGAGCTCTTCCAGCCTTTTGGTGCCTTCGGGCGTCAGGTAGCGGTCGTCCTTCGCGTAGAGGGCGTAGCTCGCGGAATCGAAGAGGTCAATCCCCATAGCGACCGCTAAAGCAAAAATCATCGGGTGACCTGCGCCGAACAGATGAACCGGCCTGTCGGGCCTGAGCCCCTGCTTTGAAGCAATAACGACATCAACAAGGTCTTTATATCGGTAGCTCTCCATGAGCGGAACTACAGCGCCGATGGGATGAATCTCAAAGTCCATCTCGCTGAGCTTTTTGGCGGCATAGGTTCTCAGGTCTGGATAGGTGGATCCCTGAACTGCCGCGTTCATCGCGATGTTCTTGACTTCCTCGGCTTCCTTTGCCCTTTCAAGGGTCACCCTGAGGTCCTCCTCGGCCTTCTCTCTCGGTGCATCCGGTGGGGTCGGAATGTCGAGGAAGGTGCCTATATCGACGCCTATCCTCTCCTGGAACTCGATAATCTCCCTGTTCGTAACGTCCACGCCGCCGTAGCGCATGAGCTGGAAGGAGCCTGAATCGACCTCGATGATACCGTCGTAATCGAGGAGCCCGTGGATTCCAAGCTCAAGGGCATTCTCCCTGAGTTCGGGCGTCTTGTAGATGATGTAGGAGTTGGTGATTATCATTCCAAAGCCCATTTCCTTGAGTTCCCTTGGCGTCACTATAAGCTGCTTCGGGTTGATGACCGGCATTATAGCTGGAGTCTCTATCGTTTTTCCGTTAACGGTCAACTTCCCAATCCTTCCCGCGGCGTCTCTCGCCTTTACCTCAAACTTAAACTCGACCATCTCTCAACACCTCTGAGACCTTCGGCGGGGGGTTTAAAAGCCTAAGCTAAGAACGTGATGAGAAGGTACGCTATGGTTCCCGCAAAAACCGGGGCTATTACCCAGCCCTTCACGATTCCCACGAGGAGTTTGATGTTCACATGCTCACCCTTGTAGAGTCCGAGGCCACTTATGGCTCCCACTATGGCCTGGCCCGAGCTGACGGGCAGGCCGATGAGGTTGGCCGCGCTCACTGCTAAAGATGCACCGAACTGGCTTGAAAAGGCCGACGTTGGCCCGAGGGGTGAGATGTCCCTTCCGACCGTCATCATCACCTCGTAGCTGAATGTCAGCGCTCCCAGGGCGAGGGTAATGGCCAGAACCAGTCTGAAGGGGCCGTTGATTCCCAGGCTCTCCATCAGTCCGGCGACGTTGGAGAGCTCGTTGGCACCAAGGTTGAAGGCTGAAAAAGCCGCCGCCGTGAAGACGAGCCACTTCTGGGTCAGTTCAAGGTTTCTTAGGCATTTTATCCTCCTCACCATGGGCTTATAGAGACGGTAGACGGCCACCGCGAAGAGCGCGGCGACGATCGGTGAGAGAACCCACGCCGAGGCTATTTTTCCAACGGTCCACCAGTCGACTGGCAGTCCAAGGGCAAGGGAAGCCCCAACGAGGCCGCCTATTATGGACTGGGTCGTTGAGATTGGCCTTCCCCAGAGGCTCGCGAGGGTTACAGCGGAGGCGGCGCTGAAGAGGACGAGACCGACCTCAACCGCGGACATTCCCTCGGCCAGTCCGCTGACCGTTCCAGAAACGCTGGAACCACCGATGATAACGCCGAGCGTTGTGAAGATACCTATGAGCAGCACGGCCCGTTTGAAGCTGATAACCCCTGAGCCAACGGCAGTTCCAACGGCCTTTGCACTGTCGTTCGCACCTATCGCCCACGCCATGAAGAGAGCCGTCGGGATTATCATCGTTATCACTATAGTCTATTTGTTGCCCCATAATCTATATAGTCTATGGAGTACTGAAGTGAGCATTTAAAAGGGTTTCGCCTCATATTGCCTCATGCATTCCGGAGGAGCACCGAGAGATAGCCGTAAACGTGGAGCGCTAGGTAAAAGGCCGCCCAGAACCAGACTATAACCGGAAACAGGAGCGCGTTTATCAGCCTACCGCCCTCGAAGAGAGTCGGTAAAAGCATCGTGAAGGTCTCGAAGAACCACCACAGGGCGAAGAGCTCAAGCTGTCCGGTGATGAGGAGAAGAGGAGGAACGATCACATCGAAAAACGCCACAACATCGGAGAGGAGCAGAAAGGCCAGGTCCTTGGTGAAACCGCCGCCGAGGTTCTTCAGGTCGCCGAGAAACCAGCGCTTTCTCTGTCTCCAAAGGATCCTTGGGCTCTTTGGCATCTCAGTCCAGACCCTCGCGCGGGGAGCGTAAACAACCTTCCCAAACTCCTTAACGGCCTTCGTCGTGGCGTAGTCCTCAACTATATCCTCAACGAAGCCGCCTATCCTCTCAAGGGCCCCCCTGCGGAAGGCCGCTATCGGGCCCGGAGCTAGGCTCAGGTCGTCCAGCTCCTTTGCCCTGCGGAACATCGCTATCCTGAGGTGCTCGGCGTCCTGCACCATCTCAAGAAAAGAGCTTCCGGCGACGCGGACCTGGCCGCCAACGCCGAGGACTTCATCGGAGTAGAAGCGTCTCACCAGCTCTCCCACGGCATCAGGTTCAAGATAACTGTCGGCGTCGGTCGTTACTATAACCTCGCCGGAAGCCTTCGAGAGGCCGAAGTTTAAAGCTTTGGCCTTTCCTCCGTGTTCCACCCTGTAAACCTTCAACCTGGCGCTCTTGACCGAGGAAGCGATCTCAAAAGTGTTGTCCTCGCTTCCATCGTCGACCACTATGACTTCAAAGTCCCGGTAATCCTGGGCAAGGGCCGACTTTATGGCCCTGAGAACTCTCTCCCCTTCGTTGTAGGCGGGGATTATTATGGAGACCCTGGGCTTCCATTCCATAATTCTGTAATTCCTGAAAAGGCTAGTTATGTAATTGAAGAAGAAGTAGCCGTCCCAGAGGAAGATGACGACGAGACCAGAGATGAGCGGGTTCATGTTGGGGATTCCGGTGGGGGGCTTTTAATCTTTATCCGGGAGTTCTAAGGAGGGGATTTTCCAATCCTGTACCTCACTACATACCTGCCACGCTCGAACTCGTCTTCATCGGCCTCCAAAACATCCACGGGCTCGATTTTCAGGCCGAGGTCCATAGCCTCCCACTTTATGTCGTCGAAGTAGTCGTACAGCCCGCATGTAGCACAGAAGGAACCGGAGAACTCGATGATGATCTCGTCCCCCCGAACCTCCAGCACCCTCGCCGTGGCCTCGCTTCCGTGAGGTCTGTTGAACTCCTCTATGGCCCCCTCAGCGCCCCAATATCCTCCTGCACGCTTGCCACCAGAAATAGCTTTCGAAATGATTAAAGCGGATGTTTAATCGACAGGCGGTGGCTTTTAATGCTCACGGCAGAGATACCATACGGTCGTGATACACGACCATACCATGGTCGGTTATCTCGTACTGTCGGATTGCGTCGTCGAAACCACTACCTCTGAGCTTGGTTATCCGTATTCCCCTCGAGAGCCTGCCGCCCACTTCAAACACTTTAAGCTCGATAACCCCGTTCACAAGGTACTCCTCTATATCCGTCCTTTCCAGTTCGGAGGTGAGCAGAACTGTGGTTTTTAACCGTATCATGCTTTTAACGAAGCTCAGGAACGCCTTGCGGTACTCCGTCTCTTTCGTTGCGGTCATCTTGAGCATTGTGATGGGGTCTATGACTATTCTGGTATAACGTCTCTCCTGGAACTGGCGTTTGATGGCGTCCGCCATTTTCTCGATGTTCGCCGCGAACTCCTCAAAGAAGTCGCTTATCAGTACGTAGCGCTCTGCCGTAGGGGTCGCATCGATGAGAGTAAACCGCGGATCGCGGAGATTAAAGCCCATACGGGTCATATCCACCTTCAGGTTTTCGGCGGGCTCCTCCAGGGTAACGTAGAGGACGTTTTCACCATTGGCAACGCCTGCCATTGCAAAGTGCATGGCTAGGGTGGTCTTACCGGTTCCAGGAGCCCCTTTGACAAGATAGACTCTGCCGGGTATAAGCCCTCCCTGAAGCATGGAGTCCAGGCCAGGGATTCCCGTTGAGATTTTTGATATATCCATGGTCTACCCCAAACGTTAGTTATCGCCCCAAATATAAGAACTTTTCGAGGCACGGTCCCCCGAAGAACGAAGTTCAGCGGACATTTTTTGGTGGAAAAGAAAAAAGATGTTAGAGCCACAGCATCTTAACCACAAAGGCCACGAGGTCGGTCAGCTCCCTCGCCCTCGTTTCCGGCGAGGCACCCATGTGGCCGCTCTTCGTCTCCACGCGGAGGTAAACATCTTTACTGACTTCCTTCATCCTGGCAAAGAACTTAAGAGCATGGGCGGGATGCACGCGGTCGTCGTGGAGACCGGTGTAGATGAGCGTCGGCGGATACTTTTGCTTTTTCACGTTGTGGTAGGGACTGTACTTCAGCAGAAACTCCCTGTCCTCTGGGTCGTCGGGGTTTCCGTACTCGGGAATCCAGACGCTTCCGATGTAGAGCTTGTGGAAGCGCATCATATCTATGACGGGATAGCCTATCAGCGCCGCGTCCATCACGTCCGGCCGCTGGACGAGCGTTGCCGAGACCAGAAGCCCACCGTTGCTCCTGCCCCATGCGGCAACTCTATAGCCTTCTGCCTTGAGCTTGCCGAGAACCGCTATGAAGTCATCGAAGACGTTCCCTTTGTTCTCCCTCATTCCTGCCCTGTGCCACTCCTCGCCGTACTCGGAACCGCCGCGGAGGTTGGCCATGGCGAAGGTTCCGCCGCGCTTTATGAAGGGTATCGCTTGAGGAAAGAAGCGGGGCGTCAGTGAAATGTTGAAGCCGCCGTAGCCGAAGACCCACGCCTTCTTCTCATCTCTGGTTCCCTTAACGAGGAAGTAGTGAACCCTCGTCCCGTCTTTGGAGACGGCAAAGTCCTCCTCGACCCTGAAGTCCCCTTCAACTTCTTGCCCCTCTATGAGGTTGAGCTTCCCGTCAAACCCGTAGAGCCTGTACGGAACCGTGAAGCTCTCGTAGCGGAGTAAAGCTCTCTTCCCGTCGGTGTCGAGTGGATAGACGCTTCCCGGGAGGTCAAAAGTTACTTCGTCAAGCTTTTCTCCATCGAGCGAGTAGACCTCAAGCCGGTGGCTCGCGTGGACGAGCCTGCCGGTGAGGATTTTGCCGTCCACGATGATCGCCCACTCCAGCGGGAATTCCCCTTCAGGGATGATCTCGGTAACTTCGCCGTCTTCTACCGTTATAACCTTTCCGAGGCCCTTTCCTTCCCTCGTGAGGACGTAGAGCTTTCCGTCGATCACGTCAATCGGCTCCGCAGGCACCTCCGCCGAATAGGCCTTCTTCCACATTCCCGGCTCCTCAATCGGCCCGACGTATATCTCCGCCCTGTTCCAGCCGAAGGTCACGGTTACCATCGCAGTCTTTCCGTCGGTGCTCTTCCTCAGCGAGATGAAGTAGCCGGAGCCGAGACCCTCCCCGAAGACCATTCTCTCTCCACTGCCGTCCTTCCAGAAGAGCCTCACCGCTGGAGCCTTAACGCCATCGGGCGTTTCACCGTGCCGGTAGAAGCGGGAAAAGTAGTAGCCGTCCCCAAGAAAGGTCACGTTCCAGACCGAGGGCTTCATCTCGTCGACGAGCCTTCCGGTTTTGAGGTCTACGATTCTCGTTATCCCCTCGTCTGCCCCACCTATCGAGAAGCTGTAAGCCAGGAACCTTCCCTTTTCATCGGCTGTGAAGCCCTGGAGCAGAACCTCGTCGTTGAGCTCCTCCTCAAGGGCCGTGGAGTCGACTATGACCTCTCCACCGAGCCATCTGATGAGCTGTCTTTCCCTCTCCTTGTACATCGCTATGGTGCCCTTATCGGTGAGCTTTGCGCCGTAGAGGGCCGGCATCGAATAGTACTCCCATACCTCCGGGAACAGTTCATCGCTCAGCTCCCCAATGAACTCCCTGAAGCGCTTGTTCTCCTCCTCAACGAGCCTGATAACCCGCTCATCTTCGAGGTTCTCCATCCATGCGTGAGTGTCTTCCATGAAAACCACCATTAAGATGACAGCCTTAACGCTAATAAGGGTATCGGTGAAACTCGAACTGTAATGTGTCAGAACGACAGAAATAGCCGCAAGTAAGTTGTCCATTTCGCCATTGTTACATGATTTCATGGAAAAAAGTTATATTGGGACGGGATCTTTCTCGACCGTCGCATCGAGGTGTCGGAAATGGACGTGATATGGACGACAATAGCGGTTTACATGGGAGCGATGCTAGCGATATCAGCGTACGCGCGGAAGTATATCAGAACCTCGGTCGACTTCCTGCTTGCCGGAAGAAGGCTGGGACTGGGACTCAGCGTAGGAACCCTTGCAGCCACTCACTATGGTGGTGGCTTTCATCCTGGGCGGAGCTAGCTGGGGAGCAACGTATGGGTTAGGTGGAATTTGGTACGGCTTCGCCTGTGGCCTGGGGCTTCTGGTTCTCGGTCTGACCCTTGCAAGGCCCATGCGCACGCTGGCACTTTACACCGTGCCGGACGTTCTGGAGATGCGTTATAGGAGCAAGACCATCCGTTTACTCGCCGCCCTGCTGTCGCTCCTGGCGCTCGTTGGCATACTGGGGGCACAGGTCTGGGCAGCCTCGGCGATCTTCGAGGCGATTGGACTGCCCGGCACGGCTGGAGCGGTGCTTGCGACGCTGGTCTTCATAGCCTACACTGCCTTTTCAGGACTGTGGGCGGTGGCACTTACGGATTTCGTTCAGGTAATCATCGGAAGCGTTGGAATCTTCGTGGCCGTGGTTCTCGGCCTCATAAAGGTGGGGGGAATAACCGGTCTGAGGGGTGCACTGGAGGGCATCCAAGGCCTTCCCCAGCCGGCCTCAAGCTACTTCAGCCTCACCTCGCTGGGAGTATCTCTCCTGGCCCTGACGCTCCTGGCCACGGTAATGTACACCCTCATTGGCCAGGACTTTTATCAGAGGCTGTTCGCAGCGAAGGACGAGAAGACAGCAAGGAGGGGCGCGATATACGCCGGTGCTCTGCTTATGGCACTCTCTTTCCTGCCGGCACTTGCAGGCATGCTCGCTATAGCTCTCTCAGGCAACCCGGAGTCAATAATAAACTCACCGAAGACCGCCGTGCCCGCGCTGGTCATCACAGTTTTCGGGAACGGCGTGGGGGCAATCTTCGTGGCGGCCGTTCTGGCCGCGGTGATGAGCACCGCCGATTCCCTACTATCAGCGGCAACATCCCACGTGGTGAGGGACATATACGCCAGCTTCATCAATCCCGAAGCCGACGAAAAGAAGCTGCTGAACCTTTCGGTGATAACCACTGTCGCCATCGGCCTGCTGTCCCTGGCAGCGGCGCTCACCATCCAGGGAATCGTGGAGCTGCTGATATACTCCTACGACGTGTATACCTCCGGCGTCTTCATACCCCTCGTGCTCGGCATTTACTGGAGACGGGCCACGAAAGAGGGCGCTCTGGCGGGTATGGCAGCAGGTTCCCTGACCGCGGTGCTCGGAATAACCGGTGTCGTGTCCTTCCAGTACTGGGAGTACATCTACGTCAGCGGGGCGCTGGTGTCGGCCGTGGTGATGGTGCTCGTGAGCCTCGCCACCAGGGCAGAGCCGCTTGAGGGGGAGCTGGAGGAGGCCTTTTCGGTTAGGGGCTGACTGCCAGCCCCCACCCCTTTTTCTCCGCCGCGACCCCAATCGCCAGAACCTTCTTCTCGAAGGGCAACTCTATGGCCTTCTCGGCAAGCTCCTCAGCGCTCTCAAAGGCTGGAAAGTCAAGTTCAGCAAAGCTAAGGTTGTAGGTTGCCGTTACGAAGGCCTTCCCATCTTTAAGCTCCAGCGATTTGACCCAGAACTCATCCCTGCCGGCGAAGCCCAGCCAGCCCTTACCGTTTCCGTGTTCAACTATCCCAGCTATTCTCGGAGTTGAGTAGGAATCGCGCTCGTAGTCGAGTGCATCCAGGACATGAACCAGGGCTTTCCTCGGGCTCTCCCACTCAAGGGTTTGAGCGATAAAGTCCGTCTGGAGGCCGTTGGTGACGACGGCATAGTCATCGAGGAGCCTCACCACGGGGTAGCTGACGTAGGGGTTGTCCGTCTCCGTCATGTTCTCGATGTAAACTGCCCTCCCTTTAAAGATGGCCTTTCTCTTCGGGAAGGAGCGGGAGCAGAGCAAATAAAAGGCGAAGGGCTCGCCGTTCATCAGGCCAATTCCCAGAGTTCTACCCGTGTACGTCAAGTTACCACCTCCTTAAGGCGGTCCTCCTCGAGGGCGAACTTAATCTCGCGCGCTATCCTCTCGCCCATGAGCATCGACCTCTCCCAGTAGAGGGCCGAGTACCAGTGTTTGGCATTGCTGCCGCCGTCTATGCGCGAGGCGAAGCCTATGCAGCGGAATTCACCATTGTAGGCGAAGTGGAGGGCGAAGGGACCTATGATGCCGGGAGGTTCAAGCTCCTCCATGGCCTCGACGAAGGCCAATCCGTAATCGTAGAGCACTGGAATGAGCGACTCTCTCAGCGCTACGGCCTTGTTTCCTGCTATGGTGTATGGGAGGGTCCTGAAGGGCCGCCTCTTGTTTGCGTCCGCGATGACCAGGCGCTCATCAACGCCAAAGAGCTCCAAACGGTTTGAAATCGGCGAATAGAAGAAGTGGACGTAGAGGTAAACGCCGTCTGTGAAGCGTTCAATCCTGTAGGGTTCGCTCAGGCCTTTGGTCTTCTCCTCCAGTTCATAACCGTAAGCCAAGAAGTGCCCGCTTCCGCCCCTCGGTCCCTCAAGGCGGACAAAGTAAAGCTCGTCTGGCTTAGCCTCTTCGGGCTCGATGACTTCAACCATCGGAATCCCTGCCTCGTCGAGGGCCTTATCCTGCAGTTCAAAGGTCGTCTCCCACTTGAGGAAACGCTTGTTGCCGAAGAACTTAGCCCTTGCTTTCTCGATGGCCTCTATGCCAAGGTATGCCACGAAAGAGCCGTGGGGTACGATGATGCCGTCATCACCGAGTACTTCCCTCATGTTTTCCGTTACGACGATTTCATCGACAAGCGGGATGGAGGAATAGAAAGCCTTTCTGCCCGGTTTGACGTAGAGCCTCGTTCTGAAGCCCTCTCTCTTTGCCCCCAGGAGTATCTGAAGTGAGGAATGGGAAGCTATGGTGGAGATTATCATTCTACCACCTCCAGGAGCTCTTCCTGGCTCAAAAGCCTTCCACCCTTCATAACGCGCATCGTGTCGCCGCTGAGCTCGTCTATCACCAGAAGCTCTCCATTCAGCCTGCCGAACTCCAGCTTGAAGTCTATTAGCTCAAGCCCCTTTGCGGAGAAGAACTCCTCCAGGATTTCGGCGACCCTTTTCGTTACCTCCTTCATTTTCTCCAGCTCCCCTTCGCTCGCTATACCGAGCCGTGATATTGCTTCTTCGGTTATGAGGGGGTCGCCGAGCGAGTCGTCCTTGAGGGTGAACTCAACTATTCCCAGCTCTTGGAGGGACTTCACCCAGCCTCTGTATCTCCTGAGGAAGCTTCCGTAAGCCTTAAAGCGGTATATAGTCTCCAGCGGAATCCTCTCTGCCTTCAGAAAGCGCGCCCTCCGCTCGTCAATCCGCTCGACGAAGTGGGTCCTTATCCCGTTCCTTTCCAGCAGGCTGAAGAAGAACTCCGTCTGCCCGAGAACTGCACTCCCCTTGCCTGGTCTCTCGCCTATCACCTCGTTGCCACCCGTGTCCTCTCTGCCGTCTTCGCCCAGCAGGGAGTCCTTGAAGTAAAAGACTAGATACGGGCCATCCTCGTAAACGTCCTTCGTTTTGCCGCGGTAGATGAGCCTCACTCGGCCTCACCCTTC
Source organism: Thermococcus camini (assembly GCF_904067545.1). Classification (NCBI taxonomy): domain Archaea; kingdom Methanobacteriati; phylum Methanobacteriota; class Thermococci; order Thermococcales; family Thermococcaceae; genus Thermococcus; species Thermococcus camini. The sequence goes on along the minus strand of NZ_LR881183.1, from coordinate 925,493 downwards.
CTCAGCATGTCGTTGATGAGCTTTATCGCGCAGAGGTCACCGCACATCGAGCAGGCCTCGGTCTTTGTAGGCCTCTCCTTCCTTATCTCGATGAACCTGTCCCTGTCCCCGCTCAGCTCGAACTGCTTTGCCCAGTCGAGCCTGCCCCTCGCGACGCTCATGAGGTAGTCCTTCCTGAAGTCCGCCTCGAAGCGCGTCAGGTTTACCGCATGGGCTGCTATCCTTGCTGCAATCACGCCCTCCCTCACGTGCTCCACCGTTGGCAGTCCAAGGTGCTCCGCCGGCGTTACGTAGCAGAGGAAGTCCGCGCCGTTTAAAGCGGCTATCGCCCCGCCTATGGCCGCCGTGATGTGGTCGTAGCCCGGGAAGATATCCGTGACGAGCGGGCCGAGGACGTAGAAGGGCGCGTTGTCCGTTGCAACCTTGGCGAGCTTCACCTGGGCCGGAATCTGGTCAATCGGGACGTGGCCCGGCCCCTCGACCATCGTCTGAACGCCGGCTTCCCTCGCGTGCTTCACGAGCCTCCCGAGGGTGTAGAGTTCCGCTATTTGAAGCTCATCGCCGGCATCTGGAAGTCCACCCGGTCTTAACCCGTCGCCGAGGCTGAGAACGACGTCGTACTCCTTGGCCAGATCAAGGAGGTAGTCGTAGTCCCTGTAGAAGGGGTTCTCCTCGCCCCAGTGAAGTATCCATGCCGCCAAAAATGTTCCTCCGCGCGAGACCATGCCGACAACTCTCTTTACCCGCTTCATCTTCTCGACGACTTCCCTGGTTACTCCAACGTGAATAGTGGTGTAATCAACTCCATCTTTGAAGTGCTTCTCAACGGCCCTCCACATGTCGTCCTCGGTCATCTCGATGATGGCCTTCCCCTTTGCTAGCATCTCCTCGGCGGCCTGGTAGATTGGAACGGTGCCGATTGGCACATCAACGGCGTGCATTATGCGCTTTCTTATTTCATCGAGGTCACCGCCGGTGGAGAGGTCCATTATGGTGTCTGCCCCGTATCTTATGGCCACCTTAGCCTTCTCTATCTCGGCCTCGACGTCTATAATGTCGCGGGAGGTGCCGATGTTGGCGTTGATTTTAACGCGGACAGCTTCCCCGACAGCTACCGGCTTCACCCAGTCGTGGCGGACGTTGCGGAAGATGACGGTGTGTCCTTTGGCCACGCTCCTCCTGAGCTTTTCGGGGTCTATACCTTCCCTCTCGGCGATGAACTTCATCTCCTCCGTGATTACGCCCCGCTTTGCTTCCTCAAGCTGGGTCATTCCCATCACCCGGTTTTAAAACCCGTTTATAACAAAGTTTTTAAATTTCAAAACTTAGTTTTTACCGCGGCTTAAAAGGTTTTGGGTGGTTGCGATGCTTAGGGAGATGGAGATAAGCAGGGCGATAATCGAGGCCTACACGGGGGAGCTTCTCGAGAGCTTAAGCCTTGATGTAGCGATAGTAGGTGCAGGCCCCTCCGGAATGGTGGCAGGTTATTACCTCGCCAAGAACGGGGCGAAGGTCGCGATATTCGAGAAGAAGCTCTCAATCGGCGGCGGAATCTGGGGCGGCGCGATGGGCTTCAACAAAATAGTCGTGCAGGAGGAAGCGAGGGAAATCCTCGACGAGTTCGGGATAACGTACAAGCCCTTCGGAAAAGGCCTCTACGTGGCAGATGCAATCGAGACGGCAACGACGATAGCGAGCAAGGCGGTGAAGGCCGGGGTAAAGATATTCAACATGGTCGAGGTCGAGGACTTAGTGGTTAAAAACGACCGCGTGGCCGGGATAGTGATCAACTGGACGCCGGTTCTCATGACGGGCCTCCACGTGGACCCGCTCACCGTCGAGGCGAAGTTTGTAATCGATTCAACGGGTCACGGTGCGCAGATAAGTCAGCACCTCGTTAAGAGGGGCCTCATTGAGGTTCCCGGGGAGGGCCCGATGTGGGCAGAGAAGGGGGAAGAGCTGACCGTTGAGCATACGAGGGAAATCTTCCTAGGTCTCTACGTCACCGGAATGGCCGCGAACGCGATAGCCGGAGCGCCGAGAATGGGACCGATATTCGGCGGAATGTTCCTCAGCGGGAGGAAAGCGGCCTTCGAAATTCTCGAAAAGCTGAGGTGATGGAATGGCCGTTTTGATTGTAGCCGGCCTCGACACCGGCGGTGGAGCGGGTCTAAAAGCGGACATCGAGACGGTCTCGGCTTTAGGGGAGCACCCGCTCCCGGTTCTCACTTCGGTTACCTACCAGAACCCCGAGAAGGTTTCCGGCTATTTTTCCCTTCCAGCGGAGGTCGTGAGGGAGGAGATACGGGCCGTTAGGGGGCACTTCGATATTAAGGCAGTCAAAGTGGGCATGCTTGGGAGCGGGGAGATAGCCAAGGTCGTCGCCAAGGAGACGGAGGACTTAAAGAGGGTCTTCGATCCGGTGATGGCTTCGAGCACCGGTGAGAGGCTCATTGACGACCTCGAGTCGCTCAAGGTCCTCGTGAAGGGCTCAATAGTTACCCCAAACGTCCCGGAGGCCGAAGCTCTAAGCGGTCTTAAAATCCACTCCCTCGAGGACATGAAGGAATCAGCAAAGGCCATCGCCGAGGAGCTTGGAGCAGAGGCGGTGATAGTCAAAGGCGGGCACCTGGACCTAACCGACCTCCTCCACTGGAACGGGGAGTTCTTCGAATTTAAGGGAAGAAAAGTTGATAGCTTCACCCACGGAACGGGCTGTGCCTTCTCCTCGGCTTTGGCCGCTTTTCTGACGAAGGGCCTTGAGCTTCCTAAAGCTGTAGAAAGGGCCAAGCGCTTCGTCGAAAACTCCATACGGTTCTCAAAAGCCGAAGCGAGGGCCGTCAATCCACTCTGGGAGCTCCAGAGGGATGCCCACCGCTTTAGAGCAAGGGAGGAGCTTGAAAAGGCCGTTGAAGAGCTCGTGAAGCTTGGTGAAAGACTTAACCCCCACGTTCCCGAGGTGGGAACCAACTTCGCCCTAACAACTCCCCTTGGAGAGGTCTTCGCGGTGAAGGGCAGAATCGTCCGCTACGAAAAAACGATAAAGCCCGTCGGGCCGGTCGAATTGAACGCCAGCGACCACCTGAGGAGGGCTTTGCTTAAGATGCGAGAGTTCTATCCAGAGGTTAGAGCCGTCCTGAACCTGCGCTATTCGGAAGGGCTGATAGAGCGGGCCAAAAAGCTCGGCCTAGCGGTTTCCTTCTACAACAGGCGGGAGGAGCCGGAGGATGTAAAGAGAGCCGAGAGGGGAACGATGGAGTGGGGAATAGAGACTGCCGTAAGAAGGGCAGAAAAAAGGCCCGACGTGATATATCACCTTGGCGACTGGGGCAAGGAGCCGATGGTTCTGGTCTTCGGAAGGGACGCGCGGGAGGTGGTGGAGAGGGTCAGGGTTCTCCTTTCTCCCTCTCCTCGATGAAGACCCTCACGTGCTCCGGCGCCTTCTCCTTTATTTCCCCGGCCAGCTCCGGCCGCTCGAGATAGATTTTGAGGAGAACCTCTCCCCTGCGCCACCGGTTTTCGATTCTTTCCGCCGTTCTCAGAGCGGCCTCGTGCAGTCCGGAGTGAACCAGCGCTATGGCGGCGGAATGGTACGCCTCATCGCTTCCAAGCTCCCTGGCCAGTTCCAGTCCGCTGTCGTAGAGTCCTCCCCAGGTAATCCTGTAAACTAGATGGGCCAGTGCCTTCTCCCCATAACTGGCTGGAAGGTGACGGTAAAACTCCTCCACCACGTTGAAAGGCACGTCGGAGCCTATCTCAAAGACCGCCGTGAGGAAATGGTTTGGATTCCTGAGGGTCGAGATTACCGCCAGCGCACCATCAACGTTGTTCCTGGCCAGAAGCATGGAGGTGAGCCGGGAGATTTCTTCCACCTCCCACGGGGCGTAAGCGGGAGGCAAGGCGTCGATGTCGATCGGGTGGGCGTCGAGCAGGAGGCGCAGTAGAGCTTTGGCCCGGCCGAGGGTCCTAGGGTAGTTTGAGTAGCCGAAGCGGAGGAGGGTTTCCCTCATCGCCTCCATGTCCCTGACTGCCATCGCGATGAATCTAACCGTGCCGTCGAACCACTCATCAACCGGAACCTCATCGTACACCCACTGGTGCGGGCCGTACCATTCCAGCGAGAGGACGTGGATTCTTTCACCGTCTGAGGCGAGGTGAAGGTCTATGAAGGGGTCGTAGGAGCCGAGACCAAGCAGGGGGTGCTCGTCGAAGAACGGCTCGAGGTTTCCCCCTGTGAGGGCGCCGAGGTATGGTGAATCATCAACGCGCCCCGTCCGGAGTTCGATCGGTTCGACAGGGCCGCTAATTCCAAGGAGGGAGAAATTGAAGGCCGCCAGCTCCTCGATGGCACTCAGAATGCTGCAGTCTGCCGAGAAGATGGGGACTTCTCTGCTAATCACGAGGTAGTCCTTATCCTGTAGAATCGATGAGCGGTAATATTCCATGTCCCCGCTCTCCATAAGTTCCTTGAGATTATAAAGGAGCGCTTCCCTGTCAGTCCCGAACTTCCAGTTTACCTCCATAGCCGACCACCTTGAGGAGAAGCCTGACTGGGGCCGTATTGCGCAGGAACTCCCTCCCCAGCCCCGCGGAGGAGTATCTTTCCCACAGCTCTTCCATATCCCACGGAAACGGTCCGAGGAGAAAGTCCCTTATCTCCTTCCGCACCTCGCTGACCTGGACTTCCCTTCTGTCGCCGTCTCCAACCGCAACTAGCGAGCCGTCCTTAACCTCAAAGGCCGCCCCATCCCTAGTGCCGAACTCGTGAACGAGCATGCCGCCCCTAACCCTACCAGAGAGCTTCACGCCGGTGATGTTGGCTATCTCCTGCGCGCCTCTGAACCTCCCGTCGATCCACGCTAGGAGGCAGAGCAGGCCCTCAACGAAGCCGAGGTAATCGGCCCTGCCATTCGCGACCGCCCATCTCCCGAGGGAGAACTCGACCTCTGCCTTCGGCCTGGCACATTCCCTAAGCCGGTAGCCCAGGCCCGGTGAGAAGAGCTTTCCCACGAAATCGCTCTCGTCCCTTGTCGCCTCGTCCACGAGGGCCTCCAGTGCGACCTTCTTTATGCACTCCTTTGGGTCGTTATCTTCTGGCACGGCTCTGATTTCCACTCTCATACGATTTGAAGTTGGAATAAGCCTTTTAAATTTTCCGGTTAGATTGGAAGCCCCGAAATAGGTCCGTGGATAAGCCTCAGCAGGCCCACGAGAACCGGCTGGTGGAGCAGGTAGATTGCCAGGGTGTGCCTGCCCGCGAAGGTTATGAAGTGGATCGCGGGACTCTGCGGCAGGGAAAGGTGCATTTTTCTTGTTCCTCCAGGGTAGAAAACACTCCCCGCGGCCATTCCCAGGAGGTGCACCCCAAACCAGGGGAAAATCGGGAAGTAATCGGGGGCGAAGTAATTCTCTGGCGTGATGCCCAGGGGGAGGAGCCAGAGGCCGTCGTGGAGGTTCCTTACCAGGAGGTGGCCGAAGAGGAAAAAGAAGGCCCAAAAGACGTTCTTCCTACCAAAGCGATAGAAAGGAACAGCCAGCAGGGTGGCCACGCCGAGGAAGTGGAGGATTCCAAAGTGAATCGTCATTTCGCCCGGGAGAATTGAGGTGACGAGGGTTATGAGCATACCAAGGCCAAAGAGCTTGAGAAAGCGCCGGAAATACTTCCGGTAGGGTTGGGGGTTTCTCTTTACCGCTCGGGAATAGCTTATCCTGAATGAGAGGCCCGATGTGAAGACGAATATCGAGGCGGTGGCAATCGCGAAGGAAAACCAGAACGTACGGTGCCCGGAGTAGTTGAGAAAGAGCCAGAGGTCTGTGACAAAGTTTGAGACCACCATCATCATTATTCCGATACCGCGCAGGAGGTCAACCTCCCAGTACCGGCCCTTCAGGTACACTTCGGCGCCGAGCATAAGGTTTCTTGGGACCCATCCCTAATAGCCATTTCGCCCTCCAACCTACAGGAGGACACACAGGACGTCGAAGAGCACCGAGCCGAGCCAGTGAAGGAGGAAGCTGGGGAGAAAGCTCCCGGCCCGAAGGTCGAGATTGGCGAAGACTATCCCCGCCACGAACGAATAGGGAACCTCTATGCCTGGCTTTCCAAAGTGGACGAGGGCGTAGGGAACATCCTGTGCCAGAATTCCGAGCCACTCGTTCCTCTTTGCAAGGGGGAAGAGTATTATTCCCCTGTAAAACGCCTCGTGGGCGAACATTATGGCTCCAACGGCCAGCTCCTTGACGATGAAATCAAGCGGTCCCGAGTATTTGAATATAGGGTAGTACGCCTTCATCGACGGAATAGTCGTGCCGTAGAGGCTCAGCGGAATTGTGGCGATGAAAAGGAAGAGGGCCCACCTGTACTCGGAAAGCCTGCCCTTCTGAACTCCCAGCTCCCGCCGCTCGAAGCCGAGGGCATACGCCAGGATCAGGGGGAGGACAAAGTAGAACAGGACGTTGTAACCTGCCCAGAGGAAGAGCCCGCCGCCGCTGTAGCGGACTGCGAGGATAAATGGTATCGAGAGTGCGTAGAGAACGTACGGGTTGCGTCTGAATTTCATGGAGAAAAGTTGGGGGAGAAGAATAAAAGCTTTTCACTCCTCCTTGGACTCGCCCTTCTTCTCCTCGGCAGCCTTGGTCTTCTTCTTGCTGGTGGTCTTCCTGGTCGTCGTTCTCCGGGTCTTCCTGCCCTTGGTGCTCTTTCTGGAGGTGCTCTTCCTGGTGGTCTTCTTCTTGGTCTTCTTCTCGGCCGTCTCTGCCTCCTCAGCATTCTCACTGGAGGGTTCCTCTGTCTCCTTTGCCTCTCCCTTCTCCTTTTCTTCGGCCTCTTCATTCTCCTCGGTCTTCTCAACGAGGGGCTCGCTGACCTCTTCCTCGAGCTCCACAACTTCCTCACCCTTCTCCTCGGGCGGCTTGAGGAGCTCGTCAACACCAGGCTTGAAGTTGACCTCCTCGTAGCCGATGAACTTGAGGTCGCTCTCGAGGAGTATCTCGCCGAGGACGAGGGTGTTCCTGTCAAGTCCGGCGTTGCTGAAGTCCACGGTGACGTCCTTCTCACCGACCTCGATGATGACCTTCTCGGTATCCACCATCGGCATGCGGAGCTCTATCAGGGCCTTGACCTTCTCTATCGGATCCTCAATCTTCTCAACAACCTCTGCCTCGTAGATGAGGTGCTTGCCGGCGTAGGGGTGGTTGAAATCAACCCTCACGCGGCCGCCGCTGACGGTGAGGACGCGGCCCTTGAGCTTCCTGCCGCTCTCGGTCTCTATCTCAACCGGCATTCCCGGGAACGGGTAGATGCCCTGCCTCCTGAACTGACCGAGGGTGAAGGTCTTTATGAGCTTGGGGTCGCGCTTTCCAAAACCCTTCTCGGGTGGAACGATTATCTCGTACTTCTTCCCGACCTCGAGGCCCTCAAGCTGCTCATCGAGGCCGCCGAGGACGTGACCGGCGCCGACGGCTATCGGAACCGGGCCGTAAATACCGTTCTCGTTGTAGATTCCGGCTTCCTTGGCAACCTCCTCGTAGGTGGTGTCAAAGACCTCGCCGGTCTCCTTGACCTTTCCGGTGTAGTGAAGCCTTATGACGTCTCCCTTCTGAACCTTCATCATCGTAACCTCCTTTTTCCTGCTCTACCCCGGATTGAGAGGGTTACTTTTTAAGCTTTTGCCGGTGGCCGTGCACACACATCCAGACTTCCAAAAAAAGAGCGGGCCGCGTACACAAATCTGGCCATAATGAAGGCGATAACCTAATAAAAGGGCTTCGCGAAGTTCCCCCGGTGGTGAGAAAATGGCTATAAGAGTGTACAACACCCTGACAAAGCAGAAGGAGGAGTTCAGGCCTTTGAGAGACGGGGAGGTCAGGATGTACGTCTGTGGGCCAACGGTTTACGATTACACTCACCTCGGCCACGCCAGAACCTACGTGGCCTTCGACGTTATCCGAAGATACCTTGAGCACCACGGCTACAGCGTTCTCATGGTTATGAACTTCACCGACATCGACGATAAAATTATCCGCAGGGCGAATGAAACCGGAGAGGATCCAAGGAAGCTTGCCGAGAGGTTCCTCCACCTCTTCCTTGAGGACATGAAGGCCCTGAAGGTCAAGCCCGCCGACGTCTATCCGCGCGTCACCGAGCACATGGACGACATTATAGAGTTCGTGAGGAAGCTCCAGGAGAAGGGCTACGCCTACGAAGGCTCTGACGGCGTTTACTTCGAGGTTCAGAGGTTCAGGGAGTACGGAAAGCTCAGCGGGATAAAGCTTGAAGAGCTCAGGAAGGGTGCAAGAGTTGAGCCCGGCGAGGGCAAGAGGAACCCCGAGGACTTCGCCCTCTGGAAGAAGGCCAAGCCGGGAGAGCCTAAATGGTCTTCACCGTGGGGCGAGGGAAGGCCCGGCTGGCACATAGAGTGCTCCACGATGAGCACCAAGTACCTCGGGGAGAGCTTTGACATCCACGGCGGCGGCAACGACCTCATCTTCCCGCACCACGAGAACGAGATAGCCCAGACCGAGGCCTGCACGGGGCACGAGTGGGTCAGGTACTGGCTCCATACCGGCTTCCTGATGGTGAACGGGGAGAAAATGAGCAAGAGTCTCGGCAACTTCGTGACTATAAGGGAAATGCTGGAGCGCTACGACCCCGAGGTCATAAGGCTCTTCATCCTCCAGAGGCACTACCGCTCACCGCTTGACTACACCGAGGAGGGCATGGAGCACGCCAAGAACAACCTCGAGAGGCTCTACAACACCCTCGAGAACATCCGCGTGGCCATGGAGAGGGCAGATATAGCATTCAAGTGGGGTCAGGAAGAGTTCGAGGCCTACGAGGCCATAAGAAACGCGAGGGAGAAGTTCTACAGTGCTATGGACGACGACTTCAACACCGCCGAAGCGTTAAAGGCGGTGTTCGAGGCAAGCAACGCGGTCAACAGGTATCTAACGAAAGCAGAAAAGCCGAAGGAGAGCATCCTCCGCAAGGCGCTGGAGTTCTTCAGGATCGTAAGCGAGGTCTTCGGCATCTTCGAGGACTACTTCAGGGAGCAGAGGGCGGGTGAGGAAGAAAAGCTAATTCAGCTCCTCATCGACGTCCGCGCCCAGCTCAGGAAGGAGCGCAACTTTGCTTTGGCCGACATGATAAGGGCCCAGCTCAGGGAGATGGGTGTTCAGCTCGAGGACACCCCGCGGGGAACGGTTTGGAAGAGAGTTAAGGTCTGATTTCCAGCCTTTTTTATCATCCCCCAATCAACGCCCTGGAGCAAAACACTTAAATACACCCTTCCCTCCGCTCAATTAAGGGAAATCCAATGAAGAAGTTTCCGGCTTATCTCGCTTCTTGGGACGACATAGAAAGGTGGGCAAAGGAAGGCGCCTGGAAGATTCTCGAAGACGGCTGGAAGCCCGATGTCGTGGTCGGGCTCGCCAGAGGGGGCTGGGTTGCAGCGAGGCTCTACTGCGACTACCTCGGCATCAAGGACCTGGTCAGCCTCAAGGTCGAGCACTGGGGCGTTACAGCGACCCCGGACGGGAAGGCAAGGCTCAAGTACGGCACCAGCTACGACCTGAGCGGCAAGAAGGTTCTCATCGTCGACGACATCAGCGACACTGGTGAGAGCCTAACCCTAGCTAAGAACTACATCGAGGGCAAGGAACCGGCCGAGATAAAGGTTGCAACGCTCCTCACCATCAGGGGTTCGCGCTTCAAGCCCGACTACTACGGTGAGGAGATCGATTGGGCGTGGATAGTCTTCCCGTGGAACTTCGTTGAGGACATGATAAACCTCGTTGGCAACCTCTTCGAGGAGAAGGAAGCTCTAACCACCGATGAAATCATCGACCTTTTCAAGGAGCTCCACGGGATGGAAGTCCCGAAGGGCAAGCTTGAGGAAGCACTCAGAATGGCAGAGCGCAGGAAAGTTTTTAAGTTCCGCGAGGGAGCCTGGCGCAAAGCCTGAGGGTGTGATAGCTTGGACCGGGAAAAGAAGGTTCAGGAAATCAGGAACCACAGCGTTTACGCTAGGGAAATCTACGATATGCACAGCGATAGCATAGATGAGGTGCTCGATAACTACGACGACCTCAAGGAGGGCTACCTGAACGACCACTCGCGGGCGAGAATAGTGCGCATAGTCTTCAACGAGGACAACGGGCTTCCGCTGGCGATAGAGTTCAACAGAAAGGACGACAGCTTCAAGGGGTTCACGATAGCCATCGGCAAACCCCACATCAAGAGCAACGGAAACGGAAAGGGCGGGGAGAAATCCCCTCACGGAGACGCCAGCGGCTGAACGTAGAAGCCAATTTCTATTCCCTTTTCACTCCATATTTCGTAGCTGCTCAGGTAGTAGGTCGGGTTCTGGAAGAGGGCCGTCAGGTTCCTGTTCTCTCCCGCCACCCAGACGATGTAGTTTCCAGGGTTGTAGGGGTTCATCACAGCCATTATTACGGCGGTTCCCGTGATGTTCCCAAGCTCCCCCGCGATAACTGGGTCTTCATCGTTCTCCGTTAGAACGTAGGAGTAAACCTCCTGGCCAGGATTCTTCTCGAGGACCCAGTGGCCGTCTCCCACGGGCACGAAGCGGAGCGGAAAGTCCTCGTCCAGCTCATCGACGAGCGAGTTTGAGTAAGGCCCTCCAACCAGCACCAAGTTCGACCCCAGGTCCTCGTCGGTGACGTTCACGTCCGCCTTGATCGAAACCTCCACCGTCCCGTTCCACTGGGAGTAGAAGATCCTGAGGTTCTCGGCTATGAGTTCAGCGGTTTCTCTGTCGTATTCCGTTCCCTTTGGGTCTGGGTTTTGCGTTCCGTAGACCACCACGACTTTTCCTGTAACGGCGCCCCTGTCGAAGGCCCTCAGCGGGGTCACCGGGACGCGCTCGCTGTAGATCTTCCCGGCATTCTCAGGGGGAATCATGGTTCTCAGGTCAACGAGCATCTCGTCCACGTAGTCGTCAATGGGGACGGAGTTCCCGACGCTCATTGCCGCGTACTTGCCGTAGAGCTGGAGCACCTCGTCTATCCAGAACTCGCCCCAGGCCCTCTGGAGCCACACCGCCAGAGCTGCGTAGTCAGGGTCCACGTTGGAGAGCGCGAAGTCCAGCCAGCCGTCGGCGAAGCCCTCGTATATCATTCCCGTCCGGTCCCAGAAGTGAATGTCGTAGCGCGCGAGGTAGGGCATGTCCTCCTCAATGGCCTCCTCCAGGTAGGCCAGCGAGTAGGTGTCGCCGTAGTTGGCGTAGAGGCCCGGCAGAGTAATGTCGTGGCCCAGCTCGTGGTAGACGAAGCCCAGGTAGATAAGCTCGTCGAGGCCCGTGTTGTTCACGTAGTCCCTGTTGAGGGGCAGGCCGAACATCGTGTCTCTAGCGGTCTTGTAGCTCCAGGCCGTCCTCTGGGGGTCGCGTCTCACGAGCGGCACCATTCCCCCGGCCCCGTATATCTGGACGCCGTCCCTGACGGGGTTGAAGCTGTGGCCGTGTATTGCCACCAGGAACGGGTGCAGGAACTCGAAGCGAACGTTAGAAACGTCGGTGTACCTGCTCAGGAACTCGTCCGGTGGCAGGAGCGAGAGCGCGTTCGTGTATATCCCGAGGTCTTCTCGGTAGTAATTCTGATGGGTTCTGTAAAAGGCCATGAAGTCGCTCTCCCTGGCGAAGTCCCTAAGGGCCTCGATGAAGTCGAGGGTCCAGGGGTCGTCGATGTTCCCCCAGGGCTGGAGCTCAGGAGGTTCTGTGCAGAGAAGGAGGTAGTATTCTGTGTAGAACAGTCTAAGGTCCCTCTCCGAGATGGAAGCGGCCTTTTCAAGGTGTTCTCGAAGCATCTGAACCGCGCGGTGGTTCCTGTAGGGGGCAAAGTACGAATCAACCTCATCGAGATAACCGCCACGGTCTATGACAAAGGGGTCGCTCCGTCCAAAGGCAAGGTAGTAAACCACGCTCAGCAGCTCCGAGTTGGGACTTATCTCGACGCTCACCTTTCCGGTCACATCGTAGCCGGTCACCTGCGGTGCGGCCGCTCCGATGAAGAGCGTGAGGATTATTAAAGCCCACAGTCGCTCCATCACGACACCCGGTGGTATTTCGGCTAGGGGTATTTAAAGTTTCCGAGGGCTTTTTAAAGCCGGCCATTAAAAAGAGTTCGGGTGACCGAAAATGAGGGCGAGAGGATTGATTATCACATTCATCTTACTAACCGCGGCGGCAGGGCTCATCCCCTTCGCCGGAGCCTCCTCAGAGAAACCCCTCGTAGTTACAAGCATAGCCCCGATTGCTTCGATAGTTCAGGACGCCTTCGGAGACTCCGTTGAGGTCGTCTACCTCATTCCACCAGGAGCCGACCCCCACGAGTACCAGCTAACCGCGAGCCAGATCGAACTCCTGAGGAAAGCCGACGTGATAGTAACCACCGGCGGCCATCTCCCGGTAGAGAAGAAGATAGCCGAGCTGATTGATGAGGGTACGATAACGGGGGAGGCACTTTTCCTCGATGACTACAAGCGCGAGGGCTTCCGCTATCTCCCCGAATACTGGTACAACGATAAGGACAACCCGCACGGCGTCTGGCTGGACCCGACCAATGCCCTGGCCATAGCGAGAGCCACAGAAAAGGCGCTCGAGAGGGTCAACCCCTCGGGGGCCGGGCTTTACAGGTCGAGTTACAAGGACTTCGAGAGCAGGGTTGGGACGATAGTGGAGGCATACAGGGCGCTGGTTGAGGACAATAAAACCGCCGTCATCCAGATGCCGCCCGACGAGTACGCCATCGAGTGGCTTGGGATACGGGCAATTGCCTCAATAAAGCCAGAGGAGGAGGTTCCAGCCATAGGCATCGACGAGCTCCTTGGAACCGCCGAAGGAACTGACCTCGTAGTCTACGCCAGGGACAGCCCGGACCAGATGAAGGATGCCGCAAAGGAGCTCGCCGCCAAGAGCGGAAAGCCGCTGGCAGAGATAACGGTCTTCTGGAGCGACAGGCCCTACACGGAGGTTCTAATCGAGAACAGCGCGGCTATTCTTAAGGCCCTCGGCGGAAGGCCGGGAGAAACCCCGCCGGCCCGGAGGGACGACGTGGGAAGATACGTGGCGCTCTCCCTGGTCGTTGGTATCGTCCTTGGTGTCGCCCTCGGGGTTATACTCAAGAAATGATTCACTCTTCTTTTCCCCACTGTGGCCAGTATTTTGCCATCGTGGAGGCAGATAAAAAGCAGAGAAAAGAAATGGTCACTCCCTCTTGTAGGGCCTTCCGTCCCACTTCGGCGGTCTGGCCTTGCCTATTATCCCCGCCACGATGATGAGGGTCATTATGTAGGGCAGCATCAGGATGAACTGCCCAGGGATTATGTGCTTCGGGGCGAGCCACGCGGCAAGGGCGTCGAAGAATCCGAAGAGCCAGCCGCCGATGAGGGAGACGAGCGGGTTCCAGCCACTGAAGACCATGTTGGCGAGGGCTATGAAACCCCTGCCTCCGGACATGGTCTTGTGCACGAGGCCGAGCCAGTCAACGCTCATGAATGCCCCACCGAGGCCGGCCAGGGCGTGCCCATAGACCGTTGACCAGAACCTGTATTTCTCGACGTTTATGCCCAGCGCGTCTGCCGCCTCCGGGTTCTCACCGACGGAGCGCACGCGGAGGCCGAGTGGGGTCTTGAAGAGCACCCACCAGGTGACCAGCGCGATGAGGATGGTCACCAGAACCATCGGACTGAGCTCACCGTAGGGCGTCTTCCAGTGCCACATCTGGGCATCGTGCGGGAGCTGGTGCTGGCCGGCGGTTCCCCAGTAGGCGAGGATACCGAAGGGAACGACACCCATGGCGAGCAGGTTGATGCCTATACCGGGGATAACGTGGTCCCCCTTTAGGTAGACGGTGAGGACGCCGTGCAGCATGCCGAGGAGTATTCCGATGAAAACGCCGCCAAGCAGTCCCATAACCGCGTTGCTGGTCAGTTCGGCGAATATCGCGCCGAAGAAGGCGCTCATCAGGAGTACACCCTCGTAGCCGATGCTGACCACACCGGCACGCTCGCTCCACGCGGCACCAACGCTAGTGAGCACTATGGGCACCATGGCCATTAGGGAGGTTATCAGGATGGAGAGCACGGATCCAACGTCCATCAGGCAGCCCCCCTGTGGATTGCTTTCTTAACCAGGTCGTACAGGCTCGGGATGGCGACGGTTATGACGATGATTCCCTGGATGACCTTGATGATCTCCAGCGGGACGTGGGCCTGAGCCTGCATTAGCGCCGTTCCAGCGCGGAGCATTCCAAAGAATATTGCCGACAGGATTATGCCCAGCGGGTGGTTCCTTCCGACGAGGGCAACGCCTATTCCGTCGAAACCGAAGCCGTATATGTTCGCACCGCCCTGGCTGATGGCGTAGCCCGGTCCCTCTCCCATGATCTTCATGGCACCGCCGAGGCCGCTGAGGAGACCACCGATGAGGAAAGACCACATGACCGCCATCTTTGGATTCATTCCCGCGTAGCGTGCGGCTTTCTGGTTTATTCCGCTGGCACGCATGCCAAATCCCATAGTGGTGTGCCAGAGCAGGAAGTAGGTGAGCACCGCGGCAACGACCGCGATGACTACCGCTATCGAAAGTCCGTAGCCGAGGATGGGAAGCCTGGCATCAACTGGTATCCTGATGGTCTTGTTGGGGTCGTTGGGGTTGGCGTAGGGGCCAACTATGAGCCAGAGAACGAAGAACCAGCCAATCCAGTTGAGCATGATTGTTGAGATGACCTCGTGAACGCCGCGGTAGACCTTGAGAACCGCCGCAGGCAAGGCCCAGAGTGCTCCGAGGAGCATACCCATGACGAGGCCGAAGAGCATGTTGTTCCAGACGTTGGTGAATATCACCGCCGCTATGGCTCCGAAGTAGAAGGAGCCTTCTGCACCTATGTTGAAGATTCCGGTTCTGGTACCAATCGCAAAGGTGAGCGCCGTGAGCATTATCGGGGTCGCGTACTTGAGCGTGGACGCTATTCCGTACGTGGATCCAAGGGCACCCTGGAAGAGCCAGTAGTACGCGGACCACGGGTTGTAGCCGAAGGCCAGGAGGACTATCGCACCGATGATGAAACCCACGAGTATGGCTATGAGGCTCTCAACGAAGGGGCGAAGGTTTATTGACTTCAGGGACTCACTTCCTGATTTCTTCATAGCGTATTCCCCCCATCATCATTCCTATCTCTTCCGTGTTCACTTCCTCGGGCTTCACAATGCCCATGAACTCGCCCTCGTAGATGATTCCCATCCTGTCGCTGAGCTGAATAACCTCGTCCAGATCGGCCGAGACCAGAAGGACGGCCTTGCCCTCGTTTCTGAGCTTGACGAGGTAGTTCCTTATGTACTCCGTCGAGGCGACATCGACACCGCGCGTCGGCTGGGCCGCGATGATGAATATGGGCTCCTTGCTGACCTCCCTTGCAACGATGAGCTTCTGCTGATTTCCACCGCTGAGGGATTTAACCGGTGCCTCGGTACCCGGGGCGGAGATGTCAAACTGCTCTATAAGCGACCTGGCGTGTTCTCTGGCCTTGCTCCAGTTTATAACGCCCTTGAAGCGCTGGAACCTGGGGTGCCAGTGGAGGCCGAGGACGGAGTTTTCAGTTACAGTCATGTCCAGGATGAGGCCCATGTGGGTTCTATCCTCAGGTATGTGCGCCATTCCAAGGTCGTAGAGCTCCCTTGGTCCCTTGCCCGTGATGTCCTTGCCCTGAAGATATATTCTGCCGCCCTCCACCTTCCGGAGACCGGAAATCGCCTCAATCAGCTCGGTCTGGCCGTTGCCCTCGACGCCCGCTATTCCAAATATCTCGCCGGCGCGGACATCGAACGAGAGGCCGTTGACAGCAATCTCGCCACGGTCACCTATCACCTTGAGGTTCTCGACGCGCAGAATCGGCTCACCGGGCTCCTTTGGCGGCTTCTCTACCTTAAGAACAACATCCCTGCCGACCATCATCTTGGCAAGGAGCTGGGGCGTTGCCTCGCTCGTGTTGACCGTTCCGATGACCTCGCCCTTCCTGATGACGGTGACGCGGTCTGTCAGCTCGATAACCTCGTTGAGCTTGTGACTGATGAAGATGATGGTCTTGCCCTCTGCCTTGAGCTGCCTCAGGACGCGGAACAGCTCCTCGACCTCTATGGGCGTGAGAACCGCCGTGGGCTCATCGAGGATGAGGACATCAACGTCGCGGTAGAGCATCTTGAGGATCTCTATTCTCTGCTGAACACCAACGGGGAGGTCCTCGACGGGAATTTCAAGGGGCACCTGGAAGTTCAGGTCGTCCATGAGCTTCTGGAGCCTTTCCCTAGCCCTGTCAACGTCTATCTTAGAAAACGCCCCGTGGCCCTCCATGCCCAGGATTATGTTGTGGAGGGCATCGAAAACTTCAACGAGCGTGAAGTGCTGGTGAACCATACCGATGCCGTGGGCGATGGCATCGGAGGGGCTCTTAAAGCGAACCTCTTCGCCCCTGATGAGAATTTTACCTGACGTGGGATGGAGCATCCCGAAGAGGATCTTCATGAGGGTGGTCTTTCCGGCGCCGTTCTCACCGAGGAGACCCAAAATCTCGCCTTTATTAACCGTAAGATCAACGCCTTTGAGGGCCTTTGTGCCGTCAGGATAGACCTTGACGATTCCCTTCATCTCGATTATTGGTGTTCTCTCCATTGCCGCACCCCCTTTGAAAGTAGAGAAAAGAAAATCAAAAGGGTCACTTGGCGAGTTCCATCATTTCCTGCCAGGTCTTGGCGTTCCTAACTTCTATAATTCCGTCTTTGTCCATGGGAGCCGGAACCTTGATGGTACCGGTCTTGATCTTGCCCGCAAGATCGTTCACGGCTTCCCATATCCAGTTGGGAACCTGGGCCCTGGTGTCCTCGAGATACTTCTTGAGCTCGTCCCTGCTGTTGAAGCCGAGGTCCTTGAGCTTCTGCTTCTGAGTGTCCTCAGGAAGTGAGTCGAACATGGCCATAACGTCGTCCACGGTGCTTATGCCGACACCGCCCTCTTTGAGGCCGAGCTCGACTATTCCTCCCCTGAAGTCGCCGTTAACCGCAGCCTCAACGGCTTTGTAAACACCGACGTCAACGCGCTTCATCATGCTGGCTATGATAACGCCTGGCTTGATCCAGTCCTGGGCGGAGTCAACACCGATAGCGAACGGCGGACCCATCTTCTTACCCTGGGAGTCGAGGACCTCTCCAACCGCGTCAAAGACACCGAGCCCGGTTCCGCCGGCGACCTGGTAGATGACCCAGGCACCCTGGGCGAGCTGGGCCCTGGCCGCGGCCTTACCCTTGGCGGCGTCGCCGAAGCTTCCGGTGTACTGGTAGAGGACGTCTATGGTAACGTCCTTGCCCTCCTTCTGCTTGTAGTAGTCCTCGGCCCACTTAACACCAAAGCGGTAGCCTGCTTCGAACTTGTAGAGAACCGGTATCTCCATTCCGAGAACGATGCCGACCTTGTCCTTGCCGTCGTTGGCCGCTATGAGGCCAGCGAGTGCACCGGCAAGGGCCGAACCCTCGTTCTCCTTGAAGAGGATGCTCATGACGTTGTCCTTGTCAGGAATGTAACCATCGATAATGGCGAACTTCTGGTCGGGATACTCGTCCGCGACCTGCTTAACGGCGTCGGTCATCATGAAGCCGACGGCTATGATAACGAGGTACTTCTTCTGGGCGGCAAGGGTTTCGAGGTTTTTAACGTAGTCGTCCTCGCTGTTGCTCTGGAGCTCAACGAGGTCGAGGTTGAAGTCCTTCGCCGCCTTGCTGGCACCGAGGTACGCCATGTCGTTGAAGCTCAGGTCACCCCTTCCGCCGACATCATAGACGATGGCAATGGCGCCTTTAGTGGACTCCTCTCCACCGGGGGATATACAGCCACTGGCCACGACGCTAAGGGCCATAAGGCCTATTAAAAACAGGCTCAGCCATTTCTTCATGTTAACACCCCACGAGTTTTCAAAGGTATAACTCCGGACGGAATATATAGTTTGCGGTCATAAAAGAACCGAAAATTTGAGAAAGAATTTTAACCACCTGATAAAAGTTTTTTGTGATGACCATGCTGAAGAAAATAGCCGAACTGGACTCGGGAGCCGTTTTAATAACGGGAGACGGGAAGAGACTTGCGAGAATATACATCAATGCCTGGAGCAGGGACGGCAGGCGCGTGCTTGCCGAATACATTCCATTCCAGGTGAACGGTGACATCTACATAGGCCCACCGTTTGAGAGCGACGACTTCGATGTGTACCTGATAATCAACCCCCTCTCGCGCTCGAAGGCAGAGAGGGAAAAGCTCCGGGAGTGGCTGGAAGAGCACAGGGACAAGCTCATTCTGCTGTACGAACACAAGTACGTGAAGGATTCGATAACGCGCTACAGAATCAAGGACTTCATTGACTACCTAATCGCATACAAGAGGGAAACCGTCGGCTTTGAAAGGGTCGATGTGATGCGTCTGGAGAGCGGGCGAATAGTTGAGAGCAAGACCTACGTCAGGAGGTACTGAACGGGCACGTGTGGTTTATAAACCCCCGGGAGGAGACACTCCCGCCCGATGACGAGTGGCTTCGGGTCTGAGGTGTGATGACACCAGCTATCGCCGAGGGCATTCATAATAATTATATATGCCTAAGTCTCTCGCTCATCAGGTGGTAAAGATGCTGGGAAAGCTCAAGGAGAAGTTAGGCTCATTCGTGGAAAGGGTTTCACAGACTGAAATAAGTGAGAAGGACGTGGAAAACGCCCTCTGGGATCTGGAGATAGAGCTTCTCGAGGCGGACGTCGCCCTCGAAACCGTTGAGGAGCTCAAAGAGAGGATAAAGGAGAAACTCGTCGGCCAGAAGGTAAAAATAGGAACCAACAAGAAGGCCATCGTTGAAAACGCCGTTAGAGAGGCCGTTCTGGAAGTTCTCACGCCGGAGAAAAGGATAGACCTCATCGAGCTTATCAGGTCAAAGGGGGAGAAGCCCTTCGTCATAGCCTTCGTGGGCTTCAACGGCTCCGGAAAGACGACGACCATAGCCAAGCTCGCCCACTGGCTCAAGAAGAACGGCCTCGGAGTCGTCATAGCCGCGAGCGACACCTTCAGGGCTGGAGCGATAGAGCAGGTTGAGGAGCACGCGAAGAGGGTTGGCGTTAAGGTCATAAAACACTCCTACGGCGCCGACCCGGCGGCTGTTGCTTACGATGCAATCCAGCACGCCAAGGCCAGAAACATTGACGTCGTCCTCATAGACACCGCCGGAAGGAACGAGCTGAACAGGAACCTGATGGACGAGATGAAGAAGATAGCGCGCGTAACCAATCCCGATCTGGTGATATTCGTCGGCGACAGCTTAGCAGGCAACTCGGTGGTGGAGCAGGCAAAGCAGTTCAATGAGGCCGTAAAGATAGACGGGGTAATCCTCACGAAACTCGACGCGGACGCAAGGGGCGGTGCGGCCTTGAGCATAAGCCACGCGATTGGCGCGCCGATACTCTTCGTTGGCGTTGGACAGGGCTACGACGACCTAAGGCCCTTCGACGAGAAGTGGTTCGTGGAGAGGATTTTCGGGGAGTAGCGGCCAATCTTTTTTGCTTTTCCCCGTTTAGCCACTCTACTATGTTTCCACTTTCTAAGAGGGCAATCGCTCAGAAGAGCCTCAGCTTTTTCTTAATGGTTCGATGGCGCTTCACGGTATAGCTCACCTCAAAAATTGCCAACAGAACCGGAAGCCCCGTTGAGATACCAAGCGAGGGGAGTTTTCAGGGCACTGGCTTGTTCAGAAACTCCAGTGGAGAGAAACACCATTCCACCTACAATAAAGGGTGGAGCGGAGCTTTATGGTTCAACCACCACCCATTAACACCATACGACCGTGAGTTCAGCCGCTATTGTCATACCTACTATAAGACCTGGTAGAAAGCCCGCAATACTGAGTAGCACTTTTTCCCGCCAGTCCCTCCCAAATCCTCCGCCGACCAGGGCCGAGACAAGGACCAGAACAAACAAAACACCCGGCCCAGTGGTTTTAAAGTAGACGACAATCACCGACAGAAGAGGTACTCCCGTTGAGAGTGCCAATCTCTTCAATGCTGGCTCTCTGAACCGGAGGTACAGGACGAGAAGGACGAGTGCCGGAAGCAGGACCAGTAGAAAGAACTTCACTGATGGGGAGTATCTGATCCAGGAAACGCAGGGTCTTCCGGCTCCACCCGTCCAGTTCTCAAAGAAAATCGTGCCTTTCTCAACGTAATACCCACCGATGGTCCGGCTGCTATAGGCAAGTACAAGCTCCCAGGCCGTTGCAAAGATAATGGAAAGGATATGCGGAATGAATTCTTTAGGGCTCATTAATTCACCCCCTTGGGAACTTTACATCACCTGCTTTCACGGACTTCCCCCATTGGGTATCTCTAGCACGCACCGTAGAATTGAGCAGATATTACGAATATAACCACCAGCCCCGGTAAAAATCCTCCAAAGGCGAGAATTGCCCTATCCCCAATGTCTTTCCCTAGGGTGATTCCACTGCTCAAGGAAACGAGCATGATTAGAATAGAATTGATGGAGGGGTCAAGCATGAAAACCGGTGCTATGGTCGCAGCCAATAGTGAAAACAACATGGAAAGGCCAAGATTTCTAAGTGATGACTCCCTGTGGAAAATATATGAAACCAGGAGCACGAGCGCAGGAAGAAGAACCAGAACAATGAAGATCGGAGAAGGAGAGTACTTCGTCCAACAGACGTAGGGCCTCCCGGCGGGGCCAGTCCAGTTCTCGAACCAGACCATTCCGCCTTTAATATAGTATCCTACAGGAATTTTGAAGGGAAGTATTAATTCCCACACAAAAGCAAAAAAAGGAATGAGGATTCTTGGGAGTTTCATGGGATCACCTCTTTTCAGGGATTATTTTTACAAGGTGAGTATGCGAGCCCCAGTTGCCCCATGCAAGATAGTGCTCATACATATCCCAACCGCTGTGAATGACCAGATAATCCACTGTGTTAGAATTCCCCACGTACCCTGTTATAACCACACTATGGTCTCCGTAAGGCCCTTGTCCATCCGTTGCGCTTCCGCCATTGTGAAGTTGAAGGAGGATAGGACGGTTGTTGTCAACTTCATTAATTACATCATCTGCCTCTATATAACCAAACCAAGAGCACAATCCTAATGTGCAAGTGGGTTGCGCATCATAGTTGTTTACAAGAGACCATGAAACTATCCCCTGATCCTTTAATCTCTGATATTCACTTGCAAAGGACTCAATGCCATCACACGCATCGGAACCGGGATATCCACACCACCAAGTCCATCCCTTCTTGTCTTTTGTATCAAACGTCCCCATGGTGTGGTGGAGGATGTCAACCAAAGACGTCATGTACTCCTTGTATTCCTGAGTGTAATAACCGTTTTCATAGATTTCTGGATGCTCATGGTATGCTATAATCTGTGCGGCAGCAATGGGAGTGCACCCATCCCATGCATCCCATGGATCTCCATCTGGCCCAACGTTCTTCGGATAACTCTTTGACAAATTTTTCGGGTCTCCAAAGTATGGATCCATCTCAGTCCATATTGGAACATTGGGTATAATTTTGGTGTATATGTCATCTGATAGAATCCCGATCGTAGGTTCACTTGCTGATGAAGTCTCAAGGGCTCTCCATATATTCGCCACATGTTTTGGAGAGAATGAGAGTTTGACAGTTTTGGGGACTGAAGAAACCTTTCCGTAAACGTTCATGGCCTTTCCATTCCCCAACTCTACGCTGTAGCTCAATGCACCGTAATAAAGTAGTCTGTGTTTCCCTACTGAGAATCCTCTGACTCTAGCCATGCCGACTCTTTTCAGCCTCTTACTTGGCGTTTCACCTTTGCTGAACTCAAGAACCGGGGGCATATACCTCTGAGCCGCCACGAGTATGAATCCATCGGGCTTACCGTTCACCAGCACGGTGAACTCGTAGGCGCTCTTGGTTCCGTTGGGGAAGTAATACACCACAGGCTGAGAAAGTTTCGAGTTCTTCCAGTCTTCAAAGTTCGGAACGTTTGAAGACGCCCACTGAAGGTGCCTCTGGGCAACGAGCATTGCTTCCTCTGGCGTTACAAAGCCGTCGTGGCCCTTTGGGGGAACCAAACTCAAAGCTCCCGCGAAGCTACTCAAAACCAAAACCGCAAAAAAACACCAACATACGGGTACTCAGCCGGTACATTATGGACCACCATAAGTCGTATAGTAAAACATCTTAAAAAGTTTTTTGATCACTTATTCTAAAAGGACAATTACTCTTCTGTTTTTCAGAAATAAAGAGCACATCCATGCATCTATGTATTGCCAAAAAGGACGTTTCTGAGTTCTTCAAAATCCACCTTCGCCGTCATGTCAATGTTCACCGGCGTGACGCTCACCTTTCTCTCCACCTTCAGCGCATAGGAATCCGTTCCCGGCTCGAAGTCCCGAACAAGTTTGCCCACGATCCAGTAGTAGGGGTTGCCCTTGGGGTCTATGCGCTCTTCAACCGTTGGGCAGTAGCGCTTCCTCGCGAGTCTCGTTATTGCTATTTCTGTCTCAGGCGTTGCATCGCCCGGCACGTTCACGTTGAGCATGTCCACACCCTTTGGCAGGCCTTTCTCAAGAACCGCCCTGGCTATCCTCCCCAGAAAACGGGACGCAACGGAAAAGTCTATTCCTTCACCTTCCCCAAGCGTTCTCTTCCACTCCACTTCGAGGCTTATAGCTATACTTGGAATCCCATGGGTGGAGGCTTCTATGGCGGCCGAGGCTGTTCCAGAAACCGTTATCTCCGTGCTGAGGTTCTCGCCGAGGTTTATCCCGCTAACTGCCAGGTCAAAGTTCCCGAAGCGCGCTATTGAGAACACAACGCAGTCTGTCGGCGTTCCATCTATGCCGTAGGCCACCTTCGCGCCTGGAATGTGGAAGCGCTTGGCCCTTATTGGCCTGTGGAGAGTCATTGCCCTTCCGCTCGCGCTCCTCTGGAAGAGAGGTGCAACCACATACACCTCGCCGAGCTCGCTCAGGGCCTTCACCGCCGCGCGCAGGCCGTTGGAGTAGATGCCGTCGTCGTTGATGAGGAGGATTTTGACCATTCAACCACCTTCTGGAGAATAGTCAGGTGCCCTCAAAAGAGTTTTTCCAATCCAAGAAAGGCCCATCATACATTTCCGCCTCCAGCTTCTGCCAGGATTTGGAGGTTTTCATTATTCCCTTAGCCCTTCTCAGTGCTTCTTCCTTGACAATCTTGCCCAAAAGAAGGGCGAGTTGAATCTCAAGCCAAAGGGGATCGTCAGTCTTGTGACGGGCTATGATTTTCTCAACGTCCTCCATTTTCTCACCATTAAAACCCTCGGTGCCGATCAATTTAAAACTTCCCTCACCTTTAAAAACCCTAACTCCCAGCGAGGCTTAGGTGAGAGAATGACATACTGGACGAGCGAGGACAATGTCGCCGGCAGACCCGGAACGGCACTTTTCATAATCCTTCCGACCATCGGCTGCTACCGCTTCAGGATCAACCAGGCCTGTTACATGTGCGCCTACCCCACCGCGGCACCTAGGGTCAGGTGGAGCCAGGACGCCATAGTGGACTACGTTAAGGAGGCCCTTAAAAAAATCGAAGGCAAGAATGGTCCTTTCGCGGTGAGAATGTTCACCTCCGGCTCTTTCCTCGACAACGGTGAGCTGAAGCCCGAAACCCGGAGGAGAATCTTCGAGCTTTTAGCTGGGATGGAAAACGTCGAGGAAATCGTGGTAGAGAGCAGGAGCGAACTCGTGAGATACGAGGCCGTTAAGGAGCTGGCAGAGATCGTCCCGGATAAGCACTTCGAAGTTGCCATAGGTCTTGAAACGGCCAACGACGATATAGCCGATGTCTCAATCAACAAGGGGAACACCTTCGAGGACTTCGTTAAAGCGGCCGAGATTACACACGAAGCCGGGGCAAAGGTCAAAACATACCTCCTGCTGAAGCCGATTTTCCTGAGCGAACGCGACGGCATAGAGGACGCGAAGGAGAGCATAATCAAAGCCGAGCCCTACACCGACACCTTCTCGATAAACATCACCGATATCCAGAAGGGGACCCTCTACGAGAGACTCTGGGAGAAGAATGAGTATCGCCCGCCCTGGCTCTGGAGCGCGGTTGAAGTCCTAATATGGGCGAAGAAGCGCTTCCCCAACAAGAGAATCCTGAGCGACCCGGTGGGAGCTGGCTCGAAGCGCGGGCCACATAACTGCCTCACGGACTACGACCGGACCATAGGAAGGGCAATAAAGAAGTTCTCGGCAACGCAGGATTTAACCCACATCGAGAACCTCAAGCTGGAGTGCCGCGAGAGGTGGGGGTATATAGTTGAGAACGGCCTCCTCGACTGGCAGCTGCTGACGTGGTGAATGTATTTCGTTTTTGAAAGAGTTTTCATACCCTCTTTTCGTTATACTTATAACGCCCCCCGTGATTCTTTGATGCCCATTTATGGGCACCCACGAAAGCTTTAAATGTTGACAAACGTAAAAGGGCTTAGCAAATCGTGGGTGATGCTTATGGCAGCTGTCGAAGGGAAAACCTTTGTCGTGAAGGAGAACTACCTCGTTACCGGCAAGGCGGAAGGTGTTGTTGAAATCGACGTCGACACTTTTCTCTGCAAGGGCTGCGGTGTTTGCGTTGAAATGTGCCCGAGAAAAGTGTTTGAGTGGAGCAAGGAGCTCAGCGAAAAGGGTGTCCACTACCCGGTCCCCGTCAATGCGGAAAAGTGCGTCAAGTGCAAGCTCTGCGAGCTCCTCTGCCCGGACTTCGCGATAGCGGTAAGGTGGTGACTCATGATCATCCGTGGTGACGAGCCTGAGCAAGTCAGGCTCCTTAGAAAGCTCTACAAACCCGGCAACTACTTCATGCAAGGCAACGAGGCATTAGCTTACGGCGCTCTCTTCGCAGGCTGCCGTTTCTACGCGGGTTATCCGATAACCCCCTCCAGCGAGATAGCCGAAACCATGGCTCGAGAACTGCCAAAGCTCGGTGGCTACTACCTCCAGATGGAGGACGAGATTGGAAGCATAGCGGCTATGATAGGCGCCTCCTGGACGGGCTTCAAGGTCATGACAGCAACAGCTGGCCCCGGGTTCAGCCTTATGCAGGAGAACCTTGGTTATGCAGTAATGACCGAGACCCCGCTCGTCCTTGTCGATGTTCAGAGGAGCGGCCCATCAACCGGACAGGCGACCAAGGGAGCGCAGGGCGACTTCTTCCAGGCCAGGTGGGGAACGCACGGGGACCACCCAATCGTTGCCGTTTCTCCGACGAGCGGACAGGACGCCTTCTGGGAGACGATAAGGGCATTTAACATCGCCGAGAAGCTGAGAACCCCCGTTGTGGTGCTCTTCGATGGCGTTTTAGCTCACACAAGGGAGCAGATAAAGATTCCGGACGTTTCTGAGGTTGAGATAACCTATCGCAAGCTTCCGGAGAACGAGGAAGAGGCTAAGCTCCCCTTCGGCGACCCTCACGGTGACGGCGTTCCTCCGATGCCGCTCTTCGGCCACGGCTACTTCACCCACGTCACCGGTTCGACCCACAAGGAAACCGGCCTGAGGGACGTTTACACGCCAGAGGTTCACGATAAACTCGTGAGGAGAATCCACCGCAAGATCGAGAAGAACCGCGAGGTTTACGAAAGCTATGATGAGCACTTCACAGAAGATGCGGAAATCCTCATAGTCGGCTGGGGTGTTACCGCGAGACCAGCCCTCGGAGCGGTTCTTAAGGCAAGAGAAGAGGGAATAAAGGTCGGCCTCTTCGTGCCGAAGACAGTCCACCCGTTCCCGGGAGAGAAAATGAGGGAACTCGGAAAGCGCGTTAGAGCGATTTTGGTTCCAGAGATGAACCTCGGGCAGATGATAATAGAGGTCGAGCGCTACGTCAACGACGACGTTCTCCTCAAAGGTGTGAACAAAATCGGCGGTGTTCCATTGACTGTTGAGGAAATCCTCCGCGAGATAAGGGGTGTTGCCTGATGGCGAAGAAGATATACTCCACCTACCCGATGGTCAAGTATCTCCGCAAGGAGGCCTTACCAACGGCCCTCTGTCCCGGCTGCGGCGGTGGAACGGTCCTCAACGCCTTTGCAAATGCGATAGACCAGCTCAAGCTTGACCCAAAGGATTTAGTAGTCGTCAGCGGAATAGGCTGCTCCGCCTGGATAGCCTCGCCGTACTTCCTTGCCGATACCCTCCACACCACCCATGGAAGGGCGATAGCCTTTGCCACCGGCGTCAAGGTCGGTTTGCCGGACAAGAAGGTCGTCGTCATAAGCGGCGACGGTGATTTAGCCAGCATAGGCGGAAATCACCTCCTGCATGCGGCAAGAAGAAACATCGACATAACCGTGATACTCGTGAACAACTTCATCTACGGAATGACGGGCGGGCAGGTGGCCCCAACGACACCTTTCGGCGCTAAAACAACCACCAGTCCGTACAGGAACATAGAGCACCCGCTCCAGATTTCCGAGACCGTCGCTTCTGCAGGGGCGAGCTACGTGGCAAGGTGGACAACTGCCCACGTTTACCAGCTCATCGAGAGCATAAAGAAGGCCCTAACTGTTAAGGGCTTCTCGCTCGTTGAGGTCATCTCCCAGTGTCCAGTCCAGTACGGAAGGAGGAACAGGATGAAGGAGCCGGCAGAGATGCTCAGGTGGTTCCTCAAGAACTCGGTCCCGGTCAGCAAAGCTAAGAACATGAGCCCGGAGGAGCTTGAGGGCAAGTTCGTCATAGGGGAGATAGTCAACAGGGAGAGGCCGGAGTTCACCACGGAGCTTAACAAGCTCATAGACGAGGTTCAGGAGCACTTCGGCCTTAAGGGTGAGGGGGATGTTTGAGGTAATTGGCAGAAAAATCAGGGAAGCCTTCGGTGAGAGGGTAAAGGAAGTGATAATCTTCGGCTCAAGGGCGAGGGGAGACTGGAATGAGGAGAGCGACCTTGACGTTATGGTAGTTCTTGATAGGGTCAATCCAGAGGACTGGGACATCGTTGGAAAGCTCAGCGCAGAGCTAACCATTGAACTTGGAGTTTCGGTTATGATAGTGCCTCACTCAAGAAGGGACAGCATCTACATGAGCGCACTGAAGGAGGGGGTCGCAGTATGAAAGAGATAGACGCCCTGATCAGAAAAGCCGAGGAGCGGCTTAAAGCTTCAGAAGAGCTGATTTCAAACGGTCACTACGGGTTTGCCGTATCGAGTGCCTATTACTCGATGTTCTACTGTGCCAGGGCACTGCTTCTCTCAAAGGGGATTGCTCCAAAAAGCCACGCCGGTGTCCACGCCCAGCTTGGGAAGGAGTTCGTTAAAAGCGGAGAGATGCCGGCGAGACTTTTTACCGCCTACTCAAAGGCCCTGAACATGAGGCACACAGCGGATTACGATGTGTTCGTTGAATACACCGAAAAAGAGGCCAGTGACGTCTTAAAGTCCGCACGTGAGTTTTTGGAGTTCACAAAGAAATACCTCGACTTGGGGGTGTGACGTATGCAGGTTAGGTTTGCAGGCATAGGAGGCCAGGGCGTTGTTCTAGCCGGTGTCATACTCGGCGAGGCCGCCGCCATAGAGGGGCTGAACGTCGTCCAGACCCAGGACTACAGCTCCGCAAGCAGGGGCGGCCACTCCATAGCGGACGTAATAATATCCAGGGAGCCGATTTACGACGTCATAGTCACCGAGGCGGACGTTCTCGTCGCACTCGCCCAGCTCGGCTACGACACGGTGAAGGACGAGCTGAGAAAGGATGGACTGCTGATTATAGACACCGACCTGGTTAAGCCCGATAGGGACTACATCGGTGCCCCATTCACGCGCCTGGCTGAGGAGAACACAGGTCTGGCACTCACTGTCAACATGGTGGCTTTAGGTTACTTCGTGGCGAAAACCGGCGTTGTGAAGAAGGAAAGCGTCGAGGAGGCCATAAGGAGGAGGGTTCCCAGGGGAACGGAGGAGATAAACATCAAAGCCTTCAGGGTTGGCTATGAGGAGGGATGCAGATGAGGTACCCTTTCCCTGTTGGTAAGAGCGACTTCATTCAGGGCGACGAGGCCATAGCGAGGGCCGCTATTTTAGCCGGCTGTCGCTTCTACGCTGGCTATCCGATAACGCCCGCAAGCGAGATATTCGAGGCGATGGCGCTCTACATGCCCCTCGTTGATGGGGTAAGCATACAGATGGAAGACGAGCTGGCCAGCATGGCGGCGATAATAGGCGCCTCCTGGGCCGGGGCGAAGGCCATGACTGCAACTAGCGGGCCAGGGTTCAGCCTCATGCAGGAGAACCTCGGCTACGCGATAATGACTGAAACCCCGGTCGTTGTCGTGGACGTCCAGCGCGGCGGTCCGTCGACGGGCCAGCCAACTTTGGCGGCGCAGGGCGACATAATGCAGGCCATTTGGGGAACTCACGGCGACCATTCGCTCATAGTCCTCAGTCCCTCAACCGTCCAGGAGGCCTTTGACCTGACGATAAGGGCCTTCAATCTGGCCGAGAAGTACAGGACTCCGGTCGTTCTTCTCACCGACGCCGAGATAGCCCACATGCGCGAGAGAGTTTACATTCCCCTGCCTGGGGAAATCGAGCTGGTCGAGAGGAAGCTCCCCGCCAACGAGGAGGAGGCGAAGTTCCCGTTCGGTGACATACACGGTGACGGCGTGCCGCCGATGCCGATATTCGGAAGGGGGTACAGAACCTACGTTACAGGTTTGACGCACGACGAGCGCGGAAGGCCCAAGACGGTAGATGCAGAGGTTCACGAGAAGCTCATACGAAGAATAATCGAAAAGCTGGAGCGCAACAAGATGGACATCATAACCTACGACGCCTTTGAGCTCGATGATGCCGAGGTGGCGATAATAAGCACCGGCATCGTTTCCCGCTCGGCGGTAAGGGCCGTCAAGATTCTCCGCGAGAGGGGCGTTAAAGCCGGTCTGCTGAAGCTCAACACGATATGGCCCTTTGACTTCGAGATGATTGAGGAGCTTGCCGAGCAGGTGAAGAGGATATACGTCCCGGAGATGAACCTCGGACAGCTCTACCACCTCGTCAAGGAAGGGGCGAACGGGAAAGCTGAGGTCGAGCTGATAGCGAAGATAGGCGGCGAGGTTCACACTCCGATGGAGATAGTCGAGAGGGTGGTGGGCTGAATGTACCTGAAATCCGCTTACGATATTCGCGACAAGTACCTGAGAAAGGACATGCTCCCCACGATATTCTGCCCGGGCTGTGGAATAGGCTCAGCTTTACAGTACACGCTCCGAGCGATAGATGACTTAAAGCTGAACCCGGACGAGATAGTCTGGGTCAGCGGAATCGGCTGTTCCTCCCGCGTTCCGGGATTCGTCAACTTCGACGGCCTGCACACGACCCACGGAAGGGCTTTAGCGTTTGCCACCGGCATAAAGCTCGCCAATCCGGACCTCAAGATAATCGCCTTCATGGGCGACGGAGATGCCGCAGCCATCGGTGGGAATCACTTCATTCACGCCATCAGGAGAAACCTTGACGTTACGGTGATACTCATCAACAACTTCACCTATGGAATGACAGGTGGACAGGTAGCGCCAACAGCTCTGAAGGGTCTGCGCGGAACCACAGCGCCGTACGGCCAGTTCGAGAACCCCTTCGACATAGCTGACTTGGCAGTCTCTGCCGGAGCCAACTACGTGGCGAGATGGAGTGTCTTCAACTACCTCCAGGGAATCAACAGTATAAAGAAGGCTCTCCAGAAGGAGGGCTTCACACTCGTCGAGTTCCTCTCGCCGTGCCCGATAAGCTTCGGAAGGAGGAACAGGATGAAGACCGCTCCGGAACTTCTCCGCTGGTACCAGAAGATAACCGTCCCGCTCGCGAAGGCCAAGAAAATGTCTCCAGAGGAGCTCGAGGGCAAGATCGTCATAGGTGAATTCGCCGACAGGGACAGGCCCGGTCTCGTGAGGGAGTACGAAGCCTACAAGAAGCGTGCCAAGAAGATGATGGGGTGGGAGGAATGAGGAAGGAGATACTCTTCAGCGGCTTCGGCGGTCAGGGAGTTATCCTCGCCAGTGTCATCCTTGGCAGGGCAGCGGCCGTTTACGAGAACCTCTACGCCGTCCAGACGCAGGCCTACGGGCCGGAATCGAGGGGCGGGGCGAGCAAGGCAGAGGTAGTCATCAGCGACGAGCCCATAGACTACCCCAAGACCCTCAATCCTGACTGCGCCGTCTTTTTCTCCCAGGAGGCCTACAACAAGTACCTCCACACCGTCAGGAAGGGTGCCAGGATAATAGTCGAGGAGGAGCTCATTCCACACAGGGACATCGAGTTTGAGAAGGGGCTTGAGGTGGTCTCGCTACCGCTCACGGAGATAGCCGAGGAAACCACCGGTTTAAGCCTCACGATGAACATTCTCACCCTCGGAATCCTGACGGCATGGACCGGCGTCGTGAGCAGGGAGGCCATAGAGAAGGCCGTTTTGGACGCTGTGCCGAAGGGAACGGAGGAGATAAACCTGAGGGCATTGAGGAAGGGCTTCGAACTTGGGGAGAAGGCCAAGTCAGGTGAACTTTGACATTTTATTTTCCCAAAAACTTATCAACCCGCGCCCCTCATTTCTTACCATGCTCATCAACGAGACCAAGGAGCGAATATGGCATGGGCCTGTCAAGTTGGCGGACAGCTTCTTTAAGCGCTTTAGAGGATTAATGCTGGTTAGAAACATCAACTACGCTCTGGTCTTCGTTCTTCCCGCCGAGACGAAGGCTAACGCTTCTATTCACATGTTCTTCATGCTGAGCGATATCGACGTCATCTGGCTCGATTCAGCGAGACGGGTGGTTGATTTCAAAACCGCCCGGAAATGGCGGCTTTACTCTCCAAAAGATCCGGCCAAGTACATAATAGAAGGGCCCCTGGGACTGATAAAAACGCTCGACGTTGAGAGGGGCGATTTGATAAGCTGGTCTCCGAGCGAGGAGAAGGAAAGGACCGTGCCGGTGAAGGTGTCGCTGCCTGATGGCCTCTCCTTCGAGAAAGGAACCAACGGAATGGCGCTCACAGAGAGCGTGAGGGAAGTTAAGGCGAAGGGGAACTAAATTAGTGTTTCAAGCTTCTTTTTCAGCTGTGGAATATTATCATTGGGGGTTCGCCATACCACCCGGTGCTGACCTCCTCCCCGCCCTGAAGGGCGGGGGTTTCACTGGAGAACCCCCTAACCTAAAGGTGGGGAGGTTTGAGGAGTTCTCATCAGGGCAACCCTTGAAAAGGGTTCTTCGAACCCCTCTGGCCCGGTCTTGAGCCAGTTACCCCTACCCGCCAGAGCAGGCAGGCTCGGGGTTATAGCTTTAACCTTCCTCAAAATATTAAAAGCTCCCACAAGGTCAGCATTCATAACAACGCCCTCTCTGTGGCACTTAAACAAACCCCTAAAAATCCGCCCGTCAGAGTGGCGTTGGCCGCAGAGGGGACAAGTTTTTGAAGTGAAAGCCTCATCAACGACTTCAACAACAATACCATACTCCTCGGCCACTTCTTTGAGTCTCTTAATGACATAATTAAACCGCCACACGTGAGAGAGAATGAAATTCTGTTTCTTTCCCTTCTCAGAGTTTCTGGCGATACCCTTGGGATAACCGACGACAATCTTAGAAACTCCCAAATCATAAAGCCTTCTGACAGCCCCTCTTACTGCCGTGTTAATGTAATGCTTCGCCCGAAGTTTCGCCTTCTCGTGCATTCTCTTAAGCTTCCTGCTCGTTTTCGCCCCACTCTTATTGAGTTTGGACTGGTAATCTGCTATTTTTCTTTGCCAGTAGAATGCTATTGACTTCAATGGCCTCCCATTCACGAGGAAGCTTTCCCCGTTCTCCACATAAACGGTCATCAAATTGTTCACTCCCAAGTCAATCCCCGCGGAAAGGCTTCCTTTTGGCGTTCTCGGGAGTGCAACCCATTCCTCGCCCTCAAGTTTCTCCTCAACTTTGGAGAAGCTGATGTGAGCGTACCACTTCCGCTTTACCGGGTCGTAAGTTATTTCCAACCTCCCCTGCTTTCCCTTGAGGTAAATTCTCCCCTTGAACTGGATTTTGAGTATTCCGAACTTACCAAGTCTCCTCAATTCAATAACGTTTCCCTTAATCCGATACTGGTCGTTCCTTAATGGAATTGCAAAGATTTTTCTGCCGTTCTCTTCCCTAACGAATTTGGGCGGTCTTGGCTTGAACCATTCTGGAAGTTCTTCCTTCTTTTTCTTCTTGTTGAGGGAAAAGAAACTCCTCCAGCTTCCAGCGTTCTTTCTGGCCAACTGTTGAACTGTTGAGCCACCAATCCAGTTTTTGAACTCGTGGTATGCTTCCTTTTCCGTCCCGTTAAAGTCGATTTTGCCGAATTCCCTGAATTGCTTGAGCCTTCGGTAGTTGAGCTTGTTCCAAATTACTGCTGAAGCGTAAGCTAACTCAAAGAGGATTTTCTCCTGCGCCTTTGATGGTTGAAGTTTAACCGTTACTGAACGCTTCATTTCAAAGTATGGTATGGGTTTTATGCTTTAAAAAAGTGTTGCTTTCCTGCTCAAGAGCCAAATTCTCGAACACTGTACCCCGCCCTAAAGGGCGAGGCTTGCAAAAGAAAAAAGTCAACTCCGAAATATGCATGTATGAAAGGTACGGATGACTGCAAAATGTGTCTTCTCATCCCATTTGAACTCTTCGAATTCCACATTCTCAGTAAACCCTTCTATTAGAGATATTGCCTCCTACTCTTCCCAGAATCCCTTCGGAACGAGCTTGATGATGTCCTTTACCGCTCCAAAGTCCTCATCGAGGGCGGCAAGCTTGTCACAGTTGTATTCCAAGGCCGTGGCGAGAATTCTGGCGTCGTGGGGAAGGAGGGAGTAATCATGAACGAACGTGGCAACGGTCAGCCAGTCCCGGGAGTCAGAAACCAGTAAAATATCTTTTGCGTCAATAAGTGCTAAGATGTCCGATATGACATCAGAAGCGCGTCTCCTGAACTCTGCGTCGTTCCTGAGAAGCTCCTTAACTTTCCAGATTGACCTTGCGTTGTACTCCTTCTCACCAAGCTTCCTGATGAGTGCATAAAATAACTCATCAACGACGGTGTCTGAAGTTAGTTTCCCCTCTCGAGACTCAAGAACATCAACGGCGTATTCGGTAAGGCTGGTTTCGATAAGGTAGTTGTAGAGAACGCTTGAGTCTATAAAAATCACCGCTCGTACACCTCAAGCCTATACCTTTTGAACTCCTCAGCGCTCCCCTTCCCAAACATTCCGGGTCTGACTTCCTTTTTTTTCACCTCGATAAGCTTCTTAAGTTCAAGAGCCTCCTTGAAAAGATGAGAATACAGCTTTAACATCCGTTCTGAAGTAACCTCGGACATTCCGTTCACCATTGCTAACTTCCACATTGGGGGATAAAAATGTTTCTCAGAACTCAAACTCCACCCCGTTCTCCTCGCCCTCCCAGAGGACTATCCTCTGGAGCCTTATGCCACTGGGAAGCCTCTTTTCAATCTCCTCCGCTATCCACAGGGCGACGTTCTCGGTCGTTGGGTTCTCGAAGAGAACATTTAAGTTTCTGTGGTCAAGCTTCCCGATGATTTCGTTCACGATTCTCCTCAGCTCGAGAAAGTCCATCACGTAGCCCCTCTTAAGCTCTCCTTCGACCGCCACTTCAAGCCTGAACGTATGTCCGTGTATCTCTTCAGGCTTTCCGTTGATTACAACGGCATGGGCCGCCTCGAATTTGAAGCGCTCGATGATTCTGGCTTTCATGATGCTCACCACCGGTCGTGGATGCCATCCAAACTAAAACCTTTGGTCCGTGGATATGCATAACTCAACATATTTTGGCCATTTAAAAATAACCTACCGTAATGTTTTTAACGCGAAGTCCTTATAAGGCCCTAAACCCATTGCCGGGACGGTGGTTAAAATGGTCAGGTACATGGTAACATCTGCACTCCCTTACGCTAACGGGCCGATTCACGCGGGACACCTGGCAGGAGCGTATTTACCAGCGGACATTTTCGTTCGCTACCTGAGGCTCAAGGGAGATGAAGTGCTCTTCGTCTGTGGAACCGATGAACATGGGACTCCGATAACATTCCGTGCTCTCAAAGAGGGAAGAAGTGCCAGGGAAATCGTCGATGAGTTCCACGAACACATAAAGACGACCTTCGAGAGGGCAAAGATAAGCTTCGACTACTTTGGCAGAACCGAGCTTCCGGTTCACTATAGAATCAGCCAGGAGTTCTTTTTAAAAGCACTAGAAAACGGTCACCTGGTCAAGAAAGTCACGAAACAGGCCTACTGCGAGCACGACAAGATGTTCCTGCCTGACAGGTACGTCATAGGCACCTGCCCCTACTGCGGTGCCGAGAACCAGAGGGGAGACCAGTGTGAGGTCTGCGGGCACCCACTTACGCCGGAGATACTCATTAACCCGCGGTGCAACATCTGCGGTAATCCAATAACCTTCAAGGACTCAGCCCATTACTACATAAGGATGAAGGACTTCGAAGAGAAGCTTAAGGCCTGGGTCGAAAGCCAGGAACACTGGAAGCCAAACGTCAGGAACACTGTCCTCGGCTGGATAAAGGAGGGCCTTGAGGAGAGGGCCATAACGCGCGACCTCGACTGGGGTATTCCGGTCCCCCTCGACGATGAGGACGTTAAGGGAAAGGTGCTCTACGTCTGGTTTGAGGCGCCTATAGGCTACATCTCGATCACCATCGAGCACCTGAAGAAGCTCAGCAGAGAAAACGAGTGGAAGAAGTTTTGGCTCAACCTCGACGGCCAAACTAAGGTAATCCACTTCATCGGCAAGGACAACGTGCCCTTCCACGCGATATTCTGGCCCGCCTTCCTCCTCGCGTATGGCAAATACAGGGACGGGGAAGTCGAGGCCGAGTGGCTTCTGCCGTACGACATCCCTGCAAATGAATACCTCAACCTTGAGGGCAAGAAGTTCTCCACCAGCAGGAACTGGGCGATATGGGTCCATGAGTTCCTCGATGCGTTTCCAGCAGATTACCTCCGCTACTACCTCACCGCGATAATGCCCGAAACTCGCGATAGCGACTTCAGCTTTGCAGATTTCAAGAGCAAGATAAACGAAGAACTGGTAAACAACCTCGGAAACTTCGTCCACAGGGCGATGACCTTCGCCAACCGCTACTTCAACGGAACCGTGCCGGAGAGAGGCGAGCTCGATGAGCTCGACAGGCAGGCCTTCGAGGAGATTGAGAGGGCCTTTAAGGAGACCGGAAAGCTGATAGCCCAGTACAAGTTCAAGGACGCGTTGAAGAGGGTCATGGAGCTGGCAATCTTCGGCAACCGCTACTTCGACTACCAGAAGCCGTGGAAGACCGCCAAAACCGACCGCGTGAGGACGGCCACTACGGTAAACATCTCCCTCCAGATAGTCAAGGCCCTCGGGATCCTCCTTGAGCCGTTCCTTCCAGATGCGGGCGAGAGGATATGGCACCTCCTCAACCTTGAGGAGCTCAAGCGCTGGGAGTTCACCGAGATTCCGGCCGGGCACCGCGTTAGAAAGGCCACCCCGATGTTCAAGAAGGTGAGCGATGAGGACATAATTTACTTCATCGTGAACTACATAGCCAGGGGCAATCCGGAGAGCGCGAGACTGCTCCTCAACAAATACTACAAGCGGGACGATGTCGTGAAAGTGGCTTTAGAGCGCTTCAAGAGTGAGGAGGAAGCGAGGGCAATCCTTAAGAGCATCTACGGTGATGAGCTGGAGGCCAAAGCCGAAAAGGCCGGAAAGGCCTCGAAGAAGGGGAAAGTGAAGAAAAAGGAGAAAGGTGGTGAAAGCGTGGAGTACATAAGCTTTGATGACTTTGCCAAGCTCGACCTGAGGGTCGGAAAGATAATCGAGGTCAAGGACCACCCCAACGCCGACAGGCTCTACGTGGTCAAGGTTGACCTTGGCGACGAGGTCAGGCAGCTCGTTGCTGGGCTTAAGAAGTACTACAAGCCGGAAGAGCTGCTCAACCACTACGTCGTCATCATAGCGAACCTCGAACCCAAGAAGCTTCGCGGTGTGGAAAGCCAGGGAATGCTCTTAGCGGCTGACGACGGCGAGAACGTGGCTCTGCTGATGCCGGACAAAGAGGTAAAGCTCGGCTCAAGGATAATGTGATTCTTTCTTCTCCCCTTTTCGTGTTGATGGTGCATGTTTGAAAGGCTTCTCAAAACAGGGTTTAGGTTTGAGGAGGACAAGATGTTCATTGAATACCCCACTGGGCTTTAATGCCAACTTTACGACTCATAAAAAAGTTATAATCCACGTATTATACCATGTCAATAACTTTCGTTAATCACGCCCCAAGGCCTTAGAGGATTTCACCCCCGTCAGGAACGAAGATTGAAATTAAAAGGAAGTCCCAAACAAAGACCCGTCTAAAGCCTCAGCTCCACCCAGTTTTCCTTCCTGCCCTTAAGAACCTTCACCAGACCCTTCCTCTCAAGGCGCTTGAACATCCTCCATGCGGTGGTTTTGGGCAGGCCTATCGCTTCCCTGACCTCAGCCTGGCTGGCCTTTCCGCCCCTATCGAAGAGGTAGAGCAGCGCACGCCTCTCCTCCTCGTTGAGGTCGAGGTTCCCAAGCCTGGCCTGGAACTCCTCACGGCTTGGCATTGAGCTCTGACCCTTTTTCTTTCTCCATAGGGCGTAGGCAGAGCCCCCGACTACCGCGAGGCCTCCCAGGACTGGCAGATACTCCGAGCTCCCCGCTCCACCCTCGCTGCCGGCTCCTCTTCCGCTGAGCGTGTAGGAAACGCTCTGGTTTCCGGGGGGCATGGTTATCGAGTTCCCCGCTATCTCAAGGGGTATGTCGCTCAGGTCAACCACTATGGCGTTTGCAGGCAGCACAACTGTGAAGGAATCGTTGGTCGCAATGTTAAGCGTCCACACCATGCCCTGCTTCACGGTCAGGTCGGGGGTGTAGTAGGAGACCTTGACTACTTCAGCGTTCCCGGAATAGATGAGAAGGCTTCCGTTCTCAAGCCTGAAGTTGAGGGGATTTCCGTTCCCGTCCTCGACGATAACGTTCTCGTAATGGTCTCCGAGGAGGGGGAGTTCAACCTGGGATGAATACTCCGAGGGTAGGATTTCATATTCAACCTTGGTGTAGCCGTCATTGTAAACCGTCAAAACCAGGGATGAAACGGTATAGGAACTAACCCTGGGCAAGAGGATGAGCGTTATCAGCATGAGGGCCGCAACTGTGAGTCTCATTTAAGCATCCCTCCCTAAGCTAAAAAGGAAAGGTCAGGAGTGCCTTAGAATGAACTCATCCACCCTGTGGAGCACCTCCAGCGCTATTGCAAAGTGTGCCCTGGCCTGGAGGGGCTTCTTCGCTTTTAGAAGCTCGACGCCTATCCTGAGCTCCTGGATAGCTACTTTCAGCTGGATCTCTGCCCGGGTGGTGTCGACCCCCCTGCTCTTGAGCTCGCGGAGCGCCTTTGCATCCTTCTGGATCCTGCCGTTCATCTCCATAAGGAAAGCGCGGACGTCCTTTAGCTTTTCATCGAGCTCCCTCTCGCGAACCTTCCTGAGTACGAACTCAACAGCCCTGTGGAACTCAATTATTGTTTCCCTGTTGTCTTTCATGACTGTGAGGGCGTCCTCCCACCTGCCCTCGTCCGCGAGGGCCTTGACCTGACTGTAAACCTCCGAAAAGGCATCGAGCCTCTCCCGGAGCTCCGTCACGTTGTAGCTGTTCTTCTCCCCGACCTCGATTGCCTTCTGAGCTATCTCCATTCCCTTCTCACCCTTGATCAGGAAGTCCTTGACGATCTTATCGGCGTTGGCATAGGCGAGCTCCTCGCGGACCTTTCTCAGCTCTCTGTCGAGAAGGGCCTTCTTCTCCTTGGCGACTTCATAGTCTGCCCTCGCCTTTTCGTAGTCTCCGGCCTTAAGGTCATCCAGTACAACTTTATAGGCATCCTTGGTCTCGTTGTAAAGTGCGGTGAGGTTGCTCACGTCTATCCCCTGGTTCTCCGCCAGCCTTATGGTCTTCTCAACGAACCTGAAGTACTCTCTGGCACGCTCGATTTCCAGTTTGATGCGTTCCCTTACATCCTGAGCCTTTTCTCTGCCTTCCTTAAGTGCCGAGAG
The DNA here is from genome assembly GCF_904067545.1 of Thermococcus camini. Lineage (NCBI taxonomy): Archaea > Methanobacteriati > Methanobacteriota > Thermococci > Thermococcales > Thermococcaceae > Thermococcus > Thermococcus camini. Next base: position 887,298 of record NZ_LR881183.1, on the reverse strand, counting down.
GGCAACCTTGTAGTGGTGCATTGCTGTGAGGCTGTCGAGTATCGAGCTGTAGTAGTCGCCGGCCTCGTATTCACTCACCGCCTTTTCCCTGTAGTCCTCAGCGAGCTCGTAGTGGGTTAGTACAGTCGAGTTCTCGGGTAGCCTGTCCTTTATAGGCTCTATCTTATCTTCGGCGAACCTGCTCAGCCTCTGAAGCTGGTCAATCAGCTGACCCGCTATCACCATCTCCCTGGTGCTGTTGTCGAGGACTCCTGTGTAGCTCTCGGTGGCGTTGCTCGTGCCCTCGGCTTCCGCCAGTCCCAGAGGTATCACGCTTCCAACCAGCAATATTGCCAGGGCCAGTGCAAAGCCCTTCGTCCCCTTCATGGGCATCACCAATGAACGCTACGCCCCAAACCTATTTGAGGACTCCGACGAAACGAACGTTTCAGAGCGTTCCATTGGCTTCAAGCTCCCCCACACGAAGGGCTGTGACGCATATACCCTCAACTACGCTCGTAAAATACGGAATCTCGCCAAACTGGGCGTACAAACTCCCGTAGTTCGGGTGCCACGCATCGACCTGCTCGCGTCCCCTTGCGGTGATGATGTACACCACCCAGCCCTTTTCCTTGAGCATCTCAACGAGCTTCCACGCGTTCGTCATGTCGTTTTCATTCCTTATCTCGACTCCAAACTCCTCCTTTACCCTCTTGAAAAGCTCCCTCATTTCCTCACCCAGGGGATTTTGGGGGAGGACCTAATAAATCTTCGTAGAGGCATCTCCGGTGGAACCTTCACAGGAGCATTCTGATTGCAACGATCACGAGGATGGCGGAGAAAGCCCTCCTCAAGTGCCCGGGATGGAGACGGTGGACGAGAAGGGCACCGATTCTGGCCCCGATTATGAGGCCAGGAGCCAAGAGCAGTGCGGTGTGAAGGTCAACCTGTCCGAGGCGGTAGTGTCCGATTGAACCTGCCAGTGCTGTAAAGAAAAGGGCAAAGCTCGATGTTCCGACCGCGTAGCGCATTGGTATTCCAACGTAGGAGTGAAAGAGGGGCACGTTGAGAATCCCACCGCTGATTCCCAAGAGGCCCGAGGTAAGGCCAGAGAGGACGCCAACCAGGGACACGCGGGATGTTTTGAGTTCCCCCGGTTTCGAATGTGATGACGCATTCCCCCGCCACATCTGAAAAGCGAGGTAAAGGAGAATCCCAGAGAAGAGAACCTTAAGATAGTTCTCCGGCAGCAGGGAGGAGAGGTAAGCACCCAGAAGTGCCGCCGGGACAGAGAACGCCTCCTTAAGGAAGACGACCCGGTATAAAACCGCCTCCTTCCTGATGTGAGTTACCGCTGCCGAGAGGGAGCTGAGGACTATACAGGCTAGACTCGTCCCTATTGCAACGTGTACGGGAAGACCGAGGAAGACGAGGGCAGGGACTATGAGGAATCCCCCGCCGACCCCAAAGAGACCGGCTATTAGACCGATGCCGATGCCGAGGAGGAAATCGAGGAAGTAACCCAGCATGGGAACTCTTTTTAGGGATGGCATTAAAAATTCTCCGGTGGTTGTGTGAGGGCCGCAGAGCTCAGGTTCTGGCTCATGGTGACACTTGCCTTCGTCCTCACCCAGCCGGGTTCGATAGCCTTCGCCAACTGGGACGCTCCTTACGGCTTCTACAAGGATCTCTCGGTCTGGCTCAGCTCTTCTGCCGGAGGATTGCTTCTGGTGATTGCATACGGCCTGTACGAGTGGAAACGCGAAAAACTGGGTTGCGCAAACATTATTCTGGCTACCGTTATTGTGGTTTTAGCAACTATAATCGGTTATCGCGCTGAGCTTGCCCTCGGAGGCGAAATGGGCTACGGAAGCGGGAACATAGTGCTTTTTGTGATCGGAGGGCTCATTGGCTTTGTCCTGTCGATAATGCTCCTTCCCGTTTCTCTGCCCTACGCGCTCACCGGCGACCTCTACTACCCCTACGATCGTCCCCTAGCCGTTGCATGGGTGGTGATGATAATAATTGCCGCAATCCTGCTGGCTGCATACATAAAAGCAAGAAAAGAAGAGAAGCTCATGGAACCGGAAGGCCGAGGCCCTTCAGTATCATCCTCAGGGCAAGGAGGGCCATAACGACCGCGAAGGCCTTTTTCAGGGAAGACGCCCTCGTCCGCTTCGCTATCCTCGCGCCGAGCTGGGCGCCGATTATGAGCCCCGGAACGAGGAGGACCAGCCACTGGGTTTCAACGTTGCCCATGGCGTAGTGCTTGAGCGCTCCGGCGGTTGCGGTGAAGACTATCGCAAAGCTAGAAGTTGCTACCGCGTAGTGTATCGGCAGGCCGAGGTACGTCAGGAAAGGTACGTTGATTATGCCCCCTCCAACGCCGAGGAGACCGCTGGATATTCCCGCGAAGAAGCCACCGAATGGAACGAGCTTGTAGTTGACCTCAACTTCCTCAAGCCTAACCTCGCTCGGCTCGGCCGTCTTCTTCCGGTATATCCTGGCTGCAACAACGATTAAGGCAAGGCCAAATATGACTTTCAGCTGGCCGGCGCTTATAAAGGAAGTCATCCAAGCGCCGATGTACGCCCCGATTACAGCCGTTGAGGCCAGGAGAAGGCCGGCCTTATAATGTATTCTTCTCTGCCGGTGGTAGGCTATCGCCGAGCTGAGGGATGTGAAGACGACGGCCGCGCTGGAAGTTCCGACGGCGTGGTGTATCTCAACGCCGAGGAAGTTGAGCGTGGGGACTATCAGAAAACCCCCTCCAAGGCCGAATAACGCTGCCAAAATACCGATAAAGACTCCAACTGCGAAGTAGCCGATGTATTTTAGCAAGGAATCACCTCCAGAGCCCTTTCTTCGAAAGCGCTCGCGGAAAGCTTTTTATACAACCGTGATTTCTCATGAGATGGGGCCTTCCCCCACCTGTAACCTTTCCATTGTTCGCTTCCTTAAGAGTGCCTGACGGCAAATGAGCGCGAACCTTACCAAAGGCGATCATTTCTTAAACACCCCTACGAGCTTCTTCGCATTTTCTGCTCATAGCTGACTCATAGACCTTACATCTCCAGTGTTATCGCCTCTATGAGCTTTATCAGCGCCTCAAGGTCGGCCAGATGAAGGGTCTCGACCTCGCTGTGGATGTACCTTATCGGAACGCTCAGAGCCAAGACCTCGCTCCTGTCCTGGAAGACCGACGCGTCCGTTCCGCCGCCAGTAACGCCCACCTGGAGAGGGATGCCGTTCCTCGACGCTATCTCGGCAACCTTTCTAGCGAGCTTCCTCGTGTAAATCGCGGAGTTATCTACGGCCCTTATTACCGCTCCCCCGCCGAGCCTTACGTCTCCGGTTATCTCACCGCAGCAGGCGAATGAATCGACGGCAAAGGCGTACTTTGGGGTGTAGTGCTCCGCCAAGAACTTTGCTCCCTTGAGGCCTATCTCCTCCTGGACGGTGAAGGCGAAGAGCCACTTTCCATCGAGGTCGTGGTCAACGAGATCCTTTATCGCCTCAACCAGAGCAACGACTCCAAAACGGTCGTCCAGAGAGCGCGTAGAAATATAGCGGTTATTAAGAACCGCGAAGTGCTTCTTGAAGACCGCGTAGTCGAGAACCTTAACGCCGAGGGCTTCCGCCTCCTCCCTGCTCTCGGCGCCGATGTCTATGACCAGCCTGCTCCAGGGGACCGTGTCGAACTTCCTTTCAAGGTTCAGGTGCACCGGAAGTGCCCCGATAACGCCGTCGAGCTTCCCGTTTTCGGTAATTACCTCGAAGTGCCTGCCGTAGAGGAGCCTATCGTCTATTCCACCGATTTTCCTGAAGGTAAGCTTTCCGTCAGGCCTTACACCCGTTATCAGGAGCCCTATCTCGTCCATGTGGGCCATGAAGATGCCCTTGAGCTCACCCTCACCGAGCTCAACGACGAGGTTTCCAATGGTGTCAACCGTATAGTCGGCGTATGGCTCAAGCCACTCAGCTATCTTTTCCCGGATCCTTTCCTCGTAGCCCGAAATACCGGGGATCCCGGTTATTTCCCTCAGCTCCTCAACAAGCATCACGACCACCTTAAAGCATCTTAACGTCCTCTGGGGAGCGTATCTCAACCACCTCACGGTTCACGAGCGCCTCCGGGACCTCCCCCCTGAGAACGGCGAGTAGGTTTCTAACCGCCTGGAAGCCCATATCCTCCATGGCCTCCTTTGAGAGACCCGCGTAGTGAGGCGTTAGAACGGTCTCCCACTCGTGCTTAAACAGCTCGTGTTCCTGAACTGGCTCGTTTTCAAAGACGTCCGTTGCGTAGCCCTTTAGTTTACCCTCTTTGAGGGCCTTCACGAGGGCCTTCTCGTCTACCAGCGTCCCGCGCCCGATGTTGACGAGGTATTTGCCTTCAAGGAGCTTCAGCCTCTCCTCGTTGATGATGTGGTACGTCTCCGGTGTGGACGGCAGGGCCAGAATCACGATATCGCTTTCCCGCAGAACATCTTCAAGGGGCTTGTAGATAGCTCCGACTTCCTTTTCAATATCGGGCTTCCTTGACCGGGACCAGTAGAGTATCTCCGTCCCCATGGCCTTCATTCTCCTCGCTATGGCCTTTCCTATGGCACCCATTCCGAGAATTCCTGCCTTTTTTCCATAGACCGTTTCTATGTCCCTGAATCCGCTCCAGACGGTTCTGTGGGAGTCCCACTTCCCGGCACGGATGAACCTGTCTGAGTAGGTTATCTTCCTGAGGAGCGCTATGGTCAGTCCAACGGCAAATTCCGCAACGGCCTCGCTCAGGACACCAGCAACCTTGGTGACGTATATTCCCCTCTCCGTTGCGGCCTTAACGTCAACGTGGTCGTAGCCGGCGGAATGACAGCTTATCACCTTTAACCGCTCGGCCCTCTCGATGACTTCGCGCGGAAACCTGTTCAGCGGGGAGATTATGACGCCATCAAACTCTTCTATCCTTTCTTTGAGCTCATCGACGCTTGGATACAGGATGAACTCGACGTCTGCGTACTTCTTGAGTTCCTCAACGGGCTTGCTCTTCATCTTAAAGAGAACGGCCACCTTCGGCCTCATGGTATCACCTTAAGATGCTTATCGAAACGGCCCTAATAAGGTTTTTGCATGGGTTCGTCAAAAATCCGAGCCGCCACCGGGAAAACTTAAAAACTTTTCCGGTTTCTCCCTTTAGGTGGTGTAGATGGGTAAGGTGGAGAGGAAGAAGTGGAGCGAGGAGTTCAGTGAGTGGTACAACGAGCTTATTGAGACCGCTGGAATCCAGGACAAGCGTTATCCCGTCAAGGGAATGAACATCTGGCTCCCGTACGGGTTGAAAATCATGAGGAGCATTGAGAGATTCATACACTCCGAGATGGAGAGAACGGGCCACGATGAGGTTCTGTTCCCGGCGCTCATCCCCGAAACCGAGTTCCAGAAGGAAGCCGAGCACATAGCCGGCTTTGAGGGGGAGGTCTTCTGGGTTACCCACGCGGGCCACGATCCGCTCGATATCAGGCTGATCCTCAGACCAACGAGCGAGACCGCTATGTACTCGATGTTCTCGCTCTGGATACGCTCTCACGCGGACCTTCCCTTCAAAGTTTACCAGATTGTCAACACCTACCGCTACGAAACGAAGCATACAAGGCCCCTCATCCGCGTCCGCGAGATAAGCAGGTTCTTCGAGGCCCACACCGCCCACGACAGCTTTGAGGACGCGGAGAGACAGATAAAGGAGGACCTCGAGATATTCGACAACCTCGCGAGGTTCCTTGCGATACCGTACATAATCTCCAAGAGACCTGACTGGGACAAGTTCCCCGGCGCCTACTACTCCCTCGGCGCCGAGGTCATGATGCCCGACGGCAGGACGCTCCAGATTGGAACCATGCACAACTATAGACAAAACTTCGCGAAGGCCTACAACATCCAGTACGAGACCGAGAGCGGGGACCACGAGTACGCCCACCAGACCACCTTCGGAATGAGCGAGCGCCTTTTGGCGGCGGTCATAGCCATACACGGAGACGACAGGGGAATGGTTCTGCCTCCCACAATAGCTCCGATACAGGTGGTTATAGTCCCGATTCCCAAGAAGGACGCCGAGGCTGACGTCTTCGCCTACGCGGGGGAGATAGCGGAGGAGCTGAGGGCAGCGGGAATAAGGGTTCACATCGACGAGCGCGACATAAGGCCAGGCAGGAAGTTCTACGACTGGGAGCTCAAGGGAGTTCCCCTTCGCATAGAGGTCGGCCCGAGGGACGTTGCCGGCAGGAAGGCCGTTCTTGCGAGGCGCGACACCCTTGAGAAGCTCGTGGTGGGGCGCGAGGGAATCGTCGAGGAGGTCAGAAAGACCCTGGACGCGATCCACGAGAACCTCCACAAACGCGCCGAGGAGTTCCTTGAGAGCCACATAAAGCGCGTCGAGACCATAGAGGAGGCCAAGGCTGTCTTCGAAGACAGACGCGGCATTGTTGAGATCCCCTGGTGTGGCGAGGAGAGTTGCGGTCTTGAGATGGAGGAAGCCCTCGACGCCAAGATGCTCGGAACGCCCTACCCAGAGGAGAAGGCCAAAGCCCCTGAGGGCAAGAAGTGTCCCGTCTGCGGCAGGGAGGCCAAGTTCATAGCAAGGTTCGCGAGAACCTACTGAGCCCCCAGCCCCAGATTTTTCTTCTGATTTTATCATAAAAGGAGCAAAAAGAAGGATCAGGCGTTCTGGGATTCGAGCTCCTTGAGGGCCTGCTCGAGGACGTCAACGGCCCGGCTGGCGTAGATGTATGCCTTCCTTATGTGGACGCTGAAGACAACCCAGCTGAGGGTTCTGGTGTCCTTGGGGATGCCGTAGGTGAGGGCCTGGTCGTACTGGGCGGTGGCGTTGTTGTAGAGCTCAAGAGCGAGGGTGAGGGTCTCGTTGCTGACGTTCATCTGAACGCTGAGGTTGTAAAGCTCGTTGAAGGTCCTCTCCTTGTCCTGGTAGAGGTAGTACCAGGCCACGGACTGCTTGATAAAGTTCTTGTAGCTCCAGGTGGTAGCGCCCGCGGCCCCGGCAAATGGAACCAGAGCCACCATCAAAACCGCGAGGAGTGCAGCAACTCTCTTCATGGTTCCACCTCCTTCAAATGTATTCATCGAGCGGCATTTTTAAATTCTTCCCTCCCCTAACGTTTAAAAAACGAACATCGAACGAACCACCATGATACTCGGAATCCACGACGGTCACGACGCCGGTGCGGTGCTGATAGACGGCGGAAGGATATTCGCGGTAAATGAGGAGAGGCTGAACAGGATCAAGAAGTACCGCGGCTTCCCAGGGATGAGCGTGGCGAAAGTCCTCGAAATGGCAGGGGCATCGCCGGAGGATGTGGAAGCCATAGCGGTCGCTGGCATATTCAGGAAGCAGAAACGCCTGCTTGAGCTGGAGGAGAACCTCAGGGGAATATTCGGAGCAGACTTCAAGAAGAAAGTCATCTTCGTCGAGCATCACCTGGCCCACTCCGCGAGTGCCTACTACACCTCCGGATGGCGTGATGCCCTCGCAGTAAGCATAGACGCCGCGGGAGACGGGCTGAGCTCCTCAATTTATATTGCGAGAGACGGCGAAATGATCAGGATAGCCCAGAGTACTTATCTCGACTCCCTCGGCGACTTCTACGCCTCCGTTACCGAGCTTTTGGGATTCAAGCCGATGAGACACGAGGGCAAGGTTATGAGCCTGGCCGCATACGGGAAACCCTCTTACGACCTTAGCTCAATAATAGAACTCAGCGGGCTGAGTTTCAACAACCATCTCGGAGTAATTGGAGTCGAAGCGACGAGGAAGCTCGCAGAGCTCTTTGATTACCCCCTCAGACACGCCAGAGAGATAGCCCTTCAGATGAAGAGGGGAAGGCTTGAGGGCAAGCTCCAGAAAAAGGCCATAGAGATAGCAGCGAGTGCTCAGGCACACTTAGAGAAGCTGATGGAGGAGCTGGGGTTGAGGCTGAGGTCTAAGAGCTTTCCCCTTGCCTACGCAGGTGGAGTTGCCCAGAACGTCAAGGCCAACGCCGTGCTGAGGCACATCTTCGGGGACGATAACCTGTGGGTCTTTCCGGCGATGGACGACGGCGGTCTGGCCTTCGGCGCCGCGGTTTTTGTGAAGGCCCAGTTCGAGAGGCTCGACGGGAAGTGGAGGCCCTCCAGACTGGAGCACGTTTACCTCGGCCCGTCCTACAGGAGGGAAGAGGTTGAAGAGTTCCTGGCGAGGGAGGGCGTTGAGTTTGAGGAGATAGATAATGTCCCGAGCCTCGTTGCAGATGCTCTCGTTGATGGGAAGCTCGTTGGCTTCTTCCAGGGGGCGATGGAGTTCGGACCGAGGGCCCTGGGCAACCGCTCGATTTTGGGGGACCCGAGGAACGAGGGGATCAAGGAGAGGCTCAACGTGGCTTTAAAGCGCGACGTCTTCCAGCCATTTGCACCTTCGCTGCTCTGGGAGAAAGCCGAAGGATACCTTGAAGACCTTGGCGGAAGACCAAACGAGTTCATGACCATGAGCTACACGGCGAGCGAGGAGTTCAGGGAAGTTGCCCCCGCCGTTGTCCATGTGGACGGTACAACGAGGCCGCAGGCTGTGAGGAGGGAAATCAACCCCGTTTACTACAAGGTAATCAAAGCCTTCGAGCGGGAGACAGGCCTGGGCGCGATTCTAAATACCAGCTTCAACATGCACGGTGAGCCGATAGTCTGCTCACCTGAGGATGCGCTGAGAACGTTCCAAACGGCCGGACTGGATGTCCTGGTGGTTGAAGGGTTCGCGGTGTGGAAAGGTTAATATAGTACGCTGACAAATCTACTACGAAGGTGAGCCTCCTATGAACGTTACCAAAGTAACCCGAAACTACCAGATAACGATTCCGGCGGAGATTAGAAAGGCGCTCGGAATAAGGGAGGGGGAGCTCCTCGAAGTTCACCTTGAAGGCGACAGGATAGTCCTGAAAAGGCTGGAGAGGAAGAGAAAGAGGCTCAGGATTGGAAGAAAACTTCCTCCGGAGGAAATAGAGAAGGCCATCGAGGAGGGCATGAAGGAATGCATGGAGTGATAGATACCAACGTCCTCATCTATGACACATTCGAGGACTCGGAGTTTCACATAGAGGCCGAAAAAGTTCTGGAGTCCCTCGATACGTGGTATATACCCCCGATAGTCCTTCAGGAGTTCGTCTGGTTCTTCAAGAACAACGGGTTTTCCGTTGATGAGACGCGGGAAGTTCTGAGGGGATACCTCGATGACCCGAGGTTCAGAGGGCTTAAAGATGATCCCGAAATCGTGAGGAGAGCCCTTGAGTTGCTAAAGGCTGAGAAACTTTCACTCTCCCGCTTCAACGACGCCATGATTTTAGTCCGTGCCATTGAAAAGGGCGTTTTAATAACGTTCGACTCCAAGTTCAGGAAACTGGCCAGAAGGAGGGGTGTTAAAGTCCTCCCGTAGGGCGTCACGAGCTTTATGGGATCTGTGTTAGAGTTGCTCTCTCAATGACCCTTTAGGTTCTTTCATGCTATTTTCAGCACTTCGATGAACATCTTTTCGTTGAGGTAAAGTTATAAACATTGTCCCTAAGGAAGAGCGGTGATGCTTATGGCGCTGAGCGACAGGCTGGAACTCGTCAATCCTTCTGAGATCAGGAAGCTCTTCGACCTCGCCCAGGGCGTTGAGGGTCTCATCTCACTCGGAATCGGCGAACCGGACTTCGATACCCCCGAACATATCAAGGAGTATGCCAAGGAGGCCCTTGACAGGGGAATGACCCACTATAGCCCGAACGCGGGAATCATGATGCTCCGCGAGGCCGTATCAGAGAAGCTCAGGAAGCAGAACGGCATCGAGGCTGACCCGAGGAGCGAGATAATGATCCTCGTGGGCGCCAACCAGGCTTTCATTCTGGGCCTCGCCGCGTTCCTCAAGGAGGGCGAGGAGGTCCTCATTCCGAGCCCGATGTTCGTCAGCTATGCCCCGGCCGTCATTCTGGCGGGCGGAAAGCCCGTTGAGGTGCCGACCTACGAGGAGAACGAATTCAGGCTGAGCGTGGACGACCTTGAGAAGCATGTGAGCGAGAAGACCCGCGCGCTCATCATCAACAGCCCCAACAACCCGACTGGAGCAGTTCTCACCAAGAAGGATCTCGAGGAGATAGCAGATTTCGCCGTTGAGCACGACCTCATCGTCTTCAGCGACGAGGTCTACGAACACTTCGTCTACGACGGCGTCAAGAACCACAGCATAGCCTCTCTCGACGGCATGTTCGAGCGCACGATAACCATAAACGGATTCTCCAAGACCTTCGCCATGACCGGCTGGCGCCTCGGCTTTGTCGCGGCCCCCTCCTGGATAATTGAGAAAATGGCGCGCTTCCAGATGTACAACGCCACCTGTCCCGTTACTTTCGCCCAGTACGCGGCGACGAAGGCCCTGAAAGACGAGCGCAGCTGGGAAGCCGTCGAGGAGATGAGGCAGGAGTACGACCGCAGGAGGAACCTCGTGTGGAAGAGATTGAACGAGATGGGACTTCCGACGGTTAAGCCCAAGGGAGCGTTCTACATCTTCCCGCGCATCAGGGACACAGGTCTGAGCAGCAAGGAGTTCAGCGAGCTGATGCTTAAGGAGGCAAGGGTCGCGGTTGTTCCGGGAAGCGCATTCGGAAACGCCGGCGAGGGCTATATCAGGATAAGCTACGCGACGGCCTACGAGCAGCTTGAAGAGGCCATGGCCAGGATGGAAAAAGTTCTGAAGGAGAAAGGGCTGGTCTGAGGCTTAAAGCCGCTCCAGCTCCACACCATCCACCCTCTTCTTTTCCACATCATAGTCCACAACGGCGTAGTACCCCCTGAAGAGGGGACCCGGGTTCACGATCACTGTTCCGCCGATTCTATCGACGCTCCTCGCCTCGTGGATGTGGCCGGTGAGAACGAGCGGGGGTTCTTTCCTCTCTATAAACCCCCTCAGTGCGGGACTTCCCACGTGGAGGCCCGAATGAACGCGGTCTGCATTCGTATCTTTCGGGGGTACGTGGGAGAGTATCACGTCCCCGTCGCGGTAGTTCCGCTCCAGAATTCCTTCAATTTCGTCCTCCGTGAGCTCCCAGAACGTGCGGAACGGTGTTATGTTTGAGCCTCCGATGCCGGCGATTCCAACGCCCCCGATTTCAACGTGCCTGTCGTGGGCCCATATCCCTATCCCCTCCAGAAACGAGGGAACGTCCTGCCCATCGCAGTTGCCGTGAACCGCAACCACGGGCCTCTTCAGCTCCAGTAGGGGGGTCAGGACCTCGCGGGCCCTCTCAGCACCTCCAAAATGAGTTAGGTCTCCCGCCACCGCCAGGATGTCAAAGTCCATCCCACGAAGGACCTCCACGAGCTTTCCAACCTTGCCCCGGTTTCCGTGGATGTCCGTGATGGCCACGATCCTCACGTTACCACCTCCTCACGAGTACGCCCCTGTCTCCTCCGCCAGCTTCATAAGCCTCTCGACGCGCTTTCCCGTTTGAGGGTGGGTGGAGACTAGGTCCGCAAACTCCCCGCGGTACGGGTTCACGATGAAGAGGGGGGCGGCGGCTAGATTTCCGCACTTCATCGGCCTGAACGAGATTGCGCGTTCCATTTTTAACATGGCGCTGGCGAGGGAAAGGGGCCTGCCGCTTATCTCCGCCGCCATGGCGTCCGCGCGGTACTCAAGCTCCCGACCCAGTACAAAATGCAGTATCCCCGCGGCAATGGGTGCAGTGAGCATGAGGCCACCCCTGTAATCCCCAGCCCCCCTCCCGACACTGTCCGCGGGATGGATGAGAGCGTCCAGCCAGTAAGCAAATCCCACCACCGAACCCACCATCACGACGGTGAGGGTCTGAATGGGGGTTTCACCGGAGAGTATGTGGGCGATCTCATGGGACATGACCGCCTCAAGCTCGTCTGACTCGAGGGTGTGGAGGATGCCGTGGGTGAGAACGATAACGCTCCGCTTCTGGTTGCCTCCTGTGGAAAACACGTCTGGGGTGCCCGTTGGAATCAGGGCAAGGTCCGGGGTCGGGATCCCGGCGCGGGAGGCGAGGCGCTCGGCGATTTCGTAGATGGATGCGTAATCCCGTCTGGGAAGAATCCGGGCCCTGTACCACCTGAGCACAAGTTCATCACCATACATGTACATCCAGGAATGAACCACAACAGAGAGAACCTGTGCCCCTATCAGGCCGGGAATCCCGAAGATAAAGTAGCCCGCAGCGGAGAAGAGCCACGTAACAAACGCAATCACGAGAATAACCTTGAGCCATAGGAGAGCGCTCACATCCGACCACTCCCCAGCCGCAGGTATGGCAGCACCTCGTCATACACGCCGCTCCAGTCAACGATTCCGAACCGCCTTTTAATTCCCCTTTCAAGGAGTTCGGATATCTCCTCCACAACCTCGCCGGGAGTCTTTCCAGTCGTGTCAATCTCCAGAACGTTCTCGTTTTCCTCGAGGGCCTCGACCAGGATGACATCCACCAGCTCCGCCTCGACGTTCTCGGCGAGCTTCTCCCTCGAGTAGCCCCGCTCCATCAGTCTCCCAACAACGAGCTTGGGATTGGCACGGAGGACTATTACGACGTCCGCCGGTACAAAGTGGCTGAGGTGGCCGTCTATCACAACATCCCTCCCGTGAAACTCCCGTGACATGGCTTCGGCCAGTTCATCGACATCTATCTCCAGCTCCTCGCCCACCATCTCGCCGATACCCCGCTCGAAGGCGAAGTCTTTGACGCTCACGTACTCGTAGCCAAGCTTCTCGCTGAGGAGCTTTGAAACCGTGGTTTTACCTACTCCCGGCGTTCCGGTTACCGCTATTATCATCCACGCTTCACCGGGTGCGAGATACGCGCTGGGGCTTATATCCTTGTCTTCCGTCGATTGCCGAATGTACATGTAGCATTTATCGAAAACCTTATAAGGACCGGGAGCGCCTAAGAGTTTAGGTGATATCTATGGAGAGGTTGAAATCCACCCTACTTCAGAAGAGGCTTGAGGTTGTTAAGAAAAGGAAGGAGCTCCTCGCCCTTGAGGAGGCCCGCCTCGTGAGGATGGCCCGCCAGAAGAAGGCCGCCGCTTCCCAGCTTGCGAAGGTCAAGAAGGAGAAGGTCGCCATAGCCCTCGAAGAGGCGAAGCTCATAAGGGTCCTCAAGCAGAGCGGCTACCCTGCCGTCTGAGGCTTCTTCCAAAACTTTTAAACTCCCGATCCGATCTCAGGCTTAGAAAACTTTGAAAGAGAAAAGGATCAGAAGACGTTGAGCTGGTCGTCGAGAATCATCTTCTGTATCTTCGTTATGTCGGCGAGCCAGGCGTCGGCTATCTCATAGGCCGGCTTCTGGATGGTCTCGAGGCTGTAGCCCTTCTTCGGGATAACCTGAACGCTCGCGACGAGCGGCTCGTCAATGGGCTTGCCTATCTGGCTGAGTATCCTGACGTAGACCTCTTCCACTCCCTCAACCTGCTCGGCGATGTCGCTGGCGATGAGCATCGAGAGGAGGTTGTATATCTTTCCAACGTGGCTGACAGGGTTCTTTCCGGCAGCAGCCTCCATGCTCATGTGCCTGTTCGGGGTGATGAGGCCGTTAACGCGGTTGCCCCTTCCAACGCTACCGTCGTCTCCAGCTTCCGCACTGGTTCCGGTGACGGTTATGTAGTAGATGCCTTTCTCCGGGTCGTCGGCGGTGTTGACGTAGATGTTGACCTTCCTCTCGGTGTGGGCCTCGGCGACGCCCTTGGCAGCCTCGTAGATGGCCTCCTTAACGGCCATGTACTCGTCCGGACCGGCAACCTCGCTGTCCACCATGGCGGCCGCGATGGTGATGTCTATCTCATCGCCCTTCCTGAGGCCCATGACCTTGATGTCCTCACCAACGGCGGGGTACTTCTTCTTAAACTCGTCGCTGTTGAGGAGCTTCTCGGTCTCGTAAACAATCCTCTCGGTCTCGCTGAGAGGAGCGTAGCCGACTCCAAAGCTGGTGTCGTTGGCGAGCGGAATCGGGGTTTCCTTGGCCTTGTTGAAGACACCGACAAGGTCCACACTGCCCTGTCCGATGCGGGAGTCGATGACGACGTGGTTCTCAAGGTCGAGGTGCCTGACGGCCTTCTTGAGGTACTCGCGGGCGGCTTTAATGGCAACCTCGTGAACCGGGAAGAGCTCGCGGTCAACGATCTCAACGGCCCTTCCGGAGAGAAGGATGTATATCGGCTTGATGACCTCACCGCCGCCGAAGCGCGGGTAGGCCTTTCCACCAACGACCTCCACCTGGTCGGTGTTGTGGTGGAGGATGATGCCGTACCTCTTCACGTACTCCCTGCTGAGCGCCCTGCTGACGGCCTCGGCTATGCCGTCAGCAATGCTGTCAGGGTGGCCTATTCCCTTCCTCTCAACGAGCTCGACCTTCTGCATCTCAACGGGGGTCCTCATAAGCTCCTCAACAACTATGTTCCTGACCTTCTCAGCCATGAGCGTCACCTCTCAGGGTTTGTATGGTCGGGTCTGTGCATCCATTTATATACTTTTCGGCATGAATTCGAGAGCCGAATATTCCTGTCAGTTATTTATCCCGAAACCCTTAAAATTTTCCCCGAAAATAATTCGTACGAGCATCCGACGACGCCCGGTGGCCCGGTCCCGGGAGCGTTCGGGCAGCGATGAGCGGGTGCGACGATGCCGGGCGGACAGGGCTCGCCCTCCGGACCGCCGGAGGACGCCGTCCGGCCGCCGATGATGGATGGAGATGGGCCGAGCCCACATTTTTAACCCCTTTGTCGAACTTCTTCCGGTGAGATCATGGAGCTGAAGAAAATAATAGCCGAGATTAGAGAGGTTCTCGATGAGAAGGATTCGCTCAGGGAGGAGGCGTTGAGACTGACGAGGGAGATAGTCAGGATGAGCGGGGACACGATAAAGGCCCTGCACAGGGGGGAGATTGGGGAGGCTGAGAAACGGCTGAGACTCGTCCGCGAGAAGGTCGAGGAGCTGCGGAGGAAGCTGAAGGATCACCCAGACCTCTACCACACAGGCTACGTCCAGAACGCCCATCAGGAGTTCGTTGAGGCCAGCCTGTTCTTCGCGTACATGACCGGAAAGGACTATCCCTCGCCGGGAGAGCTTGGCGTGCCCCACGCCGACTACGCCCTCGGTATCGGGGACTTCATAGGTGAACTCAGGAGGCACTTCCTGCTGCTCCTCCTCGACGGGAGCCTCGAAGAGGCGGAGAGAACCTACCGCACCATGGAGAAGACCTACGAGGAGCTGATGACGCTGGAATATCCAAAGGGCCTCGTAAACGTAAGGGGAAAGCAGGACCAGGCAAGGAACATCCTTGAAAGGACCCTCGAGGACCTTATGAGGGCAAAGCTGAGCAGGAGTCTGGAGATAAAGCTCGATCTCGCGGCAGGAGTGCTGGAAAAACGGGAAGACGGGGCAAACGGATGAAATGATCACATAAAAATATAATTCGGTGATTATGTGGTTGCAGAATTGCAAGAAAAACTTGAGAGGATCGCCGCGGCCCAGATGAAACTCGCAGGAAGGGTCGTGGAGAGACCCGTTGACCCTGATAGTGTGCAGGTTGTCGCCGCAGTAGACGTATCGTACAGGGAGAACCGGGCAAGGGCGGCCCTAGTTCTCTGCACCTTCCCCGACTGCGAGGTTCTGGGCTCAAAAACAGCCATGGTCGATGTCACGTTCCCGTACATTCCCACATATTTTTTCCTGAGAGAAACCAGGCCGGTTCTCCTGGTGCTCCGTGGTGAGGAGTTCGATGTTCTACTCGTCGAAGGACATGGAAGGGCGCACCCGCGCGGCTACGGACTGGCTTCCCACATCGGTCTGCTGGTCGGACGGCCAGCCATAGGCGTTGCCAAAGGGCCGCTGAGGGGTGCGCCGGAGGGCTCGTTCAGACGGATGGGAAAAGCTTATGTAAGCGTCGGCCATTTAATCGACTTGGAATCCGCAGTGAGAATCATTGAGCCGCTGCTCGAGGGGGGTTATCCCAAACCGCTCAGGCTCGCTGACAGACTGTCGAAGAGGGAAACGCTATGAAGAGGATAAAACTGCTCATCCTGCTGGCCAGAAGGGGGGCTATTGGAGAGAAGGTCAAGGTGACGCTGAGGGATCTGGGCGATGAGCTCGGGGTTTCCCCGCAGTCCGTTCTGAGGCTCCTCGAGGACATGGAGGGGGAGGGATTCATAGAGAAGTCCGTCGAGGGGAAGAAAACATACGTCGAGATAAGCCCCAACGGTCTGGCCTTTCTGGAGGAACTCTGCGATGCCATATCGGGCGTTCTTTACAACGGCGTTATAATCGGCGAGGTTATCTCTGGAATAGGGGAAGGGGCATATTACGTAAGGCAGTACTCCCAGTTAATCGAGGAGTACCTGGGCTTCAAACCGTATCCAGGAACGCTGAATATCCGCGTTATCTTCCCGAGGACGGTGTTTGATGCCCTCTGCGGCGTCAGGCCGGTCATCCTTCCGGGATTCGTGAAGGATGGAAGGACCTTCGGAGACGTCAAAGCATACCGGGTTAGGATAGGGGACGCCGAGGGTGCAATAGTTATCCCCTCGCGGACGGTCCATCCACCGAAGATAGCGGAAATAGTGGCCCCTACCTACCTCAGGGAGAAGCTGAACCTTCAGGACGGCTCAAAGATAACGATAAAGGTCGTGAAATCATGAACCTGCGGGATGTAAACTGGAGGTCGCTCCTTGCCTGGGCAGGGGTGGGTTCGTTCATAGGCTTTGCGGTAGCGGTGGCCATGTACTCGCCCGGGGCTGGAAACGAGGGGTTCGTGTATCTGATATACGTCGGCCTGCTCGCGGGAGTCCTGCTGGGCCTCAGATACCCCGCTAACGTCGGGGCCTCTGCATACGCGTTCCCCATGGGGTTCCTGGCCACTTCCCTGCTGGCGGGTCTGTGGACGGTAAGGGACGTCGGCCCCTCAGGGGCGTACGCATTCATAGCCGTCGTCATGGCGGTCATGATTATCGTTGGCCCCTCCAGCTACCTGGACATGTTCCTCGTCCCGCTCAGTTACTTCGGTGGCTTCGCCGTGGCAATGCTGGTCTTCAAAGGGTACGAACCCCTCCAGGGCACTGAGGGGGCCGTTGCGAGCCTGTTCGTCGTTGGGGTCATGGGGGCAGTGCTGGCGTTCTTCGCGGTATTTGCAAGGTGGGCCTTTGAGGTGGCCAGGAGCATTCCCAGGAGGTAACGTTTAAATACGTCCACCAACAACCTATTCCGGTGATTAAAATGGTGATGCGCCTCTCAAAGCTCTACGGGAAGCAGATATACAACACCAGGGGCTACTACGTCGGCTACGTCGACGAGATTCTGATCGATATTGACCGGGGCCAGGGAAAGGTGCTAGCCCTTGGACTGCCGGGTGAAAAGGTCGGCGTGCCCTACAACAGGGTTACCGCGATAGGTGATATAATACTCGTAAAGGCAAAAGAAGAGTGATCAGCCTTCTTTAACTTTTAGCGCCTCCAGGAACTTCTCCGTTATGGCCTCCTCCGCCAGCCTGAGGAGCGAGCCCTTGTCCTTGGCAAGCTTGAAAATTCCAAGCGGGATTCTCGCCCCACCCGACTGGGAGTGGCCGCCACCGCTTCCTATGTCGCCGAAGGCCTCCCTGAGGACCGCCCCGATGTTCACCCTGACGTCGCGGGTCCTGGCGGAAATCTCTATTCTGTCGTCCACTATGCCAAAGACAAGGACCGTGGTTATGCCCTCCAGGCGGAGGAGAAAATCTGCTGACTCCGCTATGGCGTCGCGGTTGGTGATGAAGCCCACGTTGCTGACGACAACGTTCTTGTAGATGCGCCTGTTCATTATTGCCTTCGCCAGTATCTCCGCCGTCTCGGTGCTTATGTCCGGGTGCTCTATCTTGTCAAGGAGCTCGTAGTCCACCTTGCCCGCCAGGAACTCGATGGCCCTGAGGTCGACATGGCTCAGCTTGGAGAACTTCTTGGTGTCGATGTAAATGCCGTAGAAGAGGGCGGTGGCCATGAGGGGAGACAGGGAGATGTTGAGCATCCTGAGGTACTCGGCGAGGATCGCGGCGGAGGAGTGGACATCGGGCCGTATGTCGAGGAACGCGTCCTCGGGGATGAGTTCCTGAAGGTGCTGGAGTATCTGGTGGTGGTCGATGAGTATCTTTATCTTCCTGTAATCTGACTGATCAAGGGTCGTGAGGTTTCCGTTCGGCTGGCAGTCCACGAGGGCTATGAACGGGTAGCGCTTCAGCTCGTAGGAGCCTCTGGAAACCTTCCTGAGGTCGACGCCGAGCAGGTTCACGAAGGCCCTGTTCTCGTGGTGCGCTATCTCGCCGCCGTAGACTATCTGGGTCTTGAAGCCGAGGGTCTGGGCTATGACGCTCAAGGCCGTGGCGCTGGCTATTGCGTCAGGGTCGGGGTTGTCGTGCATGACTATCAGAAGGGAATCTGCCTGGTTCCTGAGCTCCTTGAGCTTCCTGACGAGTAGGTTAGCGTTTTTCCGCTCGCCGATCCTCTCGACCGTTCTGATCAAGGCCTCTTTAAGGGCGTTCCTGGGCGAGACTGCGTAGTCAACCTTAACCTCCGCCTCGTACTCCTCGTTTATCTGGGAGACGAGGTCATCCAGGCCAACATCGTCGGGAAGAACCGTAACGATCGGCACGTCTTTGTTGTTGGTCCTTATCACGTAGACGGTTTTTCTGATTACATCAACGTTCATTGTGGTTATTATGACGAGCTCGGCTTTGTCAACTCCCGCCTTCAGGAGGGTGGCGGTGTATGAGAAGTCCCCGTTGATGACCTGGAACCCGCTCTCCTCAAGGGCCTTGGCACGGATTTCATCCTTCTCTATAACCACCACCTCAAACTCCCCTCTCAGGGATTCGGCTATCGCACGGCCGATTGCCCCGCCTCCGAGTACCAGCACCCGCATGTTCCCCACCTTTTTGCACAATAATGTTTAAATACAAGCGCCGATATACTAGGACGGTGAATTCCTCTCTGGGATTTTTTGGCTGAGGGATATATATAGCTAATGGTGATGGATATGCAGCTGCCAGACAAGGGGCCATTCATGGAGAACGTGGTAGCAACCTCCGCAGGGGAGCTGGGAGCGCTCATTCAGAAGGCGCTTTCCCAGGGCAACGGGGCTTTTCTAAAGATATTTGCCAGGAGCGCAGAAGGTAAGTACTACATAACCGTCCTCCTTGACAGGTCAAAGGTGCTCGCAGCGGAGTGCCTCGTGGTTGACACGAAGCAGAACCTCTCGGGAGAGGAAGCAATCAGGGTGCTGAAGTCATCCGTTGGCAAACCAATGGTCGTTGACGTTTATACCCTCGATGAACTCGAGCTCAAACTGTCCGTGGCGGATAATATCGACGCATACACTCAGACCCCAAAAGTCCCGCTGGATGAACTCTTCAAAGTCCCCGGCGAGGGGCCTCCCGCAGAGCCCGCAAAGAGGGAGGAACCCGCTGAGAGGGGGGCAGCGATGGCAGCAACGGTGGGAGCCGCGGTGACCTCCCAGCCCCTGGCGGTGGAGGCAGAAAAGCCCAAGCCCGCCCCAACCCCTGCGGGGAAGCCCGAGGTTGTGGTCAACCTGACCGGTGGGAGCATACCTGAGAAGGCATTCCAGGTCTATGCAGAGGACCTCCTCAAGGAGGCCAAGAGGATAAAGGGTCTTACAATAAACAGAATAGAGTTCGATGCCAGCGTGGGAGAGGGCGTTGTCTATCTTAACGTCCACATCCACGGAAACTCCACCGGCGATTCAAGGGACATAGAAGTGGCGGAGAAGAGGATGCTCCACGCCGTTAGCAAGTACGCCCCCGTTCTCCTCAGGGAGGCCGAGATAAAGCCGATAATTAGGGATGTGGGCATAATCATCGACGGCCAGGAGCTCAAGCCCCAGGAGATAGTGGACAGGGACAAGAAGAAGACCGGAAACGTCACAAAGGACGGGAGGATTTCCCTGTCCGTTCTTGAGGACGTGTGGCCGTACTTCAGCGCCTACGCCAGGACCGTTGTGACGGAGATAGAAAGCGCGGGGATAAAGATCGACAAGGCCCACTTCGACATCAGGGGCCGGAAGGAGTTCGAGATAAACCTGTCCCTCGTGGTTGAGACCGGTATGACCAAGGATTCCGTCCAGAGAATAGTCAAGGACATCCTGAACAGGCACGCAAGGGAGCTCGGAAGAAGTCTGAAGCGCTATATAACCGTTCACAGCATAGAGGTTGAAACGGTGTCAAAGGCGAGTGTCTCAGGTTCTGCAGCTGTCCCTGTGGCCGTTGAGACCAGCGGCAAGGCCGCGGAGATAATCGCCAAGAAGGAACTCCTGGAGAAGGAGGTCGAGCAGCTCCTTAAACAGGCTGGAATAGATGAGCTCTCCGTCCTCACGGAGGAAAAGAAGAAGGAAAGCGAGGAAACCATGCTGAAGAGCCGCATAGAACCCGCAGTGGAGACCCTAAAGAACAGGGTTCACGCGGAGCTCAAGCTCGTCCCGCGCGTCACGTTCAAATGGCTCAAACTCAACCACGAAATCAAGGGTTCCACCGTTTACGTTGATATCGAGGCCAGCTTCCTCAGGGAAAACGTTGGAGGCCTCTTCGGTTCGTTCTCCGGAGTCTCCGACGAAAAAATAAAGCAGGACATAGCGGCGACGATTCAGCGGGTCATCAAGGACGTGTCCAGGGAGTACGGAATCGCGATCAACATGCGGAGATTGAACATAATCCTCCGCTGATTCCTTTTTTCTATTGCATTCACGAATCAGCACTCAAGATCGTCATCATCCTGACGTCAGATATGCCGAGGTCATCATCCATTCCAATTCTGCGGGAGGTTTAATAACTTTGACGGCATTTCGTCGAGCATCTAAACGCTAAGTTTTTAAACTAAGTACCCGCCCTCATCAACATGGACGGCTTAATCCTCGGAGTCTTGGCGGCGCTGGCATCGGCATTCTCGTGGGCGGCATCGACGATACTGATAAAAGCCGGAATGCGGGACAAGAGCCCGGTGGCAGCCAACATATTCCGCCTCTACGCCGTCTCAGCGATGTTTGTGGCCATCTTCCTGATAAACGGCACCTTCTCGAAGGTCGCCGAGCTGCCGGCAAAGCTGCTCGCGGTCGCGTTCATCTCCGGTGCCTTCGGCTTCGTCATAGGCGACTACTTCTACCTCAACGCCCTCAAGATGATGGGCGTCTCAAGAACCGTCCCGATAACCTCCACCTACCCGCTGTGGGCCATACTGTGGGCCTTCCTCTTCCTCGGGAGAGATGTAAGTGCCCAGATAATAGTGGGCGCCGCGCTGGTGGTTTCCGCGATAGTGGTCGTGAGGAAGGCGGAGGAGGAAGAGAGGATAAACCCAAAGGGATTTCTCTTCGCGATCTTAGCCCCAATCTCATGGAGCTTCGCGATACTCACCATGGACTGGCTCACAGGTTACGTGGACGTGCTCACACTCGCGGGGATAAGAATGATGTTCGCGGCCCTGGCCGTGTCGCTGTTCCTGCCGAGGTACGCGGGTGAGCTGAGGAGGATAACCCTCCGGGAAGCGCTCCTCCTGACCGGCGCCGCGGCCACCGGCCTGCTCCTCGGGCAGTACCTCTTCGTCTACTCGATAAACCTCGTGGGCTCCCAGATATCGGCCCCCGTTTCGGCTATAAACCCCATAATAGCCTCCACCCTGGCGATATTAGTCCTCAAAGAACCGCCCAACAGGAGGATACTCGAGGGACTGATCCTGGCAGTTCTCGGGGTAATACTAATCTCCACCGGCTGAGGCTCAGGTTTTTAAGGTGGTCGGTCATAGAACAAATCGCCGACAGTGAGGGGACAATGCGTCTCCTCATGGGCTCGGTCAACCCGCCTCCGCGAGGCACCGGGTTCCGTGAGCGGAGCGTGCTCACGCCGAGCCCACAGGGCCGGGAGCATCCACCCGCGCGAGCGAATGAACGCGGGCCTCTGTACCCGGCCCACAATTCGATGCACTTCTGAGGAAGGCTTATAACCGGGAGGGCGGGAGTTAGTTTCTGAGAAGCCGACATAATCGGTGGTTATTTATGGTGATAATTCCCCGACCGATAGAACCGCAGGAGATAAGGCGAATTCGCAAGGAGCTCGGAATAACCCAGGAGGAGCTTGCGGAGAAGGCAGGGGTCACGCAGGCGTACATCGCCAAGCTGGAGACCGGAAAGGTGGACCCGCGACTCTCGACCTTCAACCGAATCCTCCAGGCTCTGCTCGAGTGTAAGAAGGCCCAGCTGACTGCGAGGGACGTCATGTCATCCCCGGTTCTCTCAGTCAAACCCTACGACAGCGTTGAGAACGTTATAAAGCTCATGAACGAACACAACATATCCCAGATTCCGGTCATAGCGGGCAACAAGGTCGTTGGCTCCGTCACGGAGAGAACCCTCGTCAGGCAGAGCCTCGAGTACGAGGACATCTACGACCACAAGGTTATGGAGGTCATGGAAGAGCCGTTCCCGATAGTGAACGAGGACGAAGACCTGGAGGTCGTCAAGTACCTCCTGGAGGAGCACCCAGCTGTTCTCGTCCAGAACAGGGAGGGCAGGATAACCGGCATCATCACGCGGGTGGATATATTCAGGATAGGGAAAGGCCGCGGCTGAGTTTCCCGCGCAGGCAACTTTACGTTCCCCTCTTCTAACCTCCGTGGCAAAAATATCCAACAACTTTATATACCCCCAGCCAAACCAGTGATGGACAATTAATCCAGGTGATGAGCAATGAAGAGAACCGCCCTTCTGCTCCTGGTGCTCCTCATCGGAGCCGTCGTTGCCTCGGGCTGTCTGAACGGTGGAGGGACATCAACCACTCCGAGAACGACTCCCAGCACTACCCCGAGCAAGACTCCAACCGAAACGACTACCATACCCACCGAGACCGAGAAGCCGTACTATCCAATAACCGTAACGGACTTCGCCAACAGAACCCTCACGATTGAGAAACCCCCTGAGCGCGTTGTGACGCTGGCCCCGAGCATCACAGAGGACCTCTACTACCTCGGTCTCTTTGACAGAGTCGTTGGGGTTACGGACTTCGATGATTTTCCAGCAGGAGTTGCCAACGTCACCCGCGTGGGCGGTTACGGCCAGTACGCCAACCTTGAAGTGATAGCATCGCTCAACCCAGACCTGATACTGGTGGACAGTTACTCCATGACGATCCTCGAAGACCTCCAGAGGATAGCCCCTGTTCTCGTGGTCGATCCACACAGCATCGATGACATCCCAAGGGCCGTCGACCTCTTAGGCAGAGTCTTCAACGCCGAAGAGGGGGCAAAGAGGACAACCGCAGAGTTTCAGGCGGGGGTAGAGGAGATAAGCTCGGCGGTGAAGGACGAGCCCAGGCTCAAGGTCTTCTACGTCGTCTGGAACAACCCGCTCATGACCGCCGGCGGCGGAACCTTCATAAGCGACGTCATAAAGCTCGCAGGGGGAACCAACATCTTCAACGACACCACCGGCTGGCCGACGGTGAGTCCCGAGCAGGTCATCGAGCGCGACCCGGACGTCATAATCCTCACCCCTCACTGTGGCATGACCGTCCAGGACGTCTACAACGGCCCGCTCGCCGGCACCAGCGCCGCGAGGAATGGAATGGTTTACATCATCGAGAACGAGAACGACCTGATACACCCGAGCCCGCGCGTCGTCAGGGGCCTTGAGACCGTTGCCAGGCTCCTCCACCCGGAGGCCTTTAAGGTCGAGTACCCGCTCACCGTGACCGACTTCGCGGGCAGGGAGGTGACCATCGAGAGCGAGCCTATGAGAATAGTCACCCTGGCTCCAAGCATAACGGAGGGCCTCTTCTACATAGGTGCGGGCGACAAGGTCATCGGGGTTACCGACTACGATGACTTCCCGCCGGCGGTTAGGAACATCACCAGGATAGGCGGCTACGGCAAGTACGCCAACCTCGAGGCCATAGCATCGCTCGAGCCGGACCTCATTCTCGCGGACGGCTTCTCGCTGGAGATACTCGGGAGCCTGGAGAAGATAGCGCCGGTCGTCGTAATTGACCCCAAGAACCTAAGTCAGGTCTACGACGCCCTTGAGCTCCTCGGAAGAGTAACCAACCGCGAGGAGGGCGCGAGAGCGGTCGTAGCCGAGATGAAGGCCAGAGTAGCCTACGTCACTTCCATGGTCTCAGACCAGCCAAAGGTCAAGACCTTCTTCCTCCTGAGCTATTACAACGGCTACTGGACCTCTGGCAAGGGAACCTTCATCGATGACCTCATAAGGCTCGCGGGCGGCGAGAACATCTTCGGCGATGTGAGCGGCTGGGGAGCGGCGAGCGAGGAGCAGATAATAGCCAGGAACCCCGAGGTCATAATAATCTCACCCAACGCGGGAATAAAGCCCGAAGACCTCTGCTCCGGCCCCCTCGCGGAAGTCGATGCGGTGAAGAACAGAAGGGTCTACGTCCTCAGCGACGAGAACCTGGTCGTGAGGCCCGGGCCGAGGATAGTGCACGGGCTGGAGGAGATAGCGGAGTACCTCCACCCCGACGTCTTTAACCTTCAGCCCCAGCCCCTGGCCTGCAACGCAACGGCCGAGACCGGGGGCTGAACCTTCCACTTTTCTTCTTTGTCCATGAATGCCATAACACATTCCCGAGGTAACTGTTTTATACTCGAATGCACATAACACCAACGGTGATACCATGCGGGCGATCGAATCGCTCGACTCGATTAAACTCGACGAACTGCTTGAGAGGCTCGGAGACATGGGGAACAAGCTTCTTCTCGTTAGGGCGTCCGGGGAGAAGATTCTCCTCCACGGGGGCGGCAGGATTGTGAAGAAATACACCGAACCCCCTGAGAAGCTGAGAAACGTCGAGATAGTAGAACTGGATAAGTTCGAGTTTCTCGACCACCTCCAGGAAGACGAATCCCGGGACACCCCGACGGTGGTGGAGTTTTCATACTCCCTCGAAGCCCCGAGCGACGTCTACCTGCGCCTCGAGGAAGCCCTCCTCAAGGCGGTGTCAAGGGCCTACAAGACCCTCGGTGTTGCCGTTGGACAGGCCGAGCTGAAGGCTTCCGTGAGGTACGGCGCAACCGGCAGGGACATACTCCTCGTTAGGGGGAACGTGGAGGCGTTCTCGACCGGTGAAGTGGAAAAAACCAATCTGGCGCGGGTTCTGTCAGAGGCAATATCCCGGGAGACCGGCTTCGACACCAGGGTTGTGATAAGGGAGCTCAGCCTGACCAGAACCCCCGGAAAACCCGTGCTGAAGGTGCCAGTGGCGAGGACTCACGTCAGGGGAGGAAGGGTTCTCGAGGTGCCC
Source organism: Thermococcus camini (assembly GCF_904067545.1). Taxonomy (NCBI): domain Archaea; kingdom Methanobacteriati; phylum Methanobacteriota; class Thermococci; order Thermococcales; family Thermococcaceae; genus Thermococcus; species Thermococcus camini. The sequence continues at coordinate 861,970 of NZ_LR881183.1, read as the reverse complement.
CTCGGTGGAAAGGACACCGCGGCGATAAACAGGGAGAAGGTGGAGGCGGAGGTCGAGAGAATACTCCGTGAGGCGGGGATAGGAGAGCTCGCCGGAAAGCTCAAGGAGGGCGGTGGAAAGGGCGTTTCGGCAAGGGCGCTGGAAGCGTTCCTCCTGGAGAGGCTTTCCGGGACCGAGGAGGTCAAAGTGAATTGGGTCCGGGTCTCTCCAGCAGGGAACGGTGAATTCAAGGTCGCCATTGGGGCCTCCAGGAGGTCGAAGTCAAGGAGCGACGTTGAAATAGCAGAGATGACTGGGAAAAGCATAGTGGCCGCTGAAAGGGAGGGTAGGGCCAGGGGTCTGGCGTTTAAGGTTTTCTCGGCGTTCCTTGTGCTGGAGGAGGACATCTATTAGGTTCAATAACGTTAAAAGCTCCCTCTCCTATTTTCCCACGGTGGGAGCATGGAGAGGAAGACGTTCTACAGAATCCTGCTCGCCGTGGTTCTGGTCCTCACGGTGATTTACACCCTTGGAATAATGGGCGTCATACCCTTCCGGTGGAGCTACTACATCACGCTGTTCATGATAGTCCTCTTCTTCTATCTCAAGCTGGACAGGATGTCACGGGGAGAGCCCTAATAGGCCTTTCGCAGGGCTCTCACTGAGAGGAGAATAAGTCCCAGGGCTATCAGGAGCAGGAGGGAGAGCGAATAAAGCGGTGGAACCACGTCGTAGTAGCCTAGGAGGGCATAGCGGAGCCCCTCAACGGAGTAGGTCATCGGGGTCAGGAGACCAATCGCCATGAACCACGCGGGAAAGAGCGTCAGCGATGCCAGCGCGCCGCTTGTGAATATCATCGGCAGCCTTATCACGTTGAGCCAAGTCATGACGTTTATCGGGTTCTCAACGGCCAGAGAAACGTAGACGCCCAAAGCGGAGAAGGTCAGGTTGGCAAGGAGCACAAAAGCAACCGTCAGCGGCCAGCTCCAGACGGGATAAACCATGAAGTACCTCACCAGGGCAAGGGTTATGAGGCTCACCATCAGCCCAAAGAGAGCCCCCACCAGAACCTTGGCGAGGATTATCTCGCCGTAGCTCACCGGTGCCAGCAGGAGACGCTCGAAGGTCTTGAGCCTGCGCTCAAATATCAGGGAGGAGGCAACGAAGGAAGTCGTGGCGAATAGGGCTGAGATGCTCACCAGGCCCGGGGCGAGGTGGTCGATGTCGCCGAAGCGGACTATGAAGGAGAGCGTGAAGACGAGGGGGAATATCAGCCCCCAGCTTATCGAACCCGGCTTGAGCAGGTACTCCCTGAGTTCCTTGGCCATTATAGGGACGACCTTCACAGCGGACACCCCCCACAGGTGCAGGGTCTCTCGCGATCCTCGTTGCTCTCGGTCAGCTGAAGGAACACCTCCTCTATGCTGGGCAGCTCGGTTGAGAGGTGGAGAACCCTGAAGCCAAGCTCTTCCTTCCATTGCCAGAACTCATCGAGAAACCTATCGGTGTCATCAACGGTTACAACAATTGAATCTCCGTCCGGTTTGGGCGAGTAATGCTCGAGGAGGCGCAGCAGTTTGTTGCCCAGGGGCTCAAGGCGAAGGCGCACCCTCACTCCACCCCCGACCAGCTTCCTCAGCTCGTTCCTTCCGCCTATAGCCACTATCTTTCCCCTGTTGATTATGGCTATCCTGTGAGGCAACGTCTCGGCCTCCGCCATATTGTGGGTCGTCAGGAATATCGTCTTCCCCTCCTTGTTGAGAAGCCTGACCATTGCTCTAACCATCTTAGCTGACTGGACGTCCAGGGCTACTGTGGGCTCGTCCAGGAAAATCACCGGTGGCTCGTGTATGAGGGCAGCCACTATGGCTGCTCTTCTTTTGTATCCAGAACTCAGCTTCCCGAACTTCTTCCTTGCCGGAAGGTTGAAGTCCTTTATCAGCCGGGAGACGTTCTCCATGGGAGCATCGTAAAGCCTGGCCAGGAAGCGGAGGTTTTCCTCCACGGTGAGCTCATCGTAGAGGTTCGACACGTCCTGCACAACGCCGATACTCCTCTTCACGGCCAGTTTTTCACGACGGACGTCGTGGCCGTCAATGTAGGCCTCCCCCTCCGTTATAGGAGTCAGCGTGGAGAGCATTCTGACCGTCGTCGTCTTGCCAGCTCCGTTGGGGCCGAGGAATCCGAATATTTCCCCCCGCTTCACCTCAAAGCTTATTCCATCGACGGCGGTGAAGTCTCCGTAGCGCTTGGTCAGGTTTACAGCCTCTATTATGGCCCTCACTCTCTCATCTCCCTCCACATGAGCACCGCTAGAGCCGCCACGAGGGCCAGTATTCCACCGGCAACGAGGGGGTTTCCGAGGTCACTCTTACCCTCTGCCCCAGTTGTCGTCTCAGTGGGAGAACCCCCGCCAAGGACGGCAAAATCAACGGTACCCTCGCAGATGTCCTTCCCGTGAACCCTGTGGGTGACCGCCAGGTAGCGGGCGTCCTTCGAGATGGCCACACGTTCAACGGTCTCGTTCGGGTAGTAGTCCCAGAGCACGTTCCCGTCGGGCCCTATGAAGAACGCGTCGTCCCCGCCGGCGACTATCGTGTAGCCCCTCGCAGTGTCCACGTCGAACGCCTCGAGCAGGAACGGCACGGAGTAAACCTCATTTCCATCCCCGTCAAGCAGGATGACGCTGTTCACGGCCCCCGCAACGGCCACGCTGCTGCCGTCAAAGGACATGTCCATGAGCTTCCCGTTGAAGTGCTTCGTCCACAGGAGTTCCCCCCTCCAGTTGAGGGAGACAACCTCGCTCCACGACCCGTCGGGGGCCAGCACCAGGACGACTATCCTCTCCGGGGAGGCCGAGACCTTCTTGATGGTCCCGTTTAGGTGCGCCGAGAAGATTTCGGAGCCATCCGCGCGGAGTGCCACAAGGTCGCCGTTGTCGTTTCCCGCCACCACCTGGTCTCCGGAGAGATCAACGCTCCACACGAAGGCGCCCGTGTTGTGTTTCCACGCAAGCTCGGTTCCCCTGAAGAAATAAACGTTCCCATCGCCACTCCCCGCAACCGCGTACTTTCCGTCGGGGCTTATATCAACGCTCCAGACAACATCGTCTGCCCTGTACTCGTTCACGAGCCCCTTCTCGGGAGCGAAGAACTGTATCCAGTGGCCGTCTGTCCCGATGATGAGGGTATCGTTGTCGCTCAGGGCGGAGGAGTATGCAAAGCCCCTCACGGGAGCACGGAGAAGCCTCTCACCATCGCGGCCTAGGATTATCGCGTAGTATCCAAAGCCAAGGCCCAGGTCGCCGTTGTCGTTGAATGCCGCCGAGAAGACGATGCAGTCATCGTGGTAGTGCCAGCTCCAGGCCGGCTCGGCCAAAACGGGCTCTACAGCAGACAGGATAATGAACAGGATGAACGGGATTGCCCTCCAATGGTACCTTCTCATCCAACCCACCACGCCCCCTAGGAACCTCCGCCTTAAATGGTTAATGGTTCAGAAGCCTAATGCAGTGCCTGGCTGTTCAGGACGTGCCAAAAACTGCCGCCCCGGATTTTCCAAAAGATTGCGCATTAGGCTCAACGAACCCTTCTCAACCTTTGGTTTAGAATTTTCGGGTTTAAAAACGCTTTTTTAACCTCTGGCCAAGCATCAATTGAGGGGATAAACATGAGCACGTGTATATTTATGTTCACTGGAGGTGGTCGGTTTGAGATACGTTAAGCTCCCGAAGGAGAACACCTACGCGTTCCTTGAAAGGCTCAAGGAGTGGGGCAAACTCTACGCCCCGGTTAAGATATCCGAGAAGTTCTACGACTTCAGGGAGATAGACGACGTCAAACAGGTGGAGTTCAGCTACAACAGAACGATAATGCCGCCGAAGAAGTTCTTCTTCCTTCCCAGGGAGAAGCTCTTCGAGTTCAACCTCACCAAAGCCGAGTACAGGGAGGTCATAGAGGACGTCGAGCCCTTTGTGCTCTTCGGCCTTCACGCCTGCGACATCTTCGGCCTCAAGGTGCTCGACACCGTTTACCTCGACGAGCTACCGGATAAGTACTACAAGGTTCGCAGGGAGAAGGGCATCATCATAGGCATCAGCTGTATGCCCGACGAGTACTGCTTCTGCAACCTCCGTGAGACGGATTTTGCCGACGACGGCTTCGACCTCTTCCTCCACGAGCTCCCGGACGGCTGGCTCGTAAGGGTCGGCACGCCAACAGGCCACAGGATAGTGGACAAGAACATCAAGCTCTTCGAGGAGGTCACCACCGAGGACATCTGCAACTTCCGCGAGTTCGAGAACAAACGCTCGAAGGCCTTCAAGTACCACGAGGACTGGAGCAATCTGCGTTACCTGCTCGAGCTCGAAATGGAGCACCCGATGTGGGACGAGCAGGCTGAGATATGCCTCGCCTGCGGCAACTGCAACACCACCTGCCCGACCTGCCGCTGCTACGAGGTTCAGGACATAGTCAGCCTCGACGGTGAAACCGGCTACCGCGAGAGGCGCTGGGACTCCTGCCAGCTCAGGAGCCACGGCCTCGTTGCGGGAAACCACAACTTCAGGCCGACCAAGAAGAGCCGCTTCCGCAACAGGTACCTCTGTAAGAACTCCTACAACGAGAAACTCGGCATAAGCTTCTGTGTCGGCTGCGGCAGGTGCACCTACTTCTGCCCGGCGGGTATAAGCTTCGTGAAGAACCTGCGCACGATCATGGGACTTGAGGAGAAGACCTGTCCGTCCGAGATAAGCGAGGAAATCCCGAAGAGGGGATTCGCCTATGCCTCGGAGATAAGGGGTGAGGACATATGAGCGAGGTAGTTCCCAGGGAGATTATGATGCCCAACGAAAACCCCTACGCGCTCCACAGGGTCAAGGTTCTCAAGGTTTATCCGCTCACCGAGAAGGAGAAGCTGTTCCTGTTCAGGTTTGAGGACCCAGAGCTGGCCGAGAAGTGGACCTTCAAGCCGGGACAGTTCGTCCAGCTCACCATCCCCGGCATCGGTGAGGTTCCGATAAGCATATGCTCCTCCGCGATGAGGAAGGGCTTCTTCGAGCTCTGCATCAGGAAGGCTGGAAGGGTCACCACGGTCATCCACAGACTCCAGCCCGGAGATACAGTCCTCGTCCGCGGCCCCTACGGCAACGGCTTCCCCGTTGACGACTGGGAGGGCATGGATCTGCTCCTAATCGCCGCTGGCCTTGGAACCGCCCCGCTCAGGAGCGTCTTCCTCTACGCCATGGACAACCGATGGAAGTACGGCAACATAACCTTCATCAACACCGCCCGCTATGGAAAGGACCTTCTGTTCTACAAGGAGCTTGAGGCCATGAAGGACCTTGCCGAGGCCGAGAACGTCAAGATAATCCAGAGCGTAACCAGAGACCCCGAGTGGCCGGGACTTCACGGAAGGCCGCAGAACTTTATAGTTGAGGCCAACACCAACCCGAAGAACACAGCCGTTGCCATATGCGGCCCGCCGAGGATGTACAAGGCCGTCTTCGAGTCCCTCATCAACTACGGTTACAGGCCTGAGAACATATTCGTCACGCTGGAGAGGAAGATGAAGTGCGGAATAGGAAAGTGCGGCCACTGCAACGTCGGAACGAGCACGAGCTGGAAGTACATCTGCAAGGACGGCCCGGTCTTCACGTACTTCGACATAGTATCAACACCTGGCTTACTGGACTGAGGTGGTGGAGATGGAAGGAAAGGTCAGAATTGGGTTTTACGCTCTCACCTCATGCTACGGCTGTCAGCTCCAGCTGGCCATGATGGATGAGCTCCTTCAGCTGCTTCCGCACGCTGAAATCGTCTGCTGGTTCATGGTCGAGAGGGACAGCTACGAGGACGAGCCGGTGGACATAGCCTTCATCGAGGGAAGCGTCTCCACCGAGGAGGAGGTCGAGCTTGTCAAGAAGATACGCGAGAACGCGAAAATCGTTGTGGCCGTTGGCTCCTGTGCAGTCCACGGCGGTGTGCAGAGCTGGGAGAAAGACAAGAGCCTTGAGGAGCTCTGGAAGACCGTCTACGGCGACGGGAAGGTCAAGTTCGAGCCGAAGATGGCCGAGCCGGTGGAGAACTACATCAAGGTTGACTACCGCATCTACGGGTGCCCTCCTGAAAAGCGGGACTTCCTCTACGCGCTCGGCACGTTCCTTGTCGGCTCTTGGCCAGAGGACATAGATTACCCGGTCTGCGTCGAGTGCAGGCTGAAGGGGCACCCGTGCATACTCATCGAGAAGGGCGAGCCGTGCCTCGGGCCGATAACGAGGGCTGGTTGCGACGCTCGCTGTCCCGGCTTTGGCGTGGCGTGCATCGGTTGCAGGGGAGCTATAGGCTACGACGTTGCCTGGTTCGACTCACTCGCCAGGACGTTCAAGGAGAAGGGAATCAGCAAGGAGGAGATACTCCAGCGCATGAAGATGTTCAACGCCCACAACCCGAAGCTCGAGGAAATGGTTGAGAAGATATTCCAGGGGGTGGAAGAATGAAGAACCTCTACCTTCCCATCACCGTTGATCACATAGCGCGCGTTGAGGGCAAGGGCGGCGTTGAGATAGTCGTTGGAGACGATGGTGTTAAGGAAGTCAAGCTCAACATCATAGAGGGTCCGAGGTTCTTTGAGGCCATAACGGTGGGCAAGAAGCTCGAAGAGGCGTTAGCCGTCTACCCAAGGATATGCTCCTTCTGTTCGGCTGCCCACAAGCTCACAGCGGTGGAAGCCGCTGAAAAGGCTGTTGGCTTTGAACCGCGCGAGGAGATCCAAGCGCTCAGGGAGGTCCTCTACATCGGCGACATGATAGAGAGCCACGCCCTGCACCTTTACCTCCTAGTCCTTCCGGACTACCTCGGCTACTCCAACCCGCTCAAGATGGTGGACGAGTACAAGAAGGAGATAGGCATAGCCCTGGAGCTTAAGAACCTCGGAAGCTGGATGATGGACGAGCTTGGAAGCAGGGCGATACATCAGGAGAACGCGGTACTCGGAGGCTTTGGAAAACTTCCGGACAAGGCCACCCTTGAGCTTATGAAGAAGCGCCTCAGCGAGGCACTACCCAAGGCTGAGTACACCTTCGAGCTCTTCGCAAAGCTTGAGCAGTACGCTGAAGTCGAGGGGCCGATAATCCACATGGCTGTGAAACCGAGGGGAGACGTCTACGGCATATATGGCGACGCCATAAGCGTCAGCGACGGCTTCGAGTTCCCGAGCGAGGACTACAAGAAGTACATGGTCGAGCGCGTTGTGGAGCACAGCTTCGCCAAGCACTCTTTCTATCGCGAGAGGCCCTTCATGACCGGAGCCATATCCCGCGTCGTCAACCACGCTAACAAGCTCTACGGAAGGGCGAAAGAGCTCTACGAGAGCCACAGGGATCTGCTCAGGCCAACCAACCCCTTCGCCAACAACCTGGCCCAGGCCCTTGAGCTGGTTTACTTCACCGAGAGGGCTATCGATTTGATAGACGAAGCCCTCGCGAAGTGGCCGATACGGCCCAGGGACGAGGTTGTCCTGAAAGACGGCTTCGGCGTCTCAACGACGGAGGCACCGCGTGGAATCCTCGTCTATGCCCTCGAGGTCAAGGACGGAAGAGTAGCTTATGCGGACATCATAACTCCCACAGCGTTTAACCTCGCCATGATGGAGGTCCACGTCAGGATGATGGCGGAGAAGCACTACAACGAAGACCCGGAGAGGCTCAAGTACCTCACCGAGATGGTGGTAAGGGCCTACGACCCGTGCATCTCCTGTTCGGTGCACGTTGCTAAGCTTTGATTTCTCAACTTTTTTAAGGGATAGTTACAGAAAAATACCGGGGGTATTATGGCTGAAGAAATCGTTGATGTTGTTATACACGTGAAGGTGCCAAAGAAGTATGCCGAGACATTCAGGAAGGACGTTGAGGCTATGGCATGGTATCTCTCCCACAAGGACGAACTCTTTGAGAACATGAGAAAGCTCAAGGGTATCATGAAGACCGACAAAACCTGGAAGGAGCTCAAGAGGGAGATTTATGAAGGATTTACTTATTGACAGCTCTCTCATTGTGGAGTACTTCAAAGGCAACGAGCGGGCGGTTGAACTCTTTGAGTCCTTCGAGAACGAAGACCTTGCTCTTTACATAACCGAAACAGTGTCTAGTGAGGTCACGTATCTTCTCCTTGGCTACTTCTCGAAGCTTGCACCTCGAACCATCAAAGGCAAAAAAGGCAAACTGCCGTCGGAGATTCAGGTCGTTTTCAAAGCTCTGAGAAGCTTTGGATTTGTTGAGTCATCGCAAAGGACGCTCTTCAAGGCTATGGAGCTCATCGAGAAGTACGCCATGCTGCCCAACGACGCTCTAATTTTAGCCACCTGCATAGAACATGGCTTTGCCCTGGCAACCCTCGATGAGGACTTCTTCGAGCCGGCAAAGAAGGAAGGGGTTGAACTCGTAACGGGGTGATTCCATGAGAACGCTCATCTTAGCCCTCGGCAACGAGCTGATGAAGGACGATGGAGTCGGACTGAAGGCCGGCAGAATACTCGCGAAAAAGGGCTACAACGTTCTCGACGTTGGCACGGACATATTCATGCTCTCCGCCCATTACAATGGGGAGGAAAGGCTGATAATCATCGACGCGATTCTGAGTGAAAAGTTTCAGCCGGGAAAGATAATTCACCTCGCAGGTAAAGATGTCTTCGAGAAGCTGAAGGGGGAGATAAGGAGCGCCCACTTCATTGGGGCCATAGACGGGCTTAAGCTTCTGATGGCGATGGACGAGCGCCTTGCTAAAGCGGATATACACTTCATCGGCGTCGTTGCCAGGGAGATAGACCTCGGAATGGGGCTCACCGAGGAAGTTGAAAAGGCCCTGCCAAGGGTCGTCGAGCTGGTTGAAGAACTCTGCAAAGAATGAATTAAATAATTGAATAATCAAAGAATCGGCCGGGGGCTCACATGCCCCCGCTGACCGCTAACTCGATTATCTTCCGTATCTCCACGAGGAACTCCATCGGAATGTCCTTGAGCATCGGTTCGAGAAAGCCCTTGACTATGAGCTGGGTCGCTTTTTCTTCATCCAGTCCACGGCTCATCAGGTAGAACAGCTCTTCCTCGCGTATCTTGCCGATAGCTGCCTCGTGGCTGAGCTGGGCGTCATCGACCTTGCTTATCAGTCCCGGGTAAGTTTCCATCGTGGCTTTGTCGCTCATCAGCAACGCGTCACAGCTTATGTGCCCTTTGGTCTTCGGCGCCTCGGCCTGGATTATTCCCCTCGTTATCACCGTGCTTTCGTCCATTATGACGGCTTTGCTCGCGTTTATTCCAGCCGAACCTTTGCCCTGGAGGTACATCCTTCCACCCAAATCAACGTAGAAATCCTTCTGGCCGAGAAGAATGCCGTTCAGCTCAACGTAACCGTTCTCCGCTACCCAGTACCTCGGATCGCCTATGTTGCTCTTTCCGGAGCCAAGGGTAACGGTGGTGTTGATGAATCTCGCGCCCTTTCCTATCCTCGCCCTCGTCATCGGCCTCGTGTGAACGTACTCCGGCCAGTTCTGGAGAACCGTCAGTTGACCCTTCGCACCATCGTGGAAGTAGGCCTCGGTCATGTCAAGATGTAAAGAGTGCTTGAGCAGAATCGGTGCAGTACAGCCCTCGATGAGGTGGAACTCGCTGTTCGGCTCGGCTATTATGATAATGTGCGGCGCCTGGGCCAGTGCACTCTCCTGGATGAGGAAGAACAAGTGCAGCGGGAACGGGACTTTAAGGCCCTCCTTGACGTAGAGGAAGATTCCACCGTTCCAGACGGCAGTGTGGTAGGCCGTCAGCTTGCTCTCGTCAACGCGGAAGAGCCTGAGGAAGTGCTCTCTAACGATGTCCGGGTACTTTCTTACCGCCTCCTCTGTTGGGAGAACGATGAGCCCCTTCTTTTCCCACTCCCTGAGGAACTCGTTGTAGATGACCCCGGTGTCCGTCTGAACCGCCAGACCGGCTATGTACTTCTGCTCGACCTCACTGATACCGAGTCTGTCGAGGAGGGCCTTCATCTCTGGAGGTAGGTCATCGAGGCTCTCTATGTGAGAGGGAACGCCCTCTATCTCGGGCTTCGCTATGAAGTGGAGCAGCTCCTCCTCGCTTATAACGGGATCCCTGTGGGGAGCTTTCTCAAAGGCTTCCAGTGCCTTGTACCTTATCCTTGTCATCCACTCCGGTTCTTTGTTCCTCTTTGAAAGCTCTTCAATCTGATTCTCGATTATTGCCTTGGCATCTTTGATTGTTATGGTTTCGGTCATTCTCCCACCTCCTCGAATATCCTGCTGAAGCCCTCGCTCTCTATTCTCTCCACCAGCTTACCGCTTCCGGTCTTCACTATCCTGCCGTCCTTCATGACGTGGACCCTGAGCTTCTCCCTATCTAGGTGTCCGAGTATCCTGCCGTAGTGGGTGATGAGGAGCACGGCCGTGCCGCGCTGGTGTAGCTCCTCTATCTTTCTGCTGATGACACTCAGGGAGTCAACGTCGACGCCGCTGTCGGGCTCGTCGAGGATGAGAAGCTTCGGTTCTATGAGGAGCGCCTGGAGGAGCTCAAGCCGTTTCCTCTCGCCACCGGAGAAGCCAACGTTAACGTAGCGGTGAAGGTCCTCCTCCCGGAACCACAGCTCCTCCGCCTTTTTGACTATCCTGTCGTAGGCCTCTACGGGATCAACGCCCTTCGTCTCAACCAGAACCTGCTGAAGGAACTCGATGATCCTAACGCCCTCTACCTCGTGAGGGTGCTGGAAGGCCAGCATTATTCCCCTCTTGGCCCTCTCGTCGGGGCCAAGGCCGGTTATATCCTCCCCGTCGAAGAGTATCCTTCCACTCTCCACGGAGTACCTTGGATGACCCGCTATTGTGAGGGCCAGCGTTGATTTCCCAGAGCCATTCGGCCCCATGACAACGTGAAACTCACCGGGATTCACCTCAAGGGTGAGGCCTTTGAGTATGGCCCTGCCCTCTACCGAGACGTGAAGGTTCTCAACTTTGAGCATTAGCTCACCTCCGTGGGTAACGTGGATGGGACGTTTTTTAAGCATTTCTGGACATTAATGGGAACCACGAACCGAAATTGCGGACGACGGAAGAAGAGGGAAGGAAAGTTCAAAGGGAAAGCGGAAGGGCCTCCCTTATGCGCCTGAGGAGTTCTTCCTTCTTCTCGTTGTCCACGAGAGCGATCTCGAGGACCTGGTCAATGGTCTCGACCGGGAATATCTGTATCTTCTCCGCCTTGTCCCTGCTGAGGAAGACGTCCTTCTCGTTGGCCTTGGGGATTATGACGGTCTTTATGCCGGCCTCGATAGCTGCTTCTATCTTCGGCGTGGCACCCCCTATGGGGAGCACCTCACCGAGGACGCTGAGCGAGCCCGTCATGGCAACGTCCTGCCTTATCGGTATCTCCTCCAGCGCGGATATAACCGCGGTGGCCACGCTTATGCTCGCCGAGTCGCCCTCGACACCCTCGTAGGTCTGGAGGAACTGGACGTGGATATCATACTTGCTTATGTCCTCGCCCTTGTAGCGCTTGATTATCGCCGAGACGTTCTGAACTGCTTCCTTAGCTATCTCGCCCAGCTTTCCGGTGACTATAATCTTGCCCTCCTCCTTGCTGGCGGCGGGGGCGACGACCGCCTCTATCGGCAGGACTATACCGCTCTGCTCGCCTATGACGGCGAGACCGTTCACGCGGCCGATTCCCTTGCCCTCCGCCTTGATGACCTGGTACTCCTTCTTCCTCTCGATGTACCAGTCGGCGAGCTGCTTCTCGAGCGGCTTCGCCATCCTGATGGCCTCTATAACGTCCTCCCTCTCGACGTACTTCCTGCCCTTCTTGATTGCAATGTCTCCAGCGGCCCTAACGATACCACCGAGGTCGCGGAGGCGGAGGGTAAGGTGTCCCTTTCTGCCGGCCCGTTTTTGCGCTTCCCTCACTATCTCCTCAACGGCCTCCCTGGTGAAGTGGGGTATCTTTCCGTCGCGGATTACCTCCTGTGCGACGAACTGGACGAGCTTCTTCCTGTTCTCCAGGGTGTCCGGCATCGTCGTGCGCATGTAAACCTCGTAGCCGTAGCCCCTTATACGGGAGCGCAGGGCAGGGTGCATCTTGTCAACGGTATCGAGGTTTCCAGCCGCGACGAGGACGAAGTCGCATGGGACCGGCTCGGTCCTGACCATCGCGCCGCTCGACATCTCGCTCTGGCCGGTTATCGGGAACCTCTTCTCCTGCATGGCGGTGAGGAGGCTCTGCTGCATCTTAAGGGAGAGGGTCGCTATCTCGTCTATGAACAGCACCCCTTTATGGGCGCGGTGAATCATTCCCGGCTCAACGCGCTCGTGGGCGGGCGTTCCTAAACCGCCGCTCTGGAACGGGTCGTGGCGCACGTCACCGAGGAGCGCTCCGGCATGGGCGCCTGTAGCGTCGATGAACGGTGCCTTGGTTCTGCCGCAGTTGTCCACGAGAAGCTTCGGGACGAGGACAGTATTGCGGAGGCGCATGTTGGAGAGCGCCATTATGGTGAGTATTACAACGAAAAGGCCCATAAGGAGCGTGGTCGCACTGAAGTCTATGAAGAGGGCGAGCATGACGGTGAACATAACGAACAGGAGGATATACGATTTTATACTCTCCTGACCCTTGGCCTTCTCCCGGTACTTCTCGACTATCCTTCTCCCCTGGCAGGCGGGAACGGTCTTTATCCTGGGCATGTTCTCGTCTTCTGAGTTCGGGAAGACCAGTATGTCTTCGAGGTTCTCCGTCGGGAGAAGCTCCGCCATGGCCTGACCGAGCATGGACTTGCCTGTTCCGGGCTCTCCGATTAGAAGGACGTGCCTCTTCTGGTTCGCTGCAGTTCTGATGACCTCGACGGCATGTTCCTGGCCGATGACCTGGTCTATTAGCTTCTCCGGAACCTTGATCTCCTCGGTGGTGCTGAAATCCACGCCCAGCTCCAGGCTCTCGCCGTACTCCCTGGGGGCCAGGGCCTCTTCAATCTTTTCTTTGTCCCCCATTTTTCTTCCCTCTTTCGTTCTCTCAACCCTGAATGCTCGGGGCGATTTATAACTTTTTTGAGGCACCTGAGAAAAAGCTAAAATAGTGCATAGAATCCATAATGAATGGTGAAAGCGATGAGGGTAGAGGATCAGATAGTGTTTACGGCGCATCACGGGAACTGGAAGGTGGCGGACAGACTCCTTGATATGGACGATGAGAAGGTGGCCCACTTCATAGCGAGCATCTCCAACACGGTCAACGCGAAGATACCGGAGTACCTCACGGAGGTCATGAACGTCGCGGGAATAGCAAGCCTCGCCGAGGAGCTGGCGCAGAAGAACCTGAGCGATGCTGTCGTAGCGCTCAAATCCCCGGGAACCGCGAGGAAGCTGGGCCAGCTCGTCTTCGAGGACGACAAGAAGCTCAGGAAGCACCTCGTTGACGTTGCCAAGGCACTCCTAGTCAGGGAGGTTCTCTCCACGAAAGTCCCCGTGGACTACCCCGAAGAGCCGCTGAGCGAGGTCAGGATAGTCTTCCCTTACAACGAGGACCATGTCAACTTTACGGCGTTCCACCTCAGCGCGGAGCACGGCAAGTGGAGAGCTGTTAGGAGGCTCATCATCGACGACAAGACGCCGATGGCGGACGTCGCAAGGCTCCTCGCGGGCATAAACGAGAGCATAACCCTGAAGCTCCCCGTCTATGCCGGCATCGACGTGGATGGGATAGACGCATGGTTCGGGGAGTTCAAGAAGGTTAGAAAGGCCGAAATCCCGGCGGTCGTTGAGAAGTACATGCACTTCCCGGCTGAGAACTACGCCCCCAGGCCGTTCGTTGAGCATGCACGTGTTTACGCCCTGAGGAAGGCCCTGGAGAAGATAGGCCTGCCCCTCGATGTCCCTGCCAAGAGCCTTGAGAAGTACCTGGAGAAGAAGTGAACCCGGGGAGAGTGATGAAGCCGAGGACACCCGAGGGGGAACCGATGAGGAGTCTTCGCTTCGCTGATTCATTTTAGAGGTGAGAGAATGAAAAAGGAAACCGTCTTTACCGAGAGGGCCCCCAGGCCGATAGGTCCCTACAGCCAGGGAGTTATCGCCGAGGGGAAGTTTCTCTTCGTCTCAGGGCAGATTCCAATAGACCCTGAGACCGGGGAGCTCGTGAAGGGGCCGATAGAGGAGCAGGCGAAAAGAGCCATCAGAAACCTCCTTGCGGTCGTTGAGGCCGCCGGAGGGAGCGCGAAGAACATCGCCAAGGTAACCGTCTACCTCAGGGACATGAAGGGCTACGCCCGATTCAACGAGGTCTATGAGAGGTATTTCTCGGCCTCCAGACCCGCGAGGGCTGTCGTTGAGGTCTCAAACCTGCCCAAGGGTGTGGCGGTTGAGATAGAGGCCATCGCCGTCCTCTGAGTCTTTTCCTATTTTCACAGACAAGAAGGTGAAAGCATGGAAGTCGTGAGAATAAGGAGGGAGCTGCTCGAATACCTGCTGGAGCTGGCGCGCGAGTTCTACCCGAACGAGTTCGCCGGATTCCTGAGGGAGAAGGACGGGGTTTTCGAGGAAGTCCTCATAGCCCCCAACCCCCACTTCGGCACGAGTTCCGCTTTCTTCGACACCTGGATGCTACCCTATGACGAGAGCATAAAGGGAACCGTTCACTCACATCCCGGCCCGAGCGCCTGGCCCTCACAGGCTGACCTTCACTTCTTCTCGAAGTTCGGGGGCGTTCACCTGATAATAGCGTATCCCTTTACTGAAGACGCCGTTAGAGCATACTCAAGCAGCGGCGAGCGCATCAGGATGGAGATAGTGGACTGAGACCACCGCACAAGGGATCGACGCTCGTTCATGTGAAAATTCTTAAAAAGGTGGGCCGCACTAAGAGTTTTGGTGTTGGACATGAAGGTGCGTGACGTCCTGGACAAGCTGGACGAGAAGCAGAAGAAGACAGTGATGCAGTGTTTTGAGACATGCAGCATCCCAGACCTCGACAGGGAATTGGACATCCACGTCGATGACGAAACTATGCGGTTCCTCAAGGCGATATCCAACCCCCTGAGGTTCAGGATACTCAAGCTTCTGAAGGACAACTGGATGTGCGTGTGCCTGATATCCAAGATACTCGAGCAGGACCAGACCCTGATCAGCCACCACCTCCGTACCCTTAAGGCCCTAAACCTGATCGATGAGCGCAAGGAGGGCAAGATGCACTTCTACAGAACCAACAGAGAGGTGCTCGAGGAGTATCTCACAAAGGTCCGCGAGGGGCTGGTGTGACGTGAACGAGCACCAGGAAAAAGTTGATAGGCTTGTCAGGGAGTTCGGCGGCTACTGGAGCCCCTTCGAGATGCTAGCGGCGCTGGTGGAGGAGGTCGGCGAGCTGGCGGACGAGCTTCTGAAGGTTGAGGGTGTAAAAGGCACCGGCGGGAGGGAAAGTCTGGAGGAAGAAATTGGCGACGTGGTCTTCGCACTCGCCTGCATCGCGAACCACTACGGTGTCGACCTCCTCACAGCGCTGGAGAAAAGTGTGAAAAAGTACCGGGCCCGCGACAAGAACCGATGGGGAGAACCCGATGAGGACATCAAGGGATAAAGGTCTTCCACTGTAACAACTGGTTCCACTGTATAACCAGGTTTTACGGCCATTAGGGGCCCGCAGAGTGACCGGAGGGTTAGAAATAATCCAACTTATAGAAACATTTTTATAATCGAACGACCAACCAGGATTAAAAATACTGGGGGGTGAAGAGATGGCTGATAAAATAAACGGAATCGACATCCGCATTTTAAAGCTTCTCTCAAGGAACGCCCGCCTTACCTATAAGGAGCTCGCCGAGATCCTTGGCACCACCAGACAGAGGATATCCAGGAGGATGGACCGCCTTGAGAGGAACGGCGTCATAAAGAAGTACACCGTCATACCCGACTACGACGCCCTCGGCTACGTCCACGTGATCCTCGGAATAACCCTCAAGCCGTCGGTCAACATCGACGAGATAATCCCCACCCTGGTTGAGGATGAGAACATCAAGATAGTCCAGCGTGCCATCGGCTCCCACAGCCTGGTCGTCCACATAGTTGGACCGAAGGACATGAAGGAGCTCGAGAGAATCATCGCAGAGGTCTCCAGAAAGATACCCGGAATCGACAAGCTCGACATAACCTTCGTGACCGAGACCGTCAAGTTCGAGGTTCTTTGATTTCCTTTACTTCCTTCGTCAACCGCCGAGAGAAAGAATAATAAACGCACCGCAGCACTTCTTCCCAAGGTGGCAAAGATGCTCGAAAGAATCGCCGTGGACGTGGCAGTGGTCGCCGGGCTGGGCCTCGGCTCGTATCGGTTCAAGGCCCTCGATGCAAAGGGTGCTGCAGCGGCGGCGGCGCTGGGGCTTGTTGTCATAGAGCTCGGCGGGATTTATCCGTTCCTGGCCATGGTGACCTTCGTTGTCATCGGCGTTCTTGCAACCAGGTACCGGTTTATGGAGAAGGTCAAACTCGGCACGGCCCAGAGCAGAAACGGAGTCCGGAGCTGGGGCAACGTACTTGGAAACGGGCTCGCTGCCGCCATCTTCCTAGTCTTCGAGCAGCTGTCCCATATGGGCGTCTTCTGGGCGGCGACGTTCGCGGCCATCGCAACAGCAAACGGAGACACACTCGCCAGCGAGCTCGGAAAGGTCTTCGGAAGGAGCCCGAAACTGATAACCAACTTTAAACCCGCCAGGCCCGGAACCAACGGCGCCGTGTCATTGGCAGGTGAGCTCTTTGCCCTTGCCGGAGCGCTGGTAATAGCTCTGTTTGCCCTCCCCCTGACCCCGGAAACGGGCCCCATGCTCCTCGCGGTGACCCTGGGCGGTTTCATCGGGGTCAATCTGGACAGCCTCATCGGAGCAACCCTGGAGAACGAGGGCATCACCAACAACAACTCCACCAATTTCCTGGCCTCACTTCTGGGCGGCTTCGTGGGCGCCGGCCTGTTCTACCTCCTCAACGGAGGGGCGTGAGATTTTAAAACCTAAACGGGAATTCCCCTCGGCGGATGATGACTACGGCGGATTCCCGAGCGGTGAGGACGACCTTAGGGTCTGACGCCTCGCCAAAGCATAATTCAAGAATTGAAGAATTAAAGAAAACTCAGGTTTTTTCCTCCCGCTTCCCTGTGTATTCCTCGTAAACCTCCCAGAGGGACACGAGTGCGGCTGGAATGCCGTGCTCGGTGGCAAAGGTCATATACGGGGCAAGGTCGATCACGTAATCCGCGAACCTGAAGAGGCCCCTCGGAATCCCCTCGCGGGAGCCGATGAACACAACGACCTCCTTCGCATGGAACATGTCACGCGCAAGCCTCTCTCCCACCTCCGCCACGGTTGGGCCTTTGGGATCCGTTATTATGAGGAGCCTTTTGTCCCTCCTTTTGTCGCGAACTACCTGATAAAGGTCCCACACGCTGACGGGAACCTTCTCAACCTTCCATGGATAGCTCTCACGCTGTATTCTGTGCCTGCTCTCCTGACCAACCCGGACCCCTTTGATGAACTCGGCCAGCTCAAGGGCGTCCATCTTTCCCTTCGGGGCTATTATGAGCTCCTTCACCTCAAAGGCCTGGGCGGCCCTTCCGATCTTCTCCCCGAAGGAGCGGCAGACCTTAAGGCCTCCCCAGTACGGCATCTGAACCACGGTGACCTTGCGGAAGAGCTCCCTTGCGTCCTTCTTGTCGGGAGTGAACTTCCTGAACTCCTCGCCCGGGAGAACCGAAACGTATGCTCTGTCCCCGATTATCTCGACCTGGACAATCTTGTCCGGCCAGCTGAGGTTCACGTCGGCGCCCGTGAGCTCGCGCACCTTTGCTCCGAGCTCCCTGTTGACGTCGATGCTTGAGAACCCGTGCTTTCCGCGCCTCTTTGTCTTCACTGCGAAGGTCTCGTTTTCCCCTATGAGCGGGACCACCTTCTCGGCGGTTTCAACGATCCTCTCAAGCTCGGCAGGAACCTCCGCGAGAACGGGAATTACCCTCTCGATCTCGGGAATGCCGAGCATCACCTCGCCCGCATTCTCGTCCCCAGTCTCCACGATGACGAGTCCGTAATAGCCCATCGGGGAGATCCATATCTCCGCGTCCGGAAGTGCCTCCCTGATATAATTGGCTGCAACGCCCTCCATACCCCGCTGGGTCTTCACGAGAAACTTCACACCCTCACCCCCAGGAAACACTCGCGGGAGTATTTAAAAGCATGTGGGCAGCGGCAGGAGGTCAGAGAATAGAGAATTGAGAGGCCATCAGGCCTCCGGCTCGGCGAGAACCTTGATCTTCCTGATCTCAGCCCTCTTGATCGGGTAAATCTTCCTGGCTTCCTTGGCTATCTCAGCCGCCATCTTGCCGCTGACGGCCTCAAGAACGAAGTCCCTGTAGTCAAGCTCCTCGGCCTTCTTGTAGATGATGTCCCTGATGATCTCCCTGATGGCCCTCTCCTGGCTGGTCTGGATGCGCCTGTAGGCGATGACCATGCCCATGACGCGGAGCTTGTAGCCGTCCTTGGTGGTGACGTTGTAGATACCGTCAACGCGGGTGGTTCTCCTCCTGACGAGGCTCCTTATGTAGCTCCTTGAGAGGGTGTGGCCCTTGAACTTGGTGTAGGCGTTCTGGCCCTTGACGTCGTAGACCTGGAAGTAGAGCTTGACCTGGCCCTTGGTGAAGTCGCCGGTGAGGTCCTTGAGGGTGGTCTCGATGACCCTTCCT
The DNA here is from genome assembly GCF_904067545.1 of Thermococcus camini. Taxonomy (NCBI): domain Archaea; kingdom Methanobacteriati; phylum Methanobacteriota; class Thermococci; order Thermococcales; family Thermococcaceae; genus Thermococcus; species Thermococcus camini. The sequence goes on along the minus strand of NZ_LR881183.1, from coordinate 843,243 downwards.
ATGACCTTCTCCGGCTCGTCGGCCGGGGTAAGGCCTATCTCCTTGCTCCCGAAGAAGTCCGGAGCGTAAACTATATACCACTCCTTGCTCTTCCACTTATCCTTGGTAGCGGCAGCCTTCTTCCTTGGGTTAACTTTTGCCATCTTAACACCTCCACTTCACACCTTTTCGGTTACATCTTCGGCGATTTTGATTGAAAACACCAAATCGTCCAGCGCTTTGATGAGTGTTTCAATCTCACCCGAGTATTTAACCTTTGTTATGACGTCCCCATTTTCCCATCGGGTCAGCACATTTAAACTTTTCTTTAGGTCATCCGGAATGTTCGCGTTGTCCACTTCAAGGGACCGGGCTATGGCCTCCGCCCTCTCCGGATCGCCGTAGTGCCAGATCATCTCCACCCTGGCCTCAATTCTCACCGGATTTTCCCTCCCGGAGCTGCCTTCCAAGGGCCTCGTTGAAGAGCCTGATGAACTCCTCGATCCTGTCCCTCGGGAAGCGAATTCCTGCGGCTATCGCATGCCCTCCGCCCTCTCCGCCGAGCTTCTCCGCGACCTCACGCAGTGCATCGCCGAGGTGATAGCCCTTCGCCAGGGCTTTCTCGGTTGTCCTTGCGGATCCCTTCACGAGGCTCTCGTCCTCGTCGCTGTCGGCCAGCACCACGACCGGCTTCTCTGGGTCAACCAGCCCGGCGTTTATCGCTATGTTGGCGGCGATGCCGACGAGAGTGTCCCGGATGCTCCTGCCCGCGTAGAAGACGTAGGCGTGCTCTCCCTCATCCGCCATGCTCCAGTTCTGGATTATGAACTTCCTGGCCTCTATCTGTTCCCGCTTGTAGTCGTCAAGCATCTTTCTGGCCTTCCTGTAGGCATCCTCGTCGCCGAGACATATCGCAACTCCCAGCGTCCCGGCGTTCAGTCTGCCGGTGGCGTTGAGCAAAGTTGCGAACTCCCTCGCCTCGTGCCTCGGGTCGCCCTCGGGATAGAGCGGGCTTACCACCACGTCGCCTATGAGCCTGTCTATGGCCTCCTTTGGGGCGCCGTGCTTGATGAGATGTATCACGAGTGCATCGTGAAGCTTCCTCTTCTCCTCCTCGCGGAGCTGCCAGTACCTCACGTCCGGGTCGAAGCCCTTGGCGCGGAGCCACTCTATGGCCTTCCGCTCATCGCCGGTTACCTCGGGAATCTCCGGGTTGGTGGAATAGGCCAGCATCTGGCGCAGAGGCCGGCTTTCGCGTCCGAAGAGGCGAAGTTCCTTCCGGATCTCCAGGATACCGAGACCCTTTCCGTCCTCTATGATGTCCATGTTCATGCCGTGGAACGTGCCGTCTATCTCCTGCATGTCACCGACTGCACCGACGAGGGCTATATAGGCCAGATCACGGTTCTTCTCGTTCATCTCCCTGGCGACAAAGTAGGCAACGCCCGAACCGCTGAGATCGCGGACGCTGTTGGCGCCGAAGGGGACCGGATTAACGAGAACGTGGGACTCCGTGGAGAAGCTCTCCTTCTCGGGCGGGTGGTGGTCAGCAACAACGACCGTGGCGCCTTCAAGGTACTTCTCGATGAGACCCATCGAGCCGCTTCCCAGGTCACTGAAGACATATATCCTGTGCTTTTCAGCGGCCAGGTCCTTGATGAGCTCCTCGCTCACCTGTTTGACGATGCTGAGCTGGAAGGTTCCGCCCTCGCGTGCAACAGCCCTCGCCAGAATCGCCCCGGCGGTTATGCCGTCAGCGTCGCGGTGGGAGACTATGCGGATGGTGTGCCCTAACTCAATGTGCATCTTGATCAGTTCGGCGCCTTCCCTGGCCCGCTCCAAAAACGCCCCTCTATCCACGGCAGGTTCACCACCGCAGGTTTAAGAAGAAGGAAAGGATCAGCGGACCAGGAGCTTGGCCTGCTCCGGATCGTAGCGCCACTTGGCCGGAAGCTTGCCGGTCCTGCGGTAGTACTTGACGAGGCGCCTGATCTTGCTCTCGGTGAGCTGGAGACCGCGCCTTGAGTGCTTGTCCTTCGGGTGCATCTCGAGGTGCTTCCTGAGCTTAACCGCCTTCCTGATGAGAGCCATGAGGTCCTCCGGGATGTTCGGCGCGAGGCCGTTCTCCTCAAGGATCTTGGTTATCTTCTTGCCGGTGACGAGCTTGACGCTCGGGATTCCGTACTGGTCCCTGAGGATGGTTCCTATCATTGCCGCGCTGTAGCCTTCCTTCCTGAGCTTGATAACGAGTCCCTCAACCTCCTCCGCCGTGTACTCAACCCAGGTCGGCGGAGCGGTCCTCGGTGGCCTCTTAGAACCAGACTTACCCCTCTTTCTCGCGTGTATCCTTGCCATACCATACACCTCCCGGTGACGGCCAGCTCCCGCCAGCCGCCCCTTCGCGTTGGGAATTGAGGGGAGGTTTAAAAAGGTTTGCCCTTATGACGTATCCCCTGCTTCCCTTCTCATACTCCTCATGCCAGAGACTTACGGCCTTCCTGTTTGGATAATCAAGTTTTAATTCAATCGCTCGCCTGAGTTTTGCTTCTTTTCTCCCCGCAGTGAAACCAATCTCTTTGGCAAACCGCATGACGTCACCAAAGCGGGAAATCCGTAGGATGAACATATCAACGTTTGATGAGTACTCCCCACCGCGGATAACGACTCTATGCCCTTTTGAATACAGTCTGGATATTTTGGAGATCATTCCAAGTGCTTCCAACAGCTTTCTAACGAACTCCAAAACCACCAGATCCGAGTTGACTGCGGCAACCTGCACTGTAAAGGTCTTTCCAGCGGATATTGTAGGGAACCCCTCACTATCAAAGAACCCCCTGAGGAATTCCGCAGGATATTCGCCGGCCAGAGAAAACAGCCTCTCCCTAGGGCCACTCAGGAGCTGAAATAGGGTCTTATTGCTCCCTTCCACGTAAAATCTATCCACGCGGGTTGAGTCCCTTTCAAATCCCATCGTGGCCCTAATCCCGAGTTTGTCTAAAGCGTTAGCAAACGCCTCCGCAAATTCCCGGTCAATGACCTTAAGTTTAACCACGTACCGTCCGTTGCCCTTCATGTGGATGCTACCATCTCCCAGGTAAACACCGATTATGTAGGAAAGCTCGGGGGAGGGTTCCATGGAAATGGCTCTAATTCTGTTAAATGGGCTATGCGTACCTTTAGACCAACGAATCACAGCTGCCTTTGAGAGTCGGACATTGTATTCGTCAGAAATCATTCCGACAATTCTCCCATAGCTGTGTCCCTCAGAACGCAGTACCTTCACACGTTCTACGACCTCATGAAGTTCATCAATATGGAGGTCCTTAATTCGCCGCATGACTATCTATAGCAGTAACAACGGAATTATAAAAATATTTCGCCCTTCGATGATGTGGGTTCAAGAGTCCAAATGACTAAAAAGAAACACCAAGCACCATACAAGAACAGCAATGCACAAAATAAGCTGGTAGCGGGGGGAAGATTTGAACTTCCGACCTCCGGGTTATGAGCCCGGCGGGCACTCCTAGCTGCCCCACCCCGCTGCTCGACCCGTTAGTTAGTGAACCGTGGAGGGTTTATAAATTTTGCGGATGCTCCCAGAGACAGGCAAAAATAAAAAAGGCCAGACCGGGTTACTCCTTCGGCGTAATGTGAATCACCATATGGGCGTCTGGGTCCGTGTACTCGAACTCCACCGGGACGCCCCTGGACGTTACAAGCACCTGCCACTCCTTTCCGCTTCCGACCTGAATGCGGTACTTGAAGAGCTTCTCCTTCAGCCCGAGACCCATCAGGATCCTGTCCATCAGGGATGGGGAGTCACTGACTATCTGGACGTTTCCGGAGTTAACGGCGACATTACGAAGTAGCAGGGTGGGAAGGCTCGCTTTAATCGCCTCAAGCGCCTGCTCCTGGCTGATACCATAGTACTTCTCCCAGAAGGTTACTATGTCCATGCTCGTTCCATCCGCCAGGGTCACGGTTCCCGAGATCTTCCCCGTGTTGAGGTCAACGAGCGCGTCTCCCTCCATGGCAAGTGAGCCGTTTATGTAAAATTCCTCGTGCTCCTGGACTCTACCCGAGGTAAGATCCACGCTACCCGTCGCCATCATTCTGCCGGTGTACAGAAACTGTTTCCTGATGCTCCTTGAATCTCCGTTATCAACTACATAGACCCTGTACTGGTTGAAGTTGATCTCACGGGTAAAACGGTACGTTTTCATGTTCTCCAGAGCTACCACAAGCGTCTTCTGTGCCGGCGGCTGGGAAAGGGCGTAGGCCGTGCTCAACACTCCCCCAAGGATCACCAGCGCGAGTATAGGAACCAGATACTTCCTCATATCCATCCCTCCTCAGTATCCCCCTCCTCCGAGGAATTTGTAGTGCCACCTCATCGTGAGGGTGGAGCTCGGTCCGCCGTCGGCGTCGTCCAGGAACGGGTAGTAGAAGTTCGCCGTGAACGTGGCCGAAGAATACGTCCTGTACAGGGAATACCCTGCGGTGTTTGTGAGCTTCGCCGAGGCATAGTCGAGGTCGTATGTCCCGAGCACAATCACTGCAATGTGGGAAGCTCCCGAGCCTGAGTACCAGGAGGTCGAGTAGGACTCCACCCTGCCCTTCATCTCGAAGGGATAGTAGTTGGGCCATTCGCCGACCACTGTGTTGTCGTAGAACGTTGGGCCATTGTCCGATAACACAACGTCATAGGTGGGCCCCGCTATTGTCCCGGTTACTGGGGTCGCACCCATCCCAAATAGTACCAAAAATAACAACACTACTGCACCCTTCTCCACAGCTCCCATCACAGGTCCCTCCTGAGAGTGGGCATTAGTATTATTATCAAACATCAAATAACTGTTTCTGTTGGTCAATATCCATGTACTGACTTTCAAAAATGGAAGGGAGGGCTTATAAAAGGGGACGCTCATTATGTGAAAGGTGGTGTCATGTACCTGACTAAGGAGGAGGAGCTGATTCTGGCGGGGGAGTACGGCTACGCCCTCCAGAAGGCGATGGAGATACTCGTCGCCCTTGGGGAAATTTACGGTGCTGATAGGCTCATCCCGATAAAGAGCGCTCAGATTGCTGGCGTTTCCTACAAGAACATCGGCGATGCGGGGATGGAGTTTCTGAGGGACTTCGTCAATGCTGGAGCAAAGGTCAGCGTCTACACGACCCTCAACCCAGCGGGCATAGGCGACGATGAATTCATGGAGAAGCAGAGGGAAGTTCTTGAGCTTTACAGAAGGATGGGAATCGAGATCACCTCAACCTGCACCCCCTACTACGGCGCGAACCTTCCGAAGTTCGGCGACCATATAGCATGGAGCGAAAGTTCTGCGGTAAGCTTCGCCAACTCCATCCTGGGTGCAAGGACGAACAGAGAAGGCGGCCCCTCAAGCCTGGCCGCCGCGATAGTCGGCAAGACCCCCAACTACGGCCTCCACCTGGACGAGAACAGGAAAGCGACGGTGATGGTCAACGTTGACGCGAAGATGGAAACCTTCGTTGACTACGCGGCCCTCGGCTACCACCTGGGCAGGACGCTCGGCAACGATGTGCCCTACCTCAGGGGGCCAAAACCCGCGAGAACCGAGTTCCTCAAGGAGATGGGAGCGGCGATGGCAGCGAGCGGATCAATAGCGCTCTACCACGTGGAGGGCGAGACCCCCGAGTACCGCACCGCAATAGCGGAGGAACTTGAGACGATAACCGTTGAGGACTCCGATATTAGGGCCGTACGGGAGGAGTTCAGGGACGACTGGAGCGAGATAGACATGATCCTCATCGGCTGTCCCCATGCCTCACTGCAGGAGGTAAAGGAGATCGCGGAGCTCCTCAGGATGCGCGGGAGGCCCCTCAGGATACCCCTGTTCATCACGGCAAGCGGCGCGGTCAAGGCTTTGGCCGATGCCCTCGGCTACACGGAGATAATAGAGCGCTACAACGGGAGAATAATAGCGGACGCCTGCTTCGTTGTCTCCCCGATAAAGGGGTGGTATTCGGGTATAGCAACCAACAGCGGAAAATCCGCGTTTTACTTCCGCTCATTCGGGTTCAGCGTGAGGCTCGACGATGCGGAGAACCTGATACGGGAGGCGCCGTGAGGTGATACCATGAAGCTCCGGGGAAGGAAGATAGTCGGGGGAAAGGCAGAAGGAGAGCTGATAGTTTCCAGGAAAGCCCTTTCGTTCCTCGGCGGCGTTGACCCCGAAACGGGAATAGTTACGGATGCAGAGAGCGACATAAGGGGGCAGAGCATAGCCGGAAAGATACTCGCGTTTCCCCGCGGGAAGGGCTCGACGGTTGGCTCCTATGTAATCTATGCCCTCAAGAAAAACGGGAAGGCGCCGAAGGCCATAATCGTTGGCGAAGCGGAGACCATAGTCGCGACGGGTGCAATAATAGCCGGCATCCCCATGGTGGACGGGATAGACGTTTCGAGGCTGAGGAGCGGGGAGCGCGTTAAGGTTGATGCTGACTCCGGGGAGGTGGAGGTTCCCGAACCCCGGGAGTAGGGTTTTTAACCCCTCCCGACTCTTTATTCTGGGAGGAAAAATGTCGAGGGGAATTTACGAGTGCGTCAGGTGCGGTCACAGGGAAGTCATCGATTCCAGCGAGCCGGTTCTGGAGAATGGTTGCCCCGAGTGCGGCGGTGACATGGTTCTGGTGGGCTTTGAGGCCGGGGCCGAAAACGCCCCGAACGAACCATCCGTCTCCCAGCGTATTCCTCTCCACACCGTTCATCCCGCGGCACTTCCGCCTGCCGTGGAGGCAAAGCTGAGTGAGTTCTACGTCATCGAACCCCGCGGGGTCGAGGGCAACGTCTTCGTCTTCGAGGTCAGGGATGTCCTGGAGGGGGACTTTGAAAGGGTCCTGAGGGAGCTCGAGGAGCTCGGCTACTGGGCGGCCCTCAAGAGGCGCGGGGGGAGGGTTCTCCTCTACGTCTTTCCCGCCGGGGAGGTCAGGGAGGACAACCGCTGGCTCCCCTGGGTTTTCCTAATCGCGACGATATTCACCACGTTCCTCGCCGGGTACTGGCTCTCCCTGAGCTACATCTCCCTCCTCGACGAATACGGTCTGCCCGGGATAAGAAACCCCTACGTCAACGCGCTGGCATTTTCAATAAGCGTCATGGCGATACTCGGAACCCACGAGCTGGGCCACAAGATTGCAGCCGCCTACCACGGCGTTAGAGCAACGATGCCCTACTTCATCCCGTTCCCCAGCATGCTCGGAACGATGGGCGCTGTGATAAGGGTGAAATCCCCCCTGCCAACGAGGAACGCCGCCATTGACCTCGGCGTGAGCGGCCCAATAGCGGGTTTTCTCGTTGCCATCCCCGTCAGCATAATAGGGTTGAAGCTATCGGTTCCGGTTCCCGTCAGTATGGTGCCGCCAACGGGGGGAATAACCTTCGGCGAGAACCTCTTTTTCATGTTCATTGAGAAGTACTTGGTGACGTTCCCCGAGAACAGCGTCGTGTTCCTCCATCCGGTCGCCATAGCGGGGTGGGTCGGAATACTGGTGACCTTCCTGAACCTCATCCCCGCTGCCCAGCTTGACGGGGGCCACATAGCGAGAGCCTTTCTGAGCGAGAGGACGCACCGCTACCTGACCACGGCCGTTGGGCTCGTGCTCATAGGCATGAGCTTCCTCTGGGTAGGATGGCTGATATGGGGAATCCTCGTCCTCATGATGGGGGCCATGGGCAACCCCGGGGCGCTTGATGAGGTGTCCCCGATATCGAAGAAGAGAATCGCCCTGGCGCTGGCGGCGCTGGTGCTCTTCATACTCTCCGCAACCCCTGCCCCGATAAGCGCTACCGGCTGACCCGCCCCTTCTTTTTCTCCTTGAGTATCTGCTCGATGTCGTAGTATATCGAGTCCCTTGAGACGCTGAACATCCTCGCTATTTCGGAGATGTTTAGGACGCGGGGGTTGTAGTTGAACGTCTCCAGAATTCTCGCCAGGAGCTCCCTGCGTTCCTTTATTGTGAACTCGTTGAGGGGCTTCTCCTCCAGGGGCGCGTTGTAGACCACGACCACGACGGCGTAGGTCCTCCTGGTCACAGGGGTTGTATAGGTGCCTACCTCGAAGTCCACAATCCTGGCGTTCTTCGGTAGGAGCCTGTTGATCTTGTCCATTGTCTTGCTTATGGCGTCCTCTTTGTTTTTCCCGTGGGCGTAGTCCGCGAGGATACCTTTTTTCATATCATTACGGGTATCAAGCAACATTGTTACCGTGAGGTTCATGAAGGCACCGAACGTGAGGTTTATTTTGGAGGAAACGATAGAACCCGGCAGGGGGTACAGCAGTTCCCTTGACTTTAATAGTATATTGTTTATACAATCTTCAATGCTCGATGATTCACATTGGACGCTTACCAACTCCACGAAACCACCCCTGCTGTTTCCGCAGTATTGGGGGCCATCTCCTTAAATTTGGGGAGAAAGCTATATAAGCTTTTTCGGTGCATTTAGGTATGAAGTAATCCTTTGGAGGTGGATAACATGAAGAGGAAGGCCCAGGGTGCGATTGAGTACCTGTTTATGATCGCTGCCGCTCTGGTTATAGTGCTTATAGTCTGGAGGCAGCTCAAGAACAGGGGACAGAGCGCCAGTGACATAGCCGACACTGCAGAGCAGCAGATAAGTGAGGAGCTCAACAGCGAGATCGGTAGCTGAAGTTTTGTTCTAAACTTTTTTAAACTTTTAATACTTCTTAAGGTATTGGGTGATTTGGAATGCGGAGAAATGCCCAGGGTTCAGTGGAGTACCTTTTCATGGTAGCCATAGCTATCGTTATGATATTCGTGTTCGTACGCAAGTTCTTTGATCCCCGCTTTGGTACCATCCACAAGACTGGAGAGCTCCAGAACACGATCGAGAGCGAAATATCAGAGGACATAGAGAGCGCTATGAACGGCCAGAATGGATAACCTTGGTAATCTTCAGGAGTTTGCCCCTCACGAGAACCCGACCCTTTGACGTGTAGTGCAGTTCTCTCCCAGCCACCCAGAATTTCTCGGTACCGACGTATATATTCAAGACATCCTCACGCATGTCGGGATCGGGGACGTTTCCGTCATCGTCTATGGCAATCCCCGAAAACGTCACGACAAGCTCTGCGGTATCGTTTTTAAGAGTGATCATGACCCCACTAGCATTTGCTACAACAGTAGCAACCACATAGACACTATCTTCATTGTACCATTTAACAAGAAAACTATCCCCATCGAGCCTTTCCAGAACCGTGCTGAAGTTAAAGCTCTGGTTCGAGGCAATTGGATAAACTGCAAAGGTCTCGTGGATTCCATCTAAGAGCCATAATTTTCCTTCCCTGGATTCAGGGGTGAGCATCCTTGCAGGATAGTCAATCCTGGATACCAGGATCAGATCTCCATTCGAGTAAGAGCCCGAAAAGATGGGGGTTCCATTTACCAAGGCAAACGATTTGATCGGGGAGTACAGCGCATTTAAGTCAGAGTTTCTATCTGAGATTTTATCCATCCATGTACCGAGTACAATGCAATCCACACCGATTTCCTTAAGATCTTCCACCAGTCGGCCTGGAGGATATTCTGCCATGTACAGCAGCCCAAATGAGTCAACGAACCACGGTGGAACATTGAGACCCAGATAATAAGCGTTCATCGGGTTTATCGAATACGTCACATTACATGGATGAGACTCAAGATAAGCATCGGCACCGTCTCTCAGGGACTTTGAGTGAATGCTCATGGGAAGTTCCAAACTGCCGCGGGGGGCGTTGATGAGGAGTCCATAGTCGGTCATGGACATAAGCAGGAGAAACACTGTTCCAAACACCATGAGGTTTCTAAAGTTTCCCATCGAACCGGCGGACATTACCACATCAAGGGCAAACAGATAAAACACCAGGATGAAAGGAATCAAAAACCTAAGGTTGGGGATTATTGGGAACAGCAGCATATACATCACGAAATTCAATAGAAACAGGAGTGAGACAGCACTGTCCCGTTTAAGCTGATTTTCCCTGAGCAGCAGCACCAGGGTGACAGCGGTCAGGAAAAACATCGGAACGAAGACCGATGCACGTTCCTGAACGCCGGAATAGAATGTATTAATAACCTCACTGGAGAGCTGGAAGAGCGCGGCGAACGAGAAGTACCTGCTACTCTGGAGAAGGTAGGTCTGGTTTAGGTAATCGGTGGATACTGCGTATCCAAGCAGGAGCTCAACCACAGCCTTGGGGATCAAGAGGGAAAGCAACAGGTACGCCGCAGGTTTTAAGTGTCCCATTGTCTCGCGGGCTATATGCACCAACTTCCCGACATATCTGCAACCGAATACGTAAATCGTTAGGAATGCCCATGCAACGACGATGAGCCCCCCAACGTATTTATGACCTACTAGAGAAAACGGATGTATCCCCAGGAGCACGAGGATTTTCTCGGTAACCCACGAAGGCCAAGCCATTCGGAGTGAGACGAATACGGCGGCAAGGAGCAGGTATAGCGCCATGACAACGAGGACCTGGGAGCTGGAGAGTACTGTTCGAAGGCCAGATTCAATGTACTCCCAGGATTTTTCCCCCAGCAACATAAGCACGAACACAATGTACAGGGCCACAATATACGGTATAATTGTGAACTTGATGGCGCTTCCAATTCCAGCCAGAGCAAGGGAGATATAGGCGTATTTAATCAAACGGGTCTTTTTGTATCTGATAAAATAATACATTGAAAAAATCACGAAAAGTTCCACGAAGGTATCGTGTAGTACTAGCCGATTGACTCGAAGTATCGTCGGGTCAAGAACTAAAGCAAGCGCGAACAGTATCCCCAGTTTTTCATCTCTAAGCTCGCTTCCAATTTTATATGCTATGATGATGGAAATTCCACCGGCCACCACGGAAAGCATCCGTCCAACGATGTAGCTATCCCCAAAAACACGCAGCCATAAAGCCAGGATGTAGTAGTAGAGGGGAGGATGAACGGCAAAGATATCCCGGTATGGGAGGTATCCCTGGTTGATAAGTCTAGCTATTAGTAGGTATGTCCCCTCGTCATAGTCGATGTATTCGTTCATCTGGAACAAGAGCGTAACCCGCGTAATGGCATATATCAAAAGAATGAGCCCAGGAATCAATCTTTCAAGAGCTGCTCTCTTCATTGAATCCCCCCCAGTACCTAATGGAGATTCTTATCTCACGGTTTCACAGCCTTTCATTTTGCCTCCTCCTCAGTTGCGGGATTTCTAGCCATTGCCTGAAACTTCAGTCAATTGACTTTCGCACCGATGTATATAATGCTTAAAGGTCTCCGTGACACACTTTACCACTGAGTCCTCGGGGCGTATTGGAGTCATAGCGGGGTCCTGGCCGGAGCACCTGTACACCACCTGCCTCAAGTCAATTACCTGAACGTTGGAGTAGCTGCCGTTTTGGAGTCTCCCATTAATGACCTTCATGGAAGAGTTGAATAATCTTCCATACAGTGAGTCTACGATAACTATGCTGTTGTTCTGGAGGTAAGAGTTGCCAAAAACTGTCCTTACTACATAAGTGGTGTTCCTGTTGGCAAGGCGTGGGAATATGTTTCCCTGGACTACCAGTGCACATCTCCTGTCTGCCTCGTAGAATACAGGCAAGCTCTCATCTAGGATTTCCATATAACCATCCCATACGTCCCACACGCTGGAAAGTGTGTAGGAAGAGGTCCCCCAGACTCCAATGTATTCCGAGAAGTTTATGGGAGGTGCGACCAAAAGAAAAATCATCATTGCCATACCAAGGCTAAACCTCATCGTTTTTAAAAGAGGACTGTTTTCAGATGATCTCAGGGCACGAAGCGCGTAGATTGAAGACACAAGGCTCATAGGAAGGAGAATATATGAATAGTGCGTTCCAATAGCCACCACCGGGCTCCACGAGCCCATAACTATGATCTCCGCTAATGGAATCAAAGGCGGAATCAAAAACCGGGGATTTTTAAGCAGCGGTATCCCAAAGTAACCCAACCATACTACTATGTATATCGCCCTCAGATAAAAAGAATCGAGATCCAAGTAAATCTTTCCCACATCTCCTGACAGGAAAGGATAATGGCCGGTGGGATTAAACATTGGAACCAGCACAAATGTTTCAACGATAACCGACGTGATTCCAACGAGTATAAAGGTCACTTCAAGCTGATGAGCCATACAAAATTCCCGAAGTCCTTTGATTGAGGCCATGTTCCTTAAGATGCTCCACAAACTTCTCCTCTCCCTTACAAGGATAAATAGGACGCCAATGCTAACGAGAGCAATTCCCGCATCTTCCTTAGTGGACAACAGCAGAATCGAGAGAAGAATGACTCCGAGCTTGTTTGATGGGGAGGAGTCCCCCATTACCAGTATCCTGTGGGCAAAATAAACGATGGCAAAAATTACAGGAACTGCCAGAACTGAGGGGTGAAAATCGTCAGTAATCCATGCAAATGGACACAGAATGAAAAATAAAATAACATATACTGAATGCTCAATACCTTCAAGAGCGTCCCGCGAAAAGAGGTAGAAAATCACCCCTGCGACAAACATAGCAATAGGGACCAGTGTGAGAAGCAATTCAGGGCGCGAATACAGGTAATAAAGAGGAACTAAAATAAAGAGGATCGGCTGAAAGTGTACCTCCATATGGGACTTAACACCCAGCTCTATGAACTCCGGGGTGTTAAACAGAAGCCCCTCCGAATGAGCGGTCGTCCACAGTGACTGAGAAAACAGGCCCAAATCGAAAGCCCCCGTTAGGAAAAGCCAGTGCCGAATCATCAGCCTCAGCCACAGTTCGAACGCATAGACTACTAGCAGTATGATCCACAATCGAGCAGTAATGGCCTTGTAAAACGCATCTCTGCGCCACATCTAGTGGTTTAAGGGGTGGAGGATATATAAGGTTATCCTATAGATGCCAAACATTTATATTGTGCCGTTTCCAAAGTTGTTCTAGGGGAAACCCAGAATGGGACTTATGAGCGATGAAATAGAAATGATTCATCTGGATTTTGAAAGGACCTACTGGTGGTTTAAATCCCGCAGAGATCTCATTAAGTCGCTCTTATTAAAATTCCACTTTCACGGACCTCTTCTGGACGTTGGTTCCGGAAGCGGTGAAAATCTAGAAGCTATCAAAGGCATAGTTCCCCACTCGGTTGGAGTGGAATTGTCGGACACTATGATTGAGTACGCTTCAAAATTAGGGAGAAACATCATACGGGGCAACGTAGAAGCACTTCCATTTGATGATTCAACGTTTATGAGCGTTGCAGCCCTGGATATACTGGAGCACGTGGACGACAGACGCGCTATCAAGGAGATATGGCGTGTTCTAAAGCCGGGAGGGAAACTCCTAATAACCGTACCTGCTTTTATGTGGCTTTGGGGCATTCACGACGACGTTCATGGCCACAAGCGAAGGTACTCTGCAAGGCAGGTGCTGAAATTAACTCAGGGTACAGGATTCAACATTGTTTTCTGGTCGTACTGGAATTTTATATTGTTCATCCCCTCAGCAATCCAGAAGAAACTGGGAAAATCTCACAGCCTAGTTCGCCTTCCCAAACCACTAAACGACGCTCTCTATGCGATATCCAAACTCGATAATTACTTAATTCTTCGAGGACTGAAACTGCCCATTGGAACCTCGATAGTGGTGATTGCCCAGAAACCCTGTCAATCGGGGGAAGATTGTCATGAGACCTCCAAAGGTATACGTGATAATTCCAGCGTATAATGAGCAGGACTTCCTTGAAAATGCCGTTGATAGTGTCATAAGAGTTCTGGCGCGCTCGGAAATTAGTGATTATACCATACTCATTGCTGAAGATGGGAGCACGGACGGAAGCGACGTGATCTGCATGAAATTATCGCGGAAGTATTCACGGGTTCTGTGCATTCATAGCAAACGCAGACTGGGAAAAGGCGGCGCCATCAAGAGATCCATCAGGAATCTTCCCAACACAGGGATAATGATACACCTCGATGTCGATCTTTCCGTGCCCCCGGAGTATATCCCGCTTGCGGTTAAGCACATCACGGAGACAGGCTGTGATTCCGTGATATGCTCTAGACTTCGACCAGGCTCCACGGTGAACAGAAGCCTCTACCGTCAGATTCTGAGTATAGGCTACAACCTGCTTGTTAACGTTCTCTTCCGCACGGGAATCACGGATCACCAATGCGGCTTCAAGGCGTTTAACCTCGAAACAACAAGGGATTCTCTACTGGAAGCCCAAGACAGCGGGTGGTTTTGGGATACCGAGATTCTGGTAAGGCTCAAGCGGAAGGGCCTAAAGGTGTGCGAGTTGCCGGTAGTATGGAACGAGAGCGAGCGGGACAGCAGGTTGAATTTGAAAAGGGACATCATCGAGATGTTCATATCCCTTCTCAGGTTCAGGTTTGGAGCTCCAAGATTCTCAAAGCGAAAGTCTTAACTAGGATTGCCGTAAGTGACTAATTAGGTGATCCCCATGGCGTTCCTCTCCTTCGGTTCGAAGAGGGATAAAATAAAAAAGCTCATCGAAGCGGAACGCTTTGACGAGATAGTCTCCATGGTGGTGAAGGACAAGAAGGCACTCAACGGACTCATCGAACTCCTCAACGACACAGCACCGGGAATCAGGGGAGATGCGCTGCTGATTCTGGGAATGGTAGTCGGGCAGAGGGCGGACGTTATCGAACCCCACGTCGATAAAATATTCCCCAAAGCCATCGAACTTACCGGAAACAGGAACCCCTACGTGAAGGAAAACGCTATGGTTCTCTCTTACGAACTCGCCCGCAGGTTTCCTGACCGGGCAAGGGCCCTGAAGGGTACAGTAATCAACGACCTAATCGATGCACTGAAGGAAGGTGACAGAAACACAAAGGGGTTCGCGTTGATACTAATCGGGGAGCTTGGGGCTAAGGAGGCAAGAGAACACGTTGAAGAGCTCGTCAGCGTCGAGGACAAGGTTATACTCCCGTTCGAGGGCAGGAAGTGGGTCCCGCTGGGGGAGATAGCCAAAGAGGTTCTTGAAAAACTTCCATAAACTGAAATCGAATCAATACATTTCTTTCATAATTCCATTTATGTTGCGAAAGATTAATAAGCCCGTTCTTTTTAACTACTTAAGGTGATACCATGATAGCGGAGTTGCTGTTCCTGTTTTTCCTGCTCCTGGCCGTAGTGCTGATAGTCAAGGTTGGTTTTGCCATAGTCAGATACCTCGTGGCCAACGCGGTAATCGGCCTGATAATTCTGTGGTTCACGAACTGGATTGGCCTTTCAAGCGTCCCGTTTACGTTGTTGAACGTGCTCATTGTAGCTATAGGCGGTGTACTCGGAGTGATAGCACTCATAATAATCTCCTGGTTCTAGCTGAATCCTCCTCCATTCCTAAACTTTTATAAATTCCCTGCTTTTTCATTCTCAGGTAGCGGAAACTGGCTGGAAAAACGTTCTGAAGGAGAGTGATGCTCATGTCTCACAAGTCTGCGGAGATGTATGAACTAAAGAAGAAGGTCGAGGAGCTGAAGGGTTATCGAGGTCGAGCCACAGAACTGGTGAGCCTCTACGTTCCTGCCGGGTACGACCTGAACAAGGTCATGCAGCAGTTGCGAGAGGAGTACGGAACGGCCCAGAACATCAAGAGTAAATCAACCCGAAAGAACGTCCTCGGTGCCCTCGAAAGGGCGATGCAGCACCTCAAGCTCTACCGCAAGACCCCCGAGACCGGCCTGGCCCTCTTTGTCGGCAACGTCAGCGAGCAGGAGGGGGTAAGCGACATAAGGCTGTGGGCGATAGTCCCGCCCGAGCCGCTGAAGGTCAGGCTCTACCGATGCGACCAGACCTTCATCACCGAACCGCTTGAGGAGATGCTCCGCGTTAAAGATGCGTATGGCCTCATAACCGTTGAGAAGAACGAGGCCACCATCGGAGTCCTCCGCGGAAAGCGCATCGACGTCATAGACGAGCTAACCTCAAACGTTCCCGGGAAGACCCGCGCCGGTGGTCAGTCGGCCAGGCGTTACGAGCGCATCCGTGAGCAAGAAACGCATGAGTTCATGAAACGCATCGCAGAGCACGCCAACAAGGCCTTCCTTCCCCTCCTGGAGAAGGGCGAGCTGAGGGGCATAATCATAGGCGGCCCCGGGCCGACCAAGGAGGACTTCATAGACGGCGAGTACCTCCACCACGAGCTCAGGAAGAAGATAATCGGCGTCGTTGATATCAGCTACAGCGGGGCCTACGGCCTCAAGGAGCTCGTCGAGAAGGCCAGCGACATCCTGAAGGACCACGAGGCCATAAAGGAGCGCCACCTCATACAGAACTTCTTCAGGCACCTCGTCAAGGACACCGGGATGATAACGTACGGTGAGAACGAGGTCAGGAAGGCCCTTGAGCTTGGAGCGGTAGATACGCTCCTCCTCAGCGAGGGCTACGACAGGGTCAGGGTCAAGGTTAAGTGCAACAGCTGCGGCTGGGAAGACCTCAAGACCATGAGTGAGTCCGAGTTCCATGTTTACAGGAAGAAGCTCACCCACTGCCCCAAGTGCGGCAGTCAGAACCTCAGCTTCGAGAAGTGGGACGTCGCTGAAGAGCTAATAAAAATGGCGGAGGAGAGCGGCTCCGAGGTGGAGATAATATCACTCGACACCGAGGAGGGCCAGCAGTTCTACAAGGCCTTTGGAGGAATAGCGGCGTTCCTGAGGTACAAAATTCAGTGAGTTATTTGTACGCATCTCCCCTTTTCTTCAGCCTATGGATTAGTACCAGGCGTTTTTCCCAGTTTACGGAGTAGATGATTCTATATTCCCCGATTCTAACCCGATATATGTCCAAATCCCTAGAGCCTTTTATTTTGACGATGTCGAACCTGTCTTTTGGAACTGCCTCATAGTGAAGGGCATCCTTTAGTTCCATGAACTTTCTTCGGTTGGCTTTAGGGAGAGATTTAAGGGCTTTGATGACTTCCTTCTTTATTTTAACGTCGAACGTCATGAATCATCCTCCAGGAGCCCCTCAAGATCATCTGCGTCAATCCATTCCTCCTCATAAAATTCCCTGGCTTCTCGTTCTATTTCTTCAATTTCCTCCGCCGAAATCTCGTTTTTAACCATTGGAACCAGCATGGCCTCAAGGCGCTGGATTTCAACTTTTAGGCGCTCAAGCTCTTCCATAACGTACTTTATGTTCGCCTCACTTACTCTCTCCATAGTCTCACCATTTAGCGGTTCTTCTTCTAACTATTTCTACTTTTCGTCCTCAAACTCAGCCCAGCACCTCGGCGAGCAGTTTTCTTATCCCCTCTTTTACGTTCTCCCCATCCATCAGATACGGAGGCCTTAGGACAGGCCTTATTGAGAATCCCCTGAGGGACATGGCGAGCTTTATTGCCGAGCCAAAGGAGGAGGCAAGGTCGTAGACCCTCGACAGCTTTGCCAGTCTGCGGGCATACTCAAAGGCATCCTCGAACCGCTTCTCCTGAAACGCCTTCCAGAGGGCAAGATGAACCTCTGGCGCGAAGTTGGCGCAGGCCATTATACCGCCGTCGCCGCCGAGGGCGAGTGTGTTCAGAAAGTGCTGGTCTAGACCGGTGAAGACCCTGAAGTCATTCCTCTCGCCCTTGACATCAAGGATAACATCCCTGATGTGGTTTATGCTGTCGATGGTCTCCTTTACGCCGGCGATATTTGAATACTCCAAGGTTAGGCGCTTGATGAGGGAAACACTGAGGGCATTGGCACAGGAGGGGATGTTGTAAAGTATAATAGGAATATCAGTTCTCTCGGCGACCATCGAGTAGTGCCTAAATAGGGCCTCGTCGTTCAGGGGGCAGTAGTAAGGGGGCGCTATGACGGCGTAGTCAGCCCCTATATCCTGGGCGTGCTTCGTAAGCTCAACGACCTCAGAGGTGTTGGATGATGCGGTACCGACAAGATAGAAGGACGCGTTAACGAGCTCCCTGCCCTTCTCGGCCAGAAACTTTCTCTCCTCGACGCTGAGACTCGTGAACTCTCCGGTTGTAGCGTTGATGAATATCCCATGGACGCCGACCGTCTGGAGAAACTCAATGTGCTCCTCGAGGGCCGGAACATCAATGGAGTAGTCCTCATTGAAAGGCGTCACAAGGGGCACTATAACACCGCGCATGGAACCACCGGGAGGTGTTAGAGAAAGGGGGTATTTTAGGGTTCCGGGAAGTTTTTAAGTATCGGTACCGATACCTGGTATCGGGGGCGATACCTATGCTCTTTGACCCGAGACCAAAGGAGAGAAGGGAGGAGATGTTTGATAGAGAGAAAGAACTTGAAGCCATCCTCAGAGGCATGGGGGAGTATCCAATAACCCTTATCATAGGAATCCGCCGCGTGGGTAAGAGCTCCCTTCTAAAGGCGGCCCTTAACGAATATTGGGGAATCGGACTCTACCTCGATGCCCGCAGGCTCTACGCGGCAGGGAGCGGAAATATAAGCGCCTCAGTGATAACGGACGAGCTTAGTAGAGTACTCCTGGGAAGGGGCCGTTTTGGATTTCTCCGGGGCATGAACATTGAGAAGGTGAACCTTGGAGGCATCCAGATCAAACCCCGTGACATGGGGTTCATGGACATCCTTGAGGTTATCAACAGAATTGGGGAAAAAACGGGCCATAAGGCCATACTGGCCTTTGACGAGGCCCAGTATCTAAGATTCTACGGTTCCCGGGGTGGAAAGGATCTGCTGGCTGCCATAGCCCACGCCTACGACTCAATGCCCAACCTGGGTTTTGTATTCACAGGCTCGGAGGTCGGACTTCTCCACGACTTTCTGGGACTGGATGACTACTCAAGTCCCCTCTACGGAAGAATCTACGAGGAGGTTGAGGTCAGGCCGTTTCCGAGGGAGCTTTCCGAGGAGTTCCTTAGGGCGGGCTTCTCGGAGGTTGGGTTGAACGTACCGCAGGATGACATCAAAAGGGCCGTTGAAGAGCTGGATGGAATACCCGGATGGCTCGTTGAGTTTGGATTCAATTACTGGAAAAAGGGAGACCCCAAAAAGGCCCTGGAAACCACGATGGCAAAGGCGAGGAGCATGATACGGGAGGAACTGCTGGAACTTGAAAGACGCTCCCCAAGGTACACCCTCATCCTGCGCGCGGTCTCCATGGGACTATCGAGGTGGTCTGGGATAAGGGACTACGTGGAGACAAAGAGTGGCCCCATAACGAACGCCAGGATGGCCACTCTCCTCAGAAACCTGGAAAAGATGGGATGGATAAAGAAAGAAAATGGCGGATACAGGATAATAGACCCCGTGGTGGAAAAAGTGCTGAGGGAGTGATCACATCTTCTCCGGCGCCTCTATGCCGAGTAGTTCAAGAGCATTGCTGAGAACCTGTTTCACTGCTAGGACCAACAGCAGCCTCTCCTCCACTATGCCCTCCTCCGCCTTGAGCACGGGGTGGTCCATGTAGAACTTGTTGAAGAGCGAGGCGAGCTCGTTGGCGTACCACGGGATGAGGTGGGGCTTGACGTCCCTGCCTGCCCCCTCCACGACCTCGGGGAACTTTGCGAGGAGCTTTACCAGTTCCTTTTCCCTGTTGGTGAGCCTCGAGAAGTCTGCCTTCTCCATGAGGACCTCCCAGTCGGTCTCGATGCCACCGTCCGCGGCCTTTCTGAGGATGGACGCACACCTGGCGTGGGCGTACTGGACGTAGGGGGCGCTGTCTCCCTCGAAGTTGAGAACATCGTCCCAGCGGAAGGTTATCACCTTGTCCGGGCTGTACTTAACGAGGTTGTAGCGGACGGCGCCGACTCCAACGGCTTCGGCTATGTGCTCCTTCTCCTCCCCGCTCAGGCGGGGGTTCTTCTCCTCCACGAGGGCCCTGGCACGCTGAACTGCCTCGTTGAGAACCTCATCAACCGTGAAGCCGACCCAGGTTCCCTTCCTGCCCGAGAACTTACCCTCCTCGCGGACAACGTGTTCATAAGCAAGGTGGTGGAAGTTCCCTGCAGAGTCCTCAAAGCCGAGAAGCTGAAGGGCGTACTTGATGGCCATCTGGGGGTGCTTCTGCTCGGCGCCGATGACGTTGATGACCACATCGGCTTTTCCGAACTTTCCGGGCATCGCTCTCCCATCGGGGGCGGTCGTCCAGGTCTCGTGCTCTTCGTTCTCCCACGGCCTGTAGAGCATATCAGCACTGACCTTTCCGAACTTCCAGAGGTGATAGGCTATGTCCTTTCCGGTGTATGTAGCGGTTCCGTCGCTCCTCTTGAGGACAAGGAAGGGGTTCTTCATGTCCGGAAAGAGCTTTCTGAGGTCCATCACGAAGGCTCCTTTGTACTTGCCTTCCTCCGCCCAGAAGAAGTTCTCGTTGGCCTCGATGAGCTTGTAGGCCTCATCGAAGATTCCGCTCCGCATTATGTCGCTCTCCCAGCTGAGGAGGTCGTAGTTTATCTTCATGCGGCTGGTAGTGAGCATCTGCGCCCTGACAACCCTCTCCGCGAGCTTTCTGCCGATTTCCGCTATTTCGTTGTCCCCCTCCTCGAGCTTCTTCATCAGCTCACGAACTTCCCCATCAACATCGGGGTTCTCCTCTATGCGCCTGTTAACCTCGACGTAGAGGAGCCCCATTACGTGGTCAATGAAGTCCTCCTTGAGGCCCTTTTCCCTCATCTCCGCCTCGATCCTGTCGAATTCCTCTTTGAGGTTCAGGTAGCCCCAGAGAACCTGGGCAAACTGGACGCCGAGGTCGTCTATGTAGTTCTGAACCTCGACGGTGTAGCCGAGCTTCCGCATTATCCTTGCCATGGTATCGCCGAGAACCGAGTTCCTGGCGTGCCCCATGTGGAGCGGCTTAGTCGGGTTCACGGAAGTGTGCTCGACGATGACCTTCTTCCCTTCCCCAAGCGCGCTCTCGCCGTATGCGTTTTTCTTCTCAAGTATCTCGCGGACGAGTTCGCGTCCGAAGGTGCCGTAGTTCAGGTAGAAGTTGATGTAGCCGTTGACCGCCCTGACCTCTGAGATTTCCTCGGGGAGCTTCCCACCGAGCCTCTCCGCAAGCTCCTCGGCTATGAGCTTCGGCGCCTTCCTGAAGACCCTGGCAAGCTGAAATGAGACCGCCGTTCCGAAGTCGCCGAGCTCGATGTTCGGGGTGTCATCAAACGTTATCTCCCCGCTCCATTCCTTCCCAGCCTCTTTCAGCATGTCCTCAAGGGTTTCCTGAAGGATGAGCTTCATTTTCTCCTTAACTTCGCCGTATCCCATTCACACCACCGGTCGTGATTTGGGGTATGGACTATAAAGTTTTGCGTGGTGATGATGAGAGGACAGAAAATCCCGGAAAGGCGAGGGCTGAGGACCAACTTTAAAAACTTCTCCCACCAATTTACTTTGGAGGTGGGTAGAATGAAACACCATGTGGGCGAGCACAAGGCGAAGAAGGGACTCATAAGGATAGAGTTTGATGAGAGGGACGGCAGGGTCGAGCACGTCAGGATCACGGGAGATTTCTTCATGCATCCCGAGGAGGCGGTCCATGAGCTGGAGCAAAAGCTCGAGGGGCACGGGATCGACGAGCTGGAATCTCTGATGGACGAGTTCTTTGCTATGAGGATGGACATTGAGATGCCCTACGTAAACATAGAGGACTTCAAAATCGCCCTCAAAAACGCGCTGAAGGAGTGATGGACGTGCTCGATGTGAAAGTTCCGAAGAGAACCATGGGGCACCTGCTGCTGGTGTTCATTCTCTCGGCCCTCGGAGGATACTGGGCCGGGGCCGCCAGTCCGGACACGGCCCTCGAGGCAGTTCGCAGGATAATCGAGCAGATCGGGCCTATCTCTGACTCCAGCTTCCACAACTTCGTCAAGATATTCACCAACAACTCTATGGTGGCGCTCCTCACCTTCATATCGGGCCTTTTCTTCGGTCTCGGTCCGTGGCTTATAATGGCCTTCAACGGCTTCGTCGTTGGACTGGTGGTACTTGCGGTTCACAGGATGGGTGGGATGCCGATGGGACAGATACTCCTCGGCTTGGTGCCCCACGGTGTCGTCGAGATACCCGCGATAGCCCTCGCCGGCGTCGCCGGTATCGTCTGGTACAGGGAGATAATCTCAGGAGAAGGCGAGGGGGGAGAAAGGTTCAGAAGGGGGGCAGTTAAGGGCCTGAAGCTTTTTGCCCTGTCAGTTCTGTTCCTTTTCGTCGCGGCCCTCATTGAGGCCTACGTAACCCCCAGGGTTGCGGGCCTCTGAAATCCCTGCCTCCCCAATCTTCATCGCGCTGAACGTTCCGAACTCTTCGTACGTCTCGATCTCGTCGAGTATAACGTCCATTGGGTTCTCAAACCCGCTCACAACGCTCCTGAGGTACGCCCGGTAGCTTCCGTTCATCCCCATCATGCGCTCTGCCATCATAGCGACCTTCACAGGATCAGTTGAGTGGAACTTGACGCCCTTCTCGACGAGCCACCGTGTCACCGCGAGCAGTCTGCCGGGGTAGGTGGAGATCGTGGGGGTTCCAAGGGCTATGGCCTCACGGTTCATCGTTCCGCCCGCCCCTATCATGAGCCTGGCGTAGTAGAGCAGGCTGAGGCTGTCAACGGGCTCCTCCGGCATGACCACGTTGTCAAAGCGCTCGAAGCGCTCCCTCTGCTCAGGGGTCCTGGGGAAGAGAACTATGGGCACCTCCGGTAGAAGGGGTATAACGTCCTCAAGTACGCTCTTCCCGTTCCCGTTGAAGTAGTTGGCCTTAACAGGCTCGGTGCGCATGACGATGTACCCGTTCCTCCTGACGCCGAGCTCGTTCAGAACCTTCCTGTCTGGAACGAAGCCGTAGAGGTGGGACAGCTCGGAAAAGCCGTTTATCGGCCTCATACCGTTGGGGTCGGCGCCGCATCTGATCAGTTCGTAGGCGTCTATGGCCTTGGGAAACACCAGAAGTTCGGTGTACGGGAGTATAAGCTTGTTCTGGCCAACGGCGGTTTCGTTGTCCACGAAGCCTATCGAAGGAATCTGAAGACCAAAGGCGACGCGCGGTGCCTCCGCGGAGTGCTTGTACAGAGCCAGGTCCGGCTTCTCCTCCACAATGAGCTTGCTGAGGCGGTACATCCTCTCGGTACCGGCCACGAGCTTGCCCTCGAGAGTGGCACCCCCGTGCCTTCCGACGACGTAGTAATCAAACCCGTACATATCGAGGATGCCCGTGAGGCCGTCGAATTCGCGCGTGGTTATTAAAACCTCATGCCCGACCTTTTCGAGTTCCCTGATTATACCCTTGAAGAAGTGAACGTGAGGGGAGTTTGTTATGTCGATCCATACCTTCATTCTACCCACCATGTTACTGAACAGCTCTGTTCAATATAAGGCTTTCCCAAAAACGGTTGTGAAGTCTTCTTTTCAAAGCTTTAACAGTATGTTTTCAAACAAAAGAACGTTTAGAACGCTTTCTTTCCATGAAAACAACCTCGACCGAAGGTAAAAGCCTTGTAAATATGTTCTGGCCCCGCAAAATAGTGCAAAAACCCCTGGATTCCAGGAAACCGGGGCGGAAACCGTTTTCTGGAAAAGGCTTTTATTCATGCGGGAAAAGCGTTGATGGGTGACACGAATGCGGGACAGGATAGAGAAGAGAATGGCAGAGATAGCCGTCATCGGCCTCGGGTACATAGGCCTCCCGACCGCGATAATGTTCGCCAATGCGGGCTTCAATGTTACCGGGTATGAAATAAGAAAAGATGTTGTTGAGAGAATAAACTCCGGAAAGGCCCATATAGTCGAGCCGGACATAGACGATCTCCTCAGGAAGGTCATTGAGAGCGGAAAGCTGCGGGCAACGTCGAACCCCGCAGACATCAGAGAAAAGGACGTTTACATAATCTGTGTCCAAACGCCCCTGAGGGAGGACAGGACGCCCAACCTCACCTATCTGGAAAGCGCCGTTGAAACCGTCGCAAAGGCTATGAAACCGGGCGCACTCATCGTTATCGAGAGCACCATTCCACCACTCACGACGGTTAGAATGGCCGAGTTCATCGAGGAGCTGACCGGATTGAAGCCGGGAAGGGATTTTTACATGGTCCACGCGCCGGAGAGGGTGATGCCGGGCAGGATATTCCGGGAGCTGGTGTACAACTCGCGCATTCTCGGTGGGATAACCCCCGAAAGCGCCGAGATTGCCGAAAGGCTCTACCGCTCCTTCGTCAAAGGACAGGTATTCAGGACAAAATCAACCGTCAGTGAGGTCGTCAAGCTCATGGAGAACACGTTCAGGGACGTTAACATCGCCCTCGCAAACGAGTTCGCATACCTCGCCCACCAGTACGGGATAAACGTCTTCGAGGCGATAGAACTGGCCAACAGCCACCCGCGCGTTAAAATCCACGTTCCGGGGATAGGCGTTGGCGGCCACTGCCTTCCAAAGGACCCCCACCTGCTCGTCTGGCCGGCGAGGGACGACTTTGGCCTCATAAGGCTCGCGCGGGAGATAAACGACGGTATGCCCCTCCTCGCCAAGGATCTTCTTTTCGAGGCGCTGAGAACCATCAACCTCCCGCCGGAAAAGGCCGTGGTCGCGGTCCTTGGGCTGGCTTACAAGGGGGACAGCGACGACACCAGGAACTCCCCCGCCTCCGCATTCGTGGAAGCCATCGTGGATGACGTGGCGGAGGTAAGAACCTATGACCCGTTCGTGGAAGGAACCCACGGGAGCCTTGAGGAGGCCCTGAGGGGCGCCGACGCGGTAGTAATAGCGACGGACCACACGGTCTTCAGATCCCTCGACTGGGAAACCCTCGGGAAGCTCATGCGGAACCGCGTTCTCATCGACGGCCGTCACGTGGTCGAGATGCCGCCCGAAGGGTTCGTCTTCAAAGGCGTTGGGAGGGGAGAGTATTGAAACCAGCCTTTGTATTCGGAACCCGACCGGAGATAATAAAGCTCGCGCCGGTAATACGGGCGTTCCTTGATAGGGGCGTTGAGCCGCTCCTGATTCACACCGGACAGCACTACGACTACGAGATGAGCAGCGTCTTTCTGGAAGAGCTGGAGATGCCCCCCATAGACCATCACCTTGAGGTCGGTTCGGGAACGCAGGCCGAGCAGACGGGTCTCGCGATGATTAAGATCGAGAAGGTCCTGGTGGACGAGAGGCCAGACGTCGTGCTCGTTCAGGGGGACACCAACACCGTGCTGGCCGGGGCTCTAGCCAGCGTCAAGCTCAAAATCCCCGTTGCCCATGTGGAGGCAGGCCTCAGAAGCTTTGACCGGACGATGCCGGAGGAGATAAACAGGATTCTTGCAGACCACGCGAGCGAGGTTCTCTTCCCCCCAACGGAGGAGGCCCGGAAAAACCTGGAGCGCGAGGGCATAACTGAGAACGTTTACGTCGTTGGCAACACCGTTGTGGATGCCGTTCTTCAGAACGCGGAGGTGGCGGAGAGGAAGAGCGACGTTCTGGAAAGGTTCGGGCTGAAGCCGAAGGAGTACGTCCTCATCACCGCCCACCGCGCCGAGAACACCGACCGAAGGGAGAACCTTGAGAGACTCATTGAGATTCTGGAAGGGCTTCCAACAAGGGCGGTCTACCCGATGCATCCCCGCACGAGGGGCAGGCTCGAGGAGTTCGGCCTCTGGGAGAGGATGGCCTCGATAGAGAACCTGACCGTGACAAAGCCCCTCGGCTACCTCGACTTCTTGAAGCTCGAGAAGAATGCATTCGCGATAATGACCGACTCGGGCGGAATACAGGAGGAGGCCATAATCCTCAACGTACCCTGCCTAACGCTCCGGTACAACACCGAGAGGCCGGAAACGGTAAAGGCGGGCGGCAA
Source organism: Thermococcus camini (assembly GCF_904067545.1). Classification (NCBI taxonomy): domain Archaea; kingdom Methanobacteriati; phylum Methanobacteriota; class Thermococci; order Thermococcales; family Thermococcaceae; genus Thermococcus; species Thermococcus camini. The sequence goes on along the minus strand of NZ_LR881183.1, from coordinate 817,450 downwards.
CGTTCTCGTGGGCCTGGAGAAAGAGCGCGCCCTGGGGTATCTCCAGAGACTCCTGAAGGATGGGGAGTTATACCGGAAAATGGCAGGGGCGGCGAATCCCTTCGGCGACGGGAAGGCCGGGGAGAGGATAGCGGAAATCCTGATGGGGCTGTACAAGGAGGGAAAGCTGAAGGTGAAAAGCTCGAAGTTCATCTAGTTCAGGGTCTCCGCCCAGGCTTCCAGCTCCCTCGCCACCTCCCGGGAAAGGAGTTCCCAGCAGTCCTCGCCGCTGAGCTTTCCGTTCCTGACCTCAAGGGTGTTCCAGTAAACAACCAGCGTGGAGTAAGGCCTACCGCTGTACTCCCTCGCCTCCGCCGTCTGGAACAGCTCACGGGCAAAGTTCCCCAGGTCGTCCGTGTCCCCCTGGTACCTTTCCTCAACGGAAAGATAGCTCCCAACGTCGCCGCTGGAGCTCGCGTAAAGCAGAACGCTGGCGTAGCAGGTCTCGTAGTAGAACCTATCCTCGTGCCCCTGGAAGGGTATGAACAGAACCACCACTGGCCCGTCTATCCAATCCGGCGGACTCTCGCCGGGCATTATTATTACCGGCCTGACGTGGGCAAACTCCACACTGATGTTCCTCCCCTCGAAGACCTCCCTGATGGAGGATTTGATGGCGCTTTCAAAATCCCCGCGAAGACCAAACTCCGGGTAAACGTCGGAGGCAAGTTCCACCTCCAGGGGAAAATCAACCACTACACGCTTTTCCGTCGTCACGTTCTCGAGGTGGCTGAACTCACCGGAGGATTTCCACGAGACGTCGGCCGTGAAGAGGAGATAGCCCACGGTTGAATACGCCACGAACATCAGCAGCATAAGGATCTTCCCGGAACGGTTCACCCGCCTTCACCCCTCAAAAGGCGCTCGACGCGATCGACCACTGCCTCGGAAGAGGCCCTCAGCAGGTGCCGGTTGTACCCGATAAAGCCGATGATACCCCGGGATTCATCCGAGACGTCCACCAGAACGCAGACCCCATAACCTGAAGTGCAGTTCTCCCCGGAGAATCCCAGAGTCTTCGTTCTGGACGAATCCGAGTCGTCGAGGTGGCCGGGGTCACCGGAGCCTGAGTAAAACGCGCCGACCCTGACGTGCCCCCGTGCGAAGACCGGGAAGTAGGTGACGTTGATCCGCTCAACCCAGACGGCTAAGAATTGACCGTCGCACTCAACGGGGGCCGATAGGAGAAGGACCCTGTACCCCCTGGACCTGAGTTCCGATGCCACGAGGTTTCCGAGGGTAGAGTCGGGATAAACGCAAAAGCCGGAACCCGCGGAGACGTTCACCTGGCCCGGCATCACCACTGCCCTGGAGTCCGTTTTCGAGCTTCCGAAAACGAAGGGACCGAAGTAGAAGGCAAGAAGGAGTACCAGGAAAACCGCGGCCGCGAGGTGGAGCTTCCTCATTCACGACACCCCCGACGTCTGAAGAAGCTCTCCAACTCCTTCGGCTATGGCCTCAACCGCGCCCTCGCAGGGATCGCCTCCAACCAAGCGGCCCCTCTCAGCCTTCATTCCCCTCCACCACGCTATCCCAACGTCCCCCAGGAGCGCATTGGTCCCGAGATACATCGTTGCCCGGGACTTAAGCTCCTCCGCGAAGGCCTCGGGGTCGCTTGTCTTGATTGTCGCGTAAGCGGCCAGGAAGCTCTGGACGTCTCCGACGGAGGAGTAGTACGCAACGACGTTCAGCTCGCAGGCCCTGGAGAGAAGTCCGCCCTTCTCGTCCTCCGAGAGAACATAGACGACGAGCAGTCTGCCCTTGAATTGAACCGCGGGAAGGCTATCTATTTCCGTGGCAACGACCCCCGGGTCAAGTCCGTACCTCCGGGCCACAGGCGGAATGGCGACCTCAAGTTTGGACTTCAGAGGTTCCCTCGCCACGACCACGATGTAAAGCTCGTTCGGGTCAAGGGGGACGCGGGTCGAGTTGCGCTCATCTATACCCGGACTGCTTGTAACCACTTCTCCTCCGGAGTACTCAGTAAATACGCTGTCCTGGGAGGCCATAATAAGCGTTGGGACCGCGAGAACTGTGAGAAGGACGACTATTAACAGCGCCTTCTTCATAACTACTCACCAGGGTAGAAGTTGGAGGAGGCACTTAAATAATTTTTGGACTTGTGAGCAAAAAAGCGTTAAACGGGTGTTCCGATGTAAATGCCGTGCCTCGTCCTTACTATCCGCACCCTCACTCTGTCCCCAACCTCGGCGTCGGTGTTGATGACCTCTATGAGACGGTTCCTGGCCTTCGCGAGCATCTCGCCCTTTATCCTGCCCGGGAGGACGACCTCCGCCTTGATGATTTCCCCCGGCCGGAAGGAGAGGGGTATAAATTCTCTCTTCTCCATTCCGAAGTGTTTGGGCTTCAGGACGAGCGGTTTCATTCCGGTTTTCTCCTCAAGCTTCCTGAGCCAGGCGTAGAAGTCCTTAAAGGGAACGAGCTTCGCTATTGTGGGGTTCCTTCCGAACTTGTAGGGAATGTAGTTCTGGAAGCCGAGGGCCGGCCAGCGCTTCCCGGCACCGATTTTCCTTGCAAACTCGATGAAGGCCTCGGCCTCGTCGTCGTTTATGCCGAATATTATGACCGGGGCGATTAGGACGTCGATGCCAGCGTTCACCATGGCCTCGGCCATGTCCAGAACGTGCTCAAGGTCGTAGCTTTTCATTCCCATGAGCATCCTGGCCCTGTCCGGGTCGAGGGAGTGGAGCGAAAGGTTCACACGGTCGAGGCCGGCCTCCGCCAGCTCCTCGATGAGTTTGTCCGTGAGGAGTGTCCCGTTGCTCTGCATTGAGATTACGGACACGTTCGGGTGTTCCCGGAGTGCCTGGACAAGCTCAACGCGGAAGGGGTAGATCAGTGGCTCCCCCTGGCCGTCGAGGTGGGCCTCCAAGCCTTTTCCCTTTATTCTCGCAACTTCATCGAACCATTTCATCAGGTAGTCAACATCAACCACGTAGTCGAGCTTCCTCGTCCTCGAATACGGCCCCTCATCAACGGAGCAGAAGACGCAGCTGAGGTTGCAGCCGCTCACGCCGCGAATCTGAATCAGGTTGGTCCCCCTGTCAATCAGGCCGAAGGCGTTGTAACCGAGCAGGGGGATTTCCATTCCCTCGTGAATGTACAGGACCTTTCTGCCGGTGTACCTGTTTCTTAACAGCGCCCCCAGGTTGTTCTGAATGTATATCGCCACGAACTTCTCGATGCCAGAGTAGTCCGTGTCGATGACCATGGCCCCGTTGCGTACCGTTATCTCGGGCTCAACGCGGTACTTCCGCCGTATAATCCTTGCCAGCTCACCCTTGTCGAAGTCCGCGTAGAGGGTCTCTCTCCATATCAGCCTGATGCTCTCGCCGGCATCCTCAAAGGTGACGTGGGGAAGGTGAACCTCGATCATGTTCCGGGGTTTGGAACCATTCTTAAAAATCCGACGATGGATAAAACATCCCGACACGGGTGGGCCTCCAGGGGCCTCACTGCCCAAAGGTTTTTAAAGGAAGACCTGTTGGCATCATGCGGGCATGGAAACATTTTAATATTATTGAATTAAACAGTCTACCGATGGACTAGTGTGGGTGATATGGAATGTGGGGAAAGATCGAGCATTATTTTGACGAGTATCCAGTCAGGAAGCAGATAGCCAAGACCCTCCTCAAGTACGGCCTCAAGGTCTCCGATGACCTCAAGATCAAGGCAGGTGATATCGAGGTTCCGTACACCAAGATCGCCAAGGCCCTCGACGTGGACAGGAGGGTCGTCAAGGAGACCGTCGGCATGATACTCAAGATACCCGAGCTGAAGGAGATATACACCAACCTCGAGCCGACGGTTCACATGAAGTACGTCGGCAGACACGTCGGCTACGGTGTCATCGAGATAGAGCCGGAGCCAAGGGCGATAGGAATACTCGCCAAGATAGCCCTCAAGATAGCCGAGCGCGACATCAACATTGTCCAGGTCGTCGCGGAGGACCCGGAACTTTATCCCGAGGCAACCCTAACGATAATTACCGAGAAGCCCATTCCCGGCGACCTCATCAATGAGCTCTCCAAGCTTGAGGGTGTCAAGAGGATTTCGATATACTGATGGTTCGTTCCCACCCTTCCCATCTTTCATCATTTTGAATCCTGCAATTCTTGTTCCAACATCCTCCGTCCGGATCCCGATTTCTAAACGCAACCCATGGATTCTCATCCCTCAGATGGAGATGGACAAACTGGAGGTATTGGCTCCTATAAAGCGGTGCTCCATGAAGAACCCCTCTTGTCATCAAAGAACAAATCTGATGCCCCCATTTTAACCAAAAGTTTTAAACCTTTGTTCTTCGCAGGTAAGGTTTATAAGTCAATGTTAAAAACCAAAGATTAGCTTCACTTAACTCTGTTCGGACATGTCCACCAACCGCTGGAGGTTGATGATATGGGAGAAGCAAGCAAAATAAGCAGATACCTGTACACGGTGATCGTGCTGTTCTTGATATGGCTGGCCATAACTGCCAGCCTGGACGTACAGGAGCTAGGATTCGGCCTACTGCTGTCGCTCATAGTCGCGGCATTCACCTACGAGATATTCACCACCAACGGCCTGGCGAACCTCAACCCCAAGAGGATAGCGTACATGATAGCGTACATACCCTACTTCCTGTGGGCAATGATTAAGGCCAACCTCGACGTTGCCTACAGGGTCCTCCACCCCAAGAGGCCCATAAGGCCCGGAATAGTGAAGTGCAAGACCGTCCTCAACAGCGATGTCGGAAAGCTCGCCCTGGCCAACTCGATAACACTTACGCCGGGAACAATAACCCTCGACGTCGACGAAGATGAATACTTCATCCACTGGATATGGGTTCCGGATGAGGCCCTGACCGAGAGCGAAGAGGAGCACGTTAAGGCCTCCTCCGAGGGAATAACCGTTCCCTTCGAAAAGTTCCTGAAGGTGATCTTCGGATGATAGGGATAAACATCTACCTCGCCCTGATAGCGATAGCAACGCTGCTCAGCGTGTACAGGGTTTTCAGGGGACCGACTACCGTCGACAGGCTCGTTGCGGTTGATATCATGACCACCATCACCGCGGGACTCATGGTGCTCTTCGCACTCTACTACAGGAGAATGATATTCCTCGACGTGGCCCTGGTCTACGCGATACTCGCCTTCGGTGGAGTCATAGCCTTCGCACGCTACATGGAGGGAGGACTATGAACGCCCTGACCGCGATAGGGGAAGCTCTCGTCCTCATAGGAACGTTCTTCTACTTCCTGTCGGCCCTGGGTCTCATCAGGATGCCCGACGTGTACAACAGAATGCAGACTTCAACCAAGAGCGCGACCCTTGGAAGCCTCGGCGTCATGGTTGGTGTTGGCATCTGGGCGCTCGGTACTGACTTCGGAAGCGCCGCCTGGCTCACCAAGACCGTGGTCATCGCGATCTTCCTGCTGCTCACCAACCCGATAAGCGCCCACGCCCTCATCAGGGCAGCGTACAAGAGCGGCGTACCCCTCTGGGAGGGCAGCGTTGTCGATAAGTACCGCGAGCACCTGGAGGCCAAGGAGAGGGAGGAAGTCGAAGAAACACCCGCTGAGGAGGGTGGTGAGGAATGAACTGCATAACCTGCATCGAGTACATCATAGTGGGCATAATGATAATCTCCGCAGTACTTGCCGTCGAGTGGAGGGACCTGCTCGCGGCGGCCGTTGGAATGGCGGCGGTCAGTCTATTCGCGTCGCTGCTGTTCTTCATGCTGCAGGCTCCGGACGTTGCGATGACAGAGGCAGCCATAGGCGCAGCGCTCAGCGGTGCGATATTCATCTTCGCCATCAAGAGGACCCAGCGCTTTGAGACCGAGGAAGAGGAGAAGCCCGGCTGGTGGGTGAGGTGGTGAAAATGCTCAAGCGTGCGCTCGCGATAATTTCCCTGCTCCTCATAGGCTACTGGATCGCCCAGGGGCTGGCGGGAGTCCCCTTCGGGCAGGACAGGATGCTCGTTGCCCAGTACTACCTTGACCACGTTAAGGAACAGACCGGCGCGGTCAATGCCGTCACCGCAATAGTCGTTAACTACCGTGGATTCGATACCCTCGGTGAGGTCACCGTTCTGTTCATAGCCTCAACCGGAGTTGGAGCACTCCTCTGGAGGAGGAAGAAGCAGAGGACTGCCAGGACCGAGGGCTCAATAGTTCTCACGACCGGAACCAGGCTCCTCGTGCCGTTTGTGATGCTCTTCGGTGCGTACATCTTCATCCACGGACACCTCACCCCAGGTGGAGGATTCCCCGGCGGAGCCACCATAGCCACCGCGTTCCTGCTGCTCTACATGGCCTTTACCACCTACGAGATACCGCACAGGGCCTTCGAGAAGACCGAGGGCGCGGTCGGAATGGCCTACGTGCTCGTCGGCCTCATAGGCCTTGCCATAGGTGGCTACTTCCTCTACGACTGGATATGGCAGGACTGGGGCTTCGGCGTTGACAACATCGGCAGGCTCCTCAGCGGAGGATTCATCCCCATAATCTACACCATCATCGGCCTCAAGGTCGGCACCGAGCTGAGCGGAATCATCGACAACATGCTCAAGGAGGAGGTGAGCGAATGATTTCAGTCTACTACTTCGGTGCCATCTCCCTCATACTGATAGGCCTCTACGCCGTCCTCGTTAAGAAGAACCTCCTTAAGATGCTCATCGGGCTCAGTATAATGGAGACCGGCGTGAACCTCCTCCTGGTCAGCGTCGGCTACGTTGCCGGAAGGAGCGCGCCCATACTGAGCGAGGGGATCGGGCCGAACCAGGCCGTTGATCCGATTCCCCAGGCGCTGGTTCTCACGGCAATAGTCATAGGCGTTGCCACCACAGCTATGGCCCTTAGCGTCGCCATGATACTCCACGAAAAGTACGGAACCCTTAACGTTGAGGAGATAAGGAGGTTGAGAGGATGAACGGGCAGTACGCTTCACTCCTCATAGCATTGCCCCTCATAAGCGCCTTCTTCGTGCCCCTGATAAAGGGCGCCGGAAAGAAGGCCGTTAAGTACTACCTCATAGCCGTCACCGCAGTCCAGACCGGAATCGCGGCGTGGATCTTCCAGCAGGTTTACACCACCGGACAGCCGATAATAGTCATGGCCGGCGCCTGGAGACCGCCCGTTGGAATCAACCTTTACATCGGCCACTTCGCGGCTCTCTTCGTGCTCATCGTTGCCGCGGTCAGCTTCATGATGGCCGTCTTCAGCCTCAAAGCTATCGAGGTCGAGCCGATAGACAAGTACGCCATGCTGTTTCTCCTGCTGATGCTCGGAGCCACCGGCATGATAGCGACGGGAGACATCTTCAACCTCTTCGTCTTCATGGAGATAACGGCCATAAGCGCCTACGCTTTAACCGCCTACAACAAGACCGGCGAGGCGGCGGAGGCCTCAATGAAGTACATCGTCCTCGGAGGAATAGGCTCAAGCTTCTTCCTCATCGGCATAGCCCTCATCTACGGCTCGCTCGGGACCCTTAACATGGCCCAGATAGCCCAGCTCGCCGGCGGAATGAACGCCACCGTCGCCCAGGTTGGGCTGGCGCTTATAGTCTTCGGCTTAGCCGTTGAGGCCGAGCTCTTCCCGCTCAACGCCTGGGCGCCAGACGCATACCAGGCCGCGCCGCACCCAATAACGGCCATGTTCTCGGCCTTCGTCGTCAAGGCAGGCCTCTACGCGATGGCCAGGCTGCTCTACCTCATGCAGGCCGTCGAGAGCTGGCACAGCGTCCTCAAGCTGCTCATAATAATGGCCACCCTCACCGTCTTCGTCGCCGAGTTCGCGGCACTGAGGCAGAGGAACGTCAAGAGAATGATAGCCTACTCCAGTATAGCCCAGATAGGCCTTATAGCCCTCGCCTTCGCCCTCGGAAGCAAAGCTGGCGTCGATGCCGGAGTCTTCCACATGGTGAACCACGCTATAGTTAAGGCCCTCCTGTTCCTCGCCGTCGGGCACGTCGCAGTGACCCTCGGTGGGGCGGAGATGGAGAGGTTCGAGGGGCTTGGGAAGAGAATGCCTCTAACGGCTTTTGCCATAACCATCGGCGCCATAGCCGCCGTGGGGATACCGCTGTTCAACATATTCTGGAGCAAGCTCAGAATCCTCCTCGCCACCCTCGGCGCGGGCTACGCCTGGGCAGCCGCGGTCGTGCTCATTGCCAGCGTCGTGGAGGCGGTCTATTACTTCAGGCTGATACACACAATGTGGTTCGCCGGAGAGGGCGAGAGGATAAACGAGGGACTGGCAATAAGCCTCATGCTGCTCTTCCTTGCAGCCCTCGTGGTGGTCATAGGCGTTTACCCCGACTACGCCTGGAGCATCGCCCAGAAGGCTGGAAACGACATCTTCAATGTGGCCCAGTACATTAAGAACGTTCCACTGATGGGGGTGGGAGCATGATTAACGAGCTGCTTATCATCCTCCTCGCGCCCCTGATTGCCGGTGTCATCGCATGGGCACTTGACATCAGGGGTCTCAGGGAGGGAATCGGCATCATCGGTGCCGCAGTACCTCTGGCCATGCTGGCCAAGCTTTACTCAACCGTCCTCAGCGAGCCGGTCGAGTACTCGCTCACCGTCAGCGGGTTCACCCTCCAGTTCCAGCTCAACACCATGAGCTGGTACTTCGCGGCCGTCGCTTCCCTCGTCGGCCTCGCGATGGCCTTTGGAATGGCCGTCACCTCGAGGGAGAGCTACGACTGGCTCTTCGCCCTGATGAGCTTCACAGGAGTGCTCGGCGTCTTCCTGAGCCAGGACTTCGTGGGCTTCTTCCTGCTCTGGGAGCTCATGACCTTTGCCAGCTTCATGATGGTGCTCAGGAGGAACAGGCACGAGTCCCTCAAGTACTTCGTGCTCAGCGTCATAGGCGCCTATGCCATGCTCATAGCCATTGGAATGCTCTACGCTAAGACCGGTGCCCTTGACTTTGCATCCATCCGGCAGGCGCTCTACATGGACGCAGCCATGGGCACTATAACGACCAGGGAGATGGCGGTGATATTCGGTCTCTTCCTGACCGCCTTCGGCGTCAAGGCCGGTGCCTTCCCGCTCCACGTCTGGGCGCCCGGAGCTTACAGCGAGACCGATCAGAGCTACACCGCCTTCTTCAGCGGCGCCCTCAGCAAGGCCGGGGCTTACGGTTTCCTCCTGCTCTACATCCTCATGGGCTACAAGCTCTACGCCGCCTTCGGAACCTTCCACGACCACCTGGTCTTCGCGTACATAATCGCCTGGATAGGTGCCATCACCGTCGTGGTAGCCAGCTTCCTGGCCGTTCTCCAGGAGGACATCAGGAAGCTCTTCGCCTACTCCTCCGTTGGCCAGGTCGGCTACATACTGCTTGCCTTCGGTCTCGGAAGCACCCTGGGATTCGCGGGAGGCCTCTTCCACGTGCTCAGCCACGCGGTCTTCAAGGGCCTCTTCTGGCTCGTCACGGCCGCCATAATCCTCCAGACCGGCAAGACCCAGTTCAAGGACATGGGCGGCCTTGCCGAGAAGATGCCGTTCACCTTCGCGATGGGTCTGATAGCGGTGCTCAGCCTGGCTGGAATCCCGCCGCTGGCGGGCTTCGCCAGCAAGTGGCTCATCTACGAAGCTGCTATAAGCGCCCACATGCCGCTCGTTGCCGGTGCGATATTCCTCGGAAGCGGCCTGGCCTTTGCCTATGTTGTCAGGTTCCTCTACGCGGTGTGGTTCGGTCAGAGGCCGAGCGACCTTGAGGACGTCAAGGAGGCCCCGCTACCGCTCCTGATAGCCATGACCATACTGGCCATCCCGAACCTGCTCTTCGGTGTGGCTCCGGGCTTGGTCACGGGGTACATCAACAAGATGCTCGGTGGAGAGGTAGTCGGCGGCGACTACTACAAGCTTGTCACCCCGACCGGAACCTACAACGCCCTGCTCGTGACGATAGTCCTCACGATAGGCCTCGCCATAGCCGGGCTGATATACCTCTACGGCGCAAAGGTGAGGAAGATAAGCGTGACCAACACCTACCAGTCCGGTAACCCGGTCACGGAGGAGTTCAACCTGAGCATCAGAAAGAACTTCTACAGCCCACTGGCCGAGGCCTTGGAGTTCTGGCTCAAGTACAGCTGGGACAGGTTCTACGAGCGCCTAGCGGGCATGGCGGAGGACTTCGCGGACTCTCTCAGGCAGGCGTTCTACAACGGCAACGTTCAGAGCTACTCATGGTATCTGGTGATAGTGCTCCTTATACTCGCGCTGTGGGGGGTGCTGTGAATGATAGACTGGAAACTCGTGCTTGAAGTCATAGGAATGCTGATATACGCCACCTTCATGGGCTTCATCTTCATGGGCATTGAGAGAAAGGCAATGGCCAGGATACAGAGGCGTGTCGGACCTCCGATATACCAGCCGATCATAGACACCCTCAAGCTCCTCGGCAAAAAGGAGAGCGTCAGCCACGGCTTCATCTACGACTTCGGACCGATATTCGCCCTCGGCGCCAGCATAGCCGCGCTCCTCTTCATCCCCCTCGCCAACTTCCAGCTCTTCAGCAGCAACGCCGACCTCATCGTCGTCGCCTACCTCCTCGAGGTACCGATGCTTGGCATAATGCTCGGTGCCATGAGCTCGGGCAACCCCTACTCAGCCGTCGGTGTCCAGCGTGGTCTGCTCACCATGGTGGCCATGCAGCTGCCCTACGGTCTCGCCTTGATAGCCCTCATCCAGCACTGGGGAACCTTCAAGCTCAGCGAGATAGTGGCCCTTCAGCAGACTCAGGGATGGAGCATCCTCGTTCCTGCGCTGCTCCTGGCACTGATAGTCTTTGACATAGTCTTCCAGGCGATGCTCGGCCTCGAGCCCTTCGACATAATCACCGCTCCGGCGGAAATCTCCATGGGTCCGATGGTCGAGTACGGCGGCAAGCACGCGGCACTGCTCTTCACCCAGCATGCGGTTCAGCTCTTCGCGGAGACAGCGTTCTTTGCCGTGCTCTTCCTCGGCGGAGCCAGCAACCTGCTTGAGCTGCTGGTCAAGCAGATAGCGGTGCTCTTCATAGCGATATTCGTGGCCAGCATCTACCCGCGCTTTACCATCGACCAGGCGGCCAAGTTCTTCTGGAAGTGGCCGACCATACTGGGAATAATAGCCGTGCTCCTGACGGTGTGAGGTGATGTGGATGAGCGAGAGGAAGAATGACGAGTTCATAAACTACGAGCTCCAGGAGTTCAAGCTCTTCGAGCCCCTGTTCAAGTGGGCCAGGAAGAAGAGCCTCTGGATAGTGGCCTTCTGTACAGGATGCGGCGGTATCGAGATGCCGCCGCTGGCCACTGCTCGCTACGACTTCGAGCGCTTCGGAATAATGCCCAACCCGGCACCGAGGATGGGTGACCTGTTCCTCATCACGGGCTACGTAACGCCGAAGACCCTCAAGAGGATAATCATAACCTACGAGATGATGCAGGACCCGAAGTACATCCTCATACACGGCTCCTGCCCGATAAACGGCGGCGTTTACTGGGATTCCTACAACGTGGTCAAGCAGTTCGACAAGTACCTGCCGGTTGACGTTGCCATAGCGGGCTGCATGCCCAGAGCTGAGGCCGTTATGGATGGAATAATGGAGATAATGCGCAAGATAGAAGACGGAACGGCAGATGGCTGGAAGCGCTATAGGGAGAACTATGAGTACTACAGGAAGAACCAAGACGAGCTCTTCGGTGAAGGATGGCGCGAAAAGGACGCCAGGAGGTGGCTGGCATGGATATGAACGAGAAGCCCAAAGTGGAGGAGAAGGTCGAGGAGCAGAAAAACGAGGTTTCGAAGCTCCCCGACACCCGGGAAGGAAAGCTCGTCGCGGAGGTGCTTGAGAAGGCACCCTACGCCGAGGGCAGCGTAAGGAGAAGAAAGCGCGTGGAGTTCAAGGTCCCCGCTGAGAGGATAAAGGAGTTCCTCGAGCTAGCAAGCGAGAAGTTCGAGATGCTGATGCAGATAAGCACCGTTGACTGGCTCAAGGAGAATGAGTTTGAGCTCGTCTACCAGCTCTGGAGCGTGAGCGAGGGCGTCCACGCATTCGTGAGGACGAGAATCCCGAGGGACGATCCGCGGGTCCCAACGGTCAGGGACATATGGCCGGTAGCGGAGACCTATGAGAGGGAATCCCACGAGTTCTTCGGGATAATCTACGAGGGCAACCCGAGGCTCGGTCCGTTCATCCTCGAGCCGAGGGAGTACGAGAAGCACCCGCACAGAAAGGACTTCAACATGCTCGGCTACGTCAAGAGTATCTACGGCGAGGATTTCGACAGGTACGACGAGAGCAAGACCAATTACGTGATATGAGGTGATGATCATGGCGAATTTGGAAGTCCCGAAGGAGCTTAAAACCGAGGCAAAGGCCCACGACATGTACCTTCACCCCATAGACAAGGACACCTACGAGCTGTTCTTCGGACCACAGCACATGGCCACGGAGAACTTCAGCATAATCCTGAAGATGGACGGCAACAGGATAGAGAGGGCCATCGTTAATCCCGGTTTCCTCCACCGCGGTTTCGAGAAGCTCGCAGAGCAGAGGCCCTACTTCACCAACATCGCCCTGCTCCTCCGTATATGTGTTCCCGAGAGCGATGTTCCGGAGAACATCTACTCCATGGCCGTTGATGAGATAGTCGGCTGGGAGGTTCCGGAGAGGGCCCAGTGGATAAGGACGGTAGTCCTCGAGATGGCCAGGATGAGCGCCTGGATGTTCTGGATTATGGGCTTTGGAAACGAGATAGGTCTCTACACAGCGGGCCAGTGGGCGGCAGCTTATCGTGAGCGCTTTATGCGCCTCTTCGAGGAGCTCACCGGCGGCAGGGTTTATCACATCTACACCGTGCCGGGAGGTGTTAGAAGGGATATACCTGGAGACAAGTGGTTAAGACAGCTCAGGGACACCGTCGAGTACCTCAAGGGCAAGATGAAGGACTTCGACGAGATACTCTTTGACAACTACATCACCTTTGAGAGGACTGAGGGAGTCGGTGTAATGGACAAGCGCTTTGCTCTCAAGCATGCCGTCACCGGGCCGAACCTTAGAGCCACAGGAGTCCCCTACGACGTCAGGAAGGACGACCCGTATCTGTTCTATCCAGAGCTCGAGTTCGAGGTGCCAGTCCTAAAGGAGGGCGACAGTCTCGCGAGGGTCCTCGTGAGGAGGTACGAGATGGAGCAGGACCTCTACATCCTCGAGCAGCTCCTTGACATGGGGCCGCCGAGTGGGCCGTACATGGTGAAGGACGCCCGCTTAAAGGCCCTGCCGAGGTTCAAGCCGCCGAAGGGAGATGCCTACGCCCACGTTGAGAGCACGAAGGGTGACTTCGGTGCCTACGTTGTCAGTGACGGAACCCACAAGCCGTACCGCGTCCACGTTCGCGGACCGAGCCAGAGCCACGGTGTTACCGTGCTTGAGGAGCTGTTGAAGGGAGCGCGCCTGGCGGACGTTCCGGTCATCCTCAAGACCCTTGACAACTGCCCGCCGGACATAGACAGGTGATGAAGATGGAGAGCGTTGAGAAGCCAAAGGTTAGGATCGTCGGCGAGGAGAAGGTCAAGCTCAAGAAGTCATTCGTCAAGCCGTGGATGGGCATCAAGTACCTCTTCAAGAAGCCGGTCACGATAAAGATACCCTTCGAGAAGATAGAGCCGGCACCAAAGTACAGGGGATTCCACACGCTGAACTGGAAGACCTGCGTCGGCTGTAACTTCTGCGGCCAGATATGCCCGGCGAGGGCCATAGAGATGACCTGGATAGAAGTGGACGGCAAGATGGAGAAGAGGCCGCACCCGAAGGTGGACTACGGAAGGTGCACCTTCTGCCAGTTCTGCGTTGACGTCTGCCCGACGGGAGCGCTGGGCTTCACCGAGAACTACTACCTGACCACCGGCGGCTTTGAGGAGGACCTGGAGCTCTACGACTGGGTGCCCATACACCCGGACAAGATGAAGGAGCTGAACGAGAAGTTCGGGGACTACCGCTTCCCGGTCGAGAGAATCGAGAAGCGCGAGGACGGCACACACATCTACCACCTCCGCGATGGCTCCAAGATAGAGTTCAAGATACTCGGCTACGGCCTGAGGCCGCCTAAGAAACCTACGCCAGCAAAGCCAGCGGCTAAGCCTGCCAAGGCTCCGGAAAAGAAAGAGGCCCCCAAGCCGGCCGGGAAGAATGAAGCATCAGGCGAGAAGGCCGAGGTGGAGAAGAAGGAGTAAATTCCTTTTCTCCCTTTTCTCCCGGACAGTATCCGGCGTAACCTTTTAAAGTTTTAATCCCAACTAACCTCCGGTGGTCACATGGTGGAGCTGAGGAGCGAGAGGAATCTCGGGATTATAGGTTCGGTTCTGGTCCTCGTTGGGAGCTTTACCGGCGTCATCCCCTACTGGGGGATGGTGGCTGGAGGTTTATCGCTGGTCGGGGAAATACTCGTGCTGATAGCGCTGAAAGGCCTCGGCGACAAGCTCAAAGACGATAGACCCTTCAGGTACTACCTCTACTCGGTGATAGCTACGATAGGCATAGCGGTCATTGCGATAATCTTCATGGCGGTAGGCATCGTTGCAATGGCAAGCACCGGCATGACCTTCAACGAAACCCCTGAGCAGGTTCTGGGGGCCCTGGGCATGGGGATGATATTCCTCGGGCTGGCCCTCATATTAGCCGCAGTCGTGGTCGGCATCTACTACGCCGTAAAGACCTGGAGGGTCACCTACGAACTTACGGGCGTTGAGGAGTTCGACAAAACTGCAACGTTCATAAAGTGGGGGGCAATAACCGCGATACTCCTCGTTGGAATTCTACTCCTCTTCGTTGCGGCCATCTACCAGATAATAGCTTTCGCGAAGCTGCCGGAGGAGCTGGAAGGAAAGCCCCAGACCGAAACTATAAACGCCCTCTGAATTTCCCACTTTTTCAGGTAAGCTTTTTAAGAAGGAACGCCGTTTTTATTTCCGGTGGTGTCCGTGGGAATAGACATCAGCAGTGAGAAAAATCTTGGACTGTGGGGCTCTATACTGGCCCTGGTCGGGGGCTTCGTCCCGTACCTGGGAAGCGTGCTTGCTCTGGTAGGATTTATTTTGGTGCTGGTCGCGCTCAAAGGAATTGGGGACAAGGTCAAAGATGACAGGCCCTTCAAGTACTACCTCCTTGCCTTCATCTCCGCGATAGTGGTGGCTGTTATATTTGCCATCGTGGTCTTCACGAGCCTCTTTGCGTTCAGTGGCTTCGGTGTTATCGAAGAGACGCACTCTTCAGTAATAACACCTGAGGGGGAGACCGTTGTAGTGCCTCCCCATGGAGTCCAGCACAGCGCGCCTACCTTCGTGATAGCCGGCGTCTTTCTGTTCTTCCTGGTGGTAATGATAGTCGTTGCGTACTTCGAGATGAAGACCTGGGGAGCAATGTACGAGATAACCGGAACAAAGGAGTTCCGTGATGCCTCTAACTGGTACAAGTGGGGGGCGATGACTGCCATAATCCTCGTTGGCTTCCTGCTTATGTTCATAGGCAGGATATTCGTCATACTGGGCTTCTCCAACATGCCGAAGGAGCTGGAAGAGAAGCCATCGGACATGCCCATGGACTCCCCGATAGTCTAAGCTCTCCCTGCTTTTCTTTAAAAATTTAAAGGGAGTCAGAGGATTCTCTCAAGGACTATCGCAGTCAAAGCTCCAACCGCCATTCCTGACTCTAAGATGCTTGCTACGACCTTTGGAAACGCCGCCAGGAACTCCGCCGGGAGCTGTGGTGCGCCGAGGCCGGCTATCAGTGCGGCGGCCAGTATCAGCGTGTTCCTGTCAGTAAACTCGACCCTCTCCTTTATCAGCCTCAGACCGGTAACGCTTATCATTCCGTAGAGCGCCAGAGTTAATCCCCCAAGAACGGGAGCGGGCATTGAGGCGAGGATTCCGGCAAACTTCGGGAGCAGGGAGAGGAATATTAGAATAATCGCCCCCATCTGCACCACGTACCTGCTACCGACCTTGGTGAGCGCAACGACGCCTATGTTCTCGGAGTAGCTCGTCGTCCCGCACGCTCCGAGGAGGCCCGCTATCGAACAGGCCAGGCCTTCGCTGCCTATTCCCCTCGCTATGTGCTTACCCGTTACCTCCGAGCCCGTAACGGCCGCTATCGCGTGGTAGTCCCCGACGCTCTCTATGATGCTCACCATGAAGGCGAAGAGGAGCAGGATTATTGCGGTTGTGTCAAAGACCGGACTGCCCCACGGGAAGGGCCTTGGGATGCTCACAACCGGCAGGCTCTTCACCAGTTCAAAGTCCGCGAGGCCGAGGGGAACGCTCACGATGTAGCCGACAGCTGCACCGACAACGACGGGCATCGCCTTCAAGCTCCCACTCGCCCTAAGGGCCACGAAGACCGTCGTCAGGAAGGTTATCATTGCCACCAGGGTGGCCTTGATGATAGTTCCCCCTGAGGGGTCGGCGTAGAAGTTGAAGAAGTTCTTTACCGCCACGTCGGCCAGGCTGAAGCCTATCAGCGTTATCGTAACCCCTGTGACCAGCGGGGTGAAGAGCTTCCTGACCTTTCCGATTATCCCGAACCATCCGATGGCAGCCTCTATCAGGCCCCCAACGATCAGCGCACCCTGTACCGCGGCCATTCCGAGGGAAGAGCCTATAGCTATCAGCCCCGGAATGAAGGCGAAGCTTGAGCCCTGCACTATCGGGTAGCGCGAACCCATCGTCGTCTGGAGCAGCGTTGCGATGCCCATCGCCAGCAGAACGGCCTGTATCATGAGGGCTATCTGGTCGCCATTCAGGCCAACTGCACCCCCCACAACCAGGGGAACGGTGACGGTGGCACCGAACATCGCGAGAACGTGCTGAAGGCCAAAAACCAAAGCCTTTGAAGGTTCAACCTTATCCTCGATTCCAACCTTCAGTACCGGTCCTTTCATGGTTTCAAGGGTTTCCATTGAAGCCCGCTCAACCTGTGTAAAAGTTTGTTTAAAAAGATTTCGGAAACTGAAAAAATGGACAGAAAAATGTCAATCACCAGCCCTGAACCTTCGTCAGGACATCGTCCGGAACCCTGCCCTCCTCAACATCGGCTATGGCCTGTTCCAACCTGTTGAGGCCTTCCTCCAGGAGTTCCTCCTCTATCGTGAGGGGCGGCTGAATCCTCAGCACGTTGCCCTGGAGGAACGCAAGAACTAAGCCGAGCTCGTAGGCGCGCCAAACTACCTTCCTCGCCTCCTCGTAGGCCCGCTCTTTGGTTTCTCTGTCCTTGACGAGGTCAACGCCGAGCATCAGGCCAAGGCCCCGAACGTCACCTATGAGCTCGTGCTCCTTCTTCATCTTCTCCAGTCGTTTTTTGGTGTATTTCCCGAGCTTCTTCGCCCTCCTGAGCAGGTCCTTCTCCTCGATCTCCTCGATAACCGCCAAAGCTGCCCTGCTCGTCACGGGGTTGCCGCTCAGTGTGAACGTGTGGCCCAGAGACGGCAGAGAGTCCATAACATCGGAGCGCCCTATTATCGCGCTTATGGGCAAACCCCCGCCGAGGGGTTTAGCGAGCGTTATGACATCTGGCTTTACCCCGAAGTGCTCTATCGCGAACCATTTGCCGGTTCTCCCCATGCCGCTCTGAACCTCGTCCACTATGAGGAGAATCCCGTGCTCATCGAGGATTTTCTTCACCTCCCTGAAGTAGTCCTCCGGAGGAACTACCATTCCAGCATCGCCCTGTATCGGCTCGGCGAAGAGGGCGGCGGTTCCTTCGGCGTAAACCTCTCCCTCGAACTTCTCCTTGAGGTAGGAGACGCACTCCATCTTACATGTCTTCGGCTCCTTCCCGAAGGGACAGCGGTAGCAGTTGGGGTAGGGGATGTAGTGGATCCCGCTGAGCTCGCCGACCTTGGAGCGGACCTCGAAGTCAAGGCCCGTTATACTCATGGCACCGTAGGTTGCACCGTAGTAGCTTCGCAGGTAGCTCAAAATCGTTCTCCTCCCAGTGTAGGCCCGCGCGAGCTTTATCGCCCCATCGTTGGCATCGCTCCCGCTCATGCCGAAGCTGACCTTGGGACTTTCAATCGGTGCTATCTCGGCCAGCTTTTCAGCCAAGAGTAGAGGCTCAACCGGGAAGCCGTAGATGAAGGTGAAGTGAATAAGCCTTTCCGCCTGGTCTTTTATTGCTTGGACAACCCTGGGGTTGTTGTGGCCGACGTTCTGAACCGCCGCGTCGCTCAGGAAGTCTATATATTCCCTTCCCTCGATGTCCCAGACGCGGGCGTTCTGGGCTTTAACGCCCACAATGGGGGCATAGGTGACCCTTGAAGACCTCGGAAAAACTCTCGAATAGCGCTCCAGAACTTCATCCTTCCTTCGGGGATAGTTCATGCTCTCACCGCACTGCTATACGCGTTTGAAATTAATAGCAATTTCGCATAAATTTTGCTAATTTCGCAGAAAAAGTTAAAAGGATAGCAAAATATCGACAAAAATTGAGGTGAGAAAATGCGTACTGATGAGCATCTTGACGAACTGGACAGGATGATACTCCACATCCTCCAGGAGGACGGAAGGGCCAGCTACTCAGAGATAGCCAGACGTCTAAAGGTTCCGGAATCGACGGTTAGGTTGCGCGTGAAGAAGCTCGTCGAAAAGGGCATCATCAGGAAGTTCTCAGCCTTAATAAATCCATTCAAGGCAGGCTACTCAATCGTCGCCTTCATAGCCGTTGATGTTGAGCCGAGGTGGGTGAAGAAAGCGGCGGAAGAGCTCAGCAAGCTCCCTGAGGTGGACGTCCTGGGCATAGCAACCGGGGCGCACGACATACTCATGCAGGTAACCGTTAAGGACCTCCAGGAGCTGGAGAGCTTCCTCATCGAGAAGCTCGGAAGAATAGAGGGGATAAGGAGCACGGAAACGTCAATCCTGACGAGCGTGCGGAAGTGGGGCTACGCGAGGGTGTTTTAGGTCACCCTCTCCAGTCCGTTCCTCTTCACTATGTAGGTATCCTCGTGCTTTATCGCCCCCTCAGGAATCATCAGCGGCGAATGGATAACCGTCAGAACCATGTTCTCCTGAACTTTCGCGGCCCTCTGCGGGACGACTATCGTCGCTATCGGTGGCTCCTCTATGAGCAGACCAACGCCATGGGTGTATCCGGCTATGTAAGCTTCTCCAAAGCCCTTCTCTTTAAAGAAGCTCGCGAGCTTCTTCTCAACGGCGTTGATTGGCACTCCTACCTTTGTCTCCTCCAGTGCAAGCCTGTAGGCCTCTTCTTTGACCTCAATGGCTCTCTTAGCCCTCTCGCCAGGGTCTCCAACGACGAAGGTCCTCGCCATGTTGGCGTAGTAGTGGTTCCAGTCGGCCCCGATAACGACGGTGACGATTCCATTCTCCGGAACTTTCAGGTCGCGGAAGGGCTCAGCGTGCGCCCTCGGCGTTACGGAGACGTAAACTTTGGGGTCTTCGCTACCGTTCAGCATGAGCTCCCTGACCACCTCTGCCGCTATCTCAAGCTCGCTGAGGCCGGGCTTTATGACATCCTCCGCTACTCTCATTCCATTAGCGGCTATCTTTCCGGCCTTCCTGATGTTGTCCAGCTCCCACTCGTCCTTTATCATGCGCATGCCCATCGTGAGTTCTAGGACGTCGACTATCTCGATTGATGGGTTGAGGCGCTCGAATATCTTGAGGAATATCAGATAGGCGTCGCGCTCTATTCCGAATTCGAGACCAACTCGGCTCATGCCGTTGCGGTGTATCCAGCTCACGACGCCGGCCATCATGTCTTCCACCTTCTGAAACTCCACGACGTTTTCAATCCAGCTCTTCTCCCGGAAAAGCTCCGCTTCGCCTTTGACAACGTAAACGACCGGCTCTCCCTTGGCAGGGATGAGGAGGCTCGGCCGGAGCCACTTGGTGCCGGTGAAGTAGATGAAGCTGGAGAGGGTTCTTATGACCGCCCCGTCTATCTCGTTCTTCCTGAGGAGTTCCTGAAAGCGCTCCACACGTTTTCGAAATACCTCGGGGTCACCCCTCATCTCAGTCCCTCCAGTCCAGCAGTCTCTTCTCGCCTTCAATCCTTTTATACGGTTCGATATCCATCGTCATTTCAAGCGTCCCGATGTAGTTTCCGTCCCTGTCAAAGAGGGGCACGTATTTTATGTAAACGTACTTCGGCCCGAGCCTGAGCCAGAACGTTGCCTCGCTCTTCCTGCCCTCCTTGAATGCCCTGAGTATCTTATTGACGATGTGGACGCTCTTCGGCGGGTGACAGAGCTGAACCGGCCTTCCGAGCACCGAAAGTGTCCTGTCGAATATCCTCTCTCCGGAAGAGAAGAACCTAACGCGGTCGTCCTTGTCGATGAAAGTCACGTCAACCGGAAGGGCCTCGAATATCGCCTTGAGTTCCTCAAGGTTCACGTAGCCGGTTCCGAGGTCGATGTCGCCCTCGCGCTTCAGCTGGCTTTTGTCAAACTCCAGAGGACGGCCTTTCAGGGCCTGCTGAACTTCCTTTGGAAGGTTCAAAAGTTCCTCAACGCTTAGTTCAGGGTTGATTTCCCATGGATGGAGCGGTTTAACGTCCTCACCGGGGTCCCAGGCAGGCGGGTTGACCTTGTAATAGCCGATTTCATCCTCCTGCAATCTTATCGCCTTCCATTCTCCGTCTGAGAGGAGGGCTTTAAGGGTGGGGTAGTAGATGTTGTTCTCCCTGAAAACCATGTCGCTGAGGGCGAAGGCCGCTTCACCGGCTTTAGTCTTGAACTTCTCAACGAACTCCTCCCAGGGCATCTCGTTCCGTTTCCTCAAGAGTTCCGCCAGATGCTTTATCATGAACCTGATTTCATCGTGCTTCGTCCACAGGACGGTGGCTATTGCAGTAAGACCTCTCCGCTCGATGTACGGGAAGGTAAGCATCTCCTCCCTGTTGTAGTGGGTGAAGCCGACCTTTCTGAGGTTGCCCACTATCTCCTCCAAGACACCGAGGATTTCAGCTTTCATGCGCTCATCTTTGGTAGTCGCCAAAGTCCTCGCGTAGAGGTTGAGCATCTCGGCGTCCTTCATTATCTCCTTGTTTTCGAGGTAGAGCGTCTTGAGCGGGTGTCCCTCAGGCAAATCCCTCTCCTCAAGCTCCTCCGTTCCCCTAACGGCTTCACGGAAGAGTTCGACGTGCAGGTCGCACATCTTTGCTATCTCCTTCGCCGAGATTCCCTCTTTAACGAGCTCCTGCTCGATGAGCGGAATCTCAAGGGGTGAAATGCCGCTGAGAACTGCTCTGAATTCTTCCTTGAGTTTATTAACATCTTCACCATTGTGAATCCTGAGGAGAAGGGCCTTTAAGGCTTCTTTTTTCTGCTCCCGGTTCTTCAGCAACTCAGTCATCTTTATCACCTTCATGACAGATGTCATATCCTGCTTTTATAAGCATTGCTGGGCATATCTGCCCAACAAAGTTTATATGCCGCACGTCATAAAATTGAACGGTGAAGAATAATGATGCTCGACGTTCGGGGTTTGAAACCGCCCCAGCCGGCGGTTATGATAATGGAAGCCCTCCCCAAGCTCGAAGTAGGGGAAACGCTTGAAGTAATCGGTGATAAGCCCTTCGTTGATCTGCTCCCGAAACTTGAGGATGCCGGCTACGAGATAGAGGTCGGCGAGGTCTCGGGGTTCTTTTTGTTTAAGGTCACCAAAACTGAAGAATCAAGGGAACTTAGCATAGAGGCCAAGGAGTGCGACGATAAGCTTGAGGAGATAACGGAGGAAACCAACGTGGCTAAACTCCTGAAGGCCTACCCAGAATCACTTAAAATACTCGTGAAGTATGGATTTTCGCCCCTTGAGAACTCCATGATGAGGAAGACCCTCGCGAGGACGATAAACTTGAGGCAAGCAAAGAAGCTCATTGGAATGAGCGACGAGCGCTTTAAGGAAATGATGGAGGAGCTTAAGGCCCTGGAAAAGGTTTAAATATTCCACGCGTCATAAAGGATACCATGAAGACCAACGCCTTTGAAGTGGCCTCGCGCTACGTGTATCCCTCACTCAGGCGGAGGCTCGTTGAGATACTCTACGAAAACGGCCTGAAGCAGACCGAGATAGCCCGGCTTCTCCACATAACCCAGTCGGCGGTTTCCCGCTATCTTCGGATGAACAGGGGCGCTTTGATGGACGTTTCCCAGTTTCCAGACATCGATAACGAGCTTCGTTCATTTGCCGACGAGATCATTGAGAAAAAACCGAGTGAGTATGAAATACACAAGAGGCTCGTAGAAATCTCCGTTGAGATGCTTGGAAAGGGCTACGTCTGTCAGTTCCATTCAAAAATTGACCCCGAGACAAATCCCGCGGAATGCAACGTGTGCCTTGAACTTTTCGGCTGAACTAAGGCTTCTAGGGTGCTCTAAGGGAAGGTTTAATACCTTTCGACGCCGATTTTAATGGAGGTGATTGGGATGAAAAGAGCCCTTGTAACCCTCACCCCGCCCGAGAGCAAGAGGCTCATCGCCAAGGCAGTTGTGGCAATGCCCGAAGTCCAGCACGCCCTCAAGCACGGATTTGTTTACATTGCCACCGGCACGACAGCAGCCTACGTGGCCGAGGAAATACTAGGCGAGAAGATAGAGAAGGAGAAGTGGACGGTTGGAGTAATAAGCAAGGGCAGAACCTGCGTTACTCCAAAGGCCACCTGGCCCAAGCACCTCGTCCTCTACAAGGGCGAGCCCTTTGATGAGCCGCTTGAGGCCCTCAAGAGGATGGGGCCGAAGGACGTCTTTATCAAAGGTGCCAACGCGATAGACATCAACTGGAACGTCGCTGTTTTCGCCGCCGCTCCCGACGGCGGAACCATAGGGAAGACCTTCGGATGGACAATAACCAAGGGGGTCTTCACAATAACGCCGATCAGCCTTGAAAAGTTCGTGCCGACGCCGGTCGAGGAGAGTGCCAAGCTCACCGGTATCTACTCCTTCGACTGGGGAACCGGGCTTTACTCCGCCCTCGTGCCGATACCCCACTCCCACCCGGTTACCGAGGTGGAAGCGTACAGGATTCTGGCAGGTGTCGAGGCCATACCGATAGCGGCCGGCGGAGCGGGCGGAGCTGAAGGAAGCGTCACCCTCGTCCTTGAGGGGGACGACGAGGCAATGGAGAGGGCGAAGGAGATAACCAAAGCGGTCAAGGGTGAGCCCTACCTCAAGCCCTACACCGAGGACTGCTCGGTCTGTCCGTTCGCCAAGATATGCGGCCTCGGGAGTGGTTCCCTCTGAGGTGGTGTTGGTGAAGCGGGCTCTCGTTTTCCTTCTTTTGATCATTCTGATGGCCCCTCTTGTTTTAGCTGACGGTGACGGCGAAGAAAACGAGTACGAAGCAGGCTACACGTCCCTCGCGGTGGCAGGAGTGGCAATGATAGCGGTTGGCGTCGTCTACTACTCCCTGACCAAGAGAAAGCTCGTCGTAGTCCACAAGAAGTCCAGTGAGTGGGGCTTTGAGATAAGGCCGGAGCACCCATATATGACGATTTTCGGTCCAGTGTACCCCATTACCATTCACCACGTCCTCACCATAACGGGAACGGCTCTCGTCTTCATCCACTTCTTCTCATGCGCCAACTATGGGGGACTTACCGGAGGCACCGGACTGGCGATGGGCATCGTGCTGGTTCTGCTGAACCTGAACGGGTTCATCGGCAGGTACATACATGGAAAGGTTCTCCTCGCGGCGAAGAAGCACGACAGGAAAATGGCAAAGAGGTTCGTGGGCATACTGGGCCACTGGAAGAAAGTCCACATAGCCCTTGCCGTGCTCTTTGCGATACTGCTGGCCATTCACCTCGCCACTAGTGATTAGTGTCCCATGAACTCTCTTTCAAAAATTTCTTTTTAAATCCCCTCACTTCTCTTTTCTGACGGGGGTGAGGGGATGGACGAGCTTGAGATGATAAGGAGAAAGAAGATGCTCGAACTCATGAAGAGGGCCGGCATGATAGAGGTCAAGCCAAAGAGAAAGGTAGTCATTGAGGTCATAACGTCGCCCGGCTGTCCCTACTGCCCGATAGCCTGGGCAATGGCTCAGGAGCTTGGGAAAAAATACGAGGAAGTCGTAGCGAGGGAACTGAGCGTGGCCACTCCCGAAGGCCAGAGGAAGGCCATGGAGCACAACATAATGGGCACTCCAACGATACTCATAGACAACGGGGTGGAGTTCATAGGGGTTCCGAACTTTGGGGAATTCGAGAGAAAGGTGAGGGAAAAGCTCGGCCTAAAGTGAAGCGCCCGCAAGAACCCAGACTCCGATGGCAATCAGCAGTAACCCGGCTATGACCGAGAGCTCTCTGCTGTGCCGCACCATGGCCTGGGAGAAGCTCTTGCTCTCGGTGACGCTCCCCATGGCGAGCAGTATGACGACCAGTGGTAGGACGAAGACGAGGTTGTAGAGCGCCAGGAGGAGGAACGCAAGTGCTTTCCCGGCCTTGGAGATTATTATCGCATAGACGAGGTAGCTGCCGGCCGAGCAGGGCAACAGCGTAGTTGAGACTATAACTCCAAGCGTAAAAGCGCCTATGGCTGTCGCGTCGCTGCTGAATATCTTCCTCCTGATCTTGCTCTTGTCCCCGACCCGGGACTTCTCCATCAGGCCGGTTATTATCGTGTAGGCACCGAATACTATCGCCGCAACTCCAGCGACCCAGAGGGGCAGGTAGCCGGCGAAGTACAGCAGGCCGACTCCAAGGAGGTAGTAGGAGACGTAAACGGCCGCGATGAAGGCAGCTCCGATGAGGTAAAGCCTTCTCTTCGATACCTCCCTGACCGAGAGGGCTATGAGGAGCATGGTGTATATGACGAAGGTGCACGGATTTATGGAGTCGCTCATAGCTAAAGCGAAGAACTTGGGTATGAAGTCCACCATGCCCAGTGCCCACAGCGCCAGGGAGCTAACCCCAAAAGAGGCCAGAAGGATTATCGCCAGACCCTTTACCTCACTTCTCATGGTAGAAAGTTATCCCGGGTCTTTTTGTGGCTTTCTAAAACAAAAAGTTGAGAACGAAAGGTAGCTCAGCCGGAAGTGGAGTTTGCATTCCATGACGGCATTCTGTGCTCGACGAAGATTTCATGGAGTCTATTAAGGGTTTCTCTGGCGTCATCTTTGTCCCATGGAAGGAGATAGACCTTGCCCCCAACCACCAGGAAAGTCCCGTTGTTCTGCATCGCCGTTGCTAGTATCTTGGGAGTGGCGGTCACGTTGAACTCGCCCTCTATTATCGCGTATATCGTCCCGTTGTACGTTATCGCTATCGCCGGAACCCCCTGAATTCCCGTCAGCTGGTAAACCTGCTGGAAGAGCTTCGTGTTTTCCTCGTTTCCAACCAGCTCATAGTAGGTCAGGCTGTCGTTCCCGTAAGCCTTGGGAATCTCCTCCCTCATTCTGTGGCAGTGGGGGCAGGTCTTCATGCCGTACATGTAGAAATGAATGTCGTTGAGGTATATTCTCGTCCCATTCACGACCACGTATTCCTGGCCCGGAGAGGTTGTTTGAGTTGAAGATCCCGTATTCGAGCTGCCTGAGTCCGAGATACAGCCGGCCCCAAAGCCGACGAGGAGAATGAGGAGGAGCACTATCCCAAATTTTTTCATCAAATCACCCATCTAAACTTATCCCCGGAGGTTATAAAACCTTGCTCCCATTCAATCTCGGTTGAAGCTATCCGAACAGAACGCTTAAATCCTCTGGCGTCAAGGATGTTAGGGGATAATCATGCAGGAGTGGTACCGCTCCAGGGCACTGTATGAAGCGGTTCTTAAACTCGTCAACTCTGGAAAGACCGGGGAAGCGCTTCAAATGGCGGAGGGGATACCTGACAGGGTTATTCGCTCCAAGGCATTCTCGCATATAGTCATTGAGGTTGCGCGGAAGGACCGGGACTACGGGAAGGCCTTGGAGAGAGCGGTGAAGGCTGCCCTCGATATAGAAAACCACGAGGAGAGCACAAAGGCTCTCATGAGCCTAGCCTTCGAATTCCTGAACCTCGGAAAGCCCGACGAAGCCATGAGAATATCCAAGTACATAACCGACCTTTCCAACAGGTCAAAGGTCGAGGCGGAGGTGGCGCTGGCCCTCACCAAGGAGGGAAAGGTTGCCGAGGCCATGGAGATAATTAACGGCATAATGGACGACGATGTTAAGACGTGGGCAATGTCCAGACTAGCCAGCCAGCTTTAGCTCGAATTTGCC
Organism: Thermococcus camini; assembly: GCF_904067545.1. Taxonomy (NCBI): domain Archaea; kingdom Methanobacteriati; phylum Methanobacteriota; class Thermococci; order Thermococcales; family Thermococcaceae; genus Thermococcus; species Thermococcus camini. Next base: position 791,195 of record NZ_LR881183.1, on the reverse strand, counting down.
TATTTTCCCGCGACATTTTTGAAAATTTAACACGCAACAATCCACAAGGCTTTTTTAGGTTCTCCCGTTTCCCGTCCGGGTGAGAAAAATGGAAGGTGGCGCGATAATAGGACTCATAGGAATGCTTCTCCTGGTGAGCTCGTGGGTTCCCCAGACCTGGGAGACCATAAAGACCAGGAAATGCCCCCTCAACCTGCAGTTCATACTGATCTACGTAACGGCCTCGACGCTGCTCACGGTGTACTCGTACCTGATAGGGGACTGGATATTCTTCGCCCTGAACTTCCTGGCAGCGTTCCAGAGCGCTATAAACCTCACCGTAAAGCTGATGGAAAAGAAAGGGTAGAGTCACTTCCTCTCGTAGAGCCCGACGAGCTCTCCCCACTGGATAACGTGGCCTTCCATGGCCCGTTCCAGTTCTTTCCTGCTTGAGCCGGGTTTTAGGTTGAGGGTCGTGTCGAGACCATAAACCTTGAAGTGGTAGTGATGCACTCCATGGCCTCTCGGTGGGCACGGCCCACCGTAGCCTATCCTTCCGAAGTCATTACGCCCCTGAACAACGTGCACGGGAGCATCAACCTCGGGCTGAGGGGGCACGCCTTTGGGAATCTCCCCAAGCGGGGGAATGTTCCACGCTATCCAGTGGGTGAAGGTTCCTCCGGGAGCGTCGGGGTCGTCCATGATGATAACCAGGCTCTTGACATCGGGGTCTATGTGCCCTATGAATATCGGGGGGTTAACGTTCTCCCCGTCGCACGTGAACTCAACGGGTATGGTATCCCCGTCGTGAAATATGGAACCAACCTCAAGATCCATCCTAACATCCCCTCCGGAATCCTTTGAAGATATGCATCCCCCGCTCAGGGCCAACAAAACCACTAGGAGCGGCGCTAACCATCTCATGTAAATAGTATACTCGACAGAACGTAAAAAGATTTCGGCCCAATACTTTATCAATAGCAACAACATTGTGGTGTTGATGATGGGAGCGAAGCCTGCCAGAAATACTGGCCGATACCAGCGTGAAGTGGCCGGGAGATGCCATATCCACTCAAGGAAGAAGACAAACGTTGCGTGAACCATGAATTGATTTTTAAGCTCCTTCTCCATTTTCCCTTGATGCCCCATGAAGGTACTGTGGGAGAGGGAAATTCCAGCCGATGAGATAGTCGTCTCGCCCAGGCCGGTCTGGAAGTGCCGCTCCTGCCCGATGTATGGGAAAAGGCCGAGCTGTCCGCCCCACGTTCCTGACTGGAGAGAAGCGAAGGAGTGGGTTCATTCCTTCAAGAGGGCCTTCATAATCAAGTTCGAGATAGATATGGCACGCTTTGAGGAGGACAAGAGAGAGGTTCTGCTGTACCTCCTGAGACGAGAGGAAGAACTGTTTAAAGAGGGAAAAATGTATGCAACAGCCCTGTTTCCCGGAAACTGCAACCTCTGCGACGACTGCCCCTTCGAGAGGGGCGAGCCGTGCAAGCTTCCAACCAAGGTCAGGCCGAGCATAGACGCCATCGGCATCGAGATTGGAAGGCTCGTGAAAATCGACTTCTCCGAAAGCGTTTTGTACGGGATGGTGCTAATTGAATGAAGGTGTGAACGGATGAAAATGGACAGCTCTTCCCTGGTAAAGTGGGGAATCTCGCTCATCATGACGCTCGTCTATGCCTTTGGGGCGGCTCTCTTCTACTACCTGCCCGCGAGGGGAGAGCCGAACCTTGACGTGGAGTTCCTACAACTGCTTCTACACTTCACCGTTTTGGCCTTCCTTTTCTGGATAGTCTTAATCCCAGAGAGAAAATCGGGCAAAGCGGTTGATGCCCTCATGCTCACGGTTTTAACCGTTCCCGCAGGGGTGGTTGCATCCCTGCTTTTCCTCTTTGCCGTTACAGGCTTTGGAATTTACGAGGCATGGGGCGCTGAGTACTTTGTGATGGCACTGGTTCCTTTCCTTCTCGCCTACGGAACCGTCAAGGGGCGAATCTCAGCCGTGCCATTCATCTTAGCGATAGCCTACGGTGCTTTAGCGTACGTGTGGGGGCGTGGTTTATGAAGATTGCCTACATAACCCTGCTCGGCCGCTCGGAATGGGCACTGGTAAATACCTACTACGCGGTCGTCTCAAGGGGGAGTAAACCGGACCGGGTCTTCATATTCACGGAAGAGACGTATCGCAAAAAGCTCCCCAGAGTTGTGGAGGCATTAAAGGCAATCTCGCGGGCCTATAACTTCACTCCCGAGATCGAGGCCATCATAATCCCCGACAACAGCTTCCTTGAGGCCGACAGAAAGTTCAAGGAGCTCTTTCAGAGACTTGAGAGGGAAGGATACACCATCGACCTGGACATAACGTCCGGACGGAAGGCCCTCGCCACCGCTGCCGTGGTTCAGCTCAGGGAGTTCCCAGTGGAGGGGATAATCTACATGGCACTCCTCGACATGGACTTCCCGGACAGGCCCTATATGATGATACCCATCCACATGCAGCGTCTCAAGAACTTCCTGGGTGATAAAGATGCGGTCTCCTATTGAGGTTATTGAAAAACCCGAGCTCCAGATCCTTATGAACGTCCTTGGTGAGATTAGTGTGAGCTATCCCCTCTATGACCTCCCCCTTCTGAGGGCAAAGCCGATAGAGACGGGCTACCGCGTTGAGGCCATCGCTGGCAAAAGGGAATTCAACGCAAAGGTTCCTGAGTACCTCTCCCACGAACTGCCCACCTACACCGACTTCTACGAGTGCTTTATCTCCTCGGGCATAATCCTCTACGACAACGTGGACGAGTTCCTCCAGAACCTTGAGCTCTACGAGAGGCTCAAAAAGGGCGTCGCCTTTGCCCCCGACACGAACCTTTTCTACCACCGTTTCATCTCGGGCTTCCGACCCCTTGACAGGTATCAGATAGTCGTGGCGGAAGGCGTGAAGAAGGAGATTGAAAACGCGATGAACTACAAGTACAGGCACAGAGAGCTTGAAGAGATGAGGCGCGAGGTGAGGAATGGAAGCCTGCTGAAGGAGTTCAGCAACAGGAGGACGAAGAGGAGCAGGAAAGCGGCTTACATAGCCCTAAAGGAGTTCGAGAGGCTAAAGGACAGGATAATCATAGCGGAGAGCGTCAAGGAGCCAGCCCACAACAACGACGAGATAATAGTGAAATCCCTCAAGCACTACGACAACATGACGCCCACCCTGCTCGTCTTCCTTACGGCGGACATAGCGATAACAGATGTTGCCGAGATGGAAGGTTTAGAGTACTTCCTCTTCAAGTATCCGCGCAGAGAGCTTGGGAGGCACGACGTTACCGCTTACCAGCTCAGGACGCTCCTCTTCAACCTCGCGGCGGTCTTCGGCGTCATCGAGGTGAACGGGATAACTGTGTTCGGCGAGTTTGGGGGGAAGCAGGGACTGAACGAGCTGAAGCTTGTCTTCCCGACGGAGAACAGGGCATATCACGAGTTCGAGTTCCACCTGAAGCTCAGCAGGAAGCTGATGGAAATCATGAACGACTAAACAGCTTGAACTTTGCGAACAGACTTGCAACCTCCATCAGGAAGATAAAGGCAGCGAAGACTTCTGCAAAGGTCATGTGGAGGGGAGCAATAACTATTGAGGCCGAGACGCTGAAGGCAACAAGCTCTTCTCCTTCCTTGCTCTCGCTGCCATAGCGATACTCAAGGGCAAAGGTGAGCCAGCCGAGGAGAACCACCATGAGGTAGTCCATTCTGAGTTCCATGAACAGGTAGAAAAGACCCAAAACGAGAAACGGAAGGGCAATGAGGAGGCGCCTCATGTTTTCCCCCCAAGCACCAGTCCACCAGCGGCTACTTCAAAGTTCTCCGGGGTTATGATCGAAAAGACATAGTGCTCCGATTCTTCAACCCTGAGAATCAGCCTCAGGTCACCCAACGCCATTAGGGTAGAGTTTGAGGCGCCGTTAAGGTAATCCTGGCCCCAGCTTCCCGAAGCCTTAACCTCATGCACGGGATTTACCGTCAAAAACGCCCTGTACCTGCGCCCACCGTACTCGATGCACACCGGAATTCTCTCGGCGTAGGAGACGTAGGTGGTGCCTTTTATCGGACGGGCGTTTACGATAACCTCGAAGTCCACCGGTTCGTGCGGTGGGGAAAGCCTCAGGGCGAGGAGGGTTATGCTGGCGTTCATCTCGTCCCCGGTAACTCCCGCCTCGAACGAGTAAAGAGTGGCGTTGAGTCCTTCGAAGTAATCAGTGACCTCGCCTGCTATCGCTGCTGGAACCACGATACCGCCGGAGAAAGTTCCGTTGAGCTGGATGTAGGTCAGTGCGGGCCCACCATAGGGCAGGAACCCCAAAAGTGCCAGAACCACCGGAAAAACGAAGAGCCTCTTCCCCCAAAACCCCGGCAACACTTTATCACCGGGAAAAGTTAAAAGATTAAAGCTTAAAAGTTTTACTGAAGCATTCCCTCAAGCTTTTCCACGAACTCCATGCTCCTCCTGAGGTCGGCGAAATACTCCTTAGCTTTTTCGATGTTCTCCCTCTCAACCCTTCCGCCCCTGGCAAGAACACTGGCTGGCGCAAGGAGCTGCACCGCGTAGCGCAGGCTCGTCTTCTCGCCGAGCTCCGCGAGGTACTCGATGGCATCCTCGCTGACCTCGATCTTCTCTTCCTTCGCCCTTATCTTGACTATCTCGCGAATTTCCTCCTTCCTGTAGGGCTCGGTGTTGATTATGAGCAGCCTGTCGAGCATATCTATCGGAATGCCGTGCGGGGCCTCAAGGTCGGTGCCCCTTATCTTCGTCCTTCCGCGGTTCGTCGCGAGGATTAGGATCGGCGCCAGCTCGCTCTCCATGGCTCTGGCCAGGAAGGAGAACGCCTCGATGTCGAGCATGTGAACCTCGTCAATGAAGAGAACACCCGGCACGAGGCTGGCTTTCCCCTCTTCGATCCACTTCTTGACGGTCTCGTCAACCCTCTGCCTTATCTCGTCGCTTATCTCCGCCCCCGTGCTGAAGAGCAGGCCGAAGATGTTTCCGCGGGCGTTGGCAACGTCGAGGTCGTGGAGGGTTACTGTGTAAGTGAACTCCTTTATCTTGAGAACCGGGCCGCTCGGCAGGTTCACTTTCCTCTTGAAGAACAGGCCCTCCTCCTCTTTGGTGGTGCCTATTTTCGAAATCCTTCCTGTTTCCGCGTCAATCTGTATGACGTCGCCCTCCTCGACGCCCATCTCAAGCAGCTGGTAGGCTATCTCCCGTCCTGCCCTAATCGTCTTCTCGTCATCCTTCGTGCGGAGGGTTATGATGACGCTCTCAGGAATCTCGACGTAGGGGTTGAACGGGTGCTTCGTCCTGTTGATTTTAATCTCCCTTATCTCACCCTCGTAGACCTTTCTCTCCTCGCTTATCCTTACGCCTATGGCCCTCCTCAAAGCTTCCTTCAGGAACTCGGTCTTCTTGACCTCGGCAGAGTAAATCTCGCTCCCTGCTATCTGGACGAAGGGAACATCTTCACCGAGCTCCCTCGCTATGCCCATGGCTATCGCCGTCTTACCGCTCCCCGTCGGGCCGACGAGGAGAATTCCCTTTCCGGCGAGCTTGCCGCGCTTGATGAGCTCAACGGCTATTCCAGCCGCTTCCCTCGCCTTGACCTGTCCGACCATCCCATCTCCCATGAACCTGGCCTTTCCGTTCTCGTCGAGGCCAAGGCCCCTTATGTGGGAGTGGCTTCCAATCCTCTCAAAGCTCCTCGGTGCGGTAACTTCCTCAATTACTGGCATGGCACCACCCCCTTAATCTTTCCGTGGGTTACTAAAAGGGGGGAGATTTAAAAATTTGACGGAGGCTCAGGCCGTCGATCCCGGGCATCACTCACCCCAAAGGCCAATGTCATCATCGCCGGGAGAAGTTGGGGAGGAGCTTTAAAAACCCTCTCAAAGCACGTTGAGGTACTTATGAACCTGGAAGCTCAGCCCGACGTTCTTCCGGCCCATAACGAGCGAGGCTTCGCGGTACAGCTCCATGAGCTTCTCCTGACTTATCTCGATCGGCTCCCTCGGCTGGATTACGAGTGGAGCCAAACCCTTCAACAGTTCAGCGTACCAGCGGACGTTCTCGGGCTTTGTTTTAGACGTAACGACGAGCTTAGCGTAAGCCTTCGCGCCAGCTTCTTTCAGAACCCTTATGCTCTCGACCTCACGGAGAACCAAAGCCTTCCAGTCCCCTGTGGCCTTTGCCGTCTCGTCCTTTATGTCAACGCTCGCGTAATCCGTGAGATGTGCCACTTCCTTAACCAGCTCCGGAAGGCCGCCGTGGGTCTCAAGGAAGTTGTCGAAGCCGAGGCTTTTCACTTTCTCCATAAGCGCCTTGAGCGCCCTTATCTGGAGCGTGGGCTCGCCGCCCGTGTAGCTTACCGAGTGTACGTCACCGGTATCGAGGCGCAGGATGGCATCAACGACATCATCGAGCTCCGCAGGGTTTGGTCTGTACTCGAACTCCCCTGTAAAGGGCTCTACCTCATATCTCCAGCGGGAAACGCGAGAGGCGTCTATGTATTCCCTTGAGTCGCACCAGGCACAGTTAAGGTCGCAACCTGCGAAGCGGACGAAAATCTGCCTCCTGCCGAAGGCACTTCCGGGAACGCTCCCTCCTTCACCCTGCCAGCTGTTGAAGACCTCGGCCATCACGAGCTTCATGCCAACACCTCACAGCCCATCCACATCAACGCCCTTAACGTGTTTGCTCACGTAGCCTTCAAGAATCTCGACCCGTACCTTTCTTTCCTCGCCGGTCATGTCTGCCATCAGCTGAACTCCCCTCGCGTAGTCCCAGAGGCGCCTCTTTGCCTCATCGGTGATCCTCTCCGCCATGATGATTATCTCCCGCTCGTTGGGCCTTTTGCTCACGATTTCGATGACCTTTCTGGCATCTTCCTCGGTAAAGGTTCCCCTCTTCTTGAAGAGCAAGCAATCACCCCCCGTGCAATTACATAACTCAGCATTTATTTAATTATGCAGTTAAGCAATTGGGCGCTCAGAGGTATCTCATCAGCATCTCAACGGCTTCCTCAAATATCTCCCTGTCCCGCCCCTCGAGAACGCTCTCCAGATAGTGAAGGTTCGCGATGTTAATGATTATGTAGGCAGTGTTCCTGTCAAGGCCGAGGTCGTAGGCCTCGTAGAAGACGATTTCCCTGCCCAGGGCCTCATTCAGCATCTCCACGAAGTAGGCGATGTCTTCCACGCGGAGCTCGTCCCACTTGCTCTCCATCTCGTCGAAGTAGCGCTCCATGACGCGGAGCGTTTCGAGGTCGAGCCTGAGTGTCCCCTCGAAGTAGGGGAACTCGCCCACGCGGAAAATTTTTACGCCTTCTTCGTCCTGAACGCCGATGTAGTCCCACAGGAGAAGGCCTTCTATGGGATTGTGCCCGTATTTGCTCGCCAGATACGAGAAGCGCTCCATTATCCCGGTCATGTCATCGAGAAATTCCTCTTCGTCGCGGAAGTGTATTATCTTACTTATCGTTCCAGCCATGTCCTGCACCTAATTGGAGTTGGGGGCGAAGTTATAAGGGTTTGCTCGTCCTCTGCATGAGAATCGCGAGCAGAAAGTAGCCGGATATACCACCCAGAACATACCAGTTGCCCGGTGGACTGTGTCTTATTCCAATGAGAAGCCATATTAGCGTGAAAAGTCCGAAGATGAAGACACTTCTTAGAGGCATTCTGCCGTCAAGGTAAATGCCAGCCGAAGAAGAGAGAACCACCCCGCCGACAAAAACCCATGAAATAAGGGGAGTGAACTGTAGGCTGTACTGCTTCATTGTTAGAGCGAAGACGATTGTGTAAACGAGCGGAAACACCGAACCCCATACCCTTTCCATACCGTTTGCCTCCCATAGATGATGCTAATCCCAGAAGGCTTTTATCTTTTTGTACCAATATAAATCTGCCCGACGAGTATGGGGTTGCGATGACGTCGGGACCCCCAGGGGGGCGACAGCTCAAATGCCCCCCTTACAAACTTCGCCTGCGCGAAGTTTGATCAAGGTTTGTGGCTCCTCCTCAGGGCTTGTTTCTAAAGTGTGATTATCGTGTGAGTTTAAGCCTTAGAATGTTGGAATTCGTTAAGGCACGCTCTTTTTAGAGGAGTTCGTTTTTAAACCGACGCCCGGAGGGCGTCAATGGGGGAGAACTCCCTTTTAACTTGTAAAGCGAATGGATTCCGCGTTGAAAGCTCTTCACTTAGAATAATCACACTTAAGCACGTTCAAGTTTAGTGGAGCCACAAACTTTTGGTGAAGCTTTTCCCAAAAGCTTCAGCGCTGGCGGAAAATGAAGTGCCCGTTCTAAAATTGGCAATTTTTGAAAGGAGTTTCGTTCCAATTTGCTCCCCCATGAGTGTTTCACTCTTCAAACGGCGTCCAAAGGACGCCAAAAATGGACTGAAACTATTCAAAAGCTCCTACTTAATGTCAAACTCGCCTCAGAATTGCCCAATCCATCAGCGCACAACCTATTTTTGCTCCTTTGAATGGGAAAGGGCGTTCTTTGGTCAAGCTTTCCTAAAGCTTGTTCGCCTGCGCGATGTCGAGCTTTGCTCGACGCAAGGGACGACAGTCCCGCAGAGTTTGATCAAGGTTGGCGATTCGTTTTTGAGGCGCTTTTTTGAGGTGGTTTGCCTCATTGAGTGTGGTTTTTGGTGAAGAATTCCTTTTTGAAATTGCCTTGTTTAAGTGGGTTTGCTTCTTCCGCGCTCCGTTGGAGCGCTTTGATGGTTTAAACCCCTGTTTTGAGGCTTGTGAAATGTGAATTCCAGCTTAAAATGGCAGTTTGATAGTGCAAACCCTTTTCAACTGCACCTTTTGGAAGAGGAATCACAAACTTTGATGAAACTTTTCGCAAGAAAAGTTTCTTTGGTGGAGCTTTTCCCAAAAGCTTCAATCACACACTTTGATGAAACTTTGCCCGACAAAGTTTCAGCGCTCGGATAAATTTTATAAGGGAATCTTCCATCAACCGGCGGGTTTGAGGGAACCGCGAACTTTGATGGGACTTTGCTCCCCAAAGTTTCCAGGCAAAGGTTTATAAAACGTCCCCGGAAACACTCTCCAGTCGTGAAAATCGGTTGATAGTTAGGGGTGATGCTCATGGGAAGGACTACTAAGGTTGGTTCAGCCGGAAGATACGGTCCGAGGTACGGTCTTAAGATCAGGAGAAGGGTCGCAGCTGTTGAGGCCAAGATGAAGCAGAAGCACGTCTGCCCGGTCTGCGGAAGGAAGGCCGTCAGGAGGATAAGCACGGGCATATGGCAGTGCCAGAAGTGCGGCGCCACCTTCGCCGGCGGTGCCTACCTGCCGACCACTCCTGCCGGAAAGGTCGCCAAGCGTGTCACGGCCTCCAAGGCCTGATCCCTTTCCTTTGCTTAGTTTAGGGTGATAACCATGGTGATGGCCGTTTACCGCTGTGCAAAGTGTGGAAGGGAGGTCGAGCTCGACCTCGAAAACACCAGGGAAGTCCGCTGCCCCTACTGCGGCAGCAAGATACTCTACAAGCCCAGGCCCAGGGTGGCCAGGCGCGTAAAGGCAATCTGATTCTTTCGTTTCGAAAGCCTTTTATCGATTAAACGAATTTTGAGTGAGGGCCATGATGCTGATAACGACTTCCCACAGACCCACGAGGAGGACGAGGAGCTTCGGCCACGACCTGGAGAGGGTCTTCCCCAACTCGCTTTACCTGACCCGGGGAAAGAAGACGATACAGGATTTACTCATGGAAGCATACGACAGGAATTACGAGAGGCTTCTGATAGTCAACGTCTGGAAGGGCAACCCGCTTAAGATGACCTTTATCAGGGTTGACCCCGAGGACTGGGGCTATCTCGGCTACCTGTACCTCCACGGCATAAAGCTCCAGCGTGAGATTGGTTTCAGGGATATAAGGCCCATACGCGAGGAGATGCCGCTTGTTGTGACCACAGCAAAGCGCGTCGGCCTCGACCACGTTGCCTTCGCCCAGGTCTTTGCCGAGCTTACCGGCGGGAAGTTCGTGCCGAGAAAGGAGCGCTCGCTCCTCGGAATAGCCGACAGGTACAACACCGACGTTCTGAGCGTCATCGAGAGGCATCCGCGCGGAATGGCGGTGAACTTCTATCGCCTGGACGTTAATAAGGAGAAGGCCGTTGGCCCGCTCATAAGCGTCAAGATCTGGATAATGGAGGACGGGCGGAGATGGGACTACAAAGAGGCTCTTCTAAAGAAAAAACCTGGTCAATCGAAGGAATGATCGAGCTCTCCTTTCCCGACGAGGAGACTGCGAGAATAGTTTATGAAAGCGTCCTCTACGAGCACGAGAGCGTGCCCTATCGAAGGAGTAAGATAGAGTTTCTCCGCGAGGGGGACAGAATAATAATCCGCTTTCTCGCCCGGGACAACTCCGCTCTGAGAGGTACGCTGAACTCCTATCTGAGATGGATTAAGGTCGCTATGGACTCGCTTGAGGTTTAAGAATCTTCGCTACATATCCTGGAACATTTAAATACTATTATCAATATTATTTTGGTTGATGGCCTGCTGGAGGGGATTAGATGAGACAAAAAATAGTATGGTTTGTACTGGGTATCTTAGTTGGAAGCTTGTTTTTTGCTTCAGCGCATCCTCAAGCAGATACCTCAACTAGAGCCAGTAGTTCTGTGGATATCCTACCTAAGCAGGGGATTCACGAAGTTGTTTCAACGTTGAACCGCGGAAGCTTTGTGCTAGTTGACACTCATACTTTGAAGTCTCTCGTCAATATGGGAGTTCTTCCTTACGCTCCCTTGTTCCAAGGAAACACTATGTATGCAGTGAGAATTCTTCCTGATGGAAAGTTCTTCGTATACGCCGGTACTAATGTCAAGGATCCTACTAGGTTTCTCTCTGAAGCCAGAAAAGAGTTTTCAAAAATAGACTGGGACAAGGACATAACTCTGAAGGTTGAACCCTCTAATTTCTCGTGGCGTACGGTTATTAATGGAAAGTCCGGAGGGACTTATACTCCAGAATCCGTAGCCACAGTTAGCGCTCATATTGAGAGCACGATCGAGTGGAGTTCTAATGACGACTGGAAGCCTCACGGTAAGCTCAAACTCGTCTGGGAAGTGTACAGGCTTGCCGACACAGACTCAAAAAAGGACTATAGAGTTGTTGATATGATAACCTATGTCTGGTCGGGTCATTACCTCTACGGCGACAGCGGAACTGGAAAATGGCAGATTGACACTGTTAAAATTACCGCTAATGTGAAGCCTGATGGCAACAACATTTTCAACCTAGCTGACTTTGGTCCCAGCCACGATGTTAACGAATACAACTCTAAGGCTCAGTCCACCATCTCATATACCCTCGGCACGGGAGGGGCTTCCATTAGAATACAGCAGGTAATTAAGCTTTTCAAAATTCAAGTTGATACCAACGAGGACTGGGTAAGGTGGACATACACATTCAACAGGAATGAAGCTGAGAGCTATGCCGACAGCTGGGTCAAGCTGGAGCCGGGATACCAGTTTATAACCCATGTTCCTATTTCTTCAACAACTGTTCACCAAAAACTAACCGCGTCTGTTGAATGGACATACAATCGCAGGAGCTGGTTTGATGACCATTGGACCGGCTCAGTAACCATTGATTGGGTATGGAACTTTACATAGCCCTACTTCCCTCCGTGGTTCTGTTGTTTTCTCTTTTAATTTGTTCCCTAAACTATTTAAAGCCCGCCCCTTACTCTAACCCGGCATTACGATTACGGAGGTGTGTGTCATGCAGAACATTCCGCCCCAGGTTCAGGCCATGCTCGGTCAGCTCGAGAGCTACCAGCAGCAGCTCCAGCTCGTCATTCAGCAGAAGCAGAAGGTTCAGCTTGAGCTCACCGAGGCAAAGAAGGCCTTGGAGGAGATCGAGAAGGTCGAGGATGGAACGGTTATCTACAAGACCGTTGGGACTCTCATCGTCAAGACGGAGAAGGCCAAGGCCCTGGAAGAGCTGAAAGAAAAGGTCGAGACCCTTGAGGTTCGCCTCAGTGCCCTTGAGAGGCAGGAAAAGAAGCTCAACGAGAAGCTCAAGGAGCTGACGGCAAAGATACAGAGCTCACTTCGCCCCACTGCGGGCTGACCTCTTCTCTTTCATTTGGGGGGATAGTGATGGACGAGGGAGCCAGCGGAAGGAGGGTCATCAACATCGGTCTGCCGGAGCTGAGCGAGGGGCAGCTCATAGAGGTCGGCGAGCTCGCTCAGGAGACGATAATCAAGCACGTCTTCGACGTCCTCAACAGAAGTGATGTCAAGGATATAGAGGTCACGATGAGGATAAACAGAGAGGAAACCCTCGACCTTGAGGTTGAGGTCTACCTTGAGGTTCCCATTTTCGTGAAGGTGGACGTTGAGGGGCTAATAGACGAAGCCGTTGAGAAGGCTTACGCGGTCGTCGAGAGAAAGCTGAGGGAGATTGCGGATGAAGGGAAAACTCAAGCTTAAGCGCTTCCTTCAGGGGTCAAAGGGCAAGTCCTTCCTCCTCCTCTGCCACCACAACGCCGACCCTGATTCCCTTGGTTCGGCGATAGCCTTTGCCATCTACCTCAAATCCCTGGGCGTTAAAAGCGTGAGAATAGGCGTCGCCCAGAGCGTCTCCTCCTACGCGAAGAGACTGTTAACGCTCTCACCCGTTCCGCTAGAGAAGGACCCCCTTGTTAAGGAAGACGTTGTCATAATCTTCGACACCTCCTCGCTGGAACAGCTAGAACCCATCGAGATTCCGCGCGGTAAGACCGTTATCGTCATCGATCACCATGCTGAGAAGGAGAAGCCGATCAAGGCGGATATATCCGTCGTTGACTCCTCACGCACATCCACGGCAGAGATAGTCTGGGAGCTGTTCAAATATTTTGGCTTCTACGATGAGACCGCCGTTAGAGCACTCCTCGCCGGAATAGTCACCGACACGGCAAACTTCCGCTTCGCGAACGTGAAGACTTTCAAGGCGGTAAGCGAGATGCTGGAGCACTTTCCAATCCCGATGGGCGAGATTTTCCAGCTTGTCTCTCCAGTCAGCGGCGAGAACATCGATCAGGCGAAGAGAATGGCCATCCTCAAGGCCTGCCAGAGGCTTGAACTCAAAAAGTTCAGGAAGTACCTCATAGCGGTCTCAAAGGTTTCTGCCTACGAGTCCTTGGCATGCAAAACGTTTCTAAACCTCGGTGCAGACATAGCGGTTGTGGGAAGTGAGAAGAAAGGGGTTCGGATTTCCGCGAGGGCCAAGGAGAACCTCGTCAAGAAAGGCCTCCACCTCGGCAAAATCATGGAGAAGGTCGGGCCGGTTATAGACGGCTCGGGCGGAGGCCATGCCGGCGCCGCCGGGGCGAACGGGAAAAAGAACCTTGACGAGGCTATAAAGCTCATCCTGAAGGAGATTGAGAGGTTTTTGAGGGAGGCTGATTGATATGGCAAAGTGCCCGCTCTGCGGTAAACCCCTCGACTGGGGTGAACTGATCGAGCAGATGCTAACCCTTGAGAACGCGGGGGAGGTTTTCAAAGACCGTGAAAAGTTCGTTCAAACCTTCGAGGGCTTCGTCTTCAAGTGTCCTCACTGCGGTGAGGAGTTCTACGGAAGGAACCTTCCAGAAAAAGAGGCCAAAAAGGTTTTCGAGCTCCTCAACGAGTTCAATGGATCAATAGACTGGGAGAACCAGAAGGTTCGCCTTAGGCTCAACAGCCTTTTAGCGCTCGACACGATGCTCGAACAGTGGGATAAAAAGGTCAAGGGATAGCGATAGCCTTTTTTACTTTCGTTCCCTATTTCCAGCGGTTGGTGGTTCTCGTGGAGGCCGTGGAGCTTTACCTTTCAAAAGGCGACTACAGAAGCGCGCTGAGAAACGCGCTGGAAATAGGAGATGAAATACGGCGGCTTCTTGCGTTAACAGAGGTACTGACGGCCTTTCCAAGGGAAGAAGTCCTGAGCCACATGCTGGAGACGCTCGAATCCATAAGCGGAACGCCGGAGAAGGCTTTAGCTTATTCTATCCTCGGCAGGGCTCTCTACACGCTCGACAGGGACGGGGATGCCGAAGCTTACTTTGAAAACGCCATAGGTATCGCCGGGAGCATAGACTCCCCGCGGATTAAAGGGGAGGTTCTGGCAGGGATAGCAAGGAACCTCGTCCTCTCGGACCGCTATAAGGATGGCCTAGAGCTGTTCAGGGAGGCTGTGGAGCTTCTTCAGGCCTCGCGGGGGCTGTCGTCGGCGACAACATCGTCGCTGATAAAGGTCGCCCGGTTAATTGAGAAGAGCGCCGACGAGATACCCAACGAAATGGCCATTGAGTTCTACGAACTGGCCCGGGACGTTTACGCCTCGATATTCTTCAAACTCCAGGCAAAATATATCGAGGATAAGATAGAGCTCATCAGGGACGTTTTGAAGAGGGGCAAGACGGCAGTAGAGGAACTCCTGGATAAGGGAGAGGTCGAGCCGGCGATCTCAATGATGCGCTTCCTCCCGCTTGAGGGAAGAGCAATAGCCATGCTCGAGCTGGCCTACTGGCTCTACCTCCACGAGCAGCCGAAGCTCGGCAGGAGGGTCTTCGACGATGCCCTTGAGATAGTCTTCGTGGGTAAGTTCAGGCCAACTGACAGAGAGCTTGATGGAATAGCGAGGCGCTTCCTCCGCATAGGCTTCCTGGAGGAGCCACTGATTCTGGCTGGGGTTATCAGGGACGATAAGATAGCGTCCGAGCTCCTCGGCGAGGTGGCTCTAGCGTATGCCCGCTGGGGTGACAAAGCCAAGGCCCGTTCGATAGCCGAGGGAATAAGGGACGAAAGCGTTAAGAACAGGGTTTTGGAGGCACTGGAGGGTGAGAGTTATGTGGGACACGAGCAAGGATTACCGCTTACTGGTGGCGGAGAAGGCGGTGGAGCTGTTCCTGAAGACGATAGAAGGAGCCAAATTCAAGGGGAAGTGGAACAAGAAGGGAGCGATTCAGCTGGCGAAGGAGATGATCCCGGAGATACAGGCGATGAGGTACAGCTACGTGGAGCCGAAGGAATTGATTGAGACCCCGCAGATGAAAGCTTTGAAGGAGAAGGCCAGCGGTATAATCGAGGCCCTTGGTGGCGAGGACTGGCACCACAAGTTCATCAGCCTGGCGGATAAGAGCGAGCGCGAAAAGGTCGAGGAGCAGGTGGCCAAGGTCAGGTTCTTCCTGAACACGATACTCGGCCTCGACAAGCGTCTCGCCCTCGGCAAGATAAACGACCCGGTCATCGCGGTGGATATCAAGGTCGGGGAAGTGATGAGCGTCGGCAAGCACCCGAACGCCGACCGCTTGTTGGTTACCAACGTGAACATCGGCGACAGGGCGATAACAGTCGTTACCAACGACTTGAGCGTTAAGGAAGGAAACCGCGTCGCCGTTGCCCTGCTTCCGCCTGCGAACTTCAGGGGAATAGTCAGCGAGGGCATGTTCCTCGGTGCCGGAGAGGGAGTTTTGAAGGGTGTCAATGGGGAAATAGGCGGCCTGCCCAAGGGAGTTCCGCTCGAGGCCTTCAACGAGACGAGGAATTTAGTTGAGGCATTTTTGAAGGGCTGATTTTCCGACACATTTTTAATACCCTTTTCTAAGTTGTAACTGTGGTCTCCATGAGAAAAAGATACCTGGTACCAATCGCTGTTGTGGCCTCGCTCCTTCTTGCATTCCATATCATAGGCCACGAGACACGGGGTCCAAAGCCCAACTCCCCCACCCTCGCCCCTGACATTGCATTGAACATGCTCTATGACGCAAACCTGAGCAACTTCTCCCTTAAGCCACAGCTTACTTACTGGGTTGATGGGAGTACATGCACGAAGCTCAGCCCGAAGTGCAGGGTACTCCGTATGGAGGGCATAGTAGAGGTGAAAAACAGGACTTATCTGGCCTTCTTTGATCTCGAAAACATGAGTGTAAAGCTGGTTCCGGCAAACGAAACGCAGGTAAAGGAATATCTCCGGTTTTTTGAGGAACACAATGGCAAAGTATTCCCCTGCAACTCCCCGGTCAAATCCACCTTCGGTAAAGATATCGAGATAAAAAACAAGAATGGCACCTGTATAGCCCCGGCAGTTGTCAAAATAGGAGGGGGACTTAAAGGGACATAGAAACCCAAAAAACAATACTGGTGAAGGGTATGAACAACCCAAAACGCAGTCACTTGCTTGCATTTTTTGTTCTTTTGCTGCTGGCGTTAGGATTAGGCTTGCTCTGGGAAGATTTCAACACCCACAACGACCAGGACATCTCTCTTCCGACTATATGATTTTTCTGGATAAAATAGCCTCCACGGCCTTGACCACTGCTACCAGCAGAACCCGGACTGGCAGTGTAGGGGGATCACTCTTTGTGCCTGGCCCAACGAAACTGCAACGGCCATCGTCTACGCCAACTACACGATTAAATGCATCGGCTCAACGTGTTACTCAGTCAATGGAACCTACTACCGCGTCGTCATAAACACGACCGACTGGAGCGTGCTCGGGTTTGAGCCGGCAAATAGGAGCATTGTCCAGGAGGTAATATCAGAATGGGAGAGGGTGTGGAAGGTAATGGAAAAGTGAGGGGCCTCAAAGCCCCACTCTCCTCTTCACCACCTCCAACGCCCTCTCAGCATCTCCCTTAAACTCAGGATAGCCGAGCTCTTCCATCGTCCCAGGCAACGGAACGCCGAGCTCCTCGTGCCAGCCTCTGAGCCTGTAGAACTCCCTCCTCGCCTCAAGGAAGTCGTTGTAGTCTATGAAGGCCTTATTGCCCTTTGCAGGGCCTTCTGGCTCTGGCTCCCACCAGCGCGGCGGAACCGTGTCGTCCATCGGCGGGGTTACCCAGTCGAGGGCGTCGTGTATCCTGGCAATGCTCTCGACCGCTTGAGCCACTTTCCTGAGCTTCTCAACGGTCCACTCCTCGCCGGTGGCAAGGGAATAGAGCCTGGCTAACTCCTCCATCTTGTAGGGGACGAACTTACATGTTCCGAGCATGTCGGTGATGTAGCTCTCGTCCCTGCCCTCTATCATCGAGGGCACCAGTTCCTTTGCCGGCCCCTGCTCCGGAAGCTGATGCGGCCTCGGCCAACCGCGGAGGTGGCTCGCACCAACGTCGGCAGTGGCGTAGCTCAAAGCGTAGGTTCTCCTTCCGCGCGGATCCCAGGCGGGGCTCTCCATGCCCTTCACTTGGACGGCGAACTCGCAGCCCCTACCTAAGCGCTCGCAGGCGCGCTTAACACCGTCCGCCAGAACCGCGCCGATGCCCTTTCTCTCCGCCATCAGCATGATGAGCTTCTCCTCAGCCTTCTCGTCGCCAAAGCCCTTGACTGGGAAGCCGATTTCTTCTTCGCTCACAAGCCCGCGCTCGACCATCTCGAAGAACCAACCGATGGTGGCCCCTGTCGCTATGCTATCTAACCCGAGGTCGTTCACGAGCCAGTTGAAGTAAGCCACCGCCGGGAAGTTGAAGACGCCGGTAGCCGCTCCGAGCATCGCTATGCTCTCGTATTCGGGCTTGACGCGGATTTTCCTACCTTTGTATTCCACCTCAACGTAGCGGGCGCACTTTATCGGACAGCTCTTGCCGTGGACAAACCATTCCGGCTCAACTTCATACTTCTTGACCTCGTCTCCAGCTAACTTGCTCGCCAGCTCGTCCGGGATGTAGGGCCTTGAGAAGTTGTAAGCCGGGCTCATTCCGAGCGAGGCGGCGCTCCTTAAGGCGTCGCTCGTTCCGTAGTTCCTCGTGTGCTCGTACTTGGGGTCGGTGGCGAAGTGGTCGTAAAAGCTCTGCCATAGCCTCTGGAACTCCTCGGGGTTGGTCACCTTGGGCTTCTCGCCGGGTTCGACTACAACTGCTTTGACCCTCTTGCTTCCGAGAACCGCTCCGAGACCGCCCCTCCCGCTGGCTCTCTCGGTGTCGTAGATGACGTTGGCTATTCTGCTCAGATTCTCTCCGGCGGGGCCTATTAGGGCCATGCTCGCCTTCAGGTGCTCCTTCCACAGCTCTTTAGCCACTTCGTAGTTGCCCCTGCCCCAGAGGTGGCTCGCGTCCCTAATCTCGACTTCTCCATCGTGAACGTAGAGATAAACTGGCTCCTCACTCTTTCCCTCGATGA
The DNA here is from genome assembly GCF_904067545.1 of Thermococcus camini. Classification (NCBI taxonomy): domain Archaea; kingdom Methanobacteriati; phylum Methanobacteriota; class Thermococci; order Thermococcales; family Thermococcaceae; genus Thermococcus; species Thermococcus camini. The sequence continues at coordinate 773,065 of NZ_LR881183.1, read as the reverse complement.
TTAGGGCATCGAAATGGCCCTTGAGCTTTGGGCCAAAGGCGTCTCCACCGCTTGAATCACTGATAAGTCTCGTCTCCGGACTCTTGCTCACCGCTATGACCTTGCTTGAACCCGGCACCAGGCCGGTTAATCCTCCCGGAGCGAAGACGAACTTGTTCGCTGGACTGAGTGGATCCGTGCCGGGTGGAACCTCGCGGTAAATCAGATAGTAGCCGAGGCCTTTGCCACCTATGAACTTCCTGATTATCTCATCGGGCAGTTCCTCGTAGGTGACCTTTCCCCTGCTCAGGTTAACGCGAGCGATTTTGTTCTGATAGGCGAACATCAGACGCACCCCCTTGCCTTTTCCCTATCTTCCTTCGAAAGTCTCCACTCCATCGCACCGGCGTTCTCCTCGACGTGCTCCTTCCTGCCGGCCTTTGGAATTGCAACAACGTTCTCCTCCCAGATGAGGTAGTTGAGGGCGACCTGGGCAGAGGTCTTCCCGTATTTCTTTCCAATTTCCTCCAGGCAGGGGTTCCTCGCGAGCGAGCCTTTTTCGAGGGGGGTGTAGGCTATGAGCGCTATTTTTTCGCGCTTCATGTAGTCGAGAAGGCCGCTCGTTTCGGGCCATCTATCTCTGAGAGAATACTTCACCTCGTTGGCGACTATCTCGTGCCTCCTCATGGCCTCCTGGGAGCGTTTTAATAGCTCAAGGTCGAAGTTGCTCACGCCGATGTAACGAATCAATCCTTCATCAACGAGTTCCTCCAGAGCGTGGAGGGTTTCCTCTATCTTCCTCCAGCTGTCACCGGGCCAGTGGAGAAGGTAGAAGTCTATGTAGGTGCCGAGCCTTTTTATACTCCCTCTCGCGGCCTTCTTGGCTTGACTGTAGCCGAAGTGACTCGGCCATATCTTGCTGATTATGAAAAGCTCTTCCCTGTCAAAGCCCTTTATCGCCTTTCCAACGAGTTCTTCGCTGTGACCGGCCCCGTAGAATTCAGCTGTGTCGATGAGATTAATCCCCAGCTCAAGGCCGTATCTCAGAACCTCAACGCTCTCTCTGTCGCGGGAGTAGTCTGGGCTTTCATAACCTCCTATACCCCACGTCCCAAGACCTATAGAAGTAACTTTATCATCACCGATAACCTTTAGGTCTTTCATGGCTGACACCTAAAAGCCTTAGGTTTCCGAACTTATTAAGGTTTGCGTCTTAACGCTTAGATGAGTGGACAAACCTGAGAAACAAAAGAGGGATTGAATCAGGCCCCAAACTTCTCGGAGCGGTTCATGAGGTCCATCATCACCGGTACGATATCGTGGCCCTTTATCCTGCCGAGGCCGCCGCGCATGCACTCGCGCTCGCCGAAGCTCTCGGTGTGATCGGCCCTGACGTCACCACCTGCGATGAGAACCGGAACCGGATCGCCGCTGTGGTTCATGACCTCACAGGGCGTACTGTGGTCACCGGTGATGGCGATGACGACGTCTTCGAGGTCGATGCTGTCGATAATGTAGCCTATCATCCTGTCGGCCTTCTCTATCATCTCGACCTTGAGCCTCGGGTTGTTGTCGTGGCCCGCTGCATCGGTCGGCTTGAAGTGTAGGAAGACAAAGTCGTAGCCCTTGAGCAGCTCAACGACCTTCCTTGCCTTCGCCATCTCGTCGGTGTTGTATTCCCCAGTCGCGCCCTCTGGCGTGTATATGTCGAAGCCTATGGCCCTTGCGACGCCCTTGACGAGGGAAACCGCAACAACTGCCGCTGTCTTTACCTTCCACTGCTCGGTGAACTTCATAGGTATGTCCGGGTAGGTTCCGGCACCGCGGATGAGCAGGTAGTTAGCTACCGGCTTGCCCTCCTTCCTGCGCTTCTCATTGACCGGGTGCTTTTCAAGAACCTCATGGGCCTTCTGGACGAACTCCTCAAGGATTTCGGCAACTTTCCTGCTCTCCTCGTCCTCCCAGGTGAACTTGTGCGGTGGTTTTCCGGCCTCGTGGGGGTCGTTCTCGCCGACTTTATAGCCAGAGGCCATGCCCCTGAGGACCAGAACGGCTCTGTGGCCTGTGGCCCCTACAAAGATGAACTCAACCGGAAGCTTAACGTTCTCCTGAATGGCCCTCGCCAGCTCGTGCGCTTCTTCCGTGCTTATCCTGCCAGCCCTCCTGTCGGTGATGACTCCGTTCTCGATGGTGGCGAAATTCACGCGGAAAGCTAAGTCGTCCTCACTCAGGTCGAGGCCCACTCCCATCGCCTCGAGATAGCCCCTGCCGCGGTAAACCTTGTAGGGGTCGTAGCCGAAGATGCTCAGGTGGGCGGTATCGCTTCCGGCCGGCTGACCGGGCTTTATCGGATCCTGCTGGCCGAGGATTCCCATCCTGGCGAGCCTGTCCATGTTCGGAGTGTCCGCGTACTCCAGTGGGGTCTTTCCCCCGAACTCCTCTATCGGCCTGTCTCCGAGACCATCGAGGATTATAAGAAGTCCCTTTCTCTGCTTCATATCTATCACCTGGGGTGAGTAGAAGGGTGGAGTTAAAAGCTTTGTTGGATGATCATGCCCACCTCAAAAAAGCTTTTAACCTACCCCCGTTTCTCCCACTGGAGGTGAGGTTATGAAAACCCTTTGGGCACCATGGAGGATCGAGTACATACGCTCACCCAAACACGATGGTTGCATTTTCTGTGACTTCCCAAAGGAAAACCGCGACAGGGAGAGGCTCATTCTCTACCGCGGGAAGCACTGTTTCATAATCATGAACAACTACCCGTACAATCCCGGGCACGTCATGATAGCTCCCTATAGACACGTCGGGAAGTGGGAAGACCTGACCGAGGAGGAGCTTCTTGAAATAACGAGGCTCTCCCAGCTCATGATAAAGGCCCTGAGGAGAACCATGAACCCCCACGGCTTCAACATGGGCGTGAACCTCGGCAGGGTTGCCGGCGCCGGAATAGACGACCACGTGCACCTCCACATCGTCCCGCGCTGGAACGGCGACACCAACTTCATGCCGGTGATAGCGGACACCAAGGTAATCCCCGAGTCGCTGGAAGAAGCCTACGACGAGCTGAAGAAGGCGATAGATGAAATAGTGGGGGAGGCAGGGCTTTAAGCCCTCTTAACTTCTATTGTGAACTCCCTGTTGAGGGGCAGCCCCTCGAAGAGGTCTCCTCCTAGCTCCAGCACGGGAATATCAGCCTCGATAATGCTCTTTTTGCCCTCGGGATCCCTAACAGTAAGCCGGGTGAGCTTTCCTCCACGGACAGCGGCGGATAAAAACGTTCCATCCTCCGCCCGCCCCTCAATAATAAAGTCCTCCCCTTTGAGCTCCCAAGAGACCCTTTTTATCAGAGCAGGGGCGGTTTCCGGGGTTATCCTCTCAACGACGCCCTTGCCGTTCTGTATCCTCGCCCTGGGACAGCTTGCCTGGGCACTGCAGAAGTCCCTAATGGCCTCGGCTATACCCCTGGCGAAGTTCTCCAACGGTCTGCCCATCAGCGCCTCCCCAAAGCCGGCCCAGCTCGCGGTTACCCTGAGCTTCTCTCCCCCTATCTCGAAAGTTATTGTCAGTATTCCCTTATCCCCGGTGAACGTGTAAACGGCACGGTGTTCCTGGAATCCCACGGTTAGTTTGAACTCGTAGCCGAAGTTGAAGATGAAGCGGGGCACTTTGAAGCGAACCCTGTCGCCCCGGATATCCTCGAAGTACGGGAAGAATGGGAGGGTTTTCTCAGGCTCGCTGAGGATAACCTGAAGGCTGTCCCACGGGTGAGAGATTTCAACTTCCCAGCTCTTCGTTTTCACGTTTATCCCCATAGAAACCATAGAAAGAGATATAAAAAGCGTTTCTTAAACCGTTGGTTTGGAACCCGATGCGGGAGAAAGAAAAAAGGAATCAATCCCCCACAGTGTAGAGATAGACCTTTCCGTGCGGGATTCCGGCCTTTTTGCCGTACCATCCACTGAGGAGACGATGGAGCACAGCGAGCAGCGGCACCGCGATGGCTAGCAGCAACCAGCCGTTCCTCAGCCCCGCGGCAAAGAGCAGGAGCACGACAGCGCCGACGAAGCCCGCGGTGAGGGCGTAAGGTATCTGGGTGTTCACGTGGTCGATGTGATCGCAGCCCGAGAACATGGAGCTCATGATGGTTGTGTCACTAATCGGTGAACAGTGGTCCCCGAAAACGCCGCCGGCAAAGACCGAGGCGATGCTTGCGTAGACGACCGGTCCAAAGCTCCCGCTGAGCCCGTAGGATAGTGGAACCGCTATCGGCATCATTATCGCGAAGGTTCCCCAGCTCGTCCCCGTCGTGAAGGAGATGGACGCCGCCACCACAAAGACGACGAAGGGGACCAACCCGGGCGAAAGAACGTTCGATGCGACGCTAACTATATAGTCCGCAGTACCAACCGCGTCGCAGGCGCTCTTGATGCTCCACGCGAGGATGAGTATCATCATGGCGAAGTGCATCTGCTTCATTCCTGCAACAAGGGTGTGCTCGACATCCTCGAGGCTCATTATCCTCATCGCCAGAACGAGAACCATTGCGACGATGACCATGGAGAAAGAACCCCAGACGAGTGCCCACGTTGAGTCCGCGTTGGAGAGAACCTCCTGGAAGCCACCATTGGTGTAAGCGGCGCTGCCTCCGCCGGTAACCCACAGGCCGAGGAACGTCATAAGGACAAGGGCCGCAACGGGCAGTATAAATACCCAGACGCTTTCCCTGCCTTCTAGGGGCATTCCAACGTCCACCTCCGTCGTCATCATCGGCTGCGCCCCGTCGCGGAGGACTTTGCCCCCGGTCCTGGCGCGGTACTCAGCGTGGAGCATCGGGCCGTAGTGCCTGTGGGTGGCGGCAACGAGGTAAACGAGGATGACCGCCAGAATCGGATAGAACCTGTAGGGCCAGCTGGCAAACCACGCTGAGTATGCACTTATATCCGCACCGACGCTCGCTATCGCGTCCTTCAGGAGGCCGAGCTCGTAACCGATCCAGGTGGAGACGACCGCCAGAACCGCCACCGGCGCGGCTGTGGAATCATCAGCGTAAGCTAAGAACTCCCTGGAGACCCTCGCCCTGTCCGTGATGGGCCTCATTGTGTTGCCGACGATGATGGTGTTGGTGTAGTCGTCGAAGAATATTATCGTTCCGAAGATAGCCGCCATCAGCGAGGCTGCACGGCTCGTTTTAACCTTCCGCGTCACCGCCTTCGCTATGGCGTTCATGCCGCCGGCCTTGTATATCAGCGCGACCCCGGCGCCAATGAGTGCATCGAAGAGGAGAATCCTCGTGTTCCACAGGTCAGTGACGATCTGCCCGTTCTCCTCCCAGGCGGACGCTATGTTAAAGACTATCCACTTTAGGGTCTCAGTCGTGGCTCCTACGGGGTTTCCTCCCGCCACCAACAGTCCACCAACCCACACTCCGAAGAACAGGGCGAAGAGAACCCTTTTGGTCAGGATGGCGAGACCGATGGCCACGAGAGGTGGCAGGAGTGAGAGTACTCCAAAGTCCGACATGATCCGATCCCTCCCATCTTTGGCAAATTTCGTTTGGTATGCCGGAACAAGCGGCACCGGTGTGGGCTAACAAAAAACATTTTTATTACTTTTGTAACAAATATATCAGAAAAGCAGAAACCTGTTTTATTTGGAACAGAATTACCTCATCCCGCGTATGATCCTTTCCAGGACCTGGTACGCCCTCGGCGCTTCTTCCCGATCAATAACAAAAATCGTGTCCTTGTGGCAGGAGATCACCTGGGTTATGTTTATCCCGTTCGCGGCCAGCGCAGAGGTCATGAACACAACAACCCCGGGGGTTTCAATTATGTCCTCGGGGCTGACCACAGTCAGGGCGGTCTGGTCCCTCAGTATGCCAACAACTTCCTTCACAAGGCCAAGAACCTTCGCCTCATCCTCACTCGCGATGACGATCGTGAACGTGTCCCTGGTCTGGGTCAGCTGGAAGAACCTCGATTTGCTCATTATTTCCAGCAGATCCTTCACGGCCCTGACAAGGTGTTCCTTTGAGACGGTTATCACGCTGACATCGGATTGTAGTTCTATGATGCTGTTTCCAACAACGCTCCCCACCCGCTCCTCCAGGAGGGACCTCTCATCCCTGAGCTCCTCCCCTAGGCGGATCAGGGCCATCTTAACCGCGGGGATGGATGCATCCAGGCCGGAGTCAGCTATGAGTATCCTCGCAAGGGCACTGTAATTAACGATGCCGAGGCGCATGCACTCCCTCACAAAGAGGCGCCTCATTATCTCGTCCCGCACAATCTCAGCTATGCTGGGTTTTCCAGGGTTCATTGTCTGCCCTCCAAAGGCCGGAACGGATTATATTCCTGCTATTCTCTTCCACCTCTCCTTCGTCCTCTTCCAGCAGCCGGGGGGCATGAGCTCCTTCTCAGGGCAGTAGCCGAGCTGAATACACCTCGGTCCAAGCTTTGCCCACTTGATAATCGGTCTCAGCTCGTCGTTTTTGGCGATCTCCTCAAGCATCTTCCAGGCAACCTCTCTTATCTCCCACTGGGCCCTCTCACAGGTTCTCAGACCGAAGAAGTGCTTCAGCTCGCGGAGGTTCACAGTCATAACGATCTTTGTCCTCACCGCCTGAGGAAGGATGAAGCGCGCGTCCTCCTGATGGCCTCCCCGCTCGATAGTCTTTTTGTACAGCTCTATCGAACGCTTCATGAGAGCCTTCCATTCAGCAAGAAGCTCTGGATCGTTCTTTAGGGACTCCGGGATAACGAAGGTCTCTTCGATATCTTCAGGGTTCAACACGATGTAGCGCTGGCTCTGCTGCGTGTAGCTTGCTATTCTGTGCCTTATGAGCTGGTGACTGCAAACGCGAGAACATCCCTCGATCGCGAAGGTGAGAACAGCGTGCTCAAGGATTGATTCATGGCCGTAGCCCAAAACCCGGGGCAGATGCATCCGAACGTCCTTCTCGGTAATCCGCTCGAAGGCCTCGCTTTTCCACCCGTCCCAGTAGCTTATGAGTGCCGCCCAAGTGACAGTTTCGAGAGGTTTTTTTGTATAATTGACAAGGGTAACCCTGATCCCATCCCCCATTCGCGCCACCGGAGATAGAAGAGGCCCGGGTTTATTAGGTTTACCTCGGGGTCAAAATAACCCATTAAAAAATCGAAAAAGGAAATGGGGGACAAAAAACTAAACAGGCTAAATAGGTGCTGGCTCTTCAACCTGCCTGGATATCTGGTCCGGCAGTGAGAAGAACGCGATTATCTCCAGGATTGCCGCTATGACAATGAGCAGCCCGCCTATCAGAATTATCATTAGGATTGCGCCGACGATGTAAAGCAGCGCTACCGTGTGGAACATCCCCACCCCTGTCTCTTCGGATATCATGTCGTAGCTCTGCTTCATGAACCACACACCGACTATCATGAGAATCACTGCGATAATGCCCCCAACGCCCATCATGCCCAGGCCGAACTCGGGTGACTTCGCGGCACTGAACATCGAGCTAAACATAGTTCCCACGAGTATCAGGCTGGCCAGTATGTTCAGTATCGCCGCCCAGAGGTACTTGCTGAAGATCTCCTCCCTCCCGGTGGCCTCGGCGATGTTCTTGACGGCCAAGAGCTTCAGGATGAATCCTATGAAGCCGAGGCCAACAACGGTCAGGATGGCACCTATGCCACCCATCATTTTGGCATTTTTCAAATCACCCACGGGTAATCACCTCAAAGACAAATATCTTCATAACTATTTAAAAGGTTTTCCACCCATTGCCATAAAAGTATGACACATCAATATTGGAAGTACCGCAAGTGGGGAGGTTCATCCCTTCAGACATTACATTTAGAAAGGCCGCGTGCATTAATGCTCAAAAGATTTCAGCACTAGCAGCCTTTCTCCGACGAAAGGGTTATTAAAACCGGGCCCCAGCTTTAGACGGTGATGCACATGGTGGTTAGCCTCGCTGGAAGGGATGTTCTCTGCCTTCAGGACTTTACGAGGGAGGAGATTGAGACTATTCTCAAGACGGCCGAGATGATGAAGATCTGGAACAAAATAGGCAAGCCGCACCGCGTTCTTGAGGGCAAGACCCTGGCCATGATCTTCCAGAAGCCCTCAACCAGAACGAGGATCTCCTTCGAGGTCGGCATCTACCAGCTCGGCGGCTACGGCCTCTACCTCAACGCGAACGACCTACAGCTGAGGAGGGGCGAGACCATCGCCGACACCGCCCGCGTCCTCAGCAGGTACGTGGACGGAATGATGGCAAGGGTTTACGCCCACAGGGACGTCGAGGACTTAGCAAAGTACGCCAGCGTCCCGGTCATCAACGGTCTGTCTGACTTCTCCCACCCGTGCCAGGCTTTAGCTGACTACCAGACCATTCTCGAGAAGAAGGGTCGCATAGCCGGCCTCAAGATAGTCTACGTCGGCGACGGCAACAACGTGGCACACTCACTCATGATAGCCGGGACTAAGCTCGGTGCCAACGTCGTCGTTGCAACTCCTGAGGGCTACGAGCCGGACAAGCGCGTAATCAAGTGGGCAGAGCAGAACGCGGCCGAGAGCGATGGCAGCTTCGAGCTCCTCCACGACCCGGTTCAGGCGGTTAAAGATGCGGACGTCATCTACACCGACGTCTGGGCGTCAATGGGCCAGGAGGCCGAGGCCGAGGAGAGGAGGAAGATATTCCAGCCGTTCCAAGTCAACAGGGATCTCGTCAAGCACGCCAAGCCGGACTACATCTTCATGCACTGCCTCCCTGCCCACAGGGGAGAGGAGGTCACCGACGACGTCGTTGACTCCCCGAACAGCGTCGTCTTTGATGAAGCGGAGAACAGGCTCCACGCCCAGAAGGCAGTGATGGCCCTTGTCATGGGCGGGATAAAGGTCTGATTCTCTTCTATTTTTCCGGTTCTGAAGTTCAATAAAGAAATGCTTATGAACAGAGAAACTTACTCTAAAGTATGATACTCGTGAGTAAGTTTATTGACCGGGAGTCAGAGCTTGAGTTCCTGCGTGAAAGATACCACTCTGAAAGGCCCGAGCTGATAATCCTCTACGGACGGATGAGGATAGGTAAGACGTACCTCCTTCAGAAGTTCCTTTCCGAAGTTGATGGGGTCTATCTGCTCGCCGAGGAGAGCGAGACCATCCTCGACGACTTCTCCGAAAGGCTCGCCGAGTATTTCAAAGACCCGTTCCTCAGGGAGAATCCACTTCAGAACTGGAGGGCTTTCTTCACTTATCTCGCGGGAAAAAGCTCTGAAAGGCTCGTCGTGGTGATAGATGAGGTTCAATATATAGCGAAAGCCCAAAGGGACTTTCTCAGCGTCCTTCAAAAGTACTGGGATATGCATCTCTCTAATACAAAGATAATGCTGGTCCTCTGCGGTTCGCTGGTTTCGTTCATGGAGGGCGTTCTTTCAGCAAAGTCACCGATATACGGAAGAAGAACCGGAGCGTGGAAAGTTGAGGAAATGGACTTTTTCAACGTAAGGAAGTTCCACCCCCTAAGCACCGAGGAGGCCGTCCACGTCTGTTCCGTCTTTGGAGGAGTCCCACAGTACTGGGCTGATTACAATCCAGAGCTTGACTTCTGGGACAATCTAAGAGTTCTTCTGCTGTCGAAGGGTGCGAAATACTATGATGAGCCAAAATACCTTCTTAAACAGGAGCTGAGGGATGTTTCGAGGTACTTCTCCATACTGAGGGCGATAGCACTCGGCTACAACCGCTTCGGCCAGATAGCCGACAGAGCTAAGGTTGACCTTAACTCGCTCGGCAAGTACCTCAACGTCCTTAAGGAGATGGGATACATAAGCGAGGAAAAGCCCGTCGTGGGACGGGGAAGGGGCATCTACAAAATAACCGACAGGCTCTTCAACTTCTGGTTCCGCTTCGTCTATCCGAGGAAAAGCGAGATCGAGATGGGCTTTGATGTTGTTGGAGACATCAAGCCCAAGTTTAATGAATACCTTGGCTTCGTTTTCGAGGAAATAGCGAGGCAGTTCTTAGTTGAGCTCAACAGGACTGGAAAGATTCCCTTCAGGTTCACAAGAATTGGAAGGTGGTGGCATAAAGGGGAGGAGATTGACATTGTGGTGCTGAATGAGAGGGAGAAAAAAGTTCTCTTCGTGGAAGTGAAGTGGAAAGAGCTGAAAGAGAGGGAAGCACGGGAAATCTTGAAGGATCTGGAGCGGAAGGCCGGGCTTGTCGGTCTCGAGGACTGGGAGAAGGGCTACGGTCTCGTGGCGAAGGAGGTTGAAGGAAAGGAAGAGCTAAGGGACGAATACTTGGTCTGGGATTTGAGGGATTTCGAAAGGCTTATTTGAGGAGTTGATTAACTGGGAAGAACTCAGGCTCCTTCTCTCTGTCCACGAACATTGGCTGCTAAAAATGATGCTGGCAGAGTATAATACTTTTCCTACAGCATTCTGATTTCGGGAGGGGTAACCGTGCAGAACAGCAATTTATAAATGGCTGTCCAGTATATTGGACAAGGTTTATAAATGATGAGGGAGTACTGGTACCCATGAGGGAGGATTTGGCCAAGGTTTTGGTGGAGTGGCAGGAAACCTGGACGCCTGAGCTCGTCGAGAGGGACTTTGATGTCTCCCTGATACCGGATAAACCGAAAAAGGTTGTAACCTTTGCCGGCTGTCGGAGGTCAGGCAAAACGTACCTGATGTTCCAGCTCATCAACGAGCTGTCAAAAAAAGCTCCGAGGGAGGAAATATTCTACATCAACTTTGAAGATGAAAGGCTCGAAAAGAGAACCGAAACTCTAACGGAGCTCATACCAACGATAGAGGAGCTCTACGGGAAAAAGGACAGGCTGTACCTCTTTCTGGACGAGATACAGAACATTCCGGGCTGGGACTCGTGGGTGAGGAGAGTCCATGATTCGAGGAGAGACGTGAGGCTTTTCTTAAGCGGCTCATCCTCAAAGCTCTCCAGCAGAGAAATCCCCACCTCACTCAGGGGCAGGGCTCTGACGTTCGAGGTTTTTCCCCTGAGCTTCCGGGAGTTCCTGAGGTTCAAGGGTTTTGAAATACCTGAGAGGTTGGACTTCAGCCCAAAAAAACCCGTCTTGCTCAACCTGCTGAGGGAGTACCTCCTCTATGGAGGCTTTCCGGAGGTCGTTCTAACCAGCGACGTGAGGGTCAAGGGGTTAATCGTCCGGGACTACTTCAACACGGTAATAGCCCTCGATGTCGTGGAGAGGTACTCAATCAGAAATCCGGAAGAGCTCAGAACCTTCATCCGACTTCTCCTTAACTCCGAGTACGTGAGCCTGAGTAAAACCGCCAAAACAATGAGGAGCATGGGCTACTCAATATCCAAATCAACGCTCGCCAGCTACCTGAGGTACCTTGAGGAGTGCTACTTTGCATTTCCCCTTGAGGTGTATTCCCCCAAGGTGAGGCTCAGGATGCAGCACCCCAGAAAGATATACTTCGTTGATACGTCCTTTTTGACGTTTCTGAGCGTGAAGTTCAGCGAGAACATGGGGAGGCTTATGGAAAACGCCGTTTTCATCGAGCTCCTCCGGAGGAGAAAGGAAGTTAATTATGCCCTCGGGAAGAACTGGGAGGTTGATTTCGTCCTGCCTGAAGAGGAGACGCTGATCCAGGTGAGCTACGATATCAGCGGAGAAGAAACGTTTAAGCGTGAGGTGAACGCTCTCAGAAAAGCTTCGAGAGAATTCGGCTTTAAAAACGCCCTGCTGATTACATGGGACGTGGCGGGCAGGGTAAACGGAAAGGACACCACCATAGAGATGATCCCCCTGTGGAGGTTTTTGATGGGTTTCACCTGAGCCGGCAGGCAACCGTTTTATATGTTCTCGTGAGCTGAATGCGAATGACTTTTCTCTTCTCCAAGCCTCGCCCTTTAGGGCGGGGAGGAGGTCAGACATACGAAGGAAAGATAGAGGAACTCACAGACAGGATATTTCCCTTGCGATAAGAATGGAAGTTCAAAAAAGCGGAGGAAGCCTTAAGGCACCTCTGAGTTTTCCTGCCTTTTCCACAGCCCTTCACCATATCTGAGCCCTCAGGAAGTGCCGTTTTATGAGAGCGCATACCCACAAAAAGGGCATTTTGTGAAAGCAGGCTTTCATAAACGGTGCAATATATGAAAGTGGACTTTCATAAAAGGGGCGTTTTGTGAAAGTCTGCTTTCACAAATCTTATAAGTTATGAAAGCGTACTTTCACACATGGCGGTTAAGATAGTCAAACTCGTCAGGCACAACTCCTGGTGGAAGGGCGCAGACTGGGAGAGGGAAGACCCAAACCTCTCACGTGTGAAAGAGGTAATCCCCAGAAAGGAAATCGTGATAAAGGAAGGTTCCGTAACGCTCCTCAGAGGAATTCGCCGTGCCGGCAAGAGCTTTTACATTAAGACCATGATAAAAAGGCTGATTTCAGAGGGTGTAGCTCCCAGGAGGGTCGTTTATATACCCTGCGACAGGTTCAGGAGGAGAGAAGTCAAGGGCTTCATAGACGAGCTGAGGGTAAGACAGGGGGAGCTTTACGTCTTCCTCGACGAGATAACGTACCTCGACGGCTGGCGTCTCCTCCTCAAGGAACTCGGTGAAGATGGCGTAACCACTGTTGCCACCGGTTCAAATCCGGTCGAGCTGAAGAGGGAGGCGGAACTTTTGCCCGGAAGGGGCATTGAGGGGAACGAGTACTACTTCAACCCTCTCAATTTCAGGGAATTCGCGAGGTTTATGAACCCCGAACTGCCGGACGTGTCTTTTCCCTACAACGAACCAGCCGTTGATAACGTTTTCCCCTGGTACGAGGAGCTTGAGGGGCTGTTCTACGCGTACATTCTTACCGGGGGTTTTCCGGAGGCAGTTTTAGACTACAAAAGCTCTGGAACCGTCGGGGAAGAGCGATACGAGGAGATAATAAGGCTGGTTCTCGGCGAAATTGCCAAATCCGGAAAGAATGAAGAGATTGCGAGGGAACTCCTGGAGGCGATTTTCAGGCTGAAGGGCAACCGTATTGATTACGTAACCCTCGCTGGAGAAGTCGGAGTTTCCCACCCGACCGTTAGGGAGTATCTCTCGACCCTTGAGAGCGCGAGGGTTATTTACACCCTTGAGGCCTGGGACATAGCCAAAAAGAGGCACGCTCACCGGAAGGAGAAAAAGATAGTCTTCCAGAGCCCCCTCATAGCGACGGCACTGGCGGTTTATCTCGGTGAAAACCCCCTTGAGTTCGTTGAGGGAAACGTTGAATGGCTTGTCGAGAACATCGTTGCCTCTCATGTCATCTGGCACATCGAGGAGCCAATACTCCGGGAAAAGCACTCCTTCGCCGGATTTTACTATGACAGGAACAAGGAATGCGACCTCGTTGTGCGGGAGGGGGGAAAGTTCTTCGGAATCGAGGTGAAATATGGAAAGGTGAAAAGAAAACGCTACCCGTTCCCGACCCTTTACGTCTCGAAGGATGAGCTTGGTAAAGACACCGTTCCCGTCTCGCTGTACCTCCTTGGCCTGAAGAAGAGCGGGAGGTCGATGTAAGATTTAAGATAGTGCAAAAATTCACAAGAATCCTAAGAGCTGCTGGTAAAGACTTTTCATTTCAGAAACAGGCCCTGTAAGGATGGCCTTGGTCTTGGCATGTATTTCAACGATTCCCTTTTTCCCGATTATTCCCTGCTCCTTGTATTTGATTCCCTGAACATCTTCGAGTTTAAACGTCACCACGTCATCACTTTTGAATACCAAGCCCCTCTGGGCGTAGAGTATTATCCTCTTGTTAGTTACAATGACTTGGTACCTGCTCCCGCCGTACTCCACAAGGCTTTTGCTTTGGAACCTTATATCTTCTCCAGGCAATAGATGGTCTGAAAGGGCCACTTTAGGCACCTCCTGCTTAAAAGACTTTCGGTAGATTATATGCAATCTATTTAGGCACCTCCTGCTTAATCCTTGCTAAAAATGAGAAATAACTCAGGGAGAACCTTTTAAACCCCTCCCCCAACTCCCCACCATGCTGGAAAAGTTGTTTTCCCTCGGCTACTCGAAGACCTTCGCGGAGAGGTATTATGCCCTCTGGGGCAAGAGGGCATTAAGCATAGCTGAGGCGATGGAAAAGCCTCTGCCGAGGTGCTTCCGCGTAAACACGCTCAGGATAGAGGTTCCAAAGCTCACAAAACTCCTCAACAAGAAGGGCTTTCAGTTCAGGAAGATTCCCTGGGCGAGGGAAGGCTTCTGCCTCACAAAGGAACCTTTCTCGATAACCTCAACGCCCGAGTACCTCAGCGGTCTCCTTTACATTCAGGAGGCCAGCTCGATGTATCCGCCGGTGGCACTTGAGCCCAAGCCGGGAGAAGTCGTTGCTGACATGGCGGCGGCACCGGGAGGTAAAACTTCTTACCTCGCCCAGCTGATGGAGAACGAGGGCATCGTTTACGCCTTCGACGTTGGCGAAGATAGGCTGAAGGAGACGAGGCTGAACCTCTCAAGGCTCGGCGTTACCAACACAGTACTCATCCACAAATCTTCGCTCCACATAGATGAACTCGGCGTCGAGTTCGACAGGATACTCCTCGACGCCCCGTGTACAGGGTCTGGAACGATTCACAAGAACCCCGAGAGGAAGGTCAACAGGACGATGGAAGACGTCAAGTTCTGCCAGGGTCTGCAGATGAAGCTCATCGAGAAGGCCCTCGAAGTCCTCAAGAAGGGAGGAACCCTCGTCTACTCCACCTGCTCCCTTGAGCCCGAGGAAAACGAGTTCGTGATCCAGTGGGTTCTTGATAACTTCGACGTTGAACTGCTCCCGCTTCGCTACGGCGAGCCGGCTCTAACGATGCCCTTTGGAATCGAGCTGAGTGAGGAGATAAAAAAGGCCAGACGCTTCTACCCCGACAGGCACGGGACGAGCGGCTTCTTCGTGGCAAAGATCAAAAAGCTTTGATTGGCCTCCAGATCATTCCTTCGATTCTGCCGCAAGCCTCTCTTCGAGTTCCCTAAGCCTCTTCAAAACGTCCCCACTGAGGTTCTTCTCCAGCTCTTCCCGAGCTTTTTTGGCCAGCTCGAACTTGGAATCGTACTTCCCGAGGGCGGTCCAGTGAATCTTCTTCCCCTCGACGAAAACGTCTATGTCGCAGAGTCTCTTGTAGCCGACGTACTCGATGCCCTTCAGCAGGAACTTAACGCGCACCGGGTCTTCCCACGTCAGGAGCTTGAGCTTGTAGACGGGAACTCGCATGAAGGGCCTCGGGTAGTCCCAGTCCCAGCCCTCGCCAACGACGAAGCCGAGGTCGAGATCCTCTATGACCATCATAAGGCGCTCTATGTTCTCCTCGTAGCGCTTGTCGGTGTCGTAGATTTTGATGGTGATCTCCTTCCACTCGGGCATCAGCCGGAGGAGGAGTATTGGGGCGTCGATGCTCAGCTCACGGTAGACGTTGAGAAAATCCCTGTGTATAAGAACTGCTCCTTCGATCTCTTCGGGTCCGATAGGGGAGTTGAGTTTTCTCCTCGTCACGCCGATTATCGTGTCCCCCGCTTCACCCTCATCGAAAGCGGTTCTTATGTCCATGATCTCCCCGCCGTACTTTTTAGCCAGAAGTTCAAGCCCCTCCTGAACCCTGTCCGGAACCCTCATGAGGATCAGCGTGCCCTCAACGTGAACCTTTTCCACCGGGAGCTTTCTGTTCACGACGGTGCTCAGAACGACCGGTGCGTGACAGCTCAAAAGGAATGCCGTTTCGGGCGGGATGGTTTCCTTTTCCCACTCATCGGTGACGAAGACTATCGTCTCAAACTCGTTGCTGTTCCTTATGGCCTCATCGGTGGGCATCTCCTCAACACCGAAGACCTGGGAGATTGCCGCTTTGACGGCCTCCCCCTTGGGCGTTCGAAGGAAGATTATGGACGGTCCAAAGCGGAGAACCTTCATCATATACCCCTCCACATCTTATATCCCCTGTCGAAATCCGTCCCGCCGGGATACTTCACCCGGTAGGTCTTCCCGCTCGGCAGAAGGACAAAGTTAACGCCGAGAACGCCGTTCAGCCCCCGGTCTATCAGCTTAAAGTTGTGGCCGTAAAGTCTGAAATCGGCGTCCAGGCCGGCCACCTCCCTCCACGTGTGGCCGAGGGCGAACCTCATGCCTTCTATCTCAACGATGGTTCCGGGCTCGACGACGCTTTCCCCGAAGAACTCCCGGACTACCTCAGGCTCATCCTCGTTGCCGGGGACCACGTAGAGTTCCATCCCGGGGTTCTTGAGGACGCGGGCCAGCTTTCTCACCGCCCCAATGTAGAGCGGCTTCATGTCGGGTCTCCGCTCAAGTTTTATGTTGTCCACGAGGTCGCCAGTGTGGATAACGTACTCGGGATGAGTCCTCTCGAGGAGTCCCCCGATGAAGCGGTAGGCGCTCTCTGGGGTGTCGCTGATGTGCATGACCTTCGTTTCGTCGGTGGATGACAGTAGCTCTAGGACTTTTTTCCGGAAGAGCGGGAGTTTTATCTGCATTAGAAAGAGTAGGAGCAGGGCTTATATATACCTTCGCCAAGTTACTAAGGGTGTTACCATGAAGGTTCTTGTTCTTGGTGCCGGAAACGTTGGAAAAGCTATAGCCTGGGATTTAAGGGACGAGTTCGACGTTCACGTTGGGGACGTCAGTGAGAAGAGGTTGAGGGCAGTCTCGGACTTTGCCACCCCGGTTCAGGTGAATGCATCGGACTTCAACGGGCTCGTGGAGACTATGAAAAACTTCGAGCTAGTGGTGGGGGCACTCCCCGGCCGCTTCGGATACCAATCGGTTAGGGCCGCGATAAAGGCTGGCGTTGACATGGTGGATGTTTCCTTTATGCCGGAGAACCCGCTCGAACTTCGAGATGAAGCCGAGAAGGCCCAGGTGACGGTCATCTTTGATGCGGGCTTTGCCCCGGGACTGAGCCACATTCTGATGGGCAGGATATGGAACGAGATTGACGAGCTGAGAGAGGGCTACATCTACGTCGGTGGCCTTCCGAAGGAGCCGAGGCCGCCACTCTATTACAGAATTACATGGTCACCTAAAGATTTAATTGAGGAGTACACGAGGCCGGCGCGCGTGATAAGGGACGGTGAGGTTACCTCTGTTGACCCCTTCGAGGAAATCCGGGAGATAACCGTGGGAGACTTCGAGTTCGAGGCCTTCGTGAGCGATGGCCTGCGCTCTTTATTGGAGAGCGTTAGGGCGGAGAGGCTTGAGGAGTGGACGCTCCGCTGGCCGGGCCACCTGGAGAAGATGAAGGTTCTGAGGGAGCTCGGCTTCTTCAAGGAGGAACACGTCGATAAGACGCTCGAGGTCATAGCCCCGCTCATGACCTACGAGAGCCCGGACTTCTCGATAATGCAGGTGGTCGGAAGGGGAACGCTGGACGGAGAGGAGAAGGAGATAGGCTACCTCCTGTACGACGAGGAGAAAGAGGGCTTCACCTCGATGGCCCGCGTCACTGGGTTCACCGCGGCGATAGTGGCCAGACTCGTGGCCGAGAAGGGCTGCATCTTTGGGGTTATTCCCCCTGAGATACTTGGGATGAGGATAGACACCTTCACGCGCATAACCGAGGAGCTCGCCGAAAGGGGAATAAAGATTGAGAGGTGGGAGAATGCTCCACCTGGTGATAGCTGAGGCCGAGCTTGAGCTCGCTCCCAAAAGCATAGTGGATCACCCCGCGATAGTTAACCACGCAAAGCGCAGGGGCAAAAAGCCCGAGGAAATCCTCCTCGATGCAACCTACCACCACTCAGCCATCAAAAAGCTCCCGGACGGTGAGAGGCGCGGGCGGCCGGACATAGTCCACATCTGCCTCCTCAACGCCCTCGAGAGCATAGCCAACAAAGAAAACCTGCTGAGGGTTTACGTCCACACGAGGAACGACGAGGTAATTTACATCAAGCCGGAGACGAGGATTCCGCGAAACTACAACCGCTTCGTTGGGCTGATGGAGAGCCTCTTCAAGAACCGCGAGGTTCCGAGGGACCTGGAACTGCTCCGCATTGAGGAGAAATCCCTCGGTGAGCTCGTGGAGGAGTTAAACCCCGACGGGGTATTCGTGATGCACGAGGAAGGGAAGCCCACAAAGCCAAGGGACTTTGGGAAGACACTGGGAGGGCTTGAGAACCCACTCGTCATCGTCGGCGGCTTTCCCCATGGGGATTTTAGGAGCGAAACCCCCTGGGAAAAAATAAGCATTTACGAGGCCCCGTTGATGGCCTGGACGGTTGTGAACGAGATAATCACCAACTTTGAGCATTGGGTTCCCTGAAAAAAGCGAAAAAGCTACATAATGTTTTTATATTTTGTCTATGCTTAATTTTTTGGCACTTGGAAATAACACCACAAAGGCAACTATGGGGGTGTCAATCCATGCGAAAAATAAGCTTCCTGATGGCGTTCTTAATCGCCGGATACGTCCTTGGAATATGGAACTTCCTGGTTCTGCCGAAGTACTACATAACCTTCGGGCTCAAAGGATTCCTGATTTCACTCATCCCGATGCTGGTGGCAATGTTCCTGATATACAGCGAGGCGGAGAGCACCAAAAAGACCCGCTACCTCATATACGAGCTGTTCTTCAAGATATCCAGGACTCCCGCACTGATATTCAGCCTGATGATGTTCCTGATGATAATGCTCGGTGTCACCACCTACTACTCCTCCTACGGCCTCGCCCTCATCTTCGGAATGGGCTCGATGTACATCCCCATCCTGGCCCTCGGAACGATACTGCTCTCTGTTCTGATGCTCGTAATGGCAAAAGGCAGAACCCTTGAGTTCATCTCGGTCATCTCGATACTCTTCGTTCTTTTCGCCCTCGCTTCGGCGTTCATGATCAGGAACCAGGCGCTCAGCATGGTCACCGCGCCACAGGCGGCCCAGTACATGGAGGGTGCGGTATCCTCAATAACCTCCTTTGACCTGCCCCTGACCATGAGGGGAGTCCTCTTCATGGTCGTTTCCGTCTTCATCTCCTTCGGTCTTGGCGCGGGGGTTTACTACGTCCTGGGTAGTTTCACCCCGGAGGAGCTTGACCTTAGAAAGGTTCTCGCAGCGGTTTTCGTTCTCCAGATAATCCTGAGCCTCGCCGCGGCTTTCACCGTCGCCTACTCCCTGGGTGCCGCCTACCAGGCCTACGGTGAGGCGTTCCAGAACCCGAACATCCCCGCCGATGAATCAATGAAGCTTTTCATGAAGTTCAACGACCTCAAGGACTACACCACCAACAGCGAAAAGAGCCCGATGGACTCGATAGAGGTCTTCTACTCGATACCGGTCGTCCTGAGGGGCAACGTACCCAACGACACGACCCTCATAGCGCTCCTGATGCTGTCCCTCTACCTTGCGGGCCTCACGACCATAATCATCCTCATCGAGATGGGCAGCCAGATGCTCTCCGAGGTCATGCAGCTGGGGAGAAACCAGAGCCTGGGTTTTGTGGGCATCATCGGCATGATAGTGGCCGGCGCCATGGTGGTGGGCGACGTCAGGACGATGTTCGTTGTTGTGCCATTTGCCGTGGCGGCGCTCATGGCTGTGGTCGAGAGCTACCCGCTGCTTTCCTCCGAGCTGACGCACAATAAAGCGGTAGTCTCAGCTGTGATGCTGCTCCTATTCGTCAGCGGGCTGGCGGCCCTCTACTACTCGCTCACCGCCCCGAAGATGCCGGTGAAGATCGGTGCGGTGCTGGGTCTCGTGCTCCTCGTGCCGGTGCTCATGAACGGCATGCTGCTGAAGGCCCGCCGCTAATTCTTTCCTTTATTCAAAAATTTTTTAAAGACCCTTCCCAATCGGTTTTAGAACGCTTATGGGAGGTCTGAAAAATGGGAGACAAGACCAAGGTTCAGGTTAGCAAGCTCAAGCCCGGAAGGTACATCCTCATCGACGGTGAGCCCTGCAGGATCGGCAACATAACCGTTTCCTCGCCCGGAAAGCACGGTTCAGCCAAGGCCAGGATTGAGGCCGTTGGAATCTTCGACGGCAAGGTCAGGAGCATTGTCAAGCCCACCAGCGCCGAGGTTGACGTTCCGATCATCGACAAGAGAACCGCTCAGATCATCGCCATGACCCCGGACACCGTCCAGATCATGGACATGGAGACCTACGAGCTCTTCGACATCCCGATCGAGGGCGGCGTCGCTGACGAAGTTAAGGACCAGCTCAAGGAAGGCATCAATGTCGAGTACTGGGAGACCCTCGGCAGGATTAAGATAATGAGGCTCAAGGGCGAGTGAGCTTTTCTCTTCTATTTCCCGCAACCTTTTAAGAGGACGCTCCAATTCTCCCTGGAGGTGCGAGTATGGACTTCCTGTACACCTGCGAGACGCTTAAGCTTGAATTTCCACTTGCTGAGCCTGAAGAGGCCAAATTTGTTATCCTGGGAGTACCCTTCGACGGAACGACCAGCTTCAAGCCCGGGGCGAGGTTCGGGCCAACCCTCATCAGGCACGCAACGCTCAACCTCGAGAGCTACATCCTCGACTACGACGTAGATATAGCCGAATTCCCCATAGCAGACATAGGCGACGTTGCAGTTGTCGCCGGCGACCCCCGTAAGACCGCGGACAGAGTGATGGAGACCATCAAGGAGCTCAAGCGCGTCAACCCCAGCGCCACCCCGATACTCCTGGGCGGCGAGCACTCCCAGACCCTGGGGGCGGTTGAGGCGCTTAAGCCGGCCAGCTACGTCGTCTTCGATGCACACCTTGACCTTCGCGAGAGCTACGAGGACAACCCCTACAACCACGCCTGCGTGGCTAGGAGAATAAGCGAGCTGGGAGTCAGGGAGGCGATGTTTGGAATAAGGAGCGGCACGAGGGAGGAGGTCGAGTACGCGGAGAGGGAAGGCATAGCCTGGGTTCACGCGAGGGACTACGACTTCGAAGCCTTCGTTGAGCTGGTGAAGCCTCTCCCGGAGCCTATCTACCTCTCGGTTGATATCGATGTGTTCGACCTTTCCCTGGTTCCATCCACCGGAACCCCCGAAGCCGGGGGTTTGGGGTTCTGGGATGTTGTCGAAGCCGTTGAGTGGCTCGTGGAGAACAAGAGGATAGCAGGTTTTGATATAATGGAGGTCGCGGGGAGCGAGCTTGGTGACGTTACCGCGCTGACGGCGGCAAAGCTGCTGTTCTACTTCATAGGAGCAATGGGAACGAGAAGGCCCTGAGCTCTTTCATTCTTTCACGTGGTCCGGCTGGGGAAGTATATCAACGGACGTGGTCCCAAACCCCACGGGAGCGTTTTCGAGGGGCTTCTTCATGGAGTACGGGTACTCCAGCTTGAAGACCATAAGTATTCCCGTTCCAAAGCCGAGCAGCTCCATAACAACGTCCTGGGTCTTATTCCTCAGACTCTCGTAGAGCCAGGGCATGTCCGGCTGGAGGGCCACCTCAAAGAACTCCCAGGCAACCCCAACGAGAACAAGGGCCAGGAGGCTTATGGAGACTATTCTCAGCGAACTCCAGTGGAGGTTGTAGGTTCTTGACGATTCCAGAACGACCTCGTTGAATATAACCCACGTCACGAGGCCGCCAAGGTAGTGGCTCGGTATGTCAGCACCCTTCCAGAACTGGTTGTACAGGTCGAGCTGGAGGAAGGGGACGTTGAGAAAAGTTATGTGGGCCGCCATGAATATCGCGAAGAGGGCGTAGATGCTGTCGTTGTAGAAGGGGCTGACCCACGGCCATATCTTTCGGCTTGGCTTGGAATAAACCCATCTGACAAAGCTGGGTACAAAGAGTGAGACGAAGCCAGTCACGGCGGCATAGATTTGATCCGTTTTTCCGTAACTTAGAGCGCTGATCAGACCAAGAAAAACGATGACCCTGGCACCCATTATCACTCCTTTCTCCCACGCCCGCATTCAAATCACCAAATAACACCACATAACTCCCGTAATCAATCAAAGCTTATATAATTATCGGCCAAAACTGGGGAATATCCAGACCAATCAGAGTCGATGTAAAAACCCTCTTGTTCTAACAGGAAATTTGCAACCCCTCACGTCCATCTTCCTACCTGTGCTCCCAGCCGCCATTAGCTCCTACCGCTGTTATCTTTATTGGTACAATGTTCTAAACGTTGCCCCGGTGTCGCGTTCGACCCACAAAGCCTTAAATAGAACTTTTTCCACCAGCTGGAAATGGTGGTGGTAATGGAAGTCGAGTCCGCCCTTGAGAGATTCCACTCACTTAAACTGGCCGACATAATGCCGAGATTCGAAACGATGCCCGTGGTGACGGCCGATTCTGACATCCTCAGCGTCCTCAAGATACTCAGAACCAGACACCATGTCTGGGTGGTAGAGAGCAGGGAAAACATGAAGCTGGTCGGGGTTATCCGCTACATAGACGTCATAGACGTCCTTCTGCCGCCTGAAGCTCACAGGTTCAAGCTGGGAATGACGAGCAAAACCATGAAATCTATGCTCGGCGGAGCTACAAGGGCGGAAGACGTTGCGGAGAGGCACGTGCTGACGGTGGAGGAAGACGCCACAGTCCTTGATGCTCTCACAAAGATGCGTAAATACCGGATTCAGGTGCTGGCGGTCGTAAAGGACGGCAGGCTGGTGGGAGAGGTGAGTCTGCGCATACTGATAGACGAACTCCTGAGACTGCTCCGGGTAGGTGGTGCCCAATGGAAAGCGTGACATGGCTGCTCTTCGCCCTTGGAATTTCGCTCATCCTCGCGAAGATAGGGGACAGCATCATCGAACGCTACGAGCTCCCGGGAGTCCTCGGAGAGCTGCTGATGGGAATGATACTCGGAAACCTGGTTTACTTCGGTATCGTTGCGCCCCAGTACCTGCCGATAGTCAGCGGCGAGGGGTTTGCCACGGACATGACCGTGGTGGCCAACTTCCTCGCCAAGCTGGGTATAATATTCCTCCTGTTTCTCGGTGCCCTCGATGCAGACATTGAACAGCTCAAGAAGACGGGACTTACCGCAACGGTCTCGACGGTTCTCGGTGTCTTTGTTCCCCTCGCCCTCGGCTGGTTCGCCCTCTTGGAGATGGGTTACCCGAGCAGGGAAGCCTTTGCCGGCGGTGTCCTGCTGACCGCGACGAGCATCGGCCTGACCGTCAGGGTGATGATGGATCTGGGCGTTCTCAAGAGTGAGGTTGGAGCAGCTTCTCTGAGCGCGAGCGTCATGGACGATTTTCTGGGCATAGCCCTCGTCATCTTCGCCGTCGGAAGCGGCGGCCTTCTGGAGCTCTCGGTTAAAATCGTGGCGTTCTTCATTCTCACCGGGGTCATCTGGTGGTTCCTCGTCGATTATTACATAAAATTCGCCGAGAGACTTCACGTGGAGAAGGGAATCCTCGGAGTGGTTCTCGGGATGATGTTCCTCTTCGCGGCTTTAGCTGAAGGCTGGTTCGCGGCTGCAATAGAGGGTGCGTTCATGATGGGCCTCGTCCTCTCAAAACTGCCAGAAGGAAAGCGCCTCATGGAGGACGTGAAGGCCATCGGCTACGGCCTGCTGATACCGTTCTTCTTTGTCCACACGGGAGCGATGCTCAACCTTACGGTCTTCGAGAACGCCAACGCCCTTATCCTTGCCGCGGTCCTCACTACCGTTGCTGTCTTCGGAAAGGTCTTCGGAAGGGGACTGGGAGCGTGGATAACCGCATGGGGGCGCGGAAGGGCTTTCCTCTTCACCAGGAAGAACCTCTGGATGTCGCTCCAGATGGGCATCGGTTCGGTTCCGAGGACCGAGGTTGCGCTCGTTGACCTGATGGTGGCGATACACGGGGGAGCGATAAGCCCCGAGCACGCCCCGGAGTTCATAGCGGCGACCCTGATATTCATAACGGTCTCGGTGCTGATAACGCCGCCACTCCTCAAGTGGGCGTTTAAGGAAGAGATAGAGACAACGAGGGCACAGAAGGCCAGTGCAAAGGTGGAGAGGATAGAGAACACAAAGAAGAGGATAAAAGAACTGAAGGGCTCCGGATGAGCCTTTTTCTCTTTTCTGCCTCAGCCGAAGAACGCCCCCATGGCGCTCATTTCCTCCTCGCTCATGGACTTTATTTTGAACTCGGGCATCTCGGGAAGCAGTTTCTCGTATTCTTCCTTTGTTATCTCCTCAGCCCCTCCGTTCCTGACACGGTAGAAGATGCCGTATTCGGGGTCGCGGTACGCAACGAGGAACTCTTCAACCTCGATGTCATCGAACTCCACGAAGATGACGTTTCCGCCGGTGTAGGGGCGTTTGCACTTGAATGGGAAGCTTGAGGAGTTGAGCATCGCATCACCCAAAGCCTGGTTGGCCTTCTCGCCGTTTATCTCGGTCCAGAACTTTCTGCCCCCGAAGTCACCCTCAACGACGATGAGAAACCTCTTCCCGTCGAGCTCGACGATTGGCCCTTTCTCCGCGAGTATCTTAAACAGCCCGCCGATTGTCTCGGCGTTTCTAAGGGAAGCAACGAATCCTTCAACCTTCATAGTTTCCACCGGTGGAGGTTCGGGAAGGAGGTATAAAAGCTTAAGCTTTTTATTTGGGACGTCAACCCCCATTTGATGACCTCAGGAGACGGGGCGTACCTCAGGAAATGGGGCATAGTAATGGCCTTCTCCATTCTGGCCGGCCTGGTGGGCGGTTTGGGGGCGATAGTCTTTAGGGTATTCATAGGAGTGGTTCACAGGTTTTTCTTCGAGTGGCTTCTCCCCCGGGTTTCCTACGAGGTGGGAAGCTTTAATATCGGTTGCATACTCCTGCCAACGCTCGGCGCGTTGGTGGTCACGCTCTTTGTCATCAAGTGTCCCGAGATTAAGGGGAACGGCATCCCGGAGGTCATAGAGGCCGTCATATTC
Source organism: Thermococcus camini (assembly GCF_904067545.1). Classification (NCBI taxonomy): domain Archaea; kingdom Methanobacteriati; phylum Methanobacteriota; class Thermococci; order Thermococcales; family Thermococcaceae; genus Thermococcus; species Thermococcus camini. The sequence goes on along the minus strand of NZ_LR881183.1, from coordinate 748,252 downwards.
AAGGGCGGCAACATCCCCGGAAAGTTCGCGGTTCTGAAGACTATAGCCACGGCGATAACCATAGGCTCCGGCGGCAGCGTGGGACGTGAGGGACCGATAGGATTCATCGGGGCTTCTCTGACCTCCATCCTCGCGCGCCGGTTCAATCTCTCAAAGGAAATGAAAAAGCTCCTGGTCACCTGCGGTCTGGCAGCAGGTATAGCCGGCACCTTCAACACCCCGCTCGCGGGGGCGATGTTCGCCCTTGAGGTCGTCTATATGGGAGCTTTTTCGATAAACCTTGTTCCGATATTCATAGCGGCCGTAACGGGCAACGCGGTAACCCTGGCGGTTCTTAAAAAGGCCGTCGAGATAGAGATACCCGGTAACATCGGGCACACGCTTCCAGAGCTTCCCCTGTTCTTTCTCCTTGGGTTAAGCCTCGGCCTCCTGGCGGCATTCTACGCGCGGTTCCTCTACCGTGTAGTTGATGGGTTCTCGAAGGCCAACGTGCCCGAAGTCATAAAACCCGCGATGGGCGGCTTCGGAGTCGGCGTTCTTGGAATGCTGTTTCCCATCTACGGAATATTCGGGATAGGCTACGAGGGCATGAGGATGGCCTTCTACGGAGAGCTGGCGATAGGGCTTCTCATCGTCCTCGGACTGGTTAAGATGCTCGCCACTGCTCTGACTATCGGCTCCGGTCAGAGCGGTGGAGTTTTTGCCCCGAGCCTCTACATCGGAACCATGTTTGGGGCCGCCTTTGGGGAGATTGTAAAAACTCTCCTCCCAGCTCTCGACGCAAACCCGGCCGTCTATGCCCTGGCCGGAATGGCGGCCTTTTTCAGCGGCATGACCCAGGCACCGCTAACCCAGATACTCATGGTCACGGAGCTGACGAGGAGCTACGCCGTTCTGCCCGCGGTGATGACCTCCGCGACCATAGGCTTCCTAACGGCCAGGTTCTTCCTCAAGGGGGAGTCCATCTACACCCTCAAGCTCATCAGAAAGGGCTACCATGTAACGACGGGCAAACCGGTCATACTCGAGACCATCTCCGTCGGGGAAATAATGACGAGGGAGCCGGTTTACGTCCACAAAGACGCGACGCTTCTCGATGTTGAGCACCTCATAAGCGAGACCGCCCACGACTGCTTCCCCGTTGTCGATGACGATATGAATGTAATCGGAGTTGTGGGAATAAAGGACATCCTGAAAAAGCCGACTTCGCTGAAGAGAATCAGGGTCGAGAGGTTCCTGAAATCAAGGCCCTTCACAGTCACATACCCAACAGAGACAGCGGAGGATGCCTTTGAAAAGCTTATGGAGTACGACCTAAACTTGCTCCCCGTGGTTCGCTCAGAGGAGGACCCAAAACTCATTGGTGTTGTGACCAAAAGGGACATATACCGCGCCTACTACCGCGGCCTGGAGGGAATGTACATAGACTGAGGTGGTTTCATGCAGGTTGATGCCGACCTTCACATACACTCGCGCTACTCCAAGGCCGTCTCGAAAGCCATGACCATCCCCAATCTCGCCGAGAACGCCAGGTTCAAGGGCCTCGGCGTAGTCGGAACCGGCGACATACTCAACCCGAGGTGGGAAGGGGAGCTGCTGAGGTACACCGAAAAGGTGGACGAGGGGACCTACGAGAGGAACGGGATTCGCTTCATCCTCACAGCCGAGATTGAGGATAACCGGCGCGTTCACCACGTCCTTATCTTCCCAAGCATCTCGGCCGTCCGGGAGATGAGGAAGGAGCTGAAAAAGTACTCTGGCGACATAGAGACCGAAGGGAGACCGAGGGTTGGCCTTTCCGCGGCGGAGATAGCCGAGATGGCGAACGAGTTGGGAATTCTAATAGGGCCCGCACACGCTTTTACCCCGTGGACGAGCCTCTACAAGGAGTACGACAGCCTGAAGGAGGCCTATGGAAACGCTAAAATTCATTTTCTTGAGCTGGGCCTCTCTGCAGACAGCGAGATGGCCGATAGGATAAAAGCCCACCACCCGCTGACTTACCTCAGCAACAGCGACGCTCACTCACCGATGCCCCACCGCCTCGGGAGGGAGTTCAACCGCTTTGAGGTTAAAGAGGTCACCTTCGAGGAGATACGGAAGGCCATTTTGAAGCGCGGGGGGAGAAAAATCGTCCTCAACGCCGGCCTTGACCCCCGTCTTGGTAAGTACCACCTTACCGCATGCTCCCGCTGTTATACGAAATATTCTCTGGAGGAGGCCAGAGCTTTTAGGTGGAAGTGCCCAAAATGCGGGGGCAGGATAAAGAAGGGCGTTCACGACAGAATCCTTGAGCTGGCCGACACTGAGGAGAGGCCAGAGGACAGGCCGCCCTACCTCCACCTGGCTCCGCTCGCTGAGATAATCGCGATGGTGATAGGGAAAGGAGTTGAGACGAAGGCAGTTCGCGTAATCTGGGAGCGCTTTTTGAAGGAGTTCAGGAGCGAGATAAGGGTTCTCGTCGATGTCCCTCTTGAGAGTCTGGCGGAGGTTCACGAGGAGGTCGCAAAGGCGGTATGGGCCTACAGGGAGGGCAAGCTGATAGTAATCCCAGGAGGTGGAGGAAAATACGGCGAGATAAGATTGCCAGAGGAGATAAGAAAGGCCGGAATAGAAGACCTCGAAGCCATTGAGGTTGAGGTTCCAAAGGAGGAATACCAGCCGAGGCAGACGAGCCTCATGAAGTTCCTACGGCCTAAGTGAAGCACCTACCCTTGGCATCTATTCTTTTTACCACCTTTCTGCACGCTTTTCTAAGCTTCTCCGCATTCTCCTCTGGAACTCCATCGTAGGTGAAATCCCAGGTTCCCATCTCTATCCCTGCGGCGTACTTGATTTTCCCGTTGTCCCTCAGGATTGGGTAGAACTCGATGTGGAGGTGGTAGAAATCGTAACTCCCCTTGAACGGTGCCTGATAGACCATCATGGTGTACGGCATGTCCCTCTCCAGGACAGTGTTAAGGGTTCCTGTCGCAGTTCTGAGAGCGTCGGCCAAATCCATGAGCTCTTCCTCCGCCAGCTGGGTGAGCCACTGAACGTGCCTTTTAGGATAGATATGGATCTCAAAGGGCCAGTTCGCGAAGAAGGGTAGAAAGACTGCAAAGCTTCTGTTCTCGTAGATTGCCCTCTCACCCTCCATCTCTTCTCTTAGAATCCTGCAGAAGAGGCACTCGCCGGTGCGTCTAAAGTGGCTCCTCGAGTTCTCGATTTTGAGGCGAACCTTGAGGGGTATAAACGGCATCGCGTAGAGCTGGCCGTGGGGATGGGTTAGGCTAACACCTATCTCCTCGCCCTTGTTTCTAAAGATCGAGACGTAGGCAATTCCAGGATTCTTCTTCAGTTCTGCGGTTATATTTTTCCATAATTCAACAACCCGGGTCATGGCGTCGAGGGAAAGCCCGTCGAGGTCTTTGACGTCGTGCTCAGGCGTTTCAACTATCACGCTGCACTGGCCGAGAGCCCGTGCCTTCCTGTAAAACCCACCTCGCTCGGGCCTGGGGGCATCGAAGGACAGCATGGGGAACCTGTTCGGAAGGAGGAGAACCTCCCAGCCGTAGCCGGTCTCCTCTTCTCCTGGGCAGAAAGGGCAGAAGTTCTTCGGTCGCCACGGGCGTTTCCTCCTCACCGCGGAGACCATGACCCACTGACCGGTCAGGGGATTGTACCTCAGCTCCCTCATCTCCACCACTGATTTGGATTTGCGGAAGAGCATAAAAGCTTGGCGAAGGCTTTAAATTCAATGGCCCAACTGGGAGTGAGGGATAAAGGTGGAGAGGGAGATAATCGAGCTCTTTACGAGGCACCTCGGGATTCAGGGCGATTTATCTCTGGGGGACGACGCCGGGGCAATTAAGCTTGGGGACGAATGGCTGGTAGCAACCAACGACATGCTGGTGAGAAAAACGGACGTGCCGGATATAATGACGCCCAAGCAGGTAGGCTTCAAGATAGTCACCATGAACGTGAGCGACGTTGCTGCTATGGGAGCGAAACCCCTGGGATTTCTCTTCTCATTGGGTGTTCCGCGGGATATTGAGATGGACTATCTCGAGGGCATTGCGGAGGGGATAGGAAAGGCCCTTGAGTTTTATGAAGTCCCAGTTCTCAGCGCCGATACGAACGAAGCGGACGATTTGATAATAGACGGAATCGCCCTTGGAAGGACGAAGAGACTTCTCACGAGGAGCGGGGCGAGGCCGGGAGACCTGGTATGTGTCACGGGGGACATTGGCCGGGCTCTGGCGGGACTTCTCGTCTGGAAGCACGGGCTCAACGTTCCCCCTTCCACAAAAAAAGCGCTCTATGAAAAGCTTCTTGAACCCCGGGCAAGGGTTCGCGAGGGAATCGAACTGAGCAGGATTGCAAACGGAGCAATAGACATAAGCGACGGCCTGAGTAAAGAACTGCACCTACTGGCAGGGATGAGCGGTGTGAGGATAGAGATCGATGCCCGGAAGCTGCCGATCAGGGGGGAGGTCAGGGAAGTGGCCGAGGCCCTTGGGCTGGATCCAATTGAAATTGCCCTCGCGAGCGGGGAGGAGTTCGAACTCGTTTTCACGGTACCCGAGGGGAGGGCAGATGATCTCCGGATGGAGTTCACCGTGATAGGACGGGTCGAGAGAGGGGACGGTGTGTACATTACCACCGACGGAAAAAGACAGGAGATGCCAGTTCTAGGCTGGGAACACCTTGGCCGGGGAGCAAAAGGAACGTATAGAGAGATGTTCCGATAACGTTTTAAAATCCTGGGCCGACTTAAGGTAGGTCATGACTATGCTGGAGAGTATCGCAACGTCGGCGCAGCAGTATTTTTCAGTGGTCGTTAGCGCGTCCCTCAAGTACCTCATCTTAGCCTTTCTCACGTACTACGTGAGCGTCGTTCTCTACGGTATCCGCTGGAAGCTCGTCCTGAGGGGCGTCGGTAGAGACGCACCCCTGCATGAGCTCATCAAGGCTATCCTAGCTTCGATTTTCATGAACAACGTCACCCCAATGAGCAGGAGCGGAGGAGAACTGCTCAGAATGGCATGGGTTTCCAAAAGGGCCAACATCCCCACGGGAGTTTCCGCGGTCAGCATAGTCTACGAGCGCATACTGGAAACCATCCCCATATTCGCCCTGTTCCTAGTTGGTATGACCTACTTCTCATCCGGGGAACCCCTCCCGTTCATAATCCTCGGTATAGCCGGCGTGATCCTGGTATGGATTAAGTGGGATGCCTTCGTGAGGCTCTCGCTCAGGCTTTTCCGAACCCCCGTGACCGATGACGAGATGAAAAGGATAACTGCACTCAGGAGCATGCACAGCCTCAACATGGCTGCGGTACTGCTCAGCTCCACCGTGTGGCTCCTCGATGTCGTCAGATTGAAACTCATAGCCCTCGCCTTTGGCCTCAACCTGGCGTGGAGCTTCATAGCGGTTATCTCAATAGCCAACCTGCTGTTTGGCCTCGTCGCCTTCACCCCCGGAGGTGTGGGAATAATCGAGGGGGGCCTCGTTGGAACACTCACGTACTTCGGCATCCCGACGGCGCTCGCGGTTTCAATAACCCTCCTGGAGCGCTTTGTCTCGTACGTTGCCAGCAGTCTGGTGGGACTGGCGGTTCTCCTGACGTCCGGAGGGGTTGAAATATGGAAAGCCTTAAAATCGCAATAGCAAGCGACTGGTTCTACCCGAAGATAGGGGGAATAGAATCACACATCGATGAACTCGCCCGCAACCTCGTTCTCATGGGGCACGAACCCTACGTCCTGACCCACGACTACAGGTACATGAAGCCGTACATTGACAGCTTTCCCTATCACGTTGTCAGGTTTCCCGCAACGCTCTACTTCCGCAAATACCACTCCAGCGTGGGATTTTCACAGTTATGGAGGATAAACGAGTTCTACAAGAAGGTCGGCTTTGATATAACCCACGTCCACAGCATATACTCACCCCTGGCAGTGGCGGTGTCAAAAATATCGAGGGGAATTCGAGACGTCCCGGTCATAGCCACCAACCACTCCTTCTACGGCAGGCCTTCCCTAGGCTTCCTGATGGGGCCATTCATCAGACACCACCTCAAGCGGATAGACACTTTTGTGGCCGTCAGTACACCAGTAGCCGAAGATACCAGGAACCTGCTGGGGAATAAGCTCAACGGGCGTCCGGTCGTCGTGGTTCCCAACGGGATAGACGTCAGGAAATGGCGCCCGCCGGAACCGGAGGAAAGGGAGAGGGCCAGAAGTGACCTCGGGGTGAGGGACGAGATAGTGGTGCTGTACCTCGGGAGGATGACCGAGCGCAAGCAGGCCCACAGGATACCGGTGATGGTGAAGGAGGCGCTGAAGCGGAGCGGAATTCCGAAAAGCAAGGTGAAGCTTATAATGGTTGGCAACGGCCCCATGCGTCCTGTGCTGGAGAAGAACCTCCGGGAGACTGGCATAGGGGAGATAACCGAACTGTACGATTTCATGGAGCGGGGAAGGCTTCTCCCGCTGTACTGGGCAGCCGACTTAGTTCTCATGCCCGGCATCCTGGAGGCCTTTCCGGTTGTGGGACTTGAGGCCATGGCCACTGGAAATCCCGTCATTGGCCGGAACGAGAGCGGGCTGTCGGACATGGTCCTTCACGGCATCACGGGCCTGCTTGCAGTGAGTGAAGGGGGAATGGCGGACAACCTTGCCAGGGTTTTCGAGGAACCGGAACTCCTTGTGGAGATGGGAGTGGCCGCCAGAGAGCGGGCAGGGAGGGAGTTCTCGTGGGAGGTCGTGCTCAAGAGGCTCCTCCGGGTTTACAGGATGACGATTGAAGTGGGTTCTGACGTGGACAGGCTGTACCTCCCCTACAAGCTGATGAGGAGGCTGGGATGATGCTCGTTTCAATAACGTTTGACGTTGAACACGACTGCCCGCCGTACCTCACGACGACGAGGGGCATGGAGGAAGGGCTTCCGAAGCTGCTGGATTTGATGGCCGAGAAGAAAGTCAGGGCAACGTTCTTCTTCACCGCGGAGATGGCAAGGCGCTTTCCAGAACTCGTGAAGCGGGTTATAGACGAGGGGCATGAGCTGGGAAGCCACAACTACAACCACGAGCGGCTGGACAGACTCAGTAGGGCAGAAGGTGAAAGGGCTATCGTGAAGTCCCTGAAGGTGCTGAGGGAGTTCGGCGAAGTTGTTTCATTCCGCGCGCCCAACCTGCAGTTCCCGGATTACTATTATGATATACTGGAAATGAACGACATCCTGGTTGACTCATCCAAGGCAACATACAAGGGCTATCGTGAGGGTGTGCGGTTCTTTGGAGATGTTCTTGAGGTTCCGGCATCCACCACGAGCTCCGTTATAAGACTGCCCTGGAGGATTCAACGGATTATCCACCCCCGCCTGAAGGAACCCAGGGTTTACTTCGCCCACCCCTGGGAGTTCGTTCCCATGCAGAGGGAAAAAATCCGGTGGGACTGCAGGTTCAACACCGGGGACAGGGCCGTTGAGCTGCTTGGAATGCTGATAGACCACTACCGGCGCCAGGGAGCGGAGTTCCTGACGATGCGTGATTACTACAATGAATACCAAAAACTTAAACGGGAGTGAACCTACTACAATGCGGTGAGAAGCATGCGTGAGGCTATGTACTGGGAGCCGCTAGAAGGCGGAAAGGTGAGGTGTAGACTGTGCCCCCTCAACTGCATCATAAACGAGGGCCAGCGCGGCTCCTGCAGGGTGAGGAAGAACATCAACGGAAAGCTTTACACGTTCAACTACGGCAAGGTTTCGTCCATAGCGGCGGACCCGGTTGAGAAGAAGCCCCTCTTCCACTTCTGGCCCGGATCATGTGCACTCTCGATAAGCACGGTCGGCTGCAACATGCACTGCAAGCACTGCCAGAACTGGGAGATAAGCCAAGCTGATGAAAGCTTTCCCTACCTCCACGACATGAGTCCAGAGATGATAGTTGCGATGGCCAAGCGTTACTCCTGCGAGAGCATAGCCTACACCTACAACGAACCGGTTATCTGGTACGAGTTCGTTCTCGATACAGCGAGGCTGGCAAAGAAGGAGGGGATTTACAATCTCCTCATAACCAACGGCTACATAAACGAGGAGCCGTTTAGAGAACTTGCGCCATACATAGACGCGATGAACATAGATATCAAGGCCTTCAGCGACGAGTTCTACATGAAAATAGCCGGCGTTCCTGGCGGCGAGCCGAGCAGGAGAACAGCGGTTATAGCAAAGAGAGAATTCGGGATCCATGTCGAGCTGACGTATCTCATAATACCCACGCTCAACGACGGGGAGGAAGAGATAAGGACCTTTGCCCGCTGGGTGGTTGGAGAGCTCGGCGAAGATACGCCGGTGCACTTCTCGCGCTTCTTCCCGCACTACAAGATGAGCCACCTCCCCCCAACACCGGTTGGGACGGTCGAAATGGCATACCGCGTTGCCAGGGAGGAGGGACTGAAATTCGTCTACGTCGGCAACATACCCGGACATGAGGGGGAGACCACATACTGCCCCAGGTGCGGCAAACCTTTAATAGTCCGCTGGGGATTCAAAATCACCGAGTACAACATAACCGACGATGGGAAGTGCAGGTACTGCGGCGAACCTATCCCTGTGGTGGGAAGGTATCGAAAAAAGCGATATGACGGGATGTGGTGGTGAAATTGGCCGAAATCGAGGTTATTTTCTACATCGAAGGACTGGGAAGCGATAAGAAAGTTTTAGAAAGGGCTATGAAGGAGACTGCAGAGAACCTCCGGAACGAAAAGAACGTCGAGGTAAAGTATGTGCGGGTCGAGGATGTGCTGGAAAACAGCGAAGAGGACATCCTCAAGTATTCTGGAGTTATCGAAGCCCAGCTGGTTGGCGATCTTGCCGATATAGTCCGCCTGACCCTCCGCTATTCACCCGCGATAGTCGAAGTGCTCGGGCCCGGGAAGCTTGAAATTGAATCGAAGGAGCTCATGAAAATCCTCGGAGAAGTCTCGCTCTTCATGGGCAAGCTCATGGAGAAGTTCGGAGGCCTCGCGGTTTATCCAAAACTCGACGACATTCCCACGCCCGACATCGGATACTCCAGGGAGGAGATAGAGAGCCTCATTGTCGATGACAGGAACATCCTCTACCGCTTCGTCATTGAGGTCTTTGGAGAGAACGGGGAGGGCATAAAAGAGACCATGGCGAAGGCCCTCTCAATCGAGGGGTGCAGGATAAACAAGCTCGCAGTCCAGGGACAGGAGGAGGAAGGCAAGTTTAAAGGGCTCCTGGCCGCGGAGCTCCTGTCACCGTTCGAAACACTCTTCCAGCTGACCGGAAAGTACGCCCCCGTTGCGATTTCCATCATAGAACCCGAAATAATTGATATTACAGCCAACGAACTCCAGAACACCCTCACAGACCTCGGCGGCTTCGTGAATGAACTGGTCACAAGACCTGTCAAGAGGCAGATCATGGAAAAGAAGAACACGGAGTTCAAACTTAACCCCTGATATTATCGGCAAAAGGCGAAAGGCCTATAGGCATTTAATTAAGCTCCCTTTCATTTTTACGGCAATGAGCGAGCTTTTTTTAGGGAGAGAAAGGGTCTGAAAGCGAAAAGTATATATACCTGAAGTCGGTAGAAAGTCATTGACAACACATGTTAGACCATCCTAGGGCGTAAGCCCAAAGTTAAGGAGGTGTTGGGAAATGAAAGTGAAAAAGATCGCGGCGCTCGCTGTTGGTGCCGCAATGGTTGGAGCCACCATGGGCTTTGCCAGCGCTCAGCCGACCGTCCCGAACATACCGAAGGACTTCTTCGTTAACGCCGATGGAACTCCGGCAGTTAAAATCGTCGTTGGAAGTACCGCTGCTGCTATGGACGTTGCCAGCGCCGCTGACATAGCCGTTGCCCTCGGCAGCCTGCTCTACACCAAGGAGCAGGTCGACGTCCAGGGAGACTACGTCAAGATCAAGGCCGAGTACCCGCCCGAGACCGTCGACAGCTGGACCATCTACGCCTACAACGCCAGCACCATAAGGAACCAGACCGCCTGGGCCACCAAGTACACCGAGCTTCCGGGCGACTACTGGTACAACGGTGCCGGCGGCTACAACGTCGCTTACAGCGACTGGATGGGCAACTTCCAGGTCACCACCACCATCAAGGACAAGGACAAGATCGGTGACGAGCAGCTCGTCGACTGGCACGTCACCCTCAAGAACGTCCAGCTCAAGTCCAAGGACCCGAGCAACTGGGACAAGAGCAGGCCGCCCAAGGACGCCGACCTCGTCGTCACCCCGGGCAACGTCACCGTCTTCGTTGACTACGTCCTCTACAACTACACCGTTACCAAGGAGGAGAAGGTAAGAGACGCCTACCCGGAGTGGGGCGTTCCGGCCGTTTACGAGAACAAGACCAGCTGGTACATCGGCGACGCTGCTGAGGGAACCGGCGGAACCGTTTACAAGGAGGGTGTCAAAGCCGGACAGACCTTCACCGTCTTCGGCGAGACCTACTACGTCCTCGACGTTGGAAACGGTACCTTCACCGCCGGTCTCGACAAGCCGACTGAGTGGTACCAGGTCGGCGAGCCGCAGGCCATCGAGGGTACCGACTGGGTCGTCACCGTCCTCGACATAAGCATCATTGACCAGAGGGCCCTTGCGGTCGTTAAGAACGCCGTCACCGGCAAGGAGAGCAACCAGGTTATCCTCGAGAAGGACACCCCGGTCGACGTCTTCAACGACGGTGCCGTTATACTCACCCTCAAGGACACCTTCGTCGGTATCGACGGCCACCTCATAGCCAGCATCGACGCCCAGGTCGACGTCAAGGACTACAAGAGCGGCGACACCATCACCTACGATGGCAAGAAGTGGAAGATGACCATCGCCACCGACGGCGACTACATCAAGAACGTCACCCTCACCAACCTCGACAAGCTCGAGGGCAACCCGGTCGACATCTTCGGTGCCTACGACCTCTGGTACCACTTCCAGCTCAAGACCCTCAACGAGAAGAAGGTCGACTACGACATCAACGGCGACGGTAAGAAGGAGGACAAGGACTTCGTCGTCGCCTATGCCCACATCTGGCTCAAGGAGAAGGAGGGCAAGGTCGTCGAGAAGGAGCTCAAGGTCGGCGACGATGTCCTCGACACCGACTACGTCGTCAGTGAGATCCACGCCACCGCTGACCAGATCACCCTCAAGCCGGTCAGCGCGCCGATAACCGTCATGGACTACGAGGTCAGCATGGAGGACCCGGGAGCCAACCTCATCCTCGTTGGTGGTCCGGTTGCCAACAGCCTCACCAAGTACCTCGTCGAGAACAACATCAGCACGGTCGACTGGGTGAACAGCCCAGGCGACATCGAGTACATCGAGGGCGCCCTTGGCGGCTACGACGTCGTCATCGTCGCCGGTGCCACCAGGAACGAGACCAGGATGGCCGCCGAGGCCCTTATGGAGTACCTCGCTGGCCTCTGAAGGCCTTTCCTTCCCTTTTAATTCTCTCTTCTGGGGGTTTTAAAGTTGAATCAAAAGAAACTCGCAGTCATTCTCATTGCCCTCATTCTGGTGGTTGCTCCAATCAGCTACCTGGTGTATTCATACCACAACTTCGGCAGCCTGGTGAACCCAGGAACCCCCAAAGCGTCCGACAGATACATCATAATCTACACCCCATCAGCTCAGTTCTATACCCTGACTGCGGAGGAATATCAGAAACTCATAGAGGATGGTAACTCTCCCCCAGCGGGATCTAAACTCTTCAACATCACCGTGGACAGCTACATCACCGGCAGCCCAGGGGTTGATCTCAACCTGACCCTGAGGAGCGTTTACAAGCAGTTCACCATCGTCATGGGTGATCCATCGGTCATCAACTGCAAGGACAACCCACAGCTCTACGTGGGGGACTGCCGGTACAGGACGCTCGCGGTTTCGGAGATATCCGGAGTCGTGGCGAGCATCTTCGCGGCCAACTACTACGTGAAGGGCATCAACATGGGCTACGACAACGTCACGGCCAAGCAGTACGCCTTCAACCAGACCCAGCTGGGGTACAGAAAAACATATCTGAACTTCTGGACCAAGGTAGACCTCGGCAGGGGCAAGATTGGAAACGAGGGGCACCTGGCGGTGCTGCTCATCGGGCCCGCGGAGGGAGCGAAGGAGAACAGAATATTCACCCCCCGCAGGGGGGTTCTCGTCATCGAAGGAACCACCGACGAGACCCTCAGGGCGGAGGTAGTGCTCATAGAGAACATAATAAGCTTCAAGTGGCCGGAAGGGAACGAGACAAGGACCATCAACATCACAGGCGGATAATTCCCTCGAGCATTTCCCTTTTATCCTCCCCAACCACGCTAAAAAACTCGTCCTTGTTCTTGAACGGCCTCTTTGAAAGTATTTTCACCGCGGTCTTCTTGCCGATTCCGGGGAGGTACTGAAGAACCTTGGGACTTTCGCGGTTGATATCTATCGGAATCGGAATCCCGGTTATGCTCCTGAACCCGTGATCCACGATGAGGACGTCGTAGAACCTGTTGAGGGGAACTTCCTTTGGAATGCCGACGATGAGGGGATAGCTCCCAATTTGCCTGCCGTAGGTCAGACCGTTCTCAAATACCTCCGAGCGAACTTCTCTGAGAACCGTCCCGACTGGAACGACGCGCTTGAGCATCGGCAAATCAATCTCGTGCCTTATTTTGTACCGGTAGTGCTGAATGAGCTTCCCGTGCTTTTCGGTCTTGACTCTGTTCCTCATGTGCCAGAGTGGAGTGCCGGGGAAGACGACGACCTGGCGAATGTTTATCCTCCTCACCATCAGACCGTCGTCGAGGAGTTTCTTGAGGAACTGGAAGGTCAGCTGATAACTCTTCTTCGTCTCACCTGGAAGGCCGAAGATTATGTTTATCCCCGGCAGGAGCCAGGGCATTCCGTTGGGGCCTCGCTTTGCTCCCACTTCGTTGAGTATCCTCACCGCCTCGTAGGTCTCCTCGGCGGTGGCGTTTAGGTTGTTGAGCTTTGCCACCTTCGGGTCGGCACTCTCAAGGCCAAAGGCGACGACGTTGCCCGGCGTCCCGTACTTTATGAGCGTCTTGGCTATCCTAACGCTCTCCTCGGGGTAGTTGGCTATGACTGCGGGGTTTGCGTTGTCCACGTGGAGGGTCTTAATCTCGGGCGCGACGGAGCGAATACCCCGGAAAAGCTTCTCCAGAGCCTCAGGATTAGGTACCGGAACTCTTCCGTTGGGTCTGGCCATGTACGAGAATATGCAGCTCTGCCTGCCGACCCGGAAGTGCCTCACCCCAAGGGTGTAAAGGGCCTCGACCTCCGCAACGACGTCCTCAATAGGCCTGTTCTCAACATTTCTGTAGCGCACAGGCTCGGTGCAGAAGGAGCAGCCACCTATGCCCACCGCCTTGGGGCAGCCACGCTGGGTTTCTATCTCAGCTATCACGAAGTCCGGGAAATCGGGAAACTGCTTCACGACCTCGGCCCCAATAATTGCATAATCGCGTAATTCACTATAATCCCTGAACCTCATGGGGCCGGCGTCTTTAGGGTTCCTCAGGTAGTCGAATAGGAACGCCTCTAAATCCCCGTAAACGACGTGATCAAAAACCGACTGGGCAAGGAGGAGCTCGCGGGAGGTTATCCTCGTCCCGCCGGCGTGGGCGGAGCCCATGAACGCCGGGCCGCCGAGAACCTTGATCCCCCTAAAAGGCCTGAGAAACCTCGCGACCTCTTCGACCTGGGACGGAACGGCGGATAGGTACTTACCAGGCGTGTGAAGGCCGCCGATGTAAACGATGAGGCTGGCCTTCTCAAGTATTTCGCGCGTTTTGGAGAAGTTGGGGGTCTTGTTCCTCGTTGCCACGCCCCTCTCGCCCTCGAAGGTGGCCCTCAGGTCGTCTATCGTCAGGTAAAAGATGCGGGCATCTTTCCTGGCCTTCTTTATCGCGCCGTAGGCGTAGCGGGGGTAGATTCCCATATAAGGCGGTACCCCCAGGCCCGCGGGCTCGTCGGTGTACCCGTCGATGATGGCAACTATCATGGTTGGGAGTCTCGGGCCCAGCTTAAAAATCAATCGATGGACAAAAAAGTATAAACGGCCCTACTGCAATAACAGTTACATGGGGGAAGGGCATGGAAAAACCCAACTATCGAACTGCTGAAAAGGAGAGGTTCAAAAGAATACTAGAAGAAATCTCAAAGCTGGACTACATGGCGTTAATGGCGTACTGGATGGATCAGGAGGTAATGGAGGCGGAGATGTACCACAAGCTGTATCAGCTCAGCCGCGACGTTAACTGGGATGAGCGGGTTTCCAAGCTGTTCTTCCAGCTTTACAAGGAGAGTCTCGGGCATGCGGAAGCACTTCTCAGGATGTTCCACGAGATGTTTCCCGACGAGGAGCCTCCAAAGGTCAACGTTGCTCCCCTCGAGGTGGAGCTGTCCGAGGAGCGCCTGAGGGACCTGGTGTATCATGGGAACCTCCGGGAGATCCTTGAATACCTGATGGGGACAGAGAAACTGGCCCACGACGTTTACCGGTACCTGGCTGAGAAAACGGAGGATGAAAACTCCAAAGCAACCCTTCTATGGCTCTCAAACATAGAGAACGGCCATTACCAGAAACTTAGAGACCTATACACAGCACTGTTCGGAGCCGGCCCTGGGGAGTGATCAGCACATGACGCCCTCAGCAGAGAGAAATTCCTCGATGTCCCTAACTTCCGAGGGAGCCAACTGAAAAACCCTCTTTTCGGCGTGGGGGACCTCCGCAAGAATGCCGCGAACCCGTTTGAAATCCTCCTTACTCAATCCCAGCATGTGGTGCGACTTTTTCAAGGAGGAAAGAACCGTGCTTCTCCTGTGCTGGAAGAGGGCCCTAACCAGATCCTCGTTAAGTTCAATGCGCTCGTCCCTTGGCTTTGGCTCAAGAACGATGACCGCGGAGTCAACCCTGGGCCTTGGCCAGAAGGCCCCCCTGCCGATGCGCTCCACAAGCTCGGCGTAAGCCTTCGCCCGAACCATCAACGAGAGACGGGAGTAGTTTTTATCCCCCGGCTCCGCCACCATCCTCCGGGCAAATTCCAGCTGGTAGATAAGAACGGCTCTCTCGAAATCATACCTCAGAAAGCGGAAGGTTATGGGGGACGAAATCTGGTAGGGCAGGTTGGAGACTATTTTGTTGAACGCAGGGAACTCAACCTTCAGGGCATCACCCTCGATTATTTCAACGTTGGGCCAGTCGTATTCGACCCTTAAAATCCCCACGAGGCGGGGATCCTTTTCAATGGCGTACACCTTACCAGCGTGCCGGCTCAGGGCGTCTGTGAGGACCCCAAGACCCGGGCCGACCTCGAGGACCGTGTCCCGCCCGCTCAGTTCCGCCCGTTCAACGTTGCGCTCGATTATATCCGGCACTATCAGAAAGTTCTGTCCCAGGTCAGAATTTGCCTTAAGGTTGTATTTTGAAATTAGAGAAAAGAGGCGCTCCCTCATACCCTGAATATCCTCCTTGAGCCAACGAAAAGGCGGTAGCGGTCCTTGCCCTCTATCTCATCGACAACTCTCCTGGCTATCATCTTTGCCGGCTCTGGAAGCCCCTTGACACGGTGGCGCAGATCCTCAAAGTCCTTGAACGGTTCCTTCTTGCGCTCTTCGAGTATCTCCCACATGTGCTTCTTGCCGATGCCGGGCAGGAGTTCGAGGCTGTGGAGCCTGTTGGTTATTGGGGGGGCCATGTTAAAGAACTTCACGAAGTGCTCCTCGTTGTTTTTGATTATCTCCTCAACCACGTACGGGAGCTCGGCCTTGGCAGTGGCGGTGAGGTCATCAAAGTGAATCTTCTTGTTGATCATGAGTATCTTGTCCCTCTGTCCCTTGCCTATGAAGACCCTCTCGTAGAGCATGAGGTCCTCCTTCGGGGCAACCTCGAGCAGCGTGAAAGCCTTTTCACCTATAACCTGGGCAACAGGCTTGCCGGTTCTTCTTCCGGTCTTTAAATCTGTGTAGCCCTCGGGTAGATAGTCCAGCACGTAGGCGTACTCCTCATACTCAACATTCCGCCTCTTTTTGTCGAGGCTTTCCCTGTAAGAATGTCTCCGGTACCTGTCCATTGTCTCTCCCCCAGAAATTATACCCGTCCGGAGTTTTTATACTTTGTCTAAGAGAAAAGGAAAGGAGGGTCACTCCTCGGGACGGTAGTCGTCGAGGAGTCTTATTATTTCCTCGGCCTCTTCCCTGGTGGGCATGTAGTCCTCCTTGGCGAAGAGGACGCGGATGTCGAAGTAGTCCTCGGGCATAAAGTCGACGAGCTTCACGGCTATCCTCTCATCTATCCACTCAAAGAGGCCGAGGAGCTTCTCCTTCAGCTCGGCGACCTGTTCGGGCTTGAGCCTGGCGAAGCGCTCGGCGTGCTCGAGGCTAACCCTGGCCTCGTAAAACATGGGCTCCTCCGGGTTCTCCACCATGCCCTCAGCCTTGCGCCTCTCGAGGAGCTCCTTTGTCTCGGATATCGTGAGGTAGCGCTCCTCGAGCTTCTTCCTCCCTATCATGCTCATCCCTTCTGAGCCCTGAGGTGAACCGGGTGGATGAAGAAGGTCTTGACCTTGCCACCGTCCTTAACCTGGACGACGTAGGCATCGCCGCGCTTACCGACGACGGTTCCGGTTCTTCCGTGGAACCTCGGGTCGGGCATTCCCCTGTGGTAGCTCGGCTCTATGACGATGTGAACCCTCTGTCCAGCCTCGAACTCCTGGAGGAACCTGGTGAGGGGCGGGAGACCTCTCCTCCTCGGCTTCTTGCTGAGCTTGCCGCGGGTCTTCCTTCTGAAGCTGTGTGCTTTCTTAACCATTCCAATCACCTCGCAGGGTTTTTACTCATCGCGCAACAGACGCAAAGACATTTTTCAGAGTTTCACGCCTCTTCGGCGTATAGACTAAGCCTGTTATGGCTCCGCTATCCAATCGGCGGGAACCGTTTATAAAGTTTTCAGTGGTCGAGAATGTTCAGCACGTCAAGCCTCTCGCACCAGGCAGGTTTTCCGAGCAGGTCGCTCACCGAGGGCTTCGTGCGCCCCTTATCGCCGGATATGAGCTCCTTAATGTACAGGCCTCCGTCGGTGACGAGACGGAGCTCGAAGTGCTTCCCGTCGAGCCATCTCGCTTCCGCCTCGTGAACCCTCCGGACGCGAACTTTATCGGCTCTCGCCTTTCTCACGCGCCAGGGGGTTCTCTGACGAATCTCAAGCCCCCTAAGCTTTCTGGCAGCTTCCTCGGCCTCCTCAGGGGTTACCCCCTCCTCGACCAGAACCAGCGCAAGGTATTCCTTGCGGTGATTCCGTGTGAGGACCTCTTCGGCCTCTTTAGGTGAAACGAAGCGCAGATTAAGAACCTCGACCTTTCCGCTTGCGTTTATCTCCCCCTTTACTGCATCGAGGTCGAGCTTCCGTTTTTTCGGCAGCTTTATCTCGACGATAAAGGGCCTGCCGTTTCCGAGCATACGGACGTCAACGTCCTCCCTTCCTGCCCCCTTGAAGACGCACTTCCCGCCGCTCGCACTGGAGAATGCCCTGCAGATGATCGAGGCCACGCTCTCGTCAAAGTCCGGAAGGGGCGTCTGGGGAATGCCCCGCACGAGCTTTCTGTAGCGGCCGTAGACGTAAATTGGGTTTATCTGAAGTTCTATTCTGCCGGAATAAGGCTCGACGATGAAAACCACGTCGGGGTTCTTGGCAGTATCCTTTCCCGTTGCCTTCCCAAAGGCCTTACCGAGCTCACGGTTGAACTCGCGGTTTATGGGCTCGGCGGTCCCTATGTCAAACTCCCCCCATAGGGCTTTCTCGTTCTCCCGAACCTCCTCGGGGAAGCGGGAGCCGACGAGGAAGGTCTCAAACTCGACGCCAGCCGCGACCTCCTCCATCCTTCCGACGAGTTCGGGAATCCTTTCGAAAACGTTGCCGCACAGCTCGCACGTTTCGGGTGCTTCAACCGGGGGCAAATCTTTAGCGGAGCGCTCCATGTTGAGGACGAACCTTACCGCCTTCCCGCGCTCCTCATTGGTGCCCTTCCCAAGCCCCGCGAACAGTCTGCCCAGACAGTGGTCGCAGAGTTTGTGGGATTCAAGAACCCTCGCAGCCTTTTCAGTTATCATGCTCTCACCCTAAGATTTATATCCCGCAGTTCAAAGCTTCTCGCGATGATGACTCGCAGGCAGAGAATAATAAAGCTTTTGGAGGAGCGGGACTACTCACCGAGCGAGCTGGTACTGGGCCTTGAGCTCCGCGGCAGAGGGGCAAAGAAAACCGTGCTGGAGGATCTGAAGGCCATCCAGAGGACCCTCAAGCGCGAGGGAAAGGTACTCCTCATAAAGCCAGCTGAGTGCAGGAAGTGCGGCTTCGTCTTCCGGCCGGAGATAAACATCCCCTCCCGCTGTCCGAAGTGCAGGTCTGAGTGGATAGAGGAACCCAGGTTTAAGATCGAGGCCAGATAGTTGTCATTTCGACGAAATTTATCGATCATAGTGGCCGGCTTTTGTCACCTGTCCAGCCCGAAGGTTTATATTGGGTTTGTATCAGCTTAGGGCGGAGGGAGAGTTATGCGGAAAGTTGAGAGGTTTATGAAGGAGAAAGGCCTCGAAGTCGGAGATCACGTCCGGATAATCGAAAAGGAGAATGGAAACACGAGCGTCTATGAGGGCGTTGTCATGAACCCCTACGAGCTGTCCAGCGGCGAAACGCTCACGCTGAAGCTCGACAACGGGTACAACGTCGGAATCCTCGTGGATCAAATCCTGGAGGTCGAGGTGATCGAGAAGGCCGCCCCCAGGGAGGAGCTGGAGTTCGAGGAGGTCTTTCCCAAGAAGCCGGGCCTCCCAAGTGTCGCGATAATAGGAACCGGTGGAACCATAGCGAGCAGGATTGACTACAAGACGGGCGCTGTTCACGCGGCCTTCACCGCCGAGGAGCTCGCCAAGGCCGTCCCCGAGATATTCGAGGTGGCGAACATAACGCCGAAGCTGCTCTTCAACATAATGAGCGAGGACATGCGCCCTGAGTACTGGGTTAAGATAGCCCACGAGGTTGCCGGAATGCTCAACAACGGGGAAGATGGAGTTGTCATCGCCCACGGAACGGACACGATGGCCTACACCGCCTCGGCGCTCAGCTTCATGCTCCGCGACCTCGGAAAGCCTGTTATTCTCGTGGGTTCCCAGAGGAGCTCAGACAGGCCGAGCAGCGACGCGGCGATGAACCTCATCTGCTCCGTCCGGATGGCGACTTCAGACTTTGGTGAGGTGGCCATCGTCATGCACGGAGAGACCAGCGACACCTACTGCCTCGCCCACCGCGGGACCAAGGCCAGAAAGATGCACACGAGCAGGAGGGATGCGTTCAGGAGCATAAACGACATTCCCCTCGCAAGGATATGGCCGGGAGGTAGGATCGAGTTCCTCAGGGACGACTACCGCAGGAGAACTGAGAGCGAGGTCTGGGTGGACGACGAGATGGAGGAGAAGGTGGCCATCATCAAGGCCTTCCCGGGAATCCAGCCGGAGATAATCGATTTCTTCGTTGACAGGGGATACAAGGGGCTGGTCATCGAAGGAACGGGTCTCGGCCACGTGCCCACATACGTCATCGACTCTATAAAGCGCGCCACGGAGGAAGGCGTCGCCGTCTGCATGACGAGCCAGTGCCTCTACGGCAGGGTGAACCTCAACGTGTACTCCACCGGAAGGAGACTCCTAAAGGCCGGCGTGATTCCGTGCGAGGACATGCTCCCAGAGACGGCCTACGTCAAGCTCATGTGGGTTCTCGGCCACACCGACGACCCGAAGGAAGTGCGTGAGATGATGCTGACCAACTATGCAGGAGAGATAACGCCGTACACGAGGTTTGACACATTCCTGAGGTGATAGGTGTGGGGATCAGGGCGGTTTACAGGAACGGGGTCTTCAAGCCCCTCGATAAGGTGGACCTGCCTGAGGGAACCAGGGTGGAGATACTCATAGCTGACCCCAAAGAGGCCATTAAGAGATACGCTGGAGCGCTTAGAGGGCTGAAGGATGTCGGGGACATAGACTGGGAGGAGGCGTACCATGAGCACATCCTCAAGAGAGCCGGTGATGGTTGATTCAAACGTCTGGATAGACTACCTGCTTGGGGAGAAACGCGGAACTGAACTGATGGAGAGACTGGTCAGTGAGTACATCCTCGCGATTACGCCAACGATATACGGAGAGGTTGCCTTTCAGCTGCTTGCAAGAAACTATATCAAACTAACTGGAAGCTACAGGTTCTACTCGCTCAGAAAGGAGCTCGCCAAGAACCCTGAGCTATATGAGCCCGTAGAAACCTTTGATGAACTCCTGGATTCCCTTCTTGCATCGGATGTTTTGATTTTCCTCGACGAGAACTGGGAGATAATGCATCTCTCCCGGGATATCCGCAAAAAGCTTGGTCTGCTACCAAACGATTCCCTGATTGTATCAGCCTGTGAGTATTATGGGATAGACAAGATAGCGACCTTTGATGATGACTTTTTGAGAACTCCACTGGAGGTGTTAAGATGACCGGGAAGTTCAACTACGAGGAGCTTGGCCTCAAGGTGGGCCTTGAGATACACAGACAGCTCGACACGAGGAGACTGTTCTCCCCGGTTCCCAGCGAGATGAGCGACGAGGTGGACTTCACCTTCCAGCGCAGGCTCAGGCCGACGATAAGCGAGCTCGGTGAAATCGATCCAGCCGCGCTTGAAGAATTCAAGAAGGGAAAAACCTACATCTACGAGGGCAACTACAGGCTGGCGGACCTCGTTTACATGGATGAGGAGCCTCCCCACATGCCGGACGAGGAGGCACTCAGGGTCTCTCTCCAGATAAGCTACCTCCTCAACGCAACCCCCGTTGACGAGGTCCACTTCATGCGCAAGATAGTCATAGACGGCTCCAACGTCTCCGGCTTCCAGAGAACCGCGATAATCGCCATGAACGGAAAGGTGGACACCCCCTGGGGAAGCGTCGGCATTCCGACGATATGCCTTGAGGAGGACGCGTGCAGGATAGTCGAGAGGGGAGAGAAGGAGGTCATCTACCGCCTCGACCGCCTCGGCATTCCACTGGTGGAGATAAGCACAACCCCGGACATACACCACCCGGAGCAGGCGAAGGTGGTCGCCAAGTACATCGGCGACGCGCTCAGGGCGACGAGAAAGGTCAAGCGCGGTCTTGGAACCATCAGGCAGGACCTGAACGTCTCCATCAGGGGAGGAGCGAGGGTCGAAATCAAAGGTGTCCAGGAGCTCGATATGATACCCGTCATCATCGAGCGCGAGATTGAGAGGCAGGTGAACCTGCTCAAAATACGCGAGGAGCTGAGGAAGCGCGGGGTCAAGCCCGAGGACATAAGGGAGGAGTTCCACGACGTTACGGATATATTCGAGAACACCGGCTCGAAGATAATCGCCCGCACGGTAAAGAGGGGCGGAAAGGTCCTGGCAATAAAACTCCCCAAGTTCCGCGGGCTTATAGGCAAGGAGATACAGCCAGGAAGGAGACTCGGCACCGAGATGGCGGACAGGGCCAAGAAGTACGTGAAGGGAATCTTCCACATCGATGAACTGCCTAACTATGGAATTACAGAATTAGAGGTTAATGCAGTTATTGAAAAACTTGGTCTCGGCGGAGAGGATGCGTTCGTTCTCGTCGCGGCCGAGGAGGAAACCGCAAAGAACGCCCTCCGGGAGGTTCTCCAGCGCGCGAGGGAGGCCATCGAGGGAGTGCCAGAGGAGACCAGGAGGGCCCTGCCTGATGGAAACACCCAGTACATGCGCCCGCTCCCGGGCAAGGCCAGGATGTATCCGGAGACGGACATACCGCCGATACTTCTCACGGCGGAGATGAAGGACGATGTACTGGCGAACCTGCCCGAGCTCCCGCAGGAGCGCGTCGACCGCTATGTGAAGGAGTACAGGATAGACAGAAGCTTAGCAGAAACCCTGGTGAACGACGAGCGTGACGAGCTCTTCGAGGAGCTGATAGCCAGGGGCATCAAGCCATCTTTAGCCGCCTCAATCCTCGTGGTGGTCCTCAAGGGACTCAAGAAGGAGGCACCCATCGAGAATATCACCGATGAACACATCAGAGAGGCCTTCGACCTGTACCTCGGTGGAAAGATAGCCAAGGAAGCATTCGAGGAGATATTCAAGGAGCTGGCGAGGAACCCCGAGAAGAGCGCCGCCCAGGTGGCGGAGGAGAAGGGCCTAACGCTGCTCAGCGAGGAAGAGGTCGAGAGGATAATAGACGAGGTCGTTCAGGCGAACATCGAAGTCATCAAGGCCAAGGGAATGGGTGCGATGGGAATGGTCATGGGCAGGGCCATGGCGAAGCTTCGTGGAAGGGCAGACGGAAAGCTCGTCAGTTCGCTCGTGAGGAAGAAGATCCAGGAGCTGAGCTGAGGGTTAAGTTTTTAACCCCTTTTTCTTACTTCCATTTGTGGGAAGTATGACCCAGAAGATCAAAATCGTCTACTACCTCTACGAGGTTAAAGACGAGCCCCTCGGGAACTACGCGAAGGCCGTTGAATCAAAACTCGGCCGCTTCGTCCGGCTGGTGAATCCGGACGAGTACACCCTCATGACGAATTTTAAAAGCATCCTCGGAACCTCAAAGGAGGTCTATGTGATAGAGATTAGAAACGACATCAACAGATGGTTCTACCTGACGAAGGGCGTGAATGGCCTGGAAAAGCCTAAAGCGGCTTATGAGTACGAGATTGGGAAGGAAGAGGCATTTGAAGCGGTATTCCGAGAAATAGCCGAGGGGTCCGCACACGGAAAGCTCGGCGTGGATAAATTCTCCGCGATGTTACAGCTCCTGCTCTGGGGAGGATTCCTCTTCCTGAGCTATCTGGGCTACAAAAACGATGAGCTGGAGTGGATCAACAGCTTCCTGCCCCTTGTGCTGCTGCTATCCGGCCTCATAGAGGGGTTCAGGAGGGGATACAAGAAGAGGAAAAAGTGAGCACCGCGGCCACCGGCCGTCGGGGGAAGGGTGAGGTGATGGCATGGCGCTCAAAGCGAAGGTTGAAGGAATCATCGCCGGCTGGATGGACGGAAAGAGGTGCACCTACGCGCTCGTTAGATGCGAGATTCTCTCCGATTGCACACGGCCAGTGGAGAGGGCCCTTAAATCCATGGGGCTGAGATTCACCCGTCTGACCGACCCCGACCCGTACCTGCTGGTGTCCTCGGGAGAGAATTTCTACGACCGTGGGAAGTTTCTGACGGTAATAGAGCTAACCGATGGACTGGGTCGCATCTTCTATCTGGCCGCGTCAGACGTGCCCGTGAGCCTCAAGGGGATTCCCCGCCCGGAGTTCGTCCTCGCGTTTCGCGTGAAGAGAAAAGAAGGATTCCGCGCCCTCCTCGATGTCATAGGGCGGAAGAGAATCGGCGGCATCAGGCACAAACACCGCTCGACACTGAACTTTCTTATGAGCCTTTTGGGCGGTGTGGTTTTTTCATCCTTGATAGAGCTGGGAAGTTACTGGACTGGTTTCCTCGTTACAATCCTCTTTGCCCTAATCATTTATCTGATACTCGACTATCCACTCTCACTGCTCTATTTCAGAGGGGTAGAAGTTATCTCAACAGGAGAAGCCCGCACAAAGGTCTTCGTTATCCGGCTCGGAATGGAAGGAGAGAAAAAGGGCTAACGCCCCAGCTCGGCGTGTGCTTTCGCCAGGTGCTTCGCCGCTATCGCCGCCAGAAGGGAAAGCTCCCCTGCAAGAACTGCACCGGCTATTATCTCCGCGAACTTCCTGGCGTTTGTACCGGGCGGATCTCCGCCGCCGGCAACGCCCATTATGCTCAGGGCTTCCCTCTGGGTCGGGACGCGAGTTCCTCCGCCGACCGTTCCAATCTCAAGGCTCGGCATGGTGACGCTGATGTAGAGGTCTCCCTCGGGGGTAACCTCCGCGAGGGTTATGCCGTGCGAGCCCTCGGTAATCTGGGCCTCGTCCTGGCCGGTGGCAAGGAAGATTGCACCGACTATGTTCCCAAAGTGAGCATTGAAGCCATAGGAACCGGCCTGGGCCGAACCGATGAGGTTCTTCCTGTAGTTGACCTCGGCTATGAGCTCCGGAGTGGTTTTCAGCTTCTTCTCGACTATCTCGCGCGGGATTATGGCCTCGGCAATAACGGTCTTCCCACGGCCGTTGATGAAGTTCATCGCGTTCGGCTTCTTGTCCACGCAGAGGTTGCCCGAGAGGGCGAGGTACTTCACGTCCGGGAAGTGCTCCTCGATGACCTTCATTATCTCCTCGCTTGATATGGTGACCATGTTCATGCCCATGGCATCTCCGGTCTCGAACTCGAAGCGCAGGTAAAGGTTGTTGCCGACGATGTAAGGCTTAACGTCCCTCAGCTTTCCGTGTCTGGTGACCTTGCTGACGGCCCTCTCCTGGAGGTAGTCGAGATTAGCCTTTACCCACTCGGCGACTTCCCTGGCTCTTCTCGCGTCGGGGCACTTGAGGAGGGGCGCTCGGGTCATCTTGTCGTCTATTATCGTGGTCTTCAACCCACCCGCCTCTGTCAAGGCGGAGCAGCCACGGTTGACGCTTGCAACCAGCGCTCCCTCAGTGGTGGCGAGGGGGATGTAGAACTCGCCCCTGGCATATTCCCCGTTGATTTTAAGAGGGCCGGCAACTCCCATCGGTATCTGGACGACGCCTATCATGTTCTCGATGTTCTTGCCTATGACCCTCTCGGGGTCTATCGAGTAGTGCCCTATGTTCTCAAGGCTAACACCGAGCTTCTTTTCAAGCGCCCTCCTCCTTATTTCAGTGGCGAGTTTCTTATCACCGTTTGTGTACCTCTCAACCTGGTGGAGCTTTATTTCTCCGCTGGCCACTTTCTCCACAAGTTCCTCCACGTTCATATCGACACCTCCAGAAATCAGCCGAATATCCACTCCTCAAGCACCTCTCCGGCTTCCCGGAATGCTATCGAGGCATCACTGTTTGGGGCATATTTAACTATGGGCACTCCAACATTGATGGACTCGGGGACGTTGTAGTCAAAGGGTATCCATCCGAGAACCGGGACATCGAGATCTTCTTCGACCGCCTCCACGATCTTGTCCACAACGTCCGCAGACTCACGAACCTTGTTCAGGATCACACCTATATTGAGGCCGTACCTCTCGCCGAGTGCCTTCAGCTTCTCTATCTCGTTTTCAACCATCGTTTCAAAGGAGTATATCGGCGAGCGCTCTATCTCGACGACTATAAGCTGGTAGTTTGCGACCTCAAAAGTCGGGAGGGTGTCGAACGGTATGCCTGTGGGCGAATCAACGAAGACGACACCGAACTTATACTTCACCCGGTCCAGAATGTCCACAAGTCTCCTCGGAGAGATGCCCAGAACGTCCTGGAGCTGGGTGCTCCCCGGAAGCACATGAACACCGGTGTGGGGATGCCGGTAAATCGCCCATTCGGGGTCTATATCGGGGTTCTTCAGGAGCGAGTGAAGGGTATATTTAACAGTGTCAAGAGCAAAGTGAAAGCCAAGGTTGGGGAGATACAGGTCGCCGTCAACCGCGAGGACGCGGTACTCCCGCATGGCCAGAAACGTACTGAAATTGGCCGTTGTCGTGGTCTTTCCGGCACCGCCTCTGCCGGTCACTACTATGAGCGCCATCCCTAAACCCCCTTCACAGGGGACATACTCAAAAGGGGATATAAGGTTTCCGATAGGGATAGGGAACACTCATCCTCCAATTGCCGCCACAAAAGGTTTATATCGTCCCCCGTTCAGATATCCATGTAAATGTTAAGGAGATGATTGCCATGGCCGAAAAGATGCCGGCTATCATGAAAACGAAGCCCGCTTATGGTGCCGAGCTCGTTGAGGTTGATGTTCCCAAGCCAGGACCGGGCGAAGTCCTCATCAAGGTTCTCGCCACCAGCATCTGCGGAACCGACCTCCACATCTACGAGTGGAACGAGTGGGCGCAGAGCAGGATCAAGCCACCCCAGATCATGGGCCACGAAGTGGCTGGAGAGGTCATCGAGGTCGGACCCGGCGTTGATACCCTCGAGGTCGGCGACTACATAAGCGCGGAAACGCACATCGTCTGCGGCAAGTGCTACGCCTGCAGGCACAACCGCTACCACGTCTGCCAGAACACCAAGATATTCGGCGTTGACATGGACGGTGTTTTCGCGGAATACGCGATAGTTCCTGCCCAGAACGCCTGGAAGAACCCAAAGGACATGCCCCCTGAGTACGCGGCGCTCCAGGAGCCGCTTGGCAATGCCGTCGATACCGTTCTGGCGGGGCCGATAGCCGGAAGGAGCACACTTATAACGGGTGCAGGCCCGCTCGGACTTCTTGGAATTGCCGTTGCAAAGGCGTCCGGGGCTTACCCGGTTATCGTGAGCGAGCCGAGCGAGTTCAGGCGCGAGCTGGCCAAGAAGGTCGGTGCCGACTACGTCATCAACCCCTTCGAGGAGGATCCCGTCAAGGCGGTTATGGACATAACCGACGGCGCCGGCGTTGAGGTCTTCCTGGAGTTCAGCGGCGCCCCCAAGGCTCTGGAGCAGGGTCTAGCGGCCACCACTCCAGGAGGAAGGGTCTCACTTCTCGGCCTCTTCCCGAGGGACGTTACGGTGGACTTCAACAACCTGATAATCTTCAAGGCCCTCGAGGTTCACGGCATAACCGGAAGGCACCTCTGGGAGACCTGGTACACGGTCTCAAGCCTCATCCAGAGCGGCAGGCTCAACCTCGACCCGGTCATCACCCACAAGTACAAGGGCTTTGATGACTTCGAGGAAGCCTTTGAGCTGATGAAGGCCGGTAAGACCGGTAAGGTCGTGTTCTTCCCGCACAAGGGTTGAATTATCTCCCCTTTTCTTTCACCGCAATTCTTAAGTAACTCCTCTCAAACTCACCCCAGGGAGGTGGCACTATGGAGCTAAGCTACCAGGAGAAACTCACGCTCATAAAGCTCAGCGAAGTTGGAAAGACTAAATTCGAAGAGCTCGTCAAAAGGACCGGTCTGGATCAGGTTGCTGTTATGCGAGCGGTTCTCGGCCTTCAGAGCAAGGGGCTGGCGAAGCTCCACGAGAAAAGTGAGAGGGTTGTCAGGCTCACCGAGACCGGAAGAAAGTACGCTGAAATAGGCCTCCCTGAGCGGAGGGCGCTGGAGGTTCTGAAGGAAAAGAAAAAGGCGACCCTGGATGACCTGAGGAACGTTCTCAGCGAGGATGAGCTGAAACCTATAGTCGGCCTCCTGAGGAAGGAGAGCTGGGCGAGCGTTAGGAAGGAGGACGGGAAGTTAGTCCTCGAAATCACCGAGAAGGGACTCAGCGCGGAAGAGAGGTCCATTGATACCGCCCTCAAGCTCCTCACGGAGAGGAAGACCGTACCTCTGGAGGAGATTGAAGGACTCATTCCCGTTAAAGAGCTCAAGAGAAGGAAGATTGCGGAGGAAGATTCCGTTACCGAGAGGCTCGTCGAGATATCCCCCGAGGGAATGGAGCTCGTGAAGAGGGGCATCGAGCTGAAGGAAGAGGTCTCCAACCTGACCCCGGAGCTGATAAAGTCTGGAAAATGGCGCGAGGTCGAGTTCAAGCGCTTTAACATCTCGGCCCCGGTCAGGAGGATTTACCCGGGCAAGAAGCAGCCGTACAGGGCCTTTCTCGACAAGATACGGAAGAGACTTATCGAGATGGGATTCATCGAGATGGTCTCCGACAGCCTCATAGAGACCCAGTTCTGGAACTTCGACGCGCTCTTCCAGCCCCAGAACCACCCGGCGAGAGACTGGACCGATACCTACCAGCTCAAATACCCGAAGAACGGCCACCTGCCCATGGAGGAACTCGTCGCCAGCGTCAAGGCTGCCCACGAGCACGGCTTGGCAGGTTCCCGCGGCTGGGGCTACGTCTGGTCGCCAGAGAGGGCCATGCTCCTCATGCCGAGGGCACACGGTACAGCCCTGAGCGGCAGACAGCTCGCCAGGGGCGTTGAGATACCAGGAAAATACTTCACGATTCAGCGTGTCTTCCGCCCGGACGTCCTCGACAGAACCCACCTCATAGAGTTCAACCAGGTCGATGGCTTCGTCGTCGGCGAGGATTTGAACTTCAGGAACCTCCTCGGGATACTCAAGCGCTTCGCGGTGGAGATAGCCGGGGCCAGGAAGGTCAAGTTCCTGCCGGACTACTACCCGTTCACCGAGCCGAGCGTTCAGATGAGCGCCTACCACCCCGAGCTCGGCTGGGTTGAGTTCGGCGGTGCCGGAATCTTCCGCGAGGAGATGACGAAGGCCCTCGGAGTTGACGTTCCGGTGATAGCGTGGGGGATAGGAATAGACAGACTTGCTATGTTCAAACTCGGAATAGACGACATCCGCTACCTGTTCAGCTATGACCTCAGATGGTTGAGGGAGGCGAGACTGGTCTGGTGAGGTGATACCATGCCCAAGTTCGATGTGTCAAAGCGGGATCTGGAAAGGCTCGTCGGGAAGACCTTCACCGTTGAGGAGTGGGAGGACCTCTTCCTCTACGCGAAGTGCGAGCTGGACGACGTCTGGGAGGAGGACGGTGAAATCTACTTCAAGGCAGACTCAAAGGACACCAACAGGCCCGACCTCTGGAGCGCCGAGGGAATAGCAAGGCAGATACGCTGGGCGCTCGGCTTCGAGAGCGGTCTTCCCGGGTACAAAGTGGAAGACAGCGGCGTAACGGTTTACGTTGACGGGAAGCTGAAGAACATCCGCCCGTATGGTGTCTACGCAATAGTTGAGGGACTGAACCTCGATGAAGAGGCGCTAAAGCAGATGATCAACCTCCAGGAGAAGGTGGCCTTAACCTTCGGGAGGAGGAGAAGAGAGGTCGCCATAGGCATCTTCGACTTTGATAAGGTGAAGCCGCCAATATACTACCGCGCCGCTGAGAAGAGCGAGAAGTTCGTTCCGCTGGGCTTCGAGGAGGAGATGACTCTCGAGGAGATACTTGAGAAGCACGAGAAGGGCAGGGAGTATGGCCACCTCATCAAGGACAAGCCCTACTACCCGCTCCTCGTGGACAGCGAGGGTAAGGTTCTCTCGATGCCCCCGATTATAAACTCCGAGATAACCGGCAGGGTGACCCCGGAGACGAGAAACGTCTTCATCGACGTGACCGGCTGGGACCTGAACAAAGTCATGCTGGCTTTGAACGTCGTGGTTACCGCTTTAGCTGAACGCGGGGGGAAGATAAAGAGTGTGGAAGTAGTATACCCTGATATGGATATTAATGAGTTAGTTAGTTATTTAGCCCCGGATGTTGAAGATAAACTACGAACTATTGAGAAACTAACAGATTGGTTAGTAATTGAAACACCGGATTTAACTCCCAAATCCTTCAAGGTTGAGCTCGACTACATCAAGAGGCTCACCGGGCTCGAGCTGAGTGACGAGGAGATCAAAGACCTCCTCGAGAGAATGATGTACGATGTCAAGTTGGTTGACGGGAAGGCAAACCTCCTCTATCCCGCCTTCCGCGACGACATAATGCACGCCCGCGACGTTCTGGAGGATGTCCTCATAGCCTACGGCTATAACGAGATCGAACCTGAGGAGCCAAAGCTTGCCGTCCAGGGAAGGGGCGACAAGTTCATCGAGTTCGAGGATGCCGTCAGGGAGCTCATGGTCGGCTACGGCCTCCAGGAGGTCATGACCTTCAACCTGACGAACAGGGAATCCCAGTACGGAAAGATGCTGCTCGAACCCGGTGAGGACCGCTTCAGCCACCCGCCGGCGGAGCTCGTCGAGATAGAGAACCCCATAAGCCCCAAGTGGTCCGCCCTGAGGGTCTGGCTCATCCCAAGCCTCCTCGATTTCCTGAGCCAGAACACCCACGAGGAGTACCCGCAGAGAATCTTCGAGGTCGGAAAGGCTACACTCATAGACGAGAGCAGGGAGACCAAAACGGTCAGTGAGAGCAAGCTGGCTGTTGCCCTCGCCCACCCGCGCGTTACCTTCACCGAGGCCAAGGAGATACTTGAGAGCGTGATGCACCACCTCGGCTTCAGGTACGAGCTCGAGGGCATTGATCATCCGAGCTTCATTCCGGGGAGGGCAGGAAAAATAGTCGTCGAAGGAAAACCGATCGGCATCATCGGGGAGGTCCACCCGGCAGTCCTGGAAAACTGGGGAATAGAAATGCCCGTGGCGGCGTTTGAAATGTTCCTAAGGCCGCTCTATCGGGCGCCGTACCTCTAATCCTCTATTTTTATCCTCTTCTCCAGAAGGGCGCACATTATCTCGAAGTTCGTCACGTTCTCAAGCACCTCAATCCCTATTATCGCATCCATCCTCCCACCTCCGGGTACACTTTGTGGACGTGGTTTATCAATTTTTCTCGCTCCCGCTTGAACAGCATCCAAAATTGAGGTTTACATTTGCAAAATAATCCGTCGCAGTATCAACCAGCACCGTGGAAAAGACATTTATACCCTCTGGCCCATCCAACAACCATGAGGTTCGCACTCAGAGTGGCATACGATGGCAGCGCGTTCTATGGCTTTCAGAGGCAGCCCGACGTTAGAACCGTCGAAGGGGAGCTGATAAAGGCCCTGTCGAAGCTCGGAATAATAAGGGACGCCGAGAGCTCGAACTTCAAGGGGGCCTCGAGAACGGACAGGGGAGTTTCAGCAATCTTCAACGTCGTGGCCTTTGACGTCGCCTCGAGACCGGACCTCGTTCGCGCGGAGGTTCTCAACCACCACCTCAGGGATCTCTGGGTTCTCGGCGTTGCTGAGGTTCCCGAGGGATTCCACCCCAGGTTCCAGGCGAGGTCAAAGACCTACCGCTACTACCAGGTTGACGAGGGCTTCAATGAGCGCGATATGAGAGAGTGCGCGGCGCTCTTCGTTGGCGAACATGACTTTTCGGCATTCTCCCGGCTTGAACCCGGCAGGGATCCGATCAGAGAGCTCCTCCGGGTTGAGGTCATAGGGCGCCAGGGCTACTACATCATCGAAATCGAGGGAAAAAGCTTCCTGTGGGAGATGGCGAGAAGAATAGTTAACGCAATCCGATTCTGCGGTCTTGGCCTCATGGAGCCCAAAACGGTCGAAATGATGCTCAAGGGACAGTATGGCAAAAAAGTTCCCCCCGCGCCCCCCGAGGGACTCATACTCTGGCATATGGAATACCCGGACGTGAAGTTCCAGGCGGATGAAAGGGGAATCAAAAAAGCAAAACGCGACCTGTTCGAACGCTACTCAAGAGCGCTTACGAGGGCGGCCCTTTTTGGTGACACTCTCCTCGAGCTTTGAGGCCATCTCCCTGTCGTAGTATTTACCGTAGTACTGCTTGAGCGCCTTCTGCCGCTCGATGAAGTGGGTGAAGAGTAAGGGGTCGTCGTCCTGAACGTCAACTATAACGGCCTTCATTCCCTTCTTCGGCCTCAGGGCGCGCCCTATTGTCTGAATCGTCATGATATCGCTCTTGCCGCCTCCCGCAAGTATTATCGCCGAAATCTCCGGTATGTCCACGCCCTCCTTGAGGAGTGTCGAGATGAGAACCGGAATCTCTCCGTTCTTGAACGCCTCAAGTATCTCCCAGCGGTTGGAGCTCTTTGAGCTCAGGAACTCCGCCTTCACGCCCATCTCGCCAAGCATCTTCCGGAGTATCCTGCCGTGCTCGATCCTCCTGACGTCGATGAGGACTCGGTGCCCCTTCCGGGCGAGCTCGGCGGCCTTCTCCGCCACGGCCCGGTTCCTCTCGTCGTTGTTCATTATCATGTCCTCGTACAGTTCCTTGTAGCGCTCGCTGAAGGAGGGCATGCTCGACTCGTAGGTGATTATTTCAAAGCGCGGCTTCGCAAGGAACTTTTCCTTTATGAGGTCATCAGCGCGAACCTCGAATATGGTGGGCCCAACAACGGCCTCTATCTTGATCTCCTCACCGCGTATGCGCCTCCACGGCGTCGCAGATAGGCCAAAGCGGTATACCTGGGGCAGCGAAAGGCCAAGCTGGTAGAACTTCTCGGCGGCGGAGGTTCTGTGGCACTCGTCGAACATGAGGATCGCGTACTCGTTCTGGAGCTTCTCCGCGCCTCTCGAGAGAAGGGTCTGTATCATGGCAATGGTAACGGCGCGCTCCTCCCATTTGTTGTCCCCGACTATGCCCGGCTCAACGCCCAAAACTTCCCTAACCTTGTCCGCCCACTGGTAGAGAAGCTCCTTCGTGTGGACGACTATCAGCGCGGAGAGGTCGAGCTCGTGGATTATCCTCAGCCCAACGACGGTCTTACCGCTTCCAACCGGAAGAGCCAGAACACCCATTTTCTCCCGGAGGGCCTTTTTAACCGCCCTTTCCTGATACCTGCGCATGCTGTAGTTTTCGTTCCACGTGGAGTTCAGCTTGGCACCCCTGACCTGCCGCTCGTCCTTCACGCGGACGCGGTATCCCTTGCAGTTGAGAAACTTCTTGACCCTCGGAAGAACCCCAACGGGAAAAGTCTTCTCATATGGGTCGTAGAGGCTCTCTGGCTTTTCCCATTTGCCAAAGTCCCTTTTGTAGCTGAGCAGCTCGTAGATTTTGAAATACACCTGTGGATCTGCCTTCTCAATCCGAACCAGTGCGGAGCCATCGGGAATTCGGAGGGTTACCGTAGGCATGACCAATCGCCGAAAGTTTGGAAAAAGACTTTATAGGCCTTTTGGAACATCAAACTAAGGTGATAGAATGCTGGGGGAAATCATTGAACGGTTTGATGATGCAGTCGTTGTTAAGGAGCAGGTAAGCAAAGAGCTCGGGGTAACGCGTTATCTTCTGAAGTACCGCGATAGGCCCGTCCTCTTCAAAGACGTGGACGGATGGGAAGTCGCGGGCAACATCTGGAGCACCAGGGAAAGGATTGCATCTTACCTTGGTATCGAGAGGGAGGAGATACTTCACACGATGACATGGGCCATGGAAAATCCCGAACCCTACAGGACGGTTGACGGCGCCCCCTTCATGGCGAACTCAACCGGGGACTTCTCACTAACCGAGCTTCCGATTCCAAAGTACTACCCCAAGGACGGCGGTCAGTACTTCACATCCGCCATGGTCATAGCCAGGGACGAGAATGGCTTTGTCAACATGTCCTTCCACAGGATGATGGTCATTGACGATAAAAGAGCCGCCATAAGGCTCGTTCCGAGGCATCTGTACGCTATGTGGAAGGAAAAGGCAGAGGCTGGGGAGGAGCTGGACGTCAGAATAGTCGTCGGGAACCCGATCCACATCCTCCTTGCCGGAGCCACGAGCGTGGCCTACGGCATAAGCGAGCTTGAGATAGCCTCGGCGATGAGTCGGAGGGCCTTTGGAAGACCCCTCGAAGTCTTCGACCTCGGAGGAATACCCGTCCCGGTTGAGACGGAGTTCGTTTTCGGGGCCAAGATACTCCCCGAGCTGACCGACGAGGGACCGTTCGTCGATATAACCGGAACCTACGACTACGTGAGGAAGCAGCCGGTGGTGGTCTTTGAGAGAATGTACCACGTCGATGAACCGGTTTTCCATGCCCTTCTCCCCGGCGGCTACGAGCATTTCATGCTTATGGGCCTGCCGAAGGAGCCGCAGATCTACGCGAGCGTTAAGAGGGTTGTTCCCAGAGTTCACGGCGTAAGACTGACCGAGGGCGGTGCGATGTGGCTCCACGCGGTGGTGAGCATAACCAAACAGCACGACGGGGACGGAAAGAATGCGATTCTTGCTGCCTTCGCCGGGCACCCGAGCCTGAAGCACGTGGTCGTTGTGGATGAGGACGTGGACATATACGACGACAGAGAAGTGGAATGGGCGATAGCAACGCGCTTCCAGGCCGACAGGGACCTTGTGGTTATCCCCAACGCCAGGGGCAGTTCCCTGGACCCCTCTGCGGAGAAGAGCCTGACAGCAAAGTGGGGAATAGACGCAACCAAACCGCTGGAGAGAAAGGAAGAATTCGAGAGGGCTAAGCTCTAGCCCTCACTCCACCATCTTGAGGAATATCTCCTCAAGGCTCGGCTCTTTGACCTGCATGGTGAGAATCTTAGCCCCCTGTGTGGCAACGAAATCGTGAACCTCCTCCCTGATGTCGTCCGGCGCAACTATGCGGTACTTTTTCTCCCCCAGCGGCGTGACCTTCCACCCGACTCCAGTAAAGTCAACTGGAACGTTTGTCTCTAAAACTATCGTGTACCCAGCCTTCCTGAGGAATTCCTTCTTGATGCCCTCAAGGTTGCCCTCAACGCGGAGCTTGCCTTTGACTATTACGCCAACGGTGTCGCATATCTCCTCAACGTGCGCCAGAATGTGGCTTGAGAAGAAGACCGTCCTCCCGGCCTTTTTCTGCTCCCTGATGATGTCCTTGAACTCCGCTATTCCAGTCGGGTCGAGGCCCGTCATCGGCTCGTCGAGGATGAGCAGTTCGGGGTCGTTGATGAGCGCCTGGGCGAGCAGGAGACGCTGGCGCATACCCTTCGAGAACTTGCCGACCTTTCTGTCCCGTTCCTCCCACAGGTTGACCAGTTCAAGAAGCTCCCTGACCTGCTTCTCCCGTTCGGCCTTCGGGATTCCGAAGGCGTCGGCGATTATCTCAAGGGTCTGGATGGGGGTCATGAAGTCCCACAGGGTGGCATGCTCTGGCATGTAGCCTATTCTCCTCTTGGCCTCAACGAGGTTGTTCTCGTCGAATTTCCCGTCCCTGAAGACCTCAAGGTCGAAGAGCTGAACCCTACCAGCCTGAGGAAAGATCAGACCGAGGGTGCTGAGGATGGTGGTGCTCTTTCCGGCGCCGTTGGGGCCTAGGAAGCCGTATATCTGGCCGGGCCTGACCTCAAGGCTCAGGCCGTCAAGGGCACGAACGTCTCCGTAAACCTTGACCAGATTCTCGATTCGTATCATAGCCATCACCTCAGATCCATGCGGAGGAAGCGGTAAAAGGCCAGGGCGAGGTAGACGAGGGTGAGTCCAAAGAGTATGCCCAGGTTAACGGGGTTCTTCAGTATGGCACCCCCTATTCCCACGTATTCTACCTGCGGGTTCTCTATGTCTCCAGTAACCTTTGTGGCATCGCTGACTATGACGTCTATCTGGGTAGTTGGAACGTAGAAGAGATATCTGGTCTTGTACTCCTTGCTTTTCTCCTGGTACGCCTCCCAGTCGGGGTGGTCGCTTATTATGGTATCCTTGGCGGCCATAAACTGAACTATGGCGGGCATTATCATGAAGACCACGAACACTATCACAAGGGCAACACCGAGTGCGGTACTGGAAGACTTCACGGTGGTGGAGATTATGTAGCCCAGCGCTATAAGCTGGATCATTGCCAGGAGCAGCAGACCGTTAAGCAGGAGAGAGTCGGTGACGAGCTGACTCCCCATTGGGGCGCCCAGCCACGCCAGGCCGACTATTCCCACGAGGGTCGTCAGAAGGAGCGCCATCAGCACAACCACCGTGTGGGCAAGGAACTTGCCGCCGATGTAGCCCAGCCGCTTTATCGGCTTGCTCATGGCAACGCGCAGCGTTCCCTTCTCTATCTCGCTGTTTATCGCGGTGGCCCCCATCAGAAGGGCGAGTATGGCGATGAAAAAGCCGCCCAGCCCGTTGATGTTGCCTATGAGAACCGAAACGGCCTGCTGAACGGTTTCTATTTCCGTTCCAGAGGCCTTCTGGAAGTAGAACCCAGGTATGTACAGAAGCATCATGACACCCAGGATAACCCAGAGCTTCTTGGTTCGAAGGCTCTGCTTAAACTCAAGCTGAAACCCCCAAAGCATAGATGTACCCCCCATTGCAGTATTGGAGTAAACTACTCCCGATTAAAATTAACGCAAGAAGTATAAAAATTTTGTCAATCGAGTTGAAGCATCCCATCCTAGCACCAATCGGAGTCCCGATAGATTAAGCACACGAGGTCTTCTTTCTCCAGGGGATAGCCCGAGTGAAGATTAAATGAAGCCGCGAATCATTGGGAAACTTAGAGGGAAGCCAGCTTCAAAACGTCCTCCCATTTTGGACAGTGCTCCCTCACTCTTCTCAGGACCTCCTTATTCCCCCCTAGGACAGGCCAGAGTATAGAGTCTATGTGCAGTGGTGGGATACCCGTCTCTTCCGCAATCTTGTTCCAGAAGCTCACCGGCGGCTCGTTCGTGAATCTCTTTGTATAGGCGTTTATCCTCACGTCATCTGGTATCTCGATGGCCATTGGATACGGCACGAACTTCCCAAAGGCTATCCTGCCCGCGTAGCCAAACATCTTAACCGCGAAGACTATCGTCTTGGCGCTTCTCTTTGAGCCGAGGCCCTTTGAAAGCTCGTCACGAAGGCATTCCATGCCGTTGAAGTAGTAGTCCCTCAGGTCACGTAGGGAGAGCGAATCGAGAAAAGGTTCGAGCCTCTCCAGCCTCCTCACCTTCCCGGCGACCAGCCTTCTGTTGGTCCTCGAATTCGGCAGAAAATCGGCATAGGCTTCGGCTATGCTTCCTGCTGGTGGGTTCTCGGAAAAGTGCTCGGAGAACTCCCACCACCACCTTTCGCCCTTCGCCGTCAGCTGATAGCTCACAATGGAATTCGCTATGACCAGCTTGATGAAGAGCTCATCGTCCCCAAGGTTCGCATGGAGGTTTTTGAGGGCATCGAACTGGAGGTCAACCCTCTCCTCGATGGTTCTGGCGCAGTCGATGCCGAGCTCGCTTAAAATCTCCATGAGGATCCTCACTTTTTCCTCGTCGGCCCGGTATCTTACCTTGATGAACCTATCGAGCGTCAAGCTAACCACCCACAGATTTTATCAGCCTCTCCAGGAACGCGCTCTCCCCAATTATCTCCGCCCCGGTATTGTTCGGAAGGCCGAGCTCAACCTTCGCCCTTATCCCGTGCTCACGCAGGAAGTCATGTGCCTCTGCTCTGAGTCCCCCAAACTCCTCCCTTCTGATCAGCCCGTAAACGGTCGGCCCCCAGCTGCTCTGGCCACAACCGTAGGTTTTCTCCGCCAGGAAGTCGAGTATTAGTTTAACGTCCCCCCTGAACTCCCCACCCTGGTACGGCTCAAAGTGCTTTCCCACGAGCCTCTGTATCGCGGAGAGGTGCTCACCGAAGGTTCTCACGTCCTGCTCCTTCAAGGCAGGAAGAAGGCCGAGCAGTATTCTGTGGCTTATCTCCATGGCGACGTCGGCCCTTCCAACGACACCAGCCATAACGGGCTTTTCCTCCTCCTCGTCGAGGCCGGGCTTGAGCTCGGGAATAACCAGCAGAAAAGCCCACCCCTCCGGGAAGTCCTCGCGGAATATCAGTGGTGGGATGCCGTTTTTAACGCCGCCGTCTATGACGAATCCGCCGTATGCGAAGGAGTAGATTCCGGCACCACCGTTCCTTCCCCTTCCAAGAACCTTGGCCAGCTCTTCAACAGAGACGTTCAGGTTGTTAAGCCGGGCTATTCCCATCGCGACCGCCAGGCTGAGCTGAGTCGTGGAGCCGAGACCAACGTGCCGGGGGATGGCCTTCCTGACCTCGACGATGTAGTTGACTCCGGTTTCGTAGGCGGAGTTCATCCTCTTTATGGCGAACTCGATGGTTTTTCTGTCTTCCCCATCTGCAATCACTTCCATGGCCTCGCCCTCGACGATTCTGACCTCATAGCCACCTTCAAGGGCAACGCCAAGGCTTCCAAAGCGTCTCCCAAAGGTGGCCGATGGATCGATGAGACCCAGATGAAGCCTCCTCGGAGTGCGGATTAGCATGAACGTCACCGGGGAGAGTTGGGGTTATCGATTTTTAACGGTTGGCAAAACTTTTAAGTATCTCCAATATTACACCCCACGGTGATAATATGGGGGAAGGCGATGACGCAATTGGGATTGCCCTGTACATCCTCACGATATTCACTGGACTGATTGGGATACTAACTATAGCGCCCCTCGTGACCGAGTTGTATCTCTTCCACGTCCTCGACAGGCTCAAGGCGAAGGTAACCGACGAGGCGGTTCTGGCCGGCTTCAGCGCGGTCAACGGCCTCCTCGCGGTCGCTGTGCATTCCAACGACCCGAATGTCGACCCGTTTCTGCCCACCCTCATAGCCACGCTAACCTTTTTATTCATGGCCATTAAGCTCGAGCTTGGTGTGAACCATGAAGTTCGCGGGAGTTGACCTAGGTGAGCCGAGGATAATGGGCGTCATCAACGTTTCGCCTGAGAGCTTCTACAAGGGGAGCGTCAGGGACGGCGAGGAGAAACTCATCGAGACCGCCGTAAAGATGGTTGAGGAAGGAGCATCTTTCATAGACATCGGCGCCAAATCGACGGCCCCCTACCTAGAGACCCAGATTCCAGTCGAGGAGGAGATAAGGCGGGCAGTATGGGCGATTAAAACCATCCGCGACCACGTGGACGTGCCGATAAGCATAGACACGACGAGTGCCAGGGTCGCGGAGGAGGCCTTGAAGGCAGGGGCAGACATTATAAACGACGTCACAGGTCTGAAGGGCGACCCCAGGATGGCGCAGGTCGCGGCTGAATATACCGCTCCCGTGATAGTCTGCGCCCACGGGGAGGTTAGGAACCTCAGCGACCCGATTCACACAGTGGTGGACCTCCTGCAGGAGAGCCTCGTCATAGCCGAGAGACACGGTATCGAGGAGATAGCCACAGACCCGGCGATAGGCTTCCTCCGTCCGGAATGGCCGCCCTGGTACGAGTGGGACTCAAATGTTCTGGCGAACCTCAACATGCTCAAAATCTTCGGACGGCCCATCCTCATAGGAGTCTCCAGGAAGTCGTTCATAGGGGCGATAACCAGTAGAAAAGACCCCACGGAGAGGCTCCCGGGGAGCCTTGCCGCCACGGCGGTGGCCGTCTTCAACGGAGCCAACATAATCCGGACACACGACGTCAGGGAAACACTCGATGCCGTTAAGATGGCGGCGTTCATGAGGAAGTTTAGGCCATAGCCGCTTCTTTCGTCTTCTTCCATTCCTCAACCAGGGTTCCGAGGAGTGACAGGGCAACGGGGCCGATTATCAGGCCGACGAAGCCGAAGGCTATGTAACCCCCGAAGATTCCAACAAGGCTTATCAGCGCGTTTACCCCTGTCTCCCTCTCGCCCAGGCGGGACCTGAGGATGTAGTCCGGCATCGGGGATACGAAAACCGCACCGTAGAGTGCAAAGACGACCGCCGCGGCAGTCCCTCCGATGCCGAAGAGATAGGCCGCCCCGGCCAGCCAGACTATCCATCCCCCGAGGACGGGGAGGAGCTCAAAGATTATCGTGAAGATACCGGCCGCTATCGCCCCGCCGGCGTCGGCTATAGCGAAAAGATAGAAGCCTACCGCTATGGCCGCGCCCTTGAGTATGCTCAGGGCGAGCCATCCGCGGAGAAGGCTGTGAAGGGTCCTTCCAGCACTGTTCAGGAGTTTAAGGGCCAGTTCCCTGTTGTCCTGCGGAAGGAGAGCATGAACTTCCTCCCGTATTGTCTCGGTGTTCACGAGGATCCCGTAGAACGCGAAGACCATCACGATGGCCTGAAGGGAGAGCTTGGGAAGGGAGTAGGTGTAGCCGAGAACGTACTCCTCAAAGCGCGTGGGAATATCCTCCGCGAGGCGCTGGATGAGCTCGTAGATTGCGGGGGGAAGGTGGAAGCCAAGCAGCCACCTGAAAAAGGCATCCATGTAGTACGCCAGGGACTGCTTGACGTCGTTTATCCAGAGGGCAAAGCCGATCATGAAGAGAAACGTCAGGATCGTGAGGATACCTGTCATGATGAAGGCCGAAACACGCTTTCCGGTTTTCCTGGAGAGGCGCTCGTGGAAAGGATAGAGGATGTAAGCCAGGGTTATCGCGAGTATGAGGGGAGAAAGGATAGGGCTAACCGTCTCCCAGACGAGGTAGAGAACTACGAGTGATATCGCGATCCAGACTGCGGCTTCAAGCTCCATCCAGCATCCCCAGATATTTCAGTATGAGCTCCCTCGCAGCGGGCTTGTTGAAGACGATTATGTATCCCTCGCCGAGTATAAAGTTCTTCCCCAGGGCTAATAAACCTTTCCTGAGCCTGTGAACCTCGGCCTTTTCGAAGTCTATGGCACCTTTAACCTCCCCTGGCGCATCGATCTCCTCGAGAGCCTTTTCGAGGCGATTGAGAACGCTGCGGTTGAGGAACTTGATGGGGCTCGGCCGGAACTCCCCGGTAACTATCTCGGAGGGTTCCATGTGGATGCCCCAGAACTCCTTGGCACACTCGAAGGGATAGACGTAGTCCTCCCCATAATCGGGGAGGTAAAGCTCCCTTATCACTGCAAGGAGAAGCTTTCTGGCGTCCCTTCCGTAGAACTCCACCTCGAGGTTGAACTTCTCATCCCGGAATCCGTTTTCAAATACCTCGAGCTTCTCCTCACAGAGCATTCCAATCACCTCAGCCTGTCTTCAGGTAAGCGCTCACGTAGCGCGGATCAAGCAGGAGGGCCGTGCTTCCGAAGATACCAAAATCCGAAGGAGAGTCCCCGCTGTATATGACCACGCGCGGGTTGGTGACGTTTAGCTCCTCTGAGAGGATGCTCAGGGCACGGTCGATGTCGCCGGTTTCGTCCACGAGGGAGCCGGTCACGTTCATGGCGAACCAGGTCTGGCCGGTTGCATACTTCCTGGTCTCGTTGAGCGGCATGTTCCTCCCGCTACTCACCGCCTGGAGGAATGCCTGGAAATATGTGTCAATGCTCTCCGCTATCATCTCGCGCTCCTCCTCGCTCAGGTCGCGCCACTCCGCGCCGGTGTCCTTATAGGGCCCGGTCTTGAAGACATCGACCTTGATGCCGTTCATCTCGTAGTTCTTCTGGAGGTTGTAGTGGACGTAGATGACGCCGATACTGCCCACCTCCGCGAGGGGATCCGCTATTATCTTCTCGGCGCCTGC
This sequence comes from Thermococcus camini, assembly GCF_904067545.1. Classification (NCBI taxonomy): domain Archaea; kingdom Methanobacteriati; phylum Methanobacteriota; class Thermococci; order Thermococcales; family Thermococcaceae; genus Thermococcus; species Thermococcus camini. The sequence goes on along the minus strand of NZ_LR881183.1, from coordinate 707,332 downwards.
GGCGATGTAGTACCCACCCGATGCCGCCATGCCACCGGTGTAGGCGACCACGGGTTTAATGAGGTTGAGCTTCCGAACCGTGGCGTAGATGTCCCTCACAGGCCCCACGTATCCACCCGGACTCTCTATCCAGAGAACAACGCCTCCGATTGAGTCGTTCCGGGCAATGTCCCTTAGAAGGGGTACGATTCTGAGGGCGGTGTACTCATCAATCAGGCCGAATATCGGGACGACGGCTATCGTCGTGTTGTCTTCGGGCATGTTCCTCTCCCTGAGCTGGGCCCGCATGAAGTCCAGCTGCCTCTGGAGCTCCTCTATCTGGAGCCTGTAAGCCGTTTCGTTGCACGTCGCGTTCAGTGAGGTCTCCACAACTACCGGGGAGACGTTCGAAGGGGTGTAAGATTTCAGCTCCGAGTTCTGCATGTAGAGCAGCACCACCGCCACGCTTGAGGCGGCGAGCAGGAGTATGAGAACTGCGGATATGTACTTCCAGATGTTTTCCCTCATCCACTCACCCGGAAGATGTTCCGCCTGGAACTTTTAAACCCTGTCCCTCGGTAAGCTTTTATATCCAGCGGCACACTCTCTTGTAGGTGGTAGCATGGAGATAGGAATTACGGTCTATCCGCATTTCGTCACGAAGGACAAGACCCTCGCGTCGGTGCTCGCGGACGTCAAGATAAAGAACTACGACTTCGTCTCGATATTCCCACACACGCTCGGCCTCATAAAGAACGGCGTCGTTGTTGAGAAAAAGCTCAAAAACATCGAGACGACCCTGAGGGGCGTCGGAATCGACTACATCGTCAGGATGCCCACCTCCGTTAATCTGCGCGACCACATCTACTACACCCGTCACTTCCGCGTTGCAAGGGCTATAGCGGACGTCGCGATAAAGCTGGGCGCCAAGGTTATCGTCATGCAGAGCGGAAGGACCGGAAGACTCGACCTCGAAATAGAGGCCCTCCAGCAGCTTGCGGACATGGTGGGCCCGTTCGGGATAAAGATAGCCCTCGAGAACACGTTCAGCGTCAAGGACACGCTCTACGTTGTCGAGAACGTGGACAGGAAGAACGTCGGCTTCGCCCTCGACGTCGCCCACGCCTTTCTCAGCGCCCAGGGTGACGCGGACAAGCTGCTCGAGGACGTAAAGCTGGGAACAGACAAAACCGTAATCCTCATGATACACGACAACTTCGGAAAGCTCTTCCCGCAGGTTGAGCCCGAGGATGCCCTCGCCTACGGTGTCGGCGACCTTCACCTTCTCCCCGGCGAGGGAAGCATACCCTTTGGAAAGGTTCTCAAGCTGTTTGGCGACGTCCCCCTGCTCCTGAAGGTGAAGGACCCCGAGAAGTTCATGAAGGTCCCGACGAAGCAGGGATTGATAGAGCTTCTGACGAGCTTATAACCCCAACCTCTCCCCTATCACCTTGAAAACCTCCGCGAAGGCCCTCCCTATCGATTCCTTTCTTCTTGAGAAGTGCGTAACGTCCTCGGTGAAGTTCTCCCTCAAAATCTCGACAGCTTCCTCCACAGTTATCTTGCCCTCGAGCCACGCGTAGGCGAAGATTGCCTCGGCTATGTCGCCCTTACCATGCTTGTCGGTCCTCGGCGGAACCACGTGCCTCAGCCCGGCCAGCTCGAGGGCTATCGTGAGCGACGCGTTCGGAACCCTCTCACCGGTGGGTCTGTCCAGATACTCGCTCAAAGCGAGCGAGAAGACGAAGTTCACCAGCGAGTCGCCGAGCTTCGCAAGCCCCTTGTCGGTGAAGTTTCTCTCGTACCTCAAGCTCTCACCCCAGACTTCTCCGAGAGCCAGGCTTTAAGGTTTTTGAGGTACGGCAGGGTGCTCCCCAGGAGGAGGGCATACAGCAGGATACTCAGAACCAGAGAATAGGCGACGTAGGGAACATCGCCCCAGACCCCAATCGTGAAGTGGCCCATAAACCTGACAACGGCCCAGTTGGGGTTCCGCAGGTGGACGTGAAACCAGAACTCGCTCGGCTGGAGGATAGGCCATATCCCGATGTAAAAGGCGGTGAAGAGTGAGATCAGCCTGACATTCCCCCGGGTGTTGAAGGCGACGAGGATCAAAAACGAGACCAGGGGAAGGAGGTACTGGGGATTAACGCGCCAGTAGGAAGCGGTAAAGGTGGCGTAGGCAAGCGAGGCGGAAACTACCGGGTTTCTTTCAAAGGAATGCCTCACAAGGGTGAGGAAGAGAAGGATACCTGCCGGGACGTACCAGTGCTCGATAAAAATCAGCGTCTCAACCCCATGAGCCTCGTGAAAGTACGTGAGCAGGCTGACGAAGCCGTTCATGCTGTACGATAACGGAAGGGGATACCCGACTTCAATTCCCCGCATCAGCCGGGGAAGCGTGCGCAGGCTCGACGGACAGAGGAGTAGCATGGGAAGAAACGGCACGGCGGCCCCCGCAAAGAGAAGTGCGGCTTTTTTGAGACCCCCAACTCCTCCCAGGAGGTATTCCCATAGGGAAACGACGGCAGGGAACAGGAGGGTGTGTTTGATCGCCAGAGAAAGGCCCTGGAAAGCGGGCGAGATGTTTTCCCTGTTCCGCAGATGGAGTCCGAGGAGGAAAACTGCCAGGGGGACGGCATCGAACATGCCGTAAACCGCAGAGACGTGGATCACCATGGGGTTTAGATAGTAGAGGGCGCTTCCAACGACGCTCTCCCACGTTCCCCTCTCCCTGAGGAGGGCGTAGATGAGAAGAGCGACCGCAGTATCGGCGGCTATGAACACCAGCTTAACGGCGAATGCCCAGGTGGGGTCCACGTAGACGTGGTAAACGCCGCCGCTCCAGAATGCCTCGACCGAACCACCCACCAGCAACCTGATCACTGCAAGGAGATACGCCAGGACGGGCCCGTAAACATAGGGCCATGGGTACGGCCAGCCTTTGCCGGAGTAGCCGATCCAATCGGCATATGCGTAGAAACAAGCCTTCTTTTCAAGCATAGTCCCGGCAAAGCCGTAGAACTGGGCAAGGTCGCTTCCCGCCGAATAGGGCGCAAGGGCAAGCCGGACTGTGAGACCGACCAGTAGGATGAGGGCAAGGGCTCGCTCAGGGTGCCTCAAGATTCCACCCCTCGAAATGTATCTATTTCAACTGGAAGTTAGAAGAGTTCCAAATTTAAGGGTTTCGGAAATCGCCGCGTGGAATACATCAAAGGAGAAAAGGAAACTCACTCGCCTATAGCGGCCTTCCAGGCATCCAGAACCGCTCTGGCCCTGTCGAACACCTTCTGTGCGGCCTCCTCAAGGGCCTTCTCGGGGGTAACCTTGCCGTCGGTGACGATTCTGAACTTGGGCTTTCTCGCCATGAGAACCGGGTGCTCGATGGTGTAGCCCGCGAAGGTCACGTGCTTGTTCTCGTGGAGCACCTCGTTGAGCAGGTTGGCGAAGGTGTGGTCTTCACCCTCAAGGTAGAACTCAAGGACGTTTTCCTCACGCTTGATGACCTCAATCTTCATTTTCCTCACCCTTCAAGTGGTTAATCAGCATCTCCAGCGCTTGCTCCTTGTTCTTCACCAGTTCGTATTTAAACTTATCCTCCTTCCACTCGGCGAGACCGAGCTCCACCAGGAGGTCGATAACGTCCTCCGGTTCAAGGTCGTAGGCAACGGCGGCGGGCAGGACGACCTCCCTTATCTGCCGCGTTGTCTGGAGGGCAATGTCTGACAGATATCCACCAAGGGTTCCGGTCAGGGAGACCAGCTCCTCCCATGGCATGGACGTTACCAGCTCCCCCTCCCTCACTTCAACGGTTTCGCCCAGGAGCTCGAGGGTCTTTACGAGGATGGGGGTTGAGACACTAGCCCCTGCCTCTCTGAAGAGGTCGTCTATGGTGTACCTGTAGAGACCGCGTTTGTCGGGGTAGAGCTTGGCCCTGACGCGGTTGTGTATCTCCCTTATCCTGCGGATGGCCTCTCGGATGTCCTCCTTCGTCCCCTGGACGTTTATCTTCAGGTCGTTCAGCTTGCCGTGGACGTATATGAACGCTGGCAGGCGAAGGCGCTGAAGCTCCCGCATGAACTCCTCCTTCTCCCTGTCGTCGCGGACGTGGATGGTTATTACCTTCTTAGCCCTCGCCATGCTCACACCCTCATCTTCCTGTAAAGGGTGGAAAGCTTCCTCGTCTCGACGCTTCCGCAGCGCGGGCAGATGAGTTTGTCGCCGCGCCTCACCAGGGGGGTCCTGCAGCGGGAGCAGAGGGCATAGACCACACCGAGGTCCGGCCCTTTTGTGGAGAGCTGTATGGGACTCTTCTCATTCGCTATGACCCTGGCCCTCACGATGTCGCCGACCTTGAACTCCGTGGACATGCCCTCAACGTAACCGTCCCTGACCTGGGATATATGGATTCCGGCGAGCTTCGAGGTGGCTATCTCCCTGTCATCCTCTCTTCCTTCGATTTTAATGAGCTGGACTATCGCCGCCTGCGGCTTGACCTCTATGACGTTCGCTATGACCACGTCGCCCACCTGCGGCAGGGGCGGGGTGTCGGTGACAGGTTCAACGCTGATTTCCATCCGGTCCTGGTCGATTACAACCTTCCCCGCCCTCACGGCGTAGAGCTCGCCGTTCTCTTCCTTAACACCTTCCCCTGGGAAGTACTCCTCGATGACGCCGAGGTAGTCACCGGGAAGAACGATATCACCGCTTTTTGCGCCATTCTTTTCGTCCATTCTTCCACCTCCATGAAAGTTGCAGTCCGGATTTTTTAAGCCTTTGCCATGCGGGAGGATTTATAAAGGCCGGGGGAAAAGTTTTAGTAATTCCAATTGAGCCTATGGTGGTGGTTAAAGATGAGAATGCTTCTGATACACAGCGACTATTTGGAGTACGAGGTCAAAGACAAGGCCCTCAAGAACCCGGAGCCGATAAGTGAAGAACAGAAGAAGGGAAGGCTCGAGGAGGTTCTGGCGGTTTTCATGAGCGTTGAGAAGGCCGATGAGACCAACCCCGACGAGGTCGTCGAGAAGGCCGTTGTCGAGATTAAGGACGTCGCTTCACAGGTAAAGGCCGGCAGGATATTCGTTTATCCCTTCGCCCACCTGAGCAGCGAACTGGCGAAGCCAGATGTCGCACTCAAGGTTCTCCAGAGGATCGAGGAGAGACTCATGGAGGAGGGCTTTGAGGTCAAGCGCGCGCCCTTCGGCTACTATAAGGCGTTCAGGCTGAGCTGCAAGGGGCACCCGCTGGCAGAGCTCAGCAGAACGATAGTCCCGAGCGGAGAGGCGGTCAGCAAGGAGGAGCGCAACATAGCCCTCGAGAAGGAGGAGGAGCTGAAGAGCTACTGGTACGTGCTCACGCCTGAGGGTGAGCTTATCGAGGTCGAGAAGTTCGACTTCACCGGGCACGAGAACCTCAGGAAGTTCGCCAACTACGAGATAAGCAAAAACAGGATAGCCGACAGGGAGCCGCCGCACGTCAGGCTCATGCTCGAGCACGAGCTGGTTGATTACGAACCTGGAAGCGACGGAGGCAACCTCCGCTACTATCCGAAGGGAAGGCTCATCAAGGGTCTCCTCGAGCAGTACGTCACCGAGAAGGTCATAGAGTACGGCGCCATGGAGGTTGAGACCCCGATCATGTACGACTTCGAGCACCCGGCGCTCGAGAAGTACCTCAACCGCTTCCCGGCGAGGCAGTACGTCGTCAAAAGCGGCGACAAGAAGTTCTTCCTCAGGTTTGCAGCCTGCTTCGGCCAGTTCCTCATCAAGAAGGACGCCACGATAAGCTACCGCAACCTGCCGCTCAGGATGTACGAGCTTACCCGCTACTCGTTCAGGCGCGAGAAGAGCGGAGAGCTTTCCGGCCTCAGGAGGCTCAGGGCCTTCACGATGCCCGATATGCACACCGTCGCCAAAGACCTCAAGCAGGCCATGGACGAGTTCAAGAAGCAGTACAAGCTTAGCATGGAGGTTCTCCGCGGCGTTGGCCTCACCCCTGACGATTACGAGGTTGCCATAAGGTTCACCGAGGACTTCTGGAAGGAGAACAGGGACTTCGTCGTTGAGCTCGCTAGGATAATCGGCAAGCCGGTCCTCATCGAGATGTGGAAGCAGAGGTTCTTCTACTTCATACTCAAGTTCGAGTTCAACTTCGTGGACAACCTCGACAAGGCCGCAGCTCTGAGCACCGTCCAGATCGACGTCGAGAATGCAGAGCGCTTTGGAATAACCTACTACAACGAGGAAGGCAAGGAGGAGCACCCGCTCATACTCCACTGCTCACCCAGCGGCGCCATCGAGCGCGTTATGTATGCAATCCTCGAGAAGCAGGCGAAGCTTCAGGCGAGGGGCACCAAACCGGCCTTCCCGCTCTGGCTCAGCCCGATACAGGTCCGCGTTATCCCAGTCAGTGAGGAGGTCATGGACTACGCGCTCTACGTGGCCGGGAAGCTTGAGGGAGCAAAGATTCGCGTTGATGTCGATGACACCGGCGACAGGCTCAACAAGAAGATAAGGAAGGCCGAGAAGGAATGGATTCCCTACGTCATCGTCGTCGGCAGGAACGAGAAGGAGCAGGGCACCGTAACCGTCAGGAGAAGGAGCGATGGAAGGCAGGTCGAGATGCAGCTCGAGGATCTCATCAAAGAGATAAAGGGCCAGGTCGAGGGCTTCCCGTACAGGCCGAGACCCTTACCGTTGCTCCTCAGCAGGAGGCCCAAGTTCAGGGGCTGATCTTCTTTACCTTTAGCTTTTCTGTCCCCTTTCCTCCGGTGACCCTGAAGAGGTAAGCCGTTGGTTCAAACTCCTCGCAGGGGGAGGATATTGCATACAGATACTCCCTGATGCCATCCGGCTCAAAACTGGAGCGGGCAAGGAGGACGTAATCACTCACACCTGCCACCCAGGCAACGAACTTCTCCGAGACCACATCGCGGTTTATGGGAAGAACCAGGGTCGAGTTGGGAAGCTGGGTGCCCCTTGAGGCGAGGGTCTGGTTGAGAAGTTTGAGCGTGCTTTCCTCACCGAGCATGAGGGCCGCACCCTCGAGGGTGTATATCAATCGGAATGCCGTTTTCTTCGAGAGCACCTCCCCCAGCTCAGTTTCGTATATGTGGCTGATTTTGGGGTTGATCGTTTCAGGTTCGACCTTGTCGAGGTAAAAGACGTTTGGCATGGCCGCCCGAGAACTGTAGCGGGTTCCAAACAGATCGATTATCGCTAGGTCTCCCATTTCAAGGGCGGTTCTTACATCCAGACCTACGGTACCTGCCCGTTTTATAAAATTGGTCAGCGGGCCGGTGTAGTTGGATATTACCCCAAAATAACCACTCTCGATAGCCCTGCGGAGGAGAAGCAGTGGGATCCTCCACGCAGAGGAATACGCGTCGTATATCACCGTAACAACGGCACCGGGGAGGCGATCCTCGTTAAAAATTTCGAGAACGTTCATTTCCATGACTCCCACCCCAAAAATGGGAAGGAGAGACTACTCCCCGGCAACCCTACTGCCCGCGAGGATTTCATCAAGGAAGTCCCTGGCCTCCTCGCTGAATTCCTTCACAGGAACCTCCTTACCGTACTTGTCGTAGACCTTGCCGTCCCTGAAGTTTATCTCAAAGACCTCATAGCGCTCCTCGCTCTTCTCGTGGTGCTTGATGCCGTGCCCCTTCAGGTGCCTCTCAAGGCTCTCGACATCGACGTACTTTCCGCACTCTTCACACCTGTAGAACTGCCAGAAGACGTAGTCCTGGCCGGCGAGCATGTTGTTCTTGATATGGTTGATGAGAGCCCCTCCGAGGTACTCGTAGAGGTCCTCCTGGATAAGGTTCTCCCCGTCCTCGACGACCTTGAAGCCGCTCCACACGATGTGGTCGTTGATGTCGGCGAGAGTCGCCTTTATATAGCGGTAGGTTAGGATGAACGCCCCATTGTGTACAAAAAAGACGCTCTTATCCGGTATAGCGATTATCCTTATCCCGTCACCGCTTCCGTTTTCAGCGAGCTTCTCCGCGTGCTCCCTGTTGTCCGCGACGTCTATTGTAACCCTGACGTTGCTCTTCTTGTGGATCCCCACTATCCTGTCGCCGGATATTTTCCAGTGATAATCATCCAGGTATCTCACCTGAGCGTAGACCCTCTTTATTCTTGGGCTCAGTTCACCGTACTCCATTAATCACCACCGTGGAGAACTCGAAGCCAACGTTAATAAGCTTTAGCGGAAAATTTTAAAAAGGGTCATTAAGGGAGGAAAAGGTTCCGATGGAGAAAAGCTACCTCCCAAAGCGCCTCTGGCGCTTTTGATACTCGCGTATTATTCTGAGGAAGTCAATCTTTCTGAACTCCGGGAAATATACATCGACGAAGAAAAGCTCGCTGTAGGCGATTTGATACAGGAGGAAGTTGCTTATTCTCTCCTCCCCGCCGGTTCTTATGACGATGTCGGGGTCGGGCATGTTCGGGTAGTAGAGGTACTCCTTTATGAGCTCCTCGTCAACGTCCTCCGGTTTTATCCTTCCCTCCAGGGCGTCCCTCACGATGTCCTTAACCGCATCGGCTATCTCGCTCCTTCCCCCGTAGGCGAGGGCTATGTTCAACGTGTAGCTGGAGTACTTCCTGGTGGCCCTCTCCGCCTCCTCCGCGGCTTTCCTGACGTTCTCTGGCAGGAGTTCCTTCCTGCCCAGGACGTTAACCCGGATGCCGTACTTGTGCACCCTCTCGTCTGTGAGAAGCTCCTTGAACTTCTCTTCAAAGAGCCCCATGAGGGCGTTCACTTCCTCGGGCGTTCTCTTGAAGTTCTCGGTGGAGAATGCGTAAACTGTGAGCGTCCGTATATTCAGCTCACGGCACCACTCGAGTATCTCCTCGAGCTTTTGGGAGCCAAAGAGGTGGCCGTACCATGGCGGCTTCTCGAGCTTCCTGGCCCAGCGCCTGTTTCCGTCCATTATTATGGCCACGTGGTTGGGTATGCGGCCTCCCTTAACCCGCTCTAGGAGGTAGTCCTCGTACATGTCGTAGGCGGGCTTGAAAATGATGTGGGGAACGTGGGAAAGAAGACGGGAAAGCATCAGGCATCACTTGATCTTCTTCCTTGACCCGAGGTGCTTCTCCGCCAGCTCCATGTATATCTCGGCGTTCTTCTTCGTCCACTCGATCTCCTCTTCGCTGAGCTGCCTGACGACCTTTCCTGGAACACCGACGACGAGACTGTAGTCGGGTATCTCCTTTCCGGGCGGAACGAGGGCGCCGGCGCCTATGACGACGTGCTTGCCTATCTTGGCACCGTCGAGGATTATTGCCCCCATTCCTATGATGGTATAGTCGCCCACCTCGGCACCGTGCACGACGGCGTTGTGGCCGATGGTGACGTACTTGCCTATTATCGTGGGCTGGCCGTGGGAGGTGTGTATGCTGACGTTGTCCTGGACGTTGGAGCAGCAGCCGATGTAAATCTGCTCTATGTCTCCCCTCAAAACGGCGCTCGGCCAGACACTGCTCTTCTCCTCAAGGACGACGTCTCCTATGACGGAGGCACTCTCATCCACGAAAGCTGTCTCGTGAATTTTAGGCCTCTTTCCATCGAGTTCGTAAATCGCCATAAGCATCACCGGCTTTACTCCTCGACATAACTTATAAACCTAACCGGGCAAGATGGTTCGAGGGGGTGCAATGAGGTACAGAAGGGGAGCGAGCGCGGAGAGGGAACTCATAAAGATGCTCGAAAAGGCCGGCTTCGCGGTGGTGCGCTCCGCCGGAAGCAAGAAGGTTGATATAATAGCCGGAAACGGGAAACTCTACCTCTGCATAGAGGTCAAAAGCACCCACGATGACCGGCTCTACTTCAGCGAGGAGGACTACAGAAAGCTAACATCCTTTGCCGAGCGGTTCGGGGGAAGGGCCGTCATAGCGGTCAAGTTCATCAACAACGGCTGGAGGTTCTTCTACCCAGCAAACCTGGAGAAAGGGGGCAAGAACTATAAGGTGAGCCTCCAAACAAAGAATTACCTCACATTCGACGAAGTAATCGGGAAACAGAGGTCCCTCGAAGGGGTGATAGAACGTGAAACTTAGGGGCATCATGATTATACTCCTGCTCACCGCGGTGCTTCCGTTTCTGCCCCCCACAAGCGCCCAGTCGCCTCTCGTAATCGTGCCCCTGAACAACGACTTCTCCGGGGTTCCCGGGGACACCATAATAATCCCGTTCAGTCTGAAGAACCTTGGAAACCAGACCCTCGAAAACGTCAGCGTCTACATCACCGGGCCTGCCGAAGGATTCCTCTACCAGAGCAAGGTCATCAGAGAGCCTATCGGACCGAACCAAACTTACCAGGATACCCTTTCAATAAAGATACTGAACATCGCCCCCGGGAAGTACAACCTCACCATCGTGGCCAGGGCCGGGTCAGTTTACTCCGAGGCCCCCCTGACCGTGACCGTGAAGACTTTCGTGGACTACGACCTGAAAATCGATGTGGGAAGGAAATACCCCTACGGAAGCAACGTGAGCGTCATTCTCAGAATGGACTCAAAGGCCAATGGAGTGATAATCGGCAGGATAGGCTACACAATCACCAGAGACGGGGAAACAGTCGAGAACTTCGTTACCACCATATACCTAAACCCCGGGGAGAAGTGGGTTAGGAACGTTACCCTCAGCCTGCCCCCTGTGGGGGATTACACCGTGAGGCTGTGGGCGTATTTTGGAGGAAAATCAAAGAGCACCACCGCAACCTTCAGGGTGTTCCAGAGAAACCTCGGTTACAAAGCCTACTTCGAGAACGGGGCAATACACGTATTCGTCCACGACGAGAGCGGCAGGGGTGTTCCCGACATCTCCGTTAAAATAAACGAGATACCGTTCAAGACGGACGAGTCGGGGACCGTTTCGTACCTCGTCAGCGAACCCGGCACGTACGGAATCGTCCTGAACCTTGACGGAAGAATAGTCACAACATTCGTTGAGGTCAAGAAGCTCTTCATAAGCTACGAGCAAAGGAATGAGACCCTCCTGGTGAGGGTTGTTGATTCTACGGGAAAACCGGTGCCCAACATAACCGTAACAGCTTCGGGCCCCCTCGGCAAGGACTACAGCACCACCAACGCCTCGGGATTGGCCGCAGTGGACCTCAGGAGGACAGGCTACGGTACAATAATCCTCAAGGCAGAAAGCAGCACATACATGGGGGCATCGACAAGCGCCAAAACTGTCGAACCGCCGAGGCCCACGCCGACCACGACGTCCAGCCCGAGCCCAACAACCACACCCCAACCAACGACAACTACCACCCCATCAAAGCCGCCGAGGGACTACGGACCCCTCGCGCTTATACTGATCGTCTCGGGCGTCCTGCTCGCGGGAACGTCATACCTTGCGTTTTTCCAGCATACGGTTCAGGAGGAAACCCTTGACAGGTACTACTTCGTCAAGGTGAAGGCACCAAGACTGAGGGGCATTGACAACTTCAGGTTCGAGAAGGGAGTCAACGCAATCGAAGCAAGGGCAACTAGGGGGAAGGTGAAAATCAAGGACGGAAGCGTAATCTGGGAGATCGACCGCCTGGAACCCGGCGAGGAGGCCTACCTGCAGGTCATCCTCGGCTGAACCCCTTTTCTTTCGTAAACCTTATTAAGCTGGCCGAACACATTCAGATGGAAATCTAAAGGAGGCGAAAGCCATGGTGGACATTGAGCTGCTCAGGAGGATTATAGAGGCGCCGGGAGTTTCCGGCTACGAGTTCCTTGGAATAAGGGACGTCGTTTTTGATGCCCTGAAGGACCACGTGGACGAGATATACGTTGACAAGCTCGGCAACGTTATCGCCCACAAGAAGGGCAACGGGCCGAGGATAATGATCGCGGCCCACATGGACAAGATAGGCGTCATGGTCAACCACATAGACAAGGAAGGCTATCTCCACGTCGTTCCCGTTGGAGGCGTTGATCCTAGAACCCTCGTCGCCCAGAGGATAAGGTTCTTCACCGAGAAGGGAGAGCGCTTTGGCGTGGTGGGTCACATACCGCCCCACCTTCAGAAGCCGGAGGACAGGAAGAAGGCCGCTGACTGGGACACCATCGTTGTCGATGTCGGCGCCGACAGTAAAGAGGAAGCCGAGGAGATGGGCTTCCGCGTTGGAACCGTTGGTGAGTTCGCCCCCGCCTTCGTCCAGCTCAACGAGAACAGGATTGCTACGCCCTACCTTGACGACCGCGTCTGCCTCTACGCCATGATAGAGACCGCCAGGGCAGTTGAGAACCACGAGGCGGACATCTACTTTGTCGCGAGTGTTCAGGAGGAGGTCGGCCTGAGGGGTGCCAGGGTTGCCAGCTACGCCATAGACCCGGAGATAGGCATAGCGATGGACGTCACCTTCGCCAAGCAGGTCGGCGACAAGGGCAAGATAGTTCCCAAGCTCGGAGGCGGCCCGGTCATGGACGTCGGGCCCAACATCAACCCCAAGGTTCGTGCCTTCGCCGACGAGGTTGCCAAGAAGTACGGCATAGAACTCCAGGTTGAGGCCAGCCCGAGGCCGACCGGAACCGACGCCAACATAATGCAGATCAACCGCGAGGGCGTTGCAACGGCCGTCCTCAGCATACCGATACGCTACATGCACAGCCAGGTCGAGACGGCTGACCTCAGGGACATCGACAAGACCATCGAGTTTGCCAGGCGCTTCCTTGAGGAGCTTCGCGAGATGGACCTCACACCGTGAGCACGGCCAGGGATATAACCGAGTTTTACCCTCTTTTTCTCATTGTGGGCCCAATTCCCCGGGAAAAGTTTATACTCCAAACCACCATAGTATATACCGGTGGGAAGCGTGGAATATGAGGAGGTTCTAAAAAGCGTGAAGCTCATCAGGGAAGGAATGCCCGCCTCCGTCGAGGAGTTCAAATCCATGGGACTCGCGCGGGATGGGGTGTACAAAAGGCTCGAGTTCGCTATCGGGATGGTTCTGGACGGGCTCTCCGAACTCGCAAGGGAGCACGACATTATCGCCCTGTCGTACAAGGAGATGGTTGAAGGCCTCTCGGAGAAAGGGGCAATTCCCGAAAGCGTCGCTGATAAGGCGATTTTCCTGGCCCAGCTCAGGGAGGTTCTCATCTACGACTACGATTCGGTAAACGATGAAATGGCGTTCAGAGATATGGAAGAGTATCTTGAATTCATTGAGACGGTCCTGACCTTCCTGGAGGGGTCCCGGTGATACTCGTTGTGCCCGTGGGTGATATGGACACCGGAATCGTAGAAACGGTCTCGAGGTTCGTTGACGAGTACTATTCCCGGCTGGGTCTCCCAGTCAGGGTGTCCGATCCGATACCAACAGAACGGTTTTTGGACGCGTACACTCCCTCCAGGAACCAGTTCATTGGCAGGGCGTTCCTACAGGTCCTTGGAAGGATACGAGCGAGAACCGGGGCGAGAGCAGTTCTTGGCATCACCCCACTCGACCTCTACGAGACGGGCCTCAACTTCATATTCGGACTCGCCCACCCTGGGATGGGCGCCGCAGTCATCTCAACCTTCCGCCTTCGGCCCGAGTTCTACGGGGAGAAGACCAACGTGAATCTGCTGGTTGAAAGGGCAGTTAAAGAGGCCATGCACGAGCTCGGCCACGTCTTCGGTCTGGGACACTGTCTGAACAGGCGGTGCGTAATGCACTTCTCCAATTTCATACTCGACACGGACGTGAAGGGGCCGCACTACTGCACGTCCTGTGAGCTCAAACTGAAGAAAAACCTGGGGGTGATTTCATGATTGAGATAGAGATTAAAGGATACGCGGATGATAAAATCTTCAGCAGGGTCAGGGAGAACTTCGAGATGATACGGAAAGAATACCACGAGGACACATACTTCCAGCATCCATGCAGGGACTTCGCCGAGACTGACGAGGCGCTCAGGATAAGGGTGAGACGCTTCAACGGGCACTTCGAGGCGTTTCTGACATACAAAGGACCAAAAATAGACTCGAACTCAAAGACACGAAGAGAAATCGAAGTCCCGCTCAGCGATCCGGACAAGCATGCCGAGATACTGGCTCGCCTGGGCTTCAGGGAGGTCATGACAGTTGAAAAAGTCAGAGAAAAGTACTACGTGGACAAGGGAGTGGTTATAGCACTGGACGAGATTGACAGGCTTGGGAAGTTTATAGAGATAGAGGCCCTGGCCGAGAGTGAAGATGCTGTGGAAGAGACCGTGAAGCGGCTGAAGGAGATACTCGAAAACCTTGGGGTAAAACACTTTGAGAGACGTTCGTACCTCGAGCTCCTGCTTGAAAGGAGGTGAACTATGGGGAAGCTTGATGAGTTCTTTAAATCCCTTGGAGGGGAGAAGAAACGCCCCGAACTTGAAATTCTGGAGGAGATAGAAGCGTACCTCCATGAGGGCGGGATAGACGAGGCTATCGCAAGGCTCCCCGAGATTAAAAAGGAACACAACCTCTTCCTCGCCCTCAGGATGATAGTACGCGCCATAGTCGAAACGCTCGACGAGGCCGAGAGGAGGGGTGCCCTCACAGACAATGAAATAGGGGGGATAAAGGAGAGGGTCCGGAGCCTGATTCCCGCCGTGAACGGCCTGTTCACCAAGCGCTATCGTGCCATCCTTCTCTCAGACCTGGCGGTTCTGTTTTACCGGCTAGACGACGAGCTCAATGGAGATCTAGCACTGAAGACGGCAATAAACCTCGCAGGGGACGATGCCGATATAGTGCGGGATATCATTATGGGGCTTGTGAAGAGAGGGCTTTTGGCGAAGGCAGGCTACGCCATCAAGATGGCGAAGAATCAGGAAACCATTGACGTCGTTCTGGTCAATCTTGCGGAGAGCTTCTACCTCGCGGGTGACGAAAAGAGAGCGGCGTTGATAGTTAAGCACATATCCAACCCATTCCAGAGGGCTATGGCACTCTACTACATGGCGTCCGTTGAGGGAGAGCGGGACCGGGAAAAGGCCCTCCGCCTTCTTGAAGCGGCTTTTGAAGAGGCCGAAAAGGTTGAATCCTCCGACGCGAGGTTCGAGCTCATGCTGAAGCTTTACGACCTCAAACACAGTCTTTTGGGGGAGAGCTTCAACGTGAGGGACGTCCTATCCTGGAAAGGAGTTCCTCAGGAGTGAGGACCGTCTCACCGAGCACGCCCCTTTTCTTCAGCTCGTGGGAGACCTCAAGGGCCGGCGGCAGCTTCACCCCAAGCCTTCTGAGGGTATCCGCCTCTTCCGCGACCTCCTTAGGGGCCCCCTGGAGGACTATCTCCCCGCGGTCCATGACTATAACCCTGTCGGCGTAGCGTAGGATGTAGTCGGTATGGTGCTCCACGAGGACGACGGTTATACCGTGCTCCCTGTTGAGAAGCGACACAAGGCCCAGAACCTCCTGCTTTCCCACGGGGTCAAGCTGGCTCGTCGGCTCGTCGAGAACTATTATTGACGGTTCCATCGCAAGAACAGCAGCTATGGCGAGCCTCTGCTGCTGACCGCCGCTCAGGTTCGGCGGGAACTCCTTTTCAAGACCCCTCAGGCCGGTGACCTCAAGGGCCCACCGCAGCCTTCTGAGTATCTCATTCCGCTCAAGCCCCAGGTTCTCCAGACCGAAGGCTATCTCCTCCTCCACGGTCATGTTGAAGAGCTGGCTCTCGGGGTTCTGGAGGACGAGGCCAACGATCGTGGAAAGAGTTGGGACGGGGGTTTCCTTCGTGTTGTACTCCTCCCCAGTCCTTGGGTCGGTAATAACCACCTCGCCCTCGAACTCCCCCTTTATAGAGTTGGGAATTATTCCGTTGAGGGTGAGGCAGAGGGTGGACTTTCCGCTCCCGCTTGGGCCGATTATCCCGAGGAGCTCTCCCCGCTTTACCGTGAAGCTGATGTCCTTCAGGGAATACCTCTCCGCCCGACGGTATTTGAAGCGGAGGTCCTCAACACGGATTACGTTCATCTGCCCCTCACCACCCTCGGAACGAGGAAGAACGTGCTTATGATGAACACCAGGGTGGAGAATATCTCGAGCCTTCCTATCCACATGTGGAGGATGAGGAGCACCTTCATATCGACGGGCATGTACGTTGAGGTTATCCCCACGCTCAGCCCGACGTTGCCCTGGGCTGAGGCCACCTCAAAGAAGGAATCCACGAGGCTGGTTCCCATGCGGAGCATCGTGTAAACGGTTCCGAAGAGGAGCAGGGCGATGTAGGTTATCGTGAAGCTCATGACCTCCTGAATATCTTCCTCTGTGAACAGATAGCTGCCGACCTTGCGCTTTATAATGGCTCCCCTGGGGAGTATGGCCTGTTGAATCGTCCATTTGAGGCTCTCGTACATCAGCGTGACTCGGATGAGCTTTATACCTCCAGCAGTGCTTCCAGCACCACCACCTATGACCATGAGGATTCCGATTATGAACTTGCCGAGCTCAGGGTACCTGCTGAGATCCGCTATGCCAAAGCCCGTGCACGTTATTGCAGAGACGGAGTGAAAAACCGCCTGGCGGAGGGAATCGCCCACGTTGTCGCCCACCTGGATGAGGCTGTAGGCAGTTATCGCCACAGCGGGGACGAGGAAAATGAACATGTACCTGACCTGGATGTCCTCAAAGAAGGGCTTCAGGTGCTTGCCGACGAACATCTTATAATGAACCGTGAAGTTGACGGCACCCATTATCATCAGGAATATCGTAACCGCCTCGATGGACGTGCTGTTGAAGTAGCCGATGCTGAGGTCGTGGGTGCTCATACCACCCGTCCCCAGGCCTGTCATGGAGTGGGTAACCGCATCGAAGAGCGGCATGCCGTTGATGTAGTACAGGTAGACGCCCACAACGGTCAGGACAAAATAAATCTGGAAGATGACCTTGGAAGTATTGACCAAGTTGGGGAGGATTCTCTCGCTCCTGGCTTCGGCCCGGTAGAGTCTAGCAGCGGCGACGCCGGGACGTATGAGGACGGTGAGGGCGACGAGAACTATACCTATTCCCCCGAGCCACTGCATCCAGGCACGCCAGAAGAGGAGGATATGGGGATAGCTCTCCAGATTGGTCATCATGGTGAGGCCGGTTCCAGTCCAGGCGCTCATGCTCTCGAAGTATGAGTCAATGAAGGACATGTCTGCTATGAACATGAATGGTACGACGCTTATGGCGGAGGCAAAAAGCCAGGTGAATGCGGCCGAAACCATTGCCTGTCTCAGATTGACGTCCTCAATTTTACCCATGTGCCTCGCCAGCCAGGCACCGAAAAGGACGCTGGCGGCCCCGGGGAGGGCGAAGTAGGTGACGTACTTAATCTCCTCCGGATAAAACCAGGCCAGCAGCACCGGGATGAGGTAGGCGATGCCCACGCCCTGAAGGATTGAGCCGATGAGGTTCTTCACCACGAACAGATCGTCCGAGATGTTGATGTGCTTGCCGAGTTCCAGCATAGGCCCACCGTAGGGGTAGGGTTCGCACCAAATAAAAGGTTTTCCCGTGGAAAGGTTTAAGGGGCACGTGCTCCCCTCAGTTATGGTGATAAAAAGTGGAAGAAAGGGAGGCACTGATAAAGGCCGGCGAGATAGCCCGACAGGTTAAGAAGGAAGTGGTCGAACTCATAAAGCCGGGAGCAAAGCTCTATGACATCGCCGAGTTCGTTGAAAGGCGCATAGTTGAGCTTGGCGGAAAACCCGCCTTCCCGTGCAACCTTTCGATAAACGAGATTGCGGCCCACTACACGCCGTACAGGGGCGACGAAACCGTCCTCAGGGAGGGTGACTACCTCAAGCTCGACCTCGGCGTTCACGTCGACGGCTACATAGCCGACACCGCCGTCACATACCGCGTCGGGATGGAAGAGGACGAGCTGATGGAAGCTGCCAGGGAGGCCCTCGAGAACGCCATCTCCACGATCAGGGCAGGTACCAGGATAAACGAGCTGGGGAAGGCCATAGAGGACACCATACGCGGGAAGGGATTCAACCCGATAGTCAATCTAAGCGGTCACAAGATAGAGCGCTACAAACTCCACGCCGGCATCAGCATACCCAACATATACCGCCCCACAGATAGCTACGAGCTCAAGGAGGGAGACGTCATAGCGATAGAGCCCTTCGCGACCACCGGTGCCGGCCAGGTTATAGAGGTGCCGCCGGCGCTCATCTTCATGTACGTGCGCGACAGGCCGGTCAGAATGGCCCAGGCAAGGAGGCTCCTCATGCACATCAAGAGGGAATACAGCACCCTGCCCTTCGCCTACCGCTGGCTGCAGGACTTCATGCCGGAGGGACAGCTCAAGCTCGCCCTCGCCCAGCTTGACAGGGTCGGGGCCGTTTACAGCTACCCGATACTGCGTGAGGTCAGGGGCGGTATTGTAGCCCAGTTCGAGCATACGGTCATCGTGGAGAAGGACGGGGCGTATATAACGACCTGAGCAAGCTTTTAGAAAAAGCTTGAGCAAAAGTAAAATTCCATGAAACACGGGCGAGGAGAGTTGCATCTCCTTCAAAGGGCTGGTTGGCGGGGGTTTGATTCAAAGGCCATGTGGAAATAAGTCTCCCACATATCTTAACGCCCAGAGGGCGTTATATCAACAGGGAGACAACAAAAAGTAGGGGAATTATGAAGAGCAAACCCCCAAAGGGCTCGGCAGTTTGGAAGGAGATGCGAACTTTGATCAAACTTTGCGCAGGCAAAGTTTGGTGGCGCCGGGGCAGGGATTTGAACCCTGGTGGGCAGAGCCCACTGGATCTCGAGTCCAGCGCCTTCCCAGGCTAGGCTACCCCGGCGCGGTTGAGAGTTCATGGTGGAGTTTTATAAATCTTTCCGCGAAAAATTTATTAACAAAAAGTTACTAAAACTCTGTTGAAAAGGTTTAAATTGACCGGTGCCCTAGTATATTACGAAGGAGGTGACAGCATGGTCGGTATTCTTGTGCAGGAAGTTATGACCGACAGGTTCCAGAAAATCGACATCGCCGCCCCGCTTTCTGAGGCGATCGGAATTTTTGAGAAGGAAGACCCCGACCTTATTCTGGTCTTCGACGGAAACCTGTACAAAGGAGTTCTGACGCAGGACCTTATTATACGCTCCCACCTCAAGTGGGACCCAACCAAGGCCAAGGTTAGGGACGTGTACAAAACCGCACCGGTCATCAAGCCGGATGAGGACCTTAGCAAGGCTGCCAAGCTCATGATGGAGGTTGACCTCCGTTCCCTCCCGGTTGGGGAGAGCAAGGCTGAAATCATTGGAGTTATAAGCGACATAGAGCTTCTCAAGAGGGTCGCCGAGGGAGAGTTCGGAAAGAAGAAGACGGAGGAGTTCATGACCAAGGACGTTATAACCCTGAAACCGGACGACACCGTTGCCAAGGCCCTGGCAACCATGCGCGACCACGCGATATCGAGGATCCCGATAGTAAACGAAGCCGGAAAGCTCGAGGGGCTCGTAACCCTCCACGACCTCATCATAAGGTTCATCAAACCCCGCTTCAAGTCCCAGTACGGCGAGGTGGCGGGTGAGAAGATTCCCCCATTCAGCATGCAGCTCCGCGACGTCATGATAAGGGGCGTCATAACGGCAAAGCCGGAGGCCAGGGTCAAGGAGGCAGTGGCGACGATGATGGAGAACGACATAGACGGCCTCATCATCGTCGATGATAACAACAAGGTTGCGGGTGTCCTGACTGTAAAGGACCTGCTCCTGCCAATATCGAGGATGGTGGAGAAGGAGGTCCGCTTCTACCTCCAGCTTGGAGGCGACGCCGAGATACTCAGCGACTTCACAAGGGAACGCATCATAGAGGATGTCAGGCGCTTCGTCGATGGCTACGAGGATCTACTGGGCCAAGAGGGCATAATCTACCTCTACATAAGGCGCTTCAACGAGAAGTTCCGCGGCGTGCACCTGTACCAGGCAAGGATGCGTGTCGTCACCGACAGAGGGGTCTTCGTGGCTACGGGAGAAACGTGGGGTGCAATACAGGCAGTCCACGACGCCCTGCGGGCCATCGAGCGGCAGCTGCTCCAGAAGGCCGAGCTGGAGCACGACACCCGGTACTACAAGAGGTTCATAGAAAAATTGGGACTGGAGTGATTTCACTCCATTTTAAATTCTCTTTCGAGAGTTTTCAACTGCTGCTTCTCCAGTGATGCAGGGTCAACGATAAGTGCCATAGTGCCTCCCCGGAGCAGCACTCTGTCCTTTATGTTCAAAAGGAATTTGAACGCACTCTCGAACCCATTCTCAACAATCAGGTATTCCACAGCCTCTACGACAACCACAGCATACCCCCTATCCAGGGCCCCGGCTATAAAATCGGTCAGGATATCTATCTTAGTCGGGCTTATGGCGTACACCCTGGGTGAATCCGAAAGCTCCCCTTCAGCCACTCTCGTCATCCAAAACACGATGGCATTCGGGTGCAACCCGTCTTCGAGCGAATTAACGTCTCTTCGGGTTATTAGGACCATACTGGGTATTTTCTCAAAATCTCCCAGAGCCCTCATCGCCGCGGACCGGCTGGGATACATAAAAGCCCCTCCTGGGACTTCATGACCGTCGTCCGAGTCAGGGGAAACAAACGGCCAGAGGACGAAGCTCAGTGCGCCGATGGCCATCATAATCCTGAATATGGTGCCCAGCCAGAACCCGTAGGGAATGAACCATTGCCACGTGGCAGTTACCGGGTACGTGGCGTTCAGGAAACCCAAGAGGATCATTCCTGCGGGGAAGAGAATTTGTCCTGGCCTCCTGGTGATTACATACCTGTAGAGCAGAAGACCCATGTAGATATAACCCGCAGCGTAACCCATCATTGGTCCGAAGCTCTTCAGGAAGAAGCTTACCTCCACGGTGCTCACGTTGGTAATAACTATCCAGAGGTACGCCAGCACCCCCACCCCAAGGGAGAGTAGGGAGTTCTTGAGGGACGGGTTTGAAGGGGCAAGATAGTCCGCGGCTAGTATCAGGAGGACGCCCTGGAACGCAGTGTTTATCATATCCAGCACAAAGGACACCGAAGATACAAGGGAAAGGCCCAGAGGCTCAAGGAGAAGTCTTTCCGGGTCGAGGGCGGCCAGGAGGAAAGCAAACATTATCAGCATCCAACCTCTGCTCTCCTCCCTCCGTGTTTTGTACGCCGCCACCCCAAACAGGACCCATCTAGAGATAAAGTTGAGGAAGTACGCCCAGCTCAAAGCTTCCGTACCTCCTTCTCCTGCTTGACGATCAGCAGGCTGCCGGGAGGGACGTTTCTATCAACTATGACACCAGGACCTATGAAAGAGTTGCTCCCTATCTTCCTTCCTGGGTAGATGCTAACGTTTATGCCCACCTTGACGTTGTGGCCAATTATTGCGCCGAGCTTGTGCCTGCCGCTGTCCTCGAGCTTACCCTTAACCTCAACCTTCACGTTGCCCCTGTCGTGTCTGAGGTTCGCGGTTATAGTTCCAGCTCCCAGGTTGGTGTTCTCCCCGATTATTGAGTCGCCGACGTAGTTGAGGTGGGGCGCATTGCTGCCGTCCATTATTATGGAGTTCTTGACCTCCACCGCGTTGCCCACGTGGCAGTTGTCTCCTATGCTGGTGGCGGGCCGTATGAAGCAGTTGGGGCCAATTCTGGAGTTCCTTCCTATCTTAACCGGACCCACGATATACGCGCCGCTCCGGACAACTGTGCCCTCCCCAATCTCAACCGGCGGGACTATAGTGGCCCCCTCCTCAACTATACCACGTATTTCGTGTCTCAGCCTGTTCTTCAGGATGTATTCGTTGAGCTCAAGGAGGTTCCAGGGCCTGCCTATGTCGTTCCAGTAGCCGGAGTAAACCGCGTATGTCACCCTTTTTCCGGATCCTATCATGAGGTTGAGGGTGTCCGTTATCTCGTACTCGCCGCGCTTGCTCACGGGGGTCTTCCCGATGAACTCGAAGACCTCGGGCCTGAATATGTAAACACCGAGATTGGCGTAGCCGGGAACCTTCCCGGGTTTCTCCTTCACTCCGGAAACGAGGCTCCCTTCGACCTCTATCTTGCCAAAGTGGCTGAGGTCGTCGAACTCTTTAACGAGAAGGGCAGCGTCGGCCTTTTCCCTCCTGAAGGCCCCTATCAGATCCTTTACACCCGCGATCTCAAAGTAAATGTCGCCGTTGGCCACTATGAACTCCTCCTCCCCGATGTGCTTCCGGGCAGACTCTATTGCCTTGGCAGTCCCCTCGCCGGGCAGCTGCTCGACGTAGGTTATCGGTTTGCCGTTGAACTCATCGCCCAGAGCCTTAATCAGTTTTCCCTTCTCGTAGCGGACAACGACTATAAACTCATCCACAAAAGGATCGAGGTTCTCGAGGACGTATTCGATTATAGGCCTGTTGGCAACTTTAAGTATAACCTTTGGCCTGTCGTCCGTCAGCGGCCGGAGCCTTTCACCCTTTCCAGCGGCAAGAACAACCGCCTTCACATGACCACCCCCATCAGGTAAACCGCGATTGCAATTAAACCGAAGGACACGAGGAACGCCCGCCTGCCCACCGCGCCGGCAAGTTTGAGGAGGAGTTTCATCGTTACAGAGCTCACCACGAACGCCGCCAGGAACGCTGTGAAGAGCAGCACGACGGGAAGCTCTGGATCCCATCCTCCCATGAAAGCGAGCTTCATGGCCAGGTACACGGGTGCCACCAGGAAGCTCAGCTCAAGGGCCCGCTTTACGTCCATACCCGTGCTCACAAGGCCAAGGAGGACAAAGCCGCTCCTTGAGAGCTCCCCTATTAGGGCGACGCCCTGAGCCAGCCCTGCTACCACCGCATCCACCAGGGTGGCCTCGTCCTTTTTCTCCCGGATACTGCGTTCGATCCCTTCAAGGGGTGCCCGAACGCGCGTACCGGCCAGGAGGCCCACCAGAATCATCCCAATGCCTACGATCGCGTTTATCAGGTCGGAGGTACCGGGACCCACTGAGTCGGAAACCGTCTTCAGGACGGGGTACCCCACCAGCAGGGTGAAGGCGGAGGCGTAAATGAAGTACACCGTGTCCGAATCAAGACGTCTTTTAATCGCATTGTGGGAGCCGAGCGCTATCAGCTCCCTGAAATAGAAGAGGACAGCAAACGTTACACCCAGATAGGAGGGAACGAGATAATCTCCATACGATGGTGCAATAGCCCATAAAAGGGCCGTGAAGGAGTGACCCTCCGGACCGACCGGGAGCCAGGAGCCAAGCGCGATTATCATTCCGGAAATCAGCGGTGCAACGTAGTCCACGGGTGATATCATGGCAACCACAGAAGAATTTAAACGGCCTAAAACATAAACTTTTCGAGGGATTCCGATGAGGCTGACCGTGATCTATGAGAACCATGCGGGGTTCGTGAAGGGCCTCCTGGGCGGGCACGGGTTTTCCGCCCTCCTGGAGCACAGGGGCAGAAGGGTGCTCATCGACACAGGAACCGACGGGGAGGTGCTTCTCAGCAACATGACCTGGCTTGGAATCGATCCCGGGGAAATAGACTTCGTTTTCATAACCCACGGGCACTACGACCATACCGGCGGACTGAAGGCGTTTTTAAATGCGCGGGAGGAGCCGGTGAGGGTCATCGCCCACCCAGGAATCTTCCGGCGCAGGGTGGCACTGAAACCCCACAGGAGGGATATAGGAATCCCCTTTGACAGGAGGGAGCTTGAGGGGCTCGGGGCCGAGTTCATCCTGAAAGAAGAGCCCTTCGAGTTTGCGCCGGGACTCTGGAGTTCCGGGGAAATACCGCGGCGCACGTGGGACAGGGCCGTTGGTTACGTTGAGGAGAACGGCAGCCTCATCAGAGACCCGATCCCCGATGATATCGCCCTGATCATCGACCTGGGGAACTCGGTAGCCGTCGTCACCGGCTGCGGACACTCTGGAGTTCTGAACATAGCGTGGCACGCGGAGGACGTTCTTGGAAAGCCAGTCAGGGCGTTGATAGGGGGACTTCACCTGAGGGGCGCCAAAAAAGAGCTTCTAAATGAGGTAGTTGAGAGAATCGACGCCGAAAGGCTCTACGCCGGCCACTGCACGGGTCTGGACGAGTACGCATTCCTGAAGGCGGGGCTGGGCGAGAGGATAGAGCAGCTTTACGTGGGAAGGGTAATCGAACTCTGACCCTCTTCTGCGATAGTTTTTTATATTTCCGCACCTTTCTGATTTTAGAACGAACCTTTAGGGGGTGGAATACGTGGAAGTAGGTGCGATAATTAAAAAGTTCAACACTCATGAGAACCTGTTTGAGAAACTTGGAATCCTGCTTGTGGTGGTCTTTTTCCTCATGATAGCGGCCGGATTCACCGACAGCAACCAAGCCGGAAGGATAATGACGCTTATCCTGTTCATCTTGGTCTTTCTGGCCTCTTTTATAGGCTATACCGTCTCCAAGTCCCTCGATGAATGAGGGGCAACTTTTTAAACTCTTCTTTTAACTTTTCTCCGCGAGATAACGGGGTGATGTTATGAGAAATCCTTTTGAGAAGATGCCCACTGTTCTTACCGCTGACGAGATTATCGATAAGGCCTTCAGGAGAGCGGAGAAAGCGGCCTCGGCCCTCACCCCCAAGGGCGGCCCCAGGGCCAAGGCCAGGCAGAGGGAAGAGCTGAGAATCAGAACGATCTCCAACGTCATCCGCGACAACCTGAAGAAACTGCTGGACAGGACACCGGGGGTTTCAGAACTTCCTCCGTTCTACAGGGAGCTGGTTGATACGCTCGTTGATCGCGACCAGTTCCACCGCTCCCTGGCCCACGTCAACTGGGCAATAAAGACGATACGGAACCTTGAGCAGCGCTACGCCGAGAAGATACGATACTCGCGCGACCCGGACGAGATGTCAAGGCTCCGCAGGCAGTTCTACGGCCGCGTCGCCGACGTCATCAGGGACATCGCCGACGACCTTGAGTACCTCAACCAGGCCAGAAACGTCCTCAAAGACCTCCCGGTCGTTGATCTCAACCTTCCGACGGTCGTGATAGCAGGTCATCCCAACGTCGGCAAGAGCACGCTCCTCAGGGTGCTGACGAACGCCAGACCCGAGGTTGCCAGCTACCCCTTCACCACCAAGGGCATAAACGTCGGCCAGTTCGAGGAGCACTACCTGAAATACCAGGTCATAGACACACCGGGTTTGCTCGACAGGCCGCTGAGCGAGAGGAACGAGGTCGAGAGACAGGCTATCTTGGCTTTAAAGCACCTCGGAAAGGTGATAGTTTACATCTTCGACCCCAGTGAGTACTGCGGCTATCCGATTGAAGAGCAGACCCACCTGTTCGAGGAAATCTACGCCGAGTTCGGCGAGTTCCCCTTCATCGTTGTCCTCAACAAGGTGGACATAGCGGACGAGGAGAAAATAAAGACTGTTGAGAACTTCGTCCGCTCCAAGGGGCTCGAACCCCTCAGAATCTCGGCGCTCAACGGTGAAGGCCTGGATGAGCTGAAGAGACGCGTCATCGAGCTGGTCAAACCGATGGTTGAGGAGCAGGCAAGGAAAATAATGGAGAAGGAGCTGCGGAAGTACAGGGACGAGCTGGAGCTCTGACCGCTCTTCTTTTATATCGTTAACCCCCGTAAGGCCAGAGAAGTTAACGGTAGCGTAAAGTTTTTAGGGTTAACGGTACTTAACGGTAATCATGGACGTGAACGAACTTCTGGCACTCATTCGCCAAGGAGAGAACGAGAGGATAGAGTTCAAACGCAGGGCAACGCCTGAAATCGCCAGAGAGATATGTGCCATGGCAAACGCCGACGGGGGCTACATCCTTATAGGTGTAAGCGACGAGGGCAATGTTTTGGGATGTGACATCAAAAAGGCTAGGGAAACGATATCCTCCTCACTCCAGAACATCACCCCTCCTCTTCAGGTAAAAACCCACGCGCTTGAGCTTGGGGACAGAAACGTCCTTGTCATAGAAGTTCCAAAGTCCCGGAACCTCTGCTCTATCGGTGGAGTTGCCTACATCAGGATAGGCTCTGGGATAAGGCCCCTTTCAATCCAGGAGATTCTCATGCTCTCCTCCGAGCTGGGGGCGGTTACCTGGGACGAGTTTCCCGCGGCAGAACTCTCGAAGACGAAGGAAGAATACGTGGAATGGTTTTTCTCAGCGGTGGAGAAGGCAAGGGGCAGACGTATCCCAGAGGAAGACTGGAGCCGCTACCTAAGGAGCGCAAAGGCGATTAAAGGAGACAAGCTGACGAATGCAGGAGTCCTGTTTTTCACCGATGTCGAGGAGTTCATACCGCACGCAGGGGGCAGGATTGTCAGAATGGACGGAGAGAGACCTGTGTGGAGCAGGGAGTTCCGGGGGCCTGTATGGAAGGTTATAGATGAGATGTACGCGGAGCTCCTTTCCCAGTTCAGCACGATAGAAGTGGTGGCGAGAACGAAGAGAACCAAACTGCCCGAGTATCCCCTAAGGGCCGTTAGGGAGGCGATAATAAACGCCTTCGCCCACAGGAACTACGCAATCCCCGCGGACGTTAGGATTTTCATTCATCCCGACATGATTGTAATAAGAAATCCCGGGGGCCTGATGCCGGGAGTGGACCTCGAAGACCCCGAACACGTGCCGAGGAACCCGAACCTCTGCGGACTTATGTACGATGCGGGCTACATCGAAAAGTACGGCTACGGCCTAAGACTGATCCGCGAGGAATGCAGAAAACACGGCCTCGTGGAGGTAGAGTTTAAGAGCAGTGCAAACCGCTTTGAAGTGGTCTTCAAGAAGAAAACTGACGAGCTTTTGGATGATACTGACAGAAAAATCTTGGAGTTCCTGACTGTCCCAAGGAGGAGCGGTGAGATAGCGGAGTACGTCGGCCTCTCAAAGCCCGCCGTGTTAAAGAGGATTGAAAAGCTCGAAGCCCTGGGCCTCGCAAGAGCCACAGGCAGAGGTGCCCAGAGAAGGTACGAGATGGTTCATCGTTAACCCCCGTAAGGCCAGAGAAGTTAACGGTAGCGTAAAGTTTTTAGGGTTAACGGTACTTAACGATGACATTTAAAAGGGGAAAAGAGTTCAGGCGCTCTCTTCCTTGATAAGGACGGCGTTTACAACTCCGTCCTGGCCGGGCCTGCTGGTGACGATGGCCCTGCCGGCCTCGGTCTCGACGATGGCGCCCTTGGTGATTATGTTTCTCCTGACGTACTGCCTGTTGGCCGGGTTCTCAACGACGTTGAGTATCTTGACCTTCTTGCCCTTCCCGCCGTCGAAGACGTTGGCGTAGAGGGCCTCGATGAGCCTTACCTTCCTGTTTCCGCCGTAGGTCCTGATTATCTTCTTCTTCTCCCTGTCCTCGCCGACCTTGGTGAAAGCGGGCTCCCTTCCGAGCTCCCTCTTCCTCTTCTTCCTAGCGAGGATAATCCTTCCGCCCGAAGGCTTCTTGAGTGATCTTCCCTGCCAGATAGCCATTCTTCTCACCTCATGAGATTGATATTCACCGTTTACAACCTATCGCCACTTTCGGGGGTTCGTTTATAAGCTTTTCTGGCTCGCAGACTCAAAAAATTTAAAAGGCCCATCCCCCATTACTCCAGCAGGTGGTGGAATGGGCGCGGTAGATGCGTTTGTAAGGACATTCTCGCTCATAATGGAAGCAAAGAGACTCTACATCCCGGCACTGATCTTCGCACTCCTTCTCGCTCCGGTGGCGGCGTATCTGCTACCAGGTGAGCCGTCCTTTGAAATCACCCCGAACCAGACCACCAGCGGGGATGTGATGATAGAGCAGTACGGTGGGGACGTGGAGGAAGAGTTCCTGGACTACCTCACTCAGCTCGGAAAGGCCTTCGCGGTGATGACCCTCATCAGCACCATCATTGGCTCGATAGTCCAGTACGCCATCACGAAGGGTACCCTCCTCCACGAGTCCGGGAAGGATTATTCCCTGGGTGAACTCCTAATCGACGGCCTCAAGCACCTGCCGGGCGTCGTTATCATAGAGCTGATTTTCATGGTAGTTGCCATCTCACTCGCCGCGGTCGCGCTTATCCCTGCGGTTCTGGGAGCGCTGTTCCTCCCATGGGGCGCGGTGCTGGTACTAATCGGAGTCCTGCTCCTCCTTGCGGTACTGGCCATCACAACCAGCCTCACGGCCATAGCAATACCTCTCTACGCGGATAAGGGAAGGATAAGCGCGGCCTTTGAGGCATTTGGAATGATTTTCGGAAACGCCCTCTCCAGCCTTGCGTTCGGCGTGCTCCTCTGGGTGGGCGTGATA
Organism: Thermococcus camini; assembly: GCF_904067545.1. Taxonomy (NCBI): domain Archaea; kingdom Methanobacteriati; phylum Methanobacteriota; class Thermococci; order Thermococcales; family Thermococcaceae; genus Thermococcus; species Thermococcus camini. The sequence continues at coordinate 679,163 of NZ_LR881183.1, read as the reverse complement.
GCGATAACGATGGTTACTGGACCTCTGAGCTTTGCGGCGGAGGTAATCCTCCCAGCAGGGATTGCCAGCTACGTCTCGCAGTTCATCCAGGCCCCATTCAACGCCCTCCTAATGGAGTTCCTGTGCGTTGGGGGGGTTGTATTCTACCTGGAGATTCAGAAGATGGAAGAACTGAAAAAAGTTGACAAAGAGCTCATGGAGCTTGGAATTGAGATCTAACCCCCGTATTTCCTCTCTTTTGCGGCCTTAACGAGCCCGCGGAACACCGGCGCGGGGTTCATCGGCCGCGACTTGAACTCGGGGTGGAACTGTGTGGCTATGAAGTACCTCCTGTCCGGGAGCTCGAGTATCTCCATTCTCCTGCCGTCGTCCCCAGCCACTCCGCTGAAGACCAGGCCTGCCTTCTCGAACTCCTCTATGTAGTCGGGATTGACCTCCCAGCGGTGCCTGTGGCGCTCGTAAACTATCTCCTTCCCGTAAAGTGTCCTTGCCATGGTGTTGGGTTTTATGTGGACGGGATAAGCCCCGAGCCTCATCGTACCTCCGAGCCTGTCCAGATCCCTCTGCTCGGGCATCAAATCGACGACTGGGTAAGGTGTCTGCGGGTCTATCTCGGTTGAATGCGCCCCCTTCAGGCCCAGAACGTTCCTCGCGAACTCCACAACGGTCAGCTGGAAGCCGAAGCAGATCCCCAGGAACGGGATATCGTTCTCCCTGGCGTAGCGAGCCGCCATCATTTTGCCCTCGGTTCCACGGGCACCGAAGCCGCCCGGGACGATTATTCCATCGACCCCCTCCAGAAGCCTGACACCGTGCTTTTCAAGCTCCTCAGCCTCCACCCACCGTATCCTGACCTTGACGCCGTTGGCAACGCTGGAGTGTTTTAACGCCTCCTTGATGCTCAGGTAGGAGTCCGAAAGCTTGACGTACTTTCCGACGACGGCTATCTCAACCGTGTCGGTAAGGGACTTGTACTTCTCAACCATGGCCCTCCAGGCATCGAGGTCTGGCTCCCTTTCGGGCAGACCGAGGCGCTTGGTGATGTACCGGGCTAGCCCCTCCTTCTCGAGCATCAGAGGTACCTCGTAGGTGTCCTCGACGTCGTAGGCGCTGATTACAGCCTCGTCGGGGACGTTGGTGAAAAGGCTTATCTTCATTCTCGCGCTTTCTTCGAGCGGGTCTTCAGAGCGGGCCACTATAGCATCGGGCTGGATTCCAAGGCTCCTAAGTTCCTTGACGCTGTGCTGGGTCGGCTTGGTTTTCTGCTCTCCAACAACCTTGAGCTTCGGCACGTAGGTGACGTGGACGAAGGCTACATTGTCTCTGCCCTCCTCGATCTGCATCTGCCTCGCCGCCTCGAGGAAGGGCATGCTTTCGATGTCGCCGACGGTTCCGCCTATTTCCACCACAACAACGTCGTAGTCCCTGGCGAGCCGCCTGATGCGGCCCTTTATCTCGTTGGTTATGTGGGGAATAACCTGGACGGTGGCGCCGAGGTATTCTCCCTTCCGCTCCTTCTCTATGACGGCGGAATAAACTTTGCCCGTCGTTATGTTGTGGTCAAAGCTTAAGCTGGTGTCAAGGAAGCGCTCGTAGTTGCCGAGGTCGAGGTCAACCTCACCGCCGTCGTCGAGAACAAATACCTCTCCGTGCTGGTAGGGGTTCATCGTTCCCGCGTCGTAGTTAAGGTATGGGTCGATTTTGATGTTTGTCGTTCTCAACCCGCGCGCCTTCATCAGCATTCCCAGTGAGGCGCTGGTTATGCCCTTTCCGAGACCGCTCACCACACCACCGGTGACGAATATGAACTTTGCCATGGCAAAACCTCCCGGGGTTATGTCGTTGGTTGATTGGTGGGTGCTTAAAAGCTTTGTCGAGGCCGGAAGGAAAAGGCTTAAATAGATCCACTGACACACCACTTAATGATGTAACATGAGGACTCTTTACATAGAGGCCAATAAGACGCTCAGAAGTAAGAAGTTCATGGGTCTGCTCATCACAGCCCTGCTCATAACCTACGCCCTTCCCTTCCCGCTGGTGAGTGAGTTCATGGAGAGCTACGGGAGGGTGAAGGAGATACTAAGGTTGATGGAGAAGGAGAACGACGCCATAACCTGCCACTCGGTTTTCAACTCCAACCCTGAATTCTTCGGGAGCCATGGAATGAGATGCGACGAGACCTACTACCGCCCCAACGAGACGACCGTGAGCTGCTGCGGAATGAGCGTCTACAGAGATACGTACTGGGAGTACCTCCATGCATCGAGCGAGATGAGAGAAAAAATTCCCCTGATGGTTATCTTTTCAGTGTGGGCATTCCTAGCTCAGCTGGCCTTCAGCTACGCTCTCGTGGACGCGGCGGTGGAGCTGGCCAGGGAGGGGGAGAAGAGGACCCTGGAATCCATCGCGGCCGGATTGAAAGCTTTGCCAGCCCTGATTGCCGCGGAGGTTCTGACGTTCATCTTCGTTCTGATCGCCTTGATCCTCCTGGCGATTCCCATAGCGATCCTCGGTCCCTTCGGCTCGTTCATAGCCGGGATAATAGCCACGCCGGCATTCGCGCTCGTCGTCCCAGCATACTACTTCACCAGGAACGTGGGAGTTGTGGAGAAGATATGGCGCGTCGCCAGATCCAACCCCTGCGGCTACTTCACCCTGGGGCTGGGCCTCTCAATCGTGGACGTCTTTCTGATTCTCCAGTACAAATACTACATGGGGGCACTGACGCTGCTCCTCCTGCTCTCCCTCGGAGCGGTGCGGTACGTAATAAACAGCCTGGGCGCACTGTGGGTGTACTGGGAGACGTCTCCAGAAGAAGAAATCGAGGGGGAAATCTGATCACTCCCCAAGCTCCAGACCGTCCCCCGTATCCTCCTCGGTCAGCTCCCGTATCTCATAGACCTTGAGGGGAACCTTCTTGAGGGCCTTGCCGATGACGGCCTTGGCTATCCTCTCGGCGTGCTCGATGGTCTGGGCGTTGTACACCTTGATCGTGAGGTACATCCCCACGAGACCCACCGAGCCAATGATGAAGGCGCTCTCAAAGTGGGCCCCGCAGACGGGGCACTGGGAGTAGCCTATTTCAACCCTCACGAAATCAAGCTTCTCCTTATTAAGCGCCTTGGCGACCTTGGAAACCGCAACGTTTATCGCATCTTCACTGGTCTCGACGTCCCTCACGATTATGGGTGCCTCCAAAACGACGACATAGTCTCCCATGGCTCTCACCTCAGCCGAAGGCAAAAAGTCTGTCATCCTCTCCCCTGAAAACGCCAAGCCTCACGCCGGCGTCGATAAAGCCATGCGCGTAGTTAAGTGCCGCGAAAGCCGTCACGTAGTCACCCCTCTCGTAGTAGTACCTGGCGTCGTTGAAATAGCTCCTCGCCATCGTCAGAAAATCCTCCGCAACGCCCCTAAGAAGGCTCTTCTCATGGACGGCTATTTCAAGGGTCTTTAAAGCCTCTTCGGTGATTCTAAAGTACTTCTGGAGCTTTTCCTCGGTTATCTCCCGCCCCACCGGTCTCGCCTCACGTTGGGTTGGGACGTTGTCTTATAAACCTTATCGTCTCAGTCTACACCCGAGCAAAGCTTGACGTCGCGCAGGCAAACAAGCGTTTGGAAAAAGCTTTACCAAAAGTTAGTAGCTACAAACTTTGATGAAACTTTTCGCCAGAAAAGTTTCTTATGGTGGGCCCGCGGGGATTCGAACCCCGGACCTTCACCGTGTCAGGGTGACGTCATAACCAGTCTAGACCACGGGCCCAACCCAAGGAATGGTGGACCGGCCGGGATTTGAACCCGGGGCCTCCGCCTTGCCAAGGCGGCGCTCATACCAGGCTGAGCTACCGGCCCACTTCCATCGACGCCGTAATCACCTATCTGGGTGGGTTTATAAATTTTACGGTCGGTGCCCCCATTCAGATGAGCATCGAAAAGCTAATATCCTCCCAGGCAGAATGTCCCATGGTGAAGACCATGGGCTTTGACCCGGTTTCAGAGGCAAAGAGGATTGAAAAGGAGATAATCTCCTGGCGAAGAGACTTCCACATGCACCCCGAGCTTAAGTACGAGGAGGAGAGAACCTCGGGGATAGTTGAAGAGCACCTCCACGAATGGGAATACAGGATAAAGCGCGTTGGAACCGGAATAATTGCCGACATCGGAGAAGGGGAGAAGACTATAGCCCTCAGGGCGGACATGGACGCCCTGCCCGTTCAGGAGGAGAACGACGTCCCCTACAAGTCCCGTGTTCCGGGCAAGATGCACGCCTGCGGCCACGACGCACACACGGCCATGCTTCTCGGAGCCGCAAAGATAATCTCGGAGCACATCGATGAGTTCAGCGGCAGGGTAAGGCTCATCTTTCAGCCGGCCGAGGAGGGCGGCAACGGAGCGGTGAAGATGATCGAGGGTGGGGCACTTGAAGGAGTGGATGCAGTGTTCGGCCTCCACGTCTGGCATGACCTCCCCAGTGGGGTCATAGGCATAAGGGAAGGCCCCATCATGGCCGGCGCGGGCATATTCAAGGCACGGATAATAGGAAAAGGCGGCCACGGGGCATCGCCGCACCAGACCGTCGATCCAATTCCCATAGCGGCGGAAGCAATACTCGCACTCCAGACCATAGCGAGCAGAAACGTACCTCCAATTGAGACTGGCGTTGTAAGCGTCACTGCTGTACACGCCGGAACGGCCTTCAACGTGATTCCAGAGGAGGTCAAGATGAAGGGTACGATAAGGTTCTTCAATCACGAGATAGGCGAGCTGATTCAGACGCGCATGGGGGAGATACTCGAAGGCGTCACAAAGGCACACGGGGCTTCCTACGAACTGTCGATAGAGGAGCTCGTCCCGCCGACCGTTAACGATAAGGGCATGGCGGCTTTTGCCAGAAACGTTGCCGAAAAGTACGGGCTGAGGCACAGCGATGTCGAGCCGACCATGGGCGCCGAGGACTTTGCCTTCTATCTCCAGAAAGTCCCGGGAG